>JAHHHW010000001.1 GCA_019359115.1 Pelatocladus maniniholoensis HA4357-MV3
TTTGTTTTAATTATTAATTTATTTTCAATGTTAAAAAATTCATATAGTTCTCTGACTAAAATTTTTGCATGTGGAAATTACGTAAGTAATAATTTTGATTTTTTAAAATTAAGATGCGCTTGCCCTAGAACGCGGGGTCACGGATTTGGGCGAGCTTAAGTGCTTTTAAGTATAAATACGATCCTAAATGCCATTTGCTTGCTGATGCAAGTTAATCATGCGATCGCATAAACGCTTGAGCAGCCAAAAGTCATGACTGATAACTAAAATACCTATCTCAGTTTTACGAGCGTAATCGATAACAGCTTTCCAAATCAAAGCTTGAGTATTAGCATCTAGCATTGCCGTCATCTCGTCAGCGATTAAGTAACGAGTAAGCCTTCCTAACGAGCGAGCAACAGCTATGCGCTGGAGTTCGCCTCCGCTTAACTCATGAGGCCAGCGATTCAGCCAGTTTTGATTGATATTTAAAGCTTGGAGTAATTCCCCAGAAGGCATTTGCCCTTCTTTTAAAATTTTGCTAATCCGCCAACGAGGATTCATAGCCAACTCAGGATTCTGGAAAATCATTTGCACCGGACAATAACCCCGCATTGGTAAAGGCTGATTATCTATAATGACAGAGCCTTCCATCGTTAGGAGATACCCAGCCAGGATTTTACCCAGAGTTGTTTTTCCCAAACCGCTAGTTCCACTCAAACCCACGATTTCGCCAGGATTTATTTCTATGTTAAAATCCCGCAGTATCCAAGGTTGGTTTTGCCTGTAGCGGAAAGATAAATTTTCGCCTCTAAGCATGAATACACCTCACTAAACCATTGCAGACTTCTCGTAAGGGTGGACGATGAGTTAAACAATCTGTAGTAGCTATTGGACATCGTTCGGCAAACAAGCAACCAAGGGGAAGGGAATCAGGATTTGGTTGTGTACCCGATACAGGAATAAATTCATTCTGCGGCAAAGAACGCCAGAGTGCTTGAGTATAAGGATGACGTAATGCTTTTCCTCCATGAGTAAAATCAGTTTTAGCAGCTATCTCCACAGTTGTACCTGCGTAAAAAACAGCGACTTTATCTGCTATTTGTAATGCGGCTTCTAGTTCATGGGTAATTAACAATACACCCTTACCCTCATCGGCAAGTTCCCGGAGGTGATTGAGAGTTTCCACTACCACCTCTGGATGCAACCCCGGAGTTGGTTCATCAGCAATGACTAAATTAGCTTGCCCAATCACAGCCATTGCTACTAAAATTCGCCTAGCCATCCCACCTGAAAGTTGAAACGGAAACAGATGCTTGACTGAGGAAGCAAGTTTATAACGTGCTAAAACTTGGTCAATAATTTGTTGAGATGCATTTGTCGATAATCCCCTCAGACGTGCAATCCGATTTAGTTGCTTACCCACACTCATTAAGGGATCAAGATAACTAACAGATTGCGGAATTAGTACTATCTCTTTTCCCCGCAATTCGATTTGACGCTTATAAGTAAGATGCTCATTGTTGTAAGTTATCTTACCTGTTACCTGGGCATTTTTGGGTAGAATACCGAGAATTGCGTGTGCTAAAAGGCTTTTACCAGAGCCACTAGAACCAACAACAGCCACAACTTCACCAGCATTAACCTTCAGATCCAAATCAGCGATCGCAGTAGTCTGTTTTTGACTTAAACCCTGGTCATACATTGTAAAGGTGACACTCAGATTTTGTACACAAAGCATTCTGAACGCTCCTTGTAGTGTTATTCTTGGCTTGTTTTCGGGTCAAGTAGCGATCGCAAACTAGCACCCAAAATATCAAACAGCTTCACAGCCATTAGCAAAGCGACTCCTGGTAAAACTCCCAACCACCAGTAACCAGCCGACAGATAACGCATAGCCTCACTTAAAATCACGCCAATTGCTGGCATTTCCGGTGGTAAACCCAACCCCAGAAAGGTCAGACCGGCTTCATGTAAAATCACATGGGGAAATAGCAATACTAGTCCCACCATGAACTGAGGTATCAAATGAGGCAACAGATGATGACGAGCAATCCACAGGGAAGAATGTCCTAGTTTGTAGGAAAGCTGTACATAGTCTGAGTTTTTAATTTGCAGTACCTCAGCCCGTAAAAGTCGAGCCAAACCCATCCAGTGGGTGACACTGACGGAAATCAACAAGCCTGGAACCCCGCCACCAAGTGCAAAGGCAATCAGGATAATTAGCACAATATGAGGTAAACTTAGGAACACATCAATCAGCCATGTGATTACTGCGTCAACTTTACTATCAGGATTTTGCCAATTTCCTTGGGCAACTGAACTATGGTAAAGATTGTATAGGATAAGTGGATCGTAAGTGCCTAGTACGTAGAGAACTACATCGCTATGCAATCGGCGTTCAATCTCTTTCCAACTTCTGCCTTCTACATTGACTTGAATGCCAATTGGTTTAAGCATTTGCGCCACAGCTAATGCTAGTCCTTGGCGCTGGCTATCTTTAGCAGGGTAGAGAATGCTAAATTCGGCTTTTAATCCTTTTTTTTCTAAAATGCCGTCCCCGTTCTTATCCAGCCAGCCATCTACGGCAAGAATCTGTTTAGCTTTGTTAGCATCGGCATCTTGGATTTTAGCTTTAGCTTCTTCCCAAGGCATACCACTGACTGGAGTATAGGCAGGAGAACCATAGCCTTCAAGAATAGCATCAACCAAAACCTGTCGATTGATAGCATAGTTAATGGCTTGACGAATTGCCGGATCTGCGGTTACGTCATTGCCAATGGGGTATCCTTGAGATGTTTTCTTGCCTGTATTAGGGATATAAGGAAGCATCAATCCTGCATGACCATCGCTTCTGTGGGCGTATAAATTCATGCCAGGTATCTGCTGAATAGCAAGCGATGGGGGTATACGCGCCACATCAACTCTACCCGCCTTCGCAGCAGCCAAGCTTGCATCTTCGAGAGTTAAAAGAATTACCAACCGTTTAATATTTGGTGGCGTTCCGTAGTAGTAAGGGTTGGCTTCAGCAATAATCTGTTCGCCAGGATTCCATTGCACTAAGCGATAGGGGCCAGAACCAATCGGATTGCGGAAGTAGTTTTTGTTATGGGCGTGTTTTGGTACAATTCCCAAGCTGGCTATTTGATTTATAAAGGTAATCCGAGGCTGTTTGAGGTGTAATTCAACTTCGTAATTTCCTGTGACAACTGCTTTGTCTAACACAGACAAATCTACCAAGCCGCCACTTTCTTTAGTTTGGTTGAATGTATAGGCAACATCTTCGGCTGTGAGGGGTTGACCATCCGAGAAACGGACATCTTGACGGATTTTGAATTTCCAGATTTTGCGATCGCTACTAATGGTGTAGTTTTGGGCAAGGTCATTTACCAGTTCTAGATTTTCGTTACGGCGCAGTAGTGTACTTTGAAAAAGTGGAGGGCCGTAATAATTCCAACCCATAGTTGGGTCGAACCCCTTGTCGTCAAAATCCTCCCATGAAAAAGCCAGCACTATCTCATCTTTGGATTCACTGCTAACTTTAGTAGCTGGTGGATGTGAAGAAACTTGGCTACAAGCAGCCAATATCTGCACCAGTAATAGATTCGACAACCAGTGCCACCACTTGATTTCGCAGATTTTCAATCTAGAAATACTTAAATTCACTTTAATTATTCTCACATTTTGAATAAAAATTGTTGAATTAATTTGGAAAAATATATCTAATTTTTTATAAAAAATAAAACTTTAACAAACAATTTAATTAATTGATTTTGCAGTAGCTAAGATTTGGGAAATGATTTTGACAGAAAGTCCAGAATTTTCGATTTTTCTAAACTTTTTACCCCATGCTTCTACTTGCTGCTGCCATGAAGAATTACTTTCTATTGTTTCAATGAAATTAGTTATTTTCTGGACTGTTACATCTTGAATATCACCCACCAATCCTAATCCATGATATTGAATCCTTCTAGCATTTTCCGGTTGATCAGCACAAATGGGAAATACGTAAGGATTCAGGTCGAAGATTGTGGAATCAAAGACGGAGCAAATTGAGAAGGATGAACTTGAGCCTGGAGAGCTTGCTCAAAAAAATGAATCACAGACCGACCTTGGCGACGACAAGTTTGAACTACAGTTAACAAATTGGCAGTATCTTGAAAACGTTGCATAGACCGAGAGCCGCCACTAACTTTACGCTTGGTAACAGCCAAGCGCAGAGAACGTTCTGCCAAATTATTGTCAGGAGGAACTTGCGGGTGGTCAAGAAAGTACCACCACTGTTCGGCTTTATCTCGCAAAGACCGCAGCAGTTTCTTGGCACTACCACCAGCTAACTCAAACCATTGATGAAGAGTGGATCGCAGCGTGGATTTGAATTGAGTTGCCCAATCGTTGTAACTGGCATCGTCGCCTCCTTGTTGCCATTGACGATAATTTTGGAACACCTCATCAATTAAGTTGATAAACGTCTCACCAATGGCTTTGTTGTGAAGACCTGGTAGTTGAATCAGTTTTTTGAAGTGGCGACGCAAATGCGCCAAGCATTTTTGTTGAGCCGCAACATCGTAGCCATTGTAGACACTAAAATCATCGCTACTGATCACACCACGATATTTACTGCCCAAGATAGCTTCTAACTCGGCACGGGAGCGAGTATCACCAGCATGGAATAAACAGAATTGGGGATTGGTAATCACCCACAACCATTCTTTGATACCTTTGACTGCCCAAGGGGTTTCGTCGATATGAATGTTTGGCTGTCCAAGTTTTACCCATTCTTGTAATTGGTTCACACTCTTGGTGATTGCTGTTTCTACCCGCTCATTCGTAGCCACGAGTGTACCGACTCCAATTTCGATTTGTCCGAGTTCCCACAACATTTCTTGCTGCTTTTCATAGGGCAGATGACCGTAATTTCCCATCCATACTAAAAATGATTGCAGGGATACTCCTAAGTCTTGCCCTGGTATCATCTCTACTGGCCAGTTTGCAGTCTCTGTTGCCCCACAATGTTGACATTGACAGGTTTGTCTTTGATACTCGACGATTTCAATCGGACGTTCTAAGTAGTTAAGCAAAATTATTTATATATCTCGTTTGCCTCTTTGGTTTGGCAAATCAAGGATACAGAATAAAAAATGTCTAATTAATTTTGCATAGGTACTTACAAGCTGTGCTACCAGCTGTGTTTCCACTCGCACTGGGGAGTCCATAAATTTGGTGCGCCCACAGCATGAACATTGGTCTGGTCGCAATATTTCATATCTATCTACTCGACCAAATCCCTTTCGGGTTTTTCCTGTATGTCCTGGCTGCCCCCCTGGGCGGCGTAATGGTTTTTCTTCTACTGCTGGTTTTTCTTCTTTCTGCGTTTCCGGCTTTTTGAGTAGGTCGCTTGATGGTGGTTTTGATGAGGTTTTGCTATCTAAGTTTCTACTGAGGAGTAATTTCTCTATTTCTTGTTTTAGTTCTGCGATTGCTTTGTGTAATTGTTCGATAACGATCGCCTGCCTGATGATGATTTCTACCAGTTCTTCCTTCGGCAACTGGTTTAGTCTTTCTCTGTCTTGTTCTGGTGGCAGGTTTTTGTTCATGGAAGCGATACTCTATCTAATTGTCCCTTTTGTCAATACCCCTCTACCTGAATCCTTACGGAAATACTATCATTGGTGTTCCTGAAAATATGCATTCTTTAATAGTATGTATTCCTCCAGCTATAATTGCTAAACAAGCTCGTTCCAGAAGTGCTAATTGTGGTGCTTTGTTAACTATGATGACATCATCAGGAATAAAAGTAAAATCTTGAACACAAAGATAATCGCTCACCGAAACCACTAATTGATATTTAGGTTTTTTGGAGATAGCATCAATGACGCTTTGCATAAATTGTTTGGCTTTAGCTACAGTTAAAGTTTCTACAGCTCCTACCGTAGTTCCTAAAGCACAATAAATTAGAGCTTTATTTTGCTTGATTTTTGACCAATTAAAATCAGGTTGTTGTCTTTCTAAATCTATAGAAGCTTCTGCATAATAACATCCTGGTCTTACAGTTTCCGGAAAATCTAATTCTCCAGGGCATAAAAATAAATGTGGTAATTTTAAAGGAATCACCTGTTGAAAATCTAGCAATTCCAGAGGGACTTTACTCTTGATAGCAATTTTCTTGATAATATTTTTAATATTTATATCGATACCAATTAACCAACTGAATGCTAATTTAAATTGTTGTATCCAGAACTGAGGAGAAAATTTTATTTGTCGATTGGAATTAAGTGGTGGTAGCGCCGTAAACATATCCGTTAAATAAATGCTTGTAATTTGGCATTCATAAGCTATTAAAGCCAGTAAAGTTGAGAACAAAGGGGAGGATGTACTAATCAAAAGTAAATCGGGATGAGTCTGTTTGAGCAAAGTATGTACTTCGCGGTTCTCTCCTGTTAGGAAAGAATTAATCATAGACTTAAAATACTTGATATATTTAATTTGCTCTAAGATCAGCTTAAGCCCACTAGTTTTAAGATGATTATCATCGACTTTTCGCATAAAACCTTTTGGGAACCATCTTTCGAGAATAGGTAGAAAAGTAAAACCATGATTTTGAGCATTTTCTTCAGAATCTGGTATCCCCAAATAAAGCACTTCATGACCAAGAGATTTTAGAGTTTTCGCCAATTTCAAAGTGCCATAAAATTCGCCTTGCAATCGCCAAATACAAAATACAATTTTTGTCATGACTAAAACTCCACTGCAAATGTACCTAATACCGTCAATGGTGCTGCGGGGAGAAGACTAAAACCATCTACTTCGTAATATTTAACGTCAAAGAGATTCTTGATATTTAGACCAACTCTATAATTACTCCGACGATAAAAAACAGATGCGTCAGTTCTTAGATATGAGGGAACTGTGAATGTATTGGGTAAAGATACCTCACGTTCTGCTGCATATACTAACCCCAAGCCAAAACCTAAACCTTGCAAATTACCATTTTGAATTTCATAAGTAGACCACAAACTAGCGCTGTGTTCCGGTACACCTGCTGGTCGGTTTCCGATGGGAATCTCATTGTCTTCTGTAACAGCAGTATCTATATAGGCATAGCTAGTAATTACCTTCCAACCTGGTAATATTTCCCCAGTAATATCTAGTTCAATACCACGGCTTCTTTGTTCGCCGGTTTGGATGCTGAAATTTCTATCAACTGGATCTGGTGTTAAAACATTCTGACGAGTAATTTGATACAATGCCAAAGTTGCTGACACCCGACTATCAAAAAAATCTTGCTTAATTCCTACTTCAAACTGTTCGCCAATTTCTGGTTTGAATTGTTCATTTGTCCGGCTTCTACTAAAGATTTGGGGAACGAAAGCATTAGTCCAATTGAAATAAACAGATGTAGACTGACTTGGCTGATAAACTATTCCTACTCGTGGCGAAAATCTGCTGTCTGTTTGCTCATTTACTACTGTATTAGTTGGACGGTCTTTAAAGAAAGAGTCAACCACATCAAAACGACCGCCTGCCAAAATTTTGAGATTAGGCAAAATTTCTATTAAATCTTGGACATAAATGCCAATATTGTCTCCACCTTGCTCACCAGCAAAACTGAGAGTAAATTCTCCTGGTCTTGCACCATACACTGGGTTAAAAATATCAATAGGAGCTAAAGGAGCTTCAAAAACATCATAGCCATATTTAAATCGAGCTAATTCTACGCCAAATAAAACATTGTGACGTAAAGAACCTGTATTAAATTTTCCCGAAATTTCAGTTTGCGAGGAGTAATTTTCTGTTTTCTGCGCTCCTACAGAAGATGTTCTATCTAGTGTACGACCATCATCTTGTAAAGATATTGAATATATCCGAGCATTACCAACTTCAGTATTATTAATAGTTGCATTTAACCCCTGTCTAAATTTCCAATTTTCACTAAATTGATGTTCAAAATTACCAGTAATTGAAGCAACATTTCCGGTAGTGGGATCGAGATTGGGTTCGCCAATAAACCTGTTAACTGGCAGTTGTAAAGATACGGGATCTAAAGGTAAACCTTTGTCAAAAATATAACTATAGTCGAGATATTCAAATTCAGTGGTGAAAGTTGTACGTGGACTCAGTTGCAAAGTCAAAACGGGAGCAATGAAAAAGTTTTCCCTAGAGACAAAATCACGATAGCTGTTACTATTTTCATAAGCGACATTTAAGCGGTATAAAGCCGAGCGATCGCTTAACAATGGCCCAGTGATATCAATAGTTGGACGGTAAAAATCGAAACTCCCGATGGTCAACTGACCTTGGTAAAAGGGACTGTCAAGCGGCTTTTTCGTCACTGTGTTAACTAGCCCACTCAAGGAAAAAGAGCTACCACCACCATAAAGAACTGATGACGGGCCTTTGAGAATTTCTACTCGCTCAACATTAGCAATATCACGCTGATTTCCCTGATCCCGGAAACCGTTGCGGAGGTTTTCATACCCTGCAAACAAACCACGAATATTGTAGCCTGATGCAGTACCAAAGCCAAATATCCGTTGTACACCACTAACGTTATCTCATATCTTGCACCTATCCGTATAAACCCAGATAAACTAAAAATATACCCCATAAAGCTACCTTATTTTTATTGGCTTTTATCGCTAAATCAAGGATTTTAGCTTAATACTGAGTAATTAAAACACATCAAATTTTATTGGTGCAAGATGTAAGTTATCTGTGAATTCGTCTAAACGTGTGACTTGTCTATCCTCTAATACCTGCCGAGGAACAACTTGAATGGATTGGGGAATGTCGCGTAAAGATGCATCAATCTTTGTAGAACTGGGAGCATTTTGTACACTGTATTCACCTTCCTGTTCACCTGTTACCACCAGTTCAATGGGTTGATCGTCCTGAGCAGATGGTTGTTCTGGTGGTGTTTCACTACTAGGTTTATCTTGCTGTGTTGGTGGAGTTTCACTCTCAGGCTTAACCGTGTCTGGTATTTTTGGTGGCTGCTGTTGAGGTGTGGAGGATGTAGCTGGTATAATACCGAAAACCAAACCTTCATTGCTGTCAAACAGTTCAACTTTTGGTATGCTTGCTTCACCTATGACTGTTACTCGGATAGTATTGGCATCTAGGTTCCTTATCGTTACTTCTGTAATTCCGGTAGCTGGTTTTTCTTGGCGAAAGGAGTCGCCTGTTGCTAGCCGCAGTTGAGTGTTAGAAATATCTGCGATAAAGTTATTCCCCTCACTTTTGGTTGTAGTTTGCAGCTTGTCAGAAGCAGGAGTTTCTAAAATGATTTCTAAACCATTAGTTGTTGAAGAAAGGCGCACCCCTGTTACTTGTATGACTTCACTCTGTTGTTGATCCTGTGCTAGCCAGTCTTTAACACTGGTGTAGGGAATCTGAATATCACTGAGTTGCAGAATCTTTGTGCTGGAAATACCCTCTTTAGTCAACTTTTCCTCTCCCTGTGCTTTTACAGGCTGAGTTCCTAGCAGACAAATAGCTCCTAAAATTCCTAAATAAACCAACTTTCTTTGTTTCAAAATTTTCCTCCACACCACATTGCACACTACAACAACAAAAAGGTATTACTTGCGTTTTCAACACAAATAACTCCAATTTCTGCTGATGCAGTATGGAAAAGCAGTAAACCAATCTGACTTTGCTGAGTTTAAAAACCCAGCTAAAGTTTGCTTGTCAAACTACTTAAGGTTTATTCACCAAAAAATTTGTTGAAGTACTGCCGAAGAAGTATAACGATAATCATTATTACAATACCAAGGTGGGAAAAAAAGTCAAGCTCCTCGATTTACATATATCAAGGTTCAATAAGGGTAAGACGTAGGCTCATTTAACTTTCTCGGTTCTTCAATTGATAAGCTAATGAGCAAAAGTATATCTATCTATAATCTTCGGATCATGCGTGAAGCAGCGATCCATGTCAAAAGACTGTCCGTCAAACTTGCCCATACTTCAAATAAAATAATTTTTAAATTTTTGATTTTGTTGAAAAAATATATTAAATATTTACGAAATTTAAGAATAAGAATAATTAACTCAGGCTGATGTTTATTAATCGTCTGAGTTACATAAATACATATAAAATATAAGTATAAAAGTGAAGCAAGTAATAACAATAATTTATTGAAGGACCATTTTTGCGTACAGGCGACTTGGGATTTTTGTATGAAGGCGAACTCTTTATTACTGGTCGTCTGAAGGATTTGATAATTATCCGGGGGCGCAACCATTATCCGCAAGACACTCCGAAGCAAGAAATACGGATACCACCACTGCTTGCTCCACCACCGACACGCCACCAGAAGAACTCCATCGCCTGCAAGCAACGCAAAGGAACAGCAGGGAAAAGGTAGGGAAATTTAACGCAATCAGTGTTTTCAACCCTACCACATCCCTACCAAATCCCTTGTGTAAGATATACGTCTAAAGCGATACGACAAAAAATCACTATTGATATATTCCCTTGGCTGTTGCTGCTTGATAACTTGGAACCAACGCCAACAGAAAAAATTGACCTGAGTATAAATGGGCAGACTAAATAAAGATGCTTATCCCGAAGTTACCCTGACACTCGACTTTGGGGGAAGCGGGACAAAGGGAATTGTACAAATTAAAGGCGGCAAGCCAACAGTTTTTTGGATGGAGCCTGCTGTGATCGAGGCTCCTCATGCTTCCCTCACAGATAAAACCCGCAACTTGGGCAACGCCTATCCAGAGAATACCGCTTGGGTGGGAGTAGGTGAAGATTATCGGGCAGTGGGATATTTGGCACGAAGTACCTACAGCGCCATACCAAGGCTAAAACCGCGAAAATACGAATTAGCAGTGTATAAAACGCTGGCGGCTGTGTGGGTAATCAAGCAGAAATTTAAGTTGCCTGACTCCTTCTATTTATCTCTGGCACTGCTATTACCACCAGGAGAATTTGAAGATTCAGCGTTACTAAAACCGATGTTAAAGGATGCTCTAGCTGAATTTGACACACCGACAGGTATTGCGATCGCTAACTTGGTTGGTTACGAGTGTCTTCCAGAGGGCGGCGGTATCTATGCGATGTACTGCAAAAATACGGGTGAGGCAATCAAGCGTAAAGTCCTTGCCTTGGTAATGGTGGGATATCGCAACGCCTCGGTTTTGATATCCCGACGCGGCATTTTAGACAGGGGCAAAACAGCTAACCTGGGCATGGCGAGAATGGTTGATTTGGTGATAGAGCGCACATCAGGATTAGAGAGTGAGCAGCTAATTAGAGCGATGATTGCTGCTGGTGACGATCCAAAACCCCAGCACTTTCACAACCTTTCCAGTGGAAGCGACATTCGCTCTGGCGAGATCGAGAAAATTATCTCTGCGGTGTGTGACTCCAGGACAGAGTACGTCATTGCCCTTACCAACTGGCTCAAAGAATCACTACCGCCCAAAAACGAATTAGACGAAGCGATTATCTGTGGTGGTACGGCTGACTACTTGCGCCAAGAACTAGATACCGTGTTTCCAGCAACTCCAATTATCTGGCACGGTGGCGTAGAGATTCCGCCGACTCTGAACGAGCAGTTTTTGGGAAACCGCCTAGCTGATGTGTGGGCATTATCTGTATACCACGGAGCCAAGGTGAGGATGAGTGCCAGATTGCAGGGAACGGAGGCGATCGCATCACATGGGTGAGAGAAAAAAAGATTTTGTTTGGCGCTACCAACCAAATCTGAGTTCGGACAAAGCAAAGATGCTGACTTATATTCAGAACCAAGATTTGCACCCATCCCAAGACAAGACAGCGATGATCATGGCTGCCCTTACAGCCTACTACATGCCCCTGGCACTGCATAGTCAGGGTAGTTGCTCTCGTGAAAGTTTGGAATTGATACTTTTAGATTCAGCTACTGCTTTTGTCAATCAACTCAAATATGCCTGTACAGCACTGAATGTAGATCCAGCGCGTGTGGGCAACGTGTTGTGCAGTGCCTTTCAAATACCACTATTTTTCCAAAGCGCTCAAGCCGAGTCAAGTAATGCCGATAGCGCACTGGAATTGGACAATTTAAATGATTTTGACCTCAATACATGGAATTTGGCAGGAATTACCACAGATAGCGAAACTTTTAATTAGGAGATGCGCCTAAATATGGCAAGGATACATTTAATCGATGGTGAAAAAGGTGGCGTTGGCAAGTCGCTGTTTACTCGCGTCATGGTGCAGTATGCAATTGACAAAAAATTGGAACACGCTTTGGTTGATGCAGATATGACCAACCAAGATGTCAAGCGCTTCTACGACTATGCTGTTGATGCAGAGTTTAGCGAAGCTGTTAATAAGGGAGACAGGGCTGACATAATTTTTGAATTAGCAAGGAATAAACCCGTTATTGTTAATCTTCCTGCCAATGTATTTCCCCTAGTAAATAACTGGATTAAAAAGGGACGATTGCTAGAAGTTGCTGACAAATATGGCGTAGATATTTGTAAGTGGTTTGTCTGCGATGGGGGTTTTGAATCCATCGACTTGTTTTATCAATCAATGAATTTACACAAAGATAAAATGCTCCACGTCTTCGTGAGAAATCTTGGTAAAACAGATGATTGGAGTTTTTTAGAGAATGATGCTACTTATCAAGATTTGCAGAAAAAGTACAAAAATATACTGCAAATAGCTGACTTTCCTTTGTTATATCCGGGAGACAGGTACTTTATCGACTCGAAAAAATTCCGGTTTGATGCTCCCGATATTGAGGAAACCATGCCCATAATGTCACAACAGCGACTGTCTACTTTTTTAGAAGACTCCCACTGTGCGATCGAGAATACTCAGCTGTGGGCAAAAGACCAGCAACCGAAAAAGAAAGATGCTGTCAAACTCCAAGCTGGTGTTGGGGGATAGCGCCATGTCCTACGAATTTCACACCTTGTATTCTACAGGTACCGCTTTTAACTGCGATGTCACAAAAAGTGGTGAAGATAAATACATGGGACGGCTGTACATCCTTGCTACAGAAGACCCAGAACTACTGAAATTAGGAATTGAGAAAGAGTGGTTCCTCGCTCATGAATCAGGAGATTTCTTTATCTGTGGTCATATTAATATTGAGGGACAATGGAGTTTGTCATCCTACAAAAGTTTAGAACCCAGTTTGGCATACACCACCCAAAGTGAAATTTTTGACTGTGTATTTAGCCCAGAATATGTGAGTGCAATTTTGCAGTTGCGTCATGACCAAGCTTTAAATTTGTCTGAGTCTGTTGTATTCAAAAGTGAAAGTTTTGGTGATGACAATAACTTTTCAGATGGAAGTCAACCTGTGAAAATTGACACAAGTTTATTGCACGACTTTAGTACAAGTATTCCTAACTTGAATGTATTGAGGGATTTGCTATTGCGTTCTTCCTTAGAGGAATTACAAGAAGCTAACCTACAACAAAACGAAACTACATCTTTTGAGGAAGTGGAATCAGCTATCCCTATCATGCCTTTAGAAGTTTTAATTTCTGTTGGAGAGGAAACAACAAACTTAGAAAAAACCGAGGTATTGGAAATTCAAGAAGCCCTAATTGACAGAATTATTGACGAATATTCAGAAGACATAAGCGAGTTTATCCTACCACCTTTTGGGAAGGTAACAATTCACGTTGAAGAGGATTATTTTGTTTTGTGTTCTTCTGAAGACGGACACACTATTCTTGCTGCAACTTTGGACGGTTCTGTATTAGATGAATTGAAAGATACCGACGCGCTCAAATTTAATGATATTTTGCACTCAAAGGAAGTAGAGGTGTCTAGATACTTTGAAAATTCCCTTGAAAAACAAATTGAGACAATTGTGACTGTAGAAACTCACAACGCCGCAGTTGAACAGCAAAAAGGAATTGATTATGGTGCGTAGTTTGCGGCAAGCCAAAAATGAAAGCTTTCTTTATCGCATACTTGAAGGTAAAGACGCTGATTTTCAAAGGCGGGTGCTGGCGATCGCAGTTGAACATGGACTTTCGACAAATGACCCTTTATTTTTGGTTATGCTGGCAACCGGGCAACTTCAGGTTTTACTGGAGGATAAGCCGTCGGAGTTAGAACGCCTATTCCAACGTTGGTCTGAGGCAATTCACGACCACTTGGAGGTGGCGAAGCGCACCGCAACCGTTGGTCAAGAAGTGGAAATCCGCAGGATGATAGACCGACTGATTGCCCATTGCGAATCGAAAGAGCGAAGTCGTTTAAGGGTAATGCTACCAGCTATGGGGTTGCTAGTAGCGGCAATTGGGTTTGGCATCTTGGCAGGATTGTCTGTTCCGGTGTGGTTGGCTGGTGGGTACACGCCAGGAAAACCAAGGTTGCTGACAGTTGCTGAGGCAGAAACTTTACAGTGGGCAAAAAGTCCTCAAGGCAAGCTGGCGCGGAATATTGTTACCTGGAACTCAGAGAGTCTGATTAACCTTCATTGCACCAAAATTTCTGGTCAGCGATCGCTAGTGGCTAGGGAACGGGGTCAGGGTATGGTATCTGAATATTGTTTGTTGCGAGTGAAGACTCCTTAGTTTATGTAGCTTATTGCAAATTACGCAGTGACACCCCCATCACATACAAGTAATCTTTGAGAGTGAGACGCGATCACTAAAAGCTTTTCAACTTAAATGCAATAACACAAGTAAGTTGAAATACTTAGCCATTAGAATCACTTTTACTACGAATATTTTTTATTTTTTGAGAGTTTTTCTGGGGAAAACAGAGTTCAAAATACATGCGATCGCAAACTGATGAGAGCAAAAATTATCGCGGACTTGCGGACTTGTTTGCTGTAGGTCTGAAGATAGTAATATTCGGAGAGAGCCGCTATACAATCGAGCAAAGGGTCAATCGATTAAGCAACAAATTTTTTAAGTATTCTTACGAAATTAGGCTTGAAGGTTTTGAATATCTTCATATATTTGAAGTATTAACCGATACTAGCCTGCACTTATGAATGAACAGCGTCAAGAAGCCTATTTCATCCTGATTCAAAGCCTGCTAAATTGCCTCAGTGGTGAGGAAGCACAGATTTTGTCAGCAAATTACGATTTAATTGATGTTGGCTTATTGCAAGCTATGGACACTGTAGCAGCGGTGTTTTCGCAAAGAAAAAGTGAAAAAGCGGCGGCTAGGGCAAATCGGTTGATAAATTTGAGTAACCAAATAGCAGAAGTTCTAAAAATTCCCCAATCACCTGAAACACAAGGGGAAACAGAGAAATTAGATGCATATGTCGAATTTTTACAACAGGTACTACAAGCAACCGCAGACAGTAAGGGTGACGTGCAGGTAGTTTACTCCTTGCTTACAAATAATATAGATAAACTCGACGAGGTGTTGGCAGAAAAATTGCGCCAGTGGAGAAATGGAATTACAGAAGTTGGAACAGATGAGGAAAAATATCTACTAGCAATATCTATTTGTGTGTTTAGCGATCTAATAAGCTTTGGGATGTTCTTACAGGGAAATGTTTGGGAACTTTACAAGGGCATACCAATTGGATACGGTCAGTAGCTTTTAGTCCAGATGGTCAGATACTCGCTAGCACCAGTCAAGATCAAACAGTAAGAATTTGGGATTTTCACACAGGACAATGCCTCAAAACTTTGCAAGGGTATACTAATCGAGTTTGGTCGGTTGCTTTTAGCCCAGATGGTAAATCTGTTGCTGGTGGTTACGATGACTACACGGTAAAAATTTGGGATATTAATACAGAGAAAGTTGTACACGTTTTACAGGGACACACCAATCGGGTGCAATCAATTACCTTTAGTCAGAATGACTGTATTCTTGCTAGTAGTGGAGATGATGAAACAATATGTCTCTGGAATATATACAATGGTCTATCCTTTAAAAGTATTAAGGGTCACATAAATTTAGTAAATTTAGTTACTTTTAGCCCAGATAATCAAACTCTGGCTAGTGCAAGTGATGACCATACAATTAAGCTTTGGGATGTTAACAAATGTGAATGCCTCAAAACTTTTTTGGGTCACAATAGTCGGGTACACTCAGTTAGCTTTAGCTCCGATGGTTGCGTTTTTGCTAGCAGCAGCGAAGATCAAACTATAAAACTTTGGGATATACATACAGGTCAATGCGTGAAAACTTTACAAGGACATACCAGTCGGGTTTGGACAGTCGTTTTTAGTCCGGACGATCAAATACTTGCAAGTTGTAGCGATGACCACACAGTGAAACTATGGAATGTTAATACAGGAAAATGCTTAAAAACTTTACAAGGACATACCGATTGGGTGTTCGCAATTGCTTTCAGTCCAGATGGTAAAACTTTGGCTAGTGCAGGGCTAGATACCACAATAAGACTATGGGATGTTGATACGTGTGAATGTTTAAAAGTTTTTTTAGGGCATACCTCCTTAATTTGGTCAGTTGCCTTTAGTCCTAGTAGACAAACTCTTGGTAGTAGTAGCCATGATGAAACAATCAAAATTTGGGATATTGAAACTGGTGAGTGTTTAAAAACTCTGAGAAGCGATCGCCCTTATGAAAACATGAATATCACAGGTGTTAAAGGCTTAACAGATGCCGAAATTGCTACCCTCAAAGCATTAGGTGCAGTGGAAGATGGGGAAATGTAAAATTAAAAATACCAGACAACCAAAACTTCCCGCACATGGAAATAACAAAAATATCAAACTCTGGACAAGTAATTATTCCCGAACAATTACGAAAATCTCATGGCTGGGAAGCTGGTCAGGAGTTGATTGTAATTGATACAGGTGATGGAATTCTTCTGAAGCCTAAAAAACCTTTTGCAGAAACCACATTAAATGAAGTTGCAGGTTGCTTAAAATATCAAGGCACACCAAAATCCTTAGATGATATGGATGATGCTATCCGTCAAGGTGTAGAGGAATCATGGCATGGTGGCAGTTGATACTAACATAATTGTGCGTCTATTAACTCAAGATGACGAAGCTCAGTATCAAAAAAGTCTAGAAATTTTCCAGACACAAACGATTTTTATCCCAGATACTGTGATTTTAGAAACTGAATGGGTGCTAGCGATCGCCCTTATGAAAACATGAATATCACAGGTGTTAAAGGCTTAACAGATGTCGAAATCGCCACCCTTAAACCATTAGGCGCAGTAGAAGAAGGGAAATTGTGCGTCAATTAACTCAAGCTGATGAATTACAATATAAAGTTGCTAATCTGAATTTTTATCAGGTAAAAAACCTTTATATTTATCCAGATAAGCTTGTAAATTAGCTTCTATTTTACCAATTTTATCTGATTTTCCAGTCACTCCAGTCCATATATTGCTGAAATTTGATGATGCAGTTTTAACGCCATTTACTGCAAGAATACCATTGACTAAATCATCTGCCATCATCGGAATCATAAGTTCCATATTCTTTTTGTAAACATACTTCCATATTTCCATTAGTTTGTCTCTGGCATCTTCATTGATATAAATTTCTTTCTCTTTCGTTATCAACACCATTGCAACATGTCCTCTATTCTCCGTCACGACAAATACAAATTCTTCTTTGTCTTTCTTCAAACCTTTATACCAATAATCAATATGTTCTTTTAATTCATATTCAAATAGCGAATGTTCCATTTTCCCATTTTTCAGCAATGCTTGACGTAGTAGCTTTTCTATCTTGCTCTTCATGGTTTTATAATGTTTATATGTTGATTTACAAGTTTAGTAAACGAATCATCTCAGCCTAAATACCAATAGAAGCTTATTTTAACAAAAAGCTATATTTGTCATTTGTAATGCTAGTTTGTAATTAAAAGTAAATTGAATTGAATCATTTCTTAATAGCTACCGCTACAATAGTGATGGTGTCTATAGCATTGCTAAAATCGAACGAGGTATAAAACAGTAGCGTTTTAATCACTGTTTGTCAAGCCATGAAATTTTTGCTGATTTATTTGTGTTGCTGGGCTATTCCAATATTGTTGCAGTTCAGGAGTTAATTTGTTGATAGATGCTTTCTGATTTTTAGTAGCCTGATAAATAATTTCTTGATTATCATCAAGAATTGATAAAGTTTCTCTTTGAGTATGATAAATTGCAACGTATTTGGAGGCAACGGGAGCAGTTTGTAGCACAGCTTCTTGGTTAGCAGAATTAGCTTGAATGGCAGCGAAACTAGCATTAATTAAATTTTGTTCCAATCTTGAGCGCTTGACTTCAACTGCCGCTACATCTTTAGGTAAGGAAGGAGCAGCTGTTTCGTTTAACTTCTGATTTTGTGTTTCTTGGGAAATGCTCAAGTTAGCAGCCACTAACACATCCCGATGAAGTTGCATCTTGGTTTGGATCTGAGAAATTAGCTCTTGCATCTCGTCCAAAGGAATTGCTATAAACTTCGTTCTCTGTCCGTTTTCTAACTGGTCATATTCTAAGGGGAAAGTCAGAGTATCACTGATTCTGGTTGCTGTTTTTTGTTGACATCGCTCGGTAGGGACGGTAACGCAGAAGTACAATTCTTCAGTATTTTCTTTGTGAGTAACTCCTATAAAGCTTTCTACGCCAAACTTTTTATCAATTTCCTCGGAGAGTGCTTTGAAGGATTCTGCATTTTTACCCTTCTGTTGCATCAAGGTTTCATAGTATTCGCTACCCATTAGCACCGCCCCTAATGATGCTTCATCGTCATGCAGTAGACCTTCATTATTTTTCTGTTTGCACTTATCTTTGAGGAGCGATTTTAGTTCGTCTAAATAACTCAGTTTCTGATTTATAACTAACGGTTGTTCCTTCGTCCAGACTTCAGCATATCGAATTGTTTCTGGATCTACTTTGATGTTGGCAATTGTGGCTGGTGCTGATTTTAGAGTTGCTTGAAATTGAAATCCTTGGACTGCTCTACCTTTTCCACTTAACTTTGCAGTTAAAAGGCTGAAGGATTCTTTATCAATTACTCCCAAAGGTTTGCCATTGATTTCAGCAATAGGTGTAATATATTTACCACTGCCAGACACGTTAATTGTTACTATACCTTCTTCCCCATTCCACTCATGGTTAGAAAAAGCGTACTTTTTCAACTGACCCACTTTTAACTGATTACCTTGGGTACTGGTGATCGTAACTGAGGCGCTTGGTGGGGAGATAATTTCTGCTTCAAAATAAGTACCAATGGGTAGTTGGGCTGATTCGCTACGGAACACTCCCAGCTTTTTACCTTCAACAACTAACCAGCGTTTGTTCTGAGTTGGATTGGCAGGATCGGCAGCTTGTTCAATGTTACACCGCACTTTCTCACCCACCCACTTACGCCCCAAATGCTCGTTACTGGGTTTATGGGTTCCCACCACTGCAAATTCAGTAAACTGTAATTTGTGCGATCGCTCTACTAATTCCAAACCAAACATGGCGAAGACGGCTGATGTTTTCTTAAAGCCATGTTCTCTATCATTCGCAGTTGAAATCTGCCACACCGCAGCTGCAAATGTTTCTTTTTGGGAGTCAGGGATACTTTCTCTAGTGGTGTTTGCATATTCTCTGACTTGTTTAAAAGCGGCTCGGACGTGACTTTGCATCAGTCCTGGCAATACTTCTGGGGTTAGATTACTGAGTTCTTTATATTGCTTAATTTGTGTTTGATGTTCTTTAGCGCTTTCTGAGGAAATATACCCCAAACACTTACGGACAGGTTTACCATTTTGCTTAATTTCAGAATTACCATTTTCATCAAGGACAGGAGCAAGTGCTATCCACTTGTTTTTGGCTTGATTTGATGGGTTATTGTTTTCAACAATCATGATGTCAAATTTTTTATTGTCAAAAGCGTTGGGATGTTTAAATTCAGCCAAGCCAACAATTTCTAACTTATTACCATTCACACTAGTTGCTATGATTCTGAGTCCAGGTGCTTCTTTAACTTCCTGACTGATTTCTATTGCCCGATTCATTAATGTGTCATAGGTTTTCTTTATCTGGGCTGCTCTATCTTTTTGCGTAGAGGTGAATTCCACTCCCTGAAAAAAATCCTGAAATTGCTGTGTTGAACGAGCGACTAATGCATTTTCTGCAAATGCCTCGTTGGTCATTCTAGCCATCATGTCGATAGCACCATGACCTTTAATTTTCATTGGTCTAGTAGCATATACTTCATCTACTTTCCTTTCTTCTACCCAAAAGGCAATGTCAAAGCTTTTAATGATAAAGTTACAGGCATTGACAATTTCCGGATCAGAACGATTAGCACTTTTTCCCCTATCAACTTCTATTTGTAGTTGTCCTCCCAAAACACCAACTACATTGTGATAAAACTGCCGAGATTTTTCTAGAAATTTATCTACATCATCTTCTGATAGTAAAGGTAAGTTTCTTTTGTTTCGGCTGTAATTATATTCTGCAAGTGTATTATATTGGCTAATATCAGTTTTATTTTCAATTTCTGACTGACAAAGTTTTGCTAATTCTACAATTTCTTTTCTAATATCATCTGGATAATTAATTACTTTCTTTTGGTCATTTTCTACTGCAAGCATTATCACCGCAGCACAGGAGATATCCCTGATCAAAGACCAAGCTTCTGTGGATGGAATTGATACACATTCATTCTCAAGAGCAATACCTTTCATGCATAAATTCGCTACCTGACCAATTTTGTTTTCCATTGCATTTAAGGCTATTTGCTCAAAGGAACCAACGTATGCTTTTTTGTTGGGTTTAATAATTTTGGTATAGCGATTAGGAGCTAATTGTTTTTCCTTAATCTCTGCTGCTGTGTGAGGGAACTCCGAGGCAAGGGCAATTGCCATGCGATCGCCATCACAGTCACTGAGCGAATGCTTTAGCCCTTTTGGTGACATCTTGATAGTGCCAATGTCAAGAGGCTCGCTTGGTAAATGGCGGTTGATGTAAACATCTATAGTGTTAGAGTTGGCGGTGGGGCCGCGATAAACAATGACTTCTGCACCATCAGGGAAATTGGGGTAACAAACTTCATTTGGAGCTAAATCATGGCAAGTTTGTGCCATCGCCGAGTCAAATTTGATAAACCTACCTGTTGCACAATCCATGTACTGTTCGCGCCAATATTGTTGAAGTTTATCTATAATTTTGGGATGTTCTAATAATTGATAATGTCCCTGTAAATCTGATTTGAGGATACGATATATTACATCTTGGTCGCTGTTTTCAAATGCACTGTCAAGCAGTTTTTCTAATTCTCCTAAATTCAGATTTTCAAAATCAATAAATTCTTCTGATTCTGTTTCGATTTTTATCTGATATTTATATCGGTTATCCATAGAATTAATATAATCTTGAGCAATTTTTCTGGGGTCATTCGCTATATCCTTCAATTCTTCCAACCGTCGTTGTAATCGCGGTAATACATCCCCTTCTACACCCTGTGGAAACAAATTCCAAAATTGAGCGCCTGTTGAAGTGATTCCGTAATAAGCATCAGTTTTGTTACCAATACCCATTGTCATTAAATATTCACCAGATTTCAGAAGAGAGGAAGCCCTAATTTTCCCATTTACCCGCTCCTCTGCCCCTCTTCTTCCCTTGAGTTGGTCGGTAGAAATAATTAAGTCATATCCATTTCCTACTTTACTTAAATCGCGGGGTGCAAATGTTCCTTTTCCTATTTGCCAAGTATTTATAGTTGCGCTTTTGGCATCAAGTCCAATACGTCGTTCTTTTATACCAAAACGAGTTTGAAAAGCAGTTGCATCGTTGTTTCCTAACGATGCATGTAATGCTGCATCTATTTTTCCATCGCCGTCACCGACTAATTTTATTGCCTTATCATTTGGCATGACTCCACCATTTTCTCCCGTATTGGCATCTACAACCAAGACACGCAAATTCTTACGTTCCGAGAAACTTTTGCAAGGTGTGAACATATTTGAGCCATAAGCTGCACCAAAATGGGGAGCATCAAATATTTGCTCTCGCAACGGCTCATCCATAAAATAAAAGCGATCATCAGCTGCAAATTGAAGCGACAGCCCTTCAGATACAAATTTCTTTAAGTCGTCTTCTTTTGTCAGCCCAGCATACACTGTACCTAGTTTAAATGTGGCATTAGGAGCGAAATATTCTGCCAAACAATGTTCTATTTTTTCCGTAATTGGCTTGCCATCGATGATAATTGGTTTACCCGTTTTCGTGCAAAAATTTTCTAGGGTAATTGCCATAGTCAAAATGTTTTCAGTCTAATTTTTCATCCTTTCAATTTAGTTTGCTGTAACTTTCGCAGTAATAGTTCTTTAGACTTGAATATAACTATCGCTTTAGTGAGAAAAATTAATCTACTTTTACTGATATAGCAATCCGATTTGATTAATGAATTTACTCGTGGAGGCAGGCAATAGGCAATAGGCAATAGGCAATAGGGAAAGAAAGAAAAAAAGGAAGCTAGATGTGTACTGAGTTTTGTAAGCGCAGAGCGCAGGCTACGCCAACAAAAATCAAATAGGAATCCTATAGTTGTTTATGATTGACAATGTTGAATAGCAGGCAATAATTTATGAACGAACCACAGCCGAAACCTATAGTGCTACGTCCTTCTGTCTCGTCTAGCGATAATTTGGGAGATTTACTTGCAGAGGGTGCAATTGATATTGATGATTTGTCCGCGCAAGCCATTCGCGATGAAGAAATCCAAGAAAGCAGACGTAAAGCAACTGAAGCAACGGCTTATTTGGATGACCCAGATTGGGAACCGCCTTACGTAATTGAAGGCTCGGATTTTTAGCGAATTTTGCTTTCTTTTAATGCTTCTTGAAAACTATCAATGGCAGCTTCTAAATTATCGGCTTGTTCTCCACCAATGTGGTTACTGTAAGTTATACCCAGGTTATTTTGCCTTCTTGCCCATTCATAAGGAAAGCGATCGCGTTTTTGGGTTTCGAGGAGAGTGTGATACTCTGTAGGAGTAATGGTATTAAAATAGGTTATCACCAGTTTACGACTGTCAAACTTGTGACTTTTGTTAATTCCTGATCGGCAGTCACTAAAGTAGCTCCAACTTGAAGTGCAGTAGAAGCAAAAATCGCATCTGGGAGCTTTACCCGATATTGCAACCGAATTTGAATAATCTGTTCGATTAATAAATTATTACGTAACTGCCCAGGTAGGAAAGTCAGAGATATTCCCATGAGGGAAGAAAGATGGTAGTGTTCAAAGATGAGTCCAGAAGAAAAAGATCAAAAAATAGAGAGGCGCTTAGCAAGAAAATCAAGCACTGCGGGAACGGATAGCAGAGCTAGAGAGGAGTT
>JAHHHW010000002.1 GCA_019359115.1 Pelatocladus maniniholoensis HA4357-MV3
CAATATTCGTTCTTTTCTTTCGACTGCATCTAAGCATGGTCTTAATCTCCTGGAAGTGATAAGTAACGCATTACAAGGTAATGTCTCTGTTTTCCTTTCCTCAAATACTACTAGCTAGGCAGTTACTATTTTTTGCTGAATTAAAAAAATCTGTATAAAGATAGATTCAAAAAAATCCAATATATTCACATATTACATTAGTAATGTAGTGCATCTCGTTGGAAATATACAATTAGAAAGAGAACTTTCATTCAACACCACATCCAATACTTTCCGCTTGAGGGGAGACTCATGCTTCTCTGTGGAGATTAGGGGGAAACAGACGGTTATTTATCCCTTACCTCTTCACGTTGAAGTGGGAGATCCTAAATGTTCAAACAAACCCGCCTGCGATTCAAATCGCAGTTTCATAGCCTTACTGCAATCGATAAACGCAGTTAAAACACCTTCAATGCTAAAAGTCAACCGCTTACACCAGCACGGTTTTTACTCAGTCTTTTCACCTTCAGTGATTACACGAATTGGAAGCATAATCGCAATAGTGATCGGCTGCTCAGTCATGCTTGGCTGGTGGTTCGATATTGACTTTTTAAAAAACTGCTTTTATCTCAGCACAGTGACTATGAAAGATAACACAGCTGTGTGTTTTTTTCTATCAGGTCTATCGCTGTTTTTGTCTGTTCGTGTTGATAGTCAGATGGGGAGATTGGGAGGTGAAAACAGAACTTCGAGCGATCGCCCTAATTTGACGGGTAGATACCTAGACGCAAAGTTTACCCCACCACCTCGTCTCAAAATTATTGCTCGAGTCTGTGCTTTTACTGTTTTGACAATTGCGTCACTGACATTAATTCAATATTTATTTGGTTGGGATTTTGGTATTGATCAGTTGCTATTTTACGAAGAAGCAAACACCCCACTGACTTCTCAGCCAGGACGGATGGGTGTGAATACAGCACTGAGCTTTCTGCTGGTAGGTTGGTCTTTAGAGCTTTTAGAGAAACCAAAAAGCCATCGTAGTTATTGGTTTGCTCAGGTTATAACTTTGATCGCAGTTTTGATTGTTTTACTGGCTTTGATTGGTTATGCCTATCAAGTAAAGATTTTTTACGGAATGTTCCCTCATGTCACACCAATGGCACTACACACAGCCATCGGGTTGATTGCACTTTGTGTGGGTATTCTGTGGAGTCAACCAGAACGGGGAGTAATGAAAGTCATCACCAGCCAGACAGATGGTGGTTTGCTGGCACGTCGTTTATTGATAGCTGCGATCGCTCTACCTATAATCACAGGCTGGTTAATTCTGCAAGGAGAAAGAGCTGGACAATATAAATCAGGATTTGCAATTTCCCTATTTGCAATTGTTCTGATCACAATTTTTGCGATTGTAATTTGGGAAAATGCAGCAGCGATTCAAAAACTCAGTCAACAACGCGATCGCGCCAAATTAGCACTAAAAGCACATACAGAAAAACTCAGAAGTTTTGTAGACTCAAACGTCATCGGCATTTTGTATGGTGATATTTACGGTGGTATCAACCAGGCCAATGACAAATTTTTACACATGATTGGCTACACACGGGAAGATTTACAAACAGGTGGCATTAATTGGAGGGAGATTACACCAGCAGAGTATTTGCCTTTGGATGCACAAGGTATTGCTGAAGCCCAAACAACAGGCGCTTGCATACCCTACGAAAAAGAATATATTCGGCGTGATGGCAGTCGCATACCTGTTTTAGTAGGTTATACGTTAGTAGGAGACAAACAACAAGAGTCTGTAGCCTTTATCCTAGATTTGAGCGAACGTAAGCAAGCAGAAGCAACCCTACTCCAAACAGAACAGCGATTTAGATTGGCGGTTGATAACATGCCAGATGTTTTTGCCATTTATGACGCCCAACTGAGGTTTCAATTTGTCAATGCGGCAGCTTTGCAGCGTCTTGGTAAAGCGAAAGAGGAAGTTATTGGACGCACTGACGAAGAAATCTTTCCAACTGAGATTACACAATTTTATCTCCCGATTCTGTTTAAAGCAGTTGAAACGCGCACGACTCAAACAACAGAAACCACAATTAATTTTCCTGAAGATGGCACATTGACCACACTCATTAAATATGTGCCAATCGTGGATGACAAGGGGGAAATTTATCAAATTTTGGCATTTGCTGAAGATATCACAATTCGCAAGCAGGCAGAAGAAGCACTCCGCAATCAACAAAAATGGTTGGAAGACTTACTCAATCTCATGCCCACACCTCTGTTATTAATCGAACCAGAAACAGCGCGAGTTACTTTTGCCAATAAAGCTGCTGACGAAGTTGCTGGTGGTAAATTTCCCAAAGCAGATTCAGCCGCAGATTATCAAGCTCTTTATTATTCAACTGACGCCGCAGGTAATCACATTCACAATGAACAAGCACCAGGAGTCAGAGTAGCGCGTGGTGAACGCTTAGATGGAGTAGAGTTAGACTGGCATACACCAGCAGGTATCCGCTCTTTGCTAATTTACGCTGATACTCTACCAGCGATGCACGGTTATCCAACTACTTGTGTATTAACATTTCAAGATATTACCAATCTCAAACGTGTAGAAAAAGCTTTATCTTTGGGTTACAAACGGCTACAGCTTTTATTTGGTACAGCCAGTGATCTACTTTCTAGCAAAGAACCTGTGGCATTAATTGAAAGTTTGTTTCAGAAACTGGCGGATCAAATTGGTTTAGATGTTTACTTTAATTTTTTAGTTACTGAAAATTCCCAGGTAATGTATTTAGCTTCCTGGCACGGAATTGATGAAGAAACTGCTCAAGCAGCAAAATGGCTAGAGATTGGTCAAGGGATGTGTGGTACTGTTGCCCAAGAACGCCGTCCCATTTCTATTGAAAATGTCCAAGAATCAACTGATCCGAAAATAGAACTCATGCGGGCAATTGGTATTAAGACTTATTACGGTTATCCATTAGTCGCCCAAGGACAATTATTAGGTACTCTGTGTTTTTGCAGTCGCAGTCGCTGGCGATTTAGCCAAAATGAAATTGGGATGATGCAAGCAGTTTGCGATCAAATTGCGATCGCTATAGAACGAGCGCGTTTAATCACTTCTTTGCAACAACAAACCGAACAGTTGCAAGAAGCAAACCGGATGAAAGATGAATTTTTAGCGATCTTGTCCCACGAGTTGCGATCGCCTCTCAATGCCATTCTGGGATGGTCACAATTGTTACGTTCTCGCCAACTTAACGAAACTCAAATCACTAAAGCCTTAGAAACTATAGAGAGAAACGCCAGAACCCAAACTCAGTTAATAGAAGACTTACTAGATATCTCGCGTATCATCAGAGGCAAGTTACGTTTGAATGTACGTACTTGCAACTTAATAAATATTATAGAGGCTGCTCTAGATACAGTAAATCTAGCCGCTCAAGCAAAAGATATTCATATCCAAACTATATTTGATTCTCAGGCAGCACTAGTTTCTGGTGATGGCGAACGCTTACAACAAGTCGTCTGGAATTTACTATCCAATGCCATCAAGTTTACACCTGCTGGCGGTAGAGTAGAGGTAGGATTATCTCTAGTAAAACAAGAAGAAACACAGACACGAGAAGATAAAAATACGGGGAGTTTATTTGATAGATTCTCTGCCTCATCCCGTCTGAATATTACCGCTTCTTTACAAGCATCACCGCCTCTTTCTCTATCCGCATCTTCTGAAACTACTTATGCCCAAATGACAGTGAAAGATACTGGTATTGGTATCAGTGCTGAATTTCTACCTTATGTATTTGATCGTTTTCGACAAGCAGATAGTTCTAGTACCAGATCCCACGGTGGCTTGGGATTAGGTTTAGCAATCGTGCGTCATTTAATAGAAATGCATGGCGGTAGTATTAATGTAGCAAGTCCGGGAAAAGAACAAGGTACAACATTTACAGTCAAACTACCACTCCTTAAAGGTCAACAGTCAATACCCAACACTCAAGACTCAACAATTAATAGTCAAGAAGCTGTAGGAAATTGTCTTGCTGTCTCACCCTCGCTTCTAGAAGGTGTACGCGTACTAGTCGTAGATGATGAAGCTGATACACGTGACTATCTCACTACTTTACTCAAACAATCTCAAGCAGACGTGCTAGCAGTAGCCTCAGCGCAAGCAGCACTCGAAGCTGTTGAGGAGTGGAAACCAGATGTTTTAGTTAGTGACATTGGAATGCCCCAACAAGACGGTTACTCCTTAGTTCGCAAATTGCGATCGCGCTCAAAAGAACAAGGAGGAAAAATACCAGCAGCAGCATTAACAGCCTATGCGAGAGCAGAAGATCGACGTCGAGCCATACAGGCAGGTTTCCAGTTACATTTACCTAAACCAGTTGATCCTTCTGAGTTAATTACAGTCGTAGCTAGCCTTGTGGGACGTACGTGAAGTACCCCAACTTGCTTCGCTGAAATTGGGGCGTATCCATTTTCAACTAGACAAGGACGTAGGACGAGGAGGTATGTCAACGAAAGAAATCAAACAGAAGTCTTGCGCGACTTAGTGCGGAAATTGTCAATCAAAGGGGTATTGAACCCCCTTGATTGACACAGCACACCATCCCCACCGTGAGACGGGTGGGGAATTCCGCCGAATCAGTTAAATCAAGTTTTTGAGTTGTAAATCAAGTTTTTGAGTTGTAAATCAAGTTTTTGAGTTGTAAATCAAGTTTTTAAGTTGTAAATCAAGTTTCTGAGTTGTAAATCAAGTTTCTGAGTTGTAAATCAAGTTTCTGAGTTGTAAATCAAGTTTCTGAGTTGTAAAGCTGTTTTTTGCTTCATCAATTAAATTAAGGAAATCACCACGCCAAAGGAACCCACCTATTCTGTTAAAATAAATAATCTTTAATTCAACTATAAAATGTAGATTTTCAGCACATAACTATATAACTGCACTTGTTCATAAGTAAAAAATCTAGATTTCTGATTTTTTTACACAAAATCTGCTAAAAGTACGAGAATATATTATTACTTATTTCTGTATCGTATAGACGCACACGCTTTTATCCCACATTTGAGCATTTTTTTCATGTTTCATGCCATTTTTGATGGCGACCTTTTGAGATGCAATATTTCTAGGGTCTATTAATGATATTAAACGATTTAAACCAAGTTCTTGGAAACCATAGTTTCGACAAGCAATAGCTGCTTCTGTTGCTAAACCTTGTCCCCAGTATTCTTTAGCTAATAAATAGCCAATTTCTACTTCTTGTTGTTCATCTACTAATTGGAGCATGAGTCCACAGCGACCGATTAGTTGATGATCAGCCTTATAGATGGTTGCCCACAAACTCCACCCCCTTTCTTTGTACATATTCATAATTCTTTCTACCTGCTGCTGTGTTTGTTCGTGAGTATATGGTCTGGGGTAGAACTTCGTAACAATAGGATCAGCATAAATAGCTGCTAACTCGTCTACATCATTTAGGGTGAAATGTCGCAAAATTAGGCGAGGTGTTTCAATCACAATCATCTGGATTTTTAGATTTGAGATTTTAACTGTAATTTAAACTTTGACGTTTCTGATAAAACTAGGTTAACGGCACTCTGGTCGCGATCGCTCGACTGGTAAAGATTAAATTTGCAATTATTGTTGCTCAAATTCTCGACTTCTACGAAAAGTCCGAGATCTGGTAGCTGCCACCCCAGATAAAATAGTTAACATAATGATGCTTCTAGCTGAATCATGACGCCTTCACAAGACGCAAACACTGCAACTGCTCCGGCTGCTTCTGGGATCGACTTTGAAACCGACGAGCAAAAAGAAACCAATCCTTTAGATGAATTGCCAGGAGAGGTCGAAATGACCATTTTTGAGCATCTAGAGGAATTACGACTACGGATTTTTTATGCACTGATTGCTATAGCAGTAGGTGTTATTGGCTGCTTTTTTGCTGTCAAGCCAATAGTTCAGTTATTGGAAGTACCAGCCCAAGGAGTAAAATTTCTCCAACTTGCACCCGGAGAATACTTTTTTGTCTCTCTGAAAGTTGCAGGCTACACTGGCTTGCTTCTTGCCAGTCCCTTTATCCTGTACCAAATCATCCAGTTTGTACTACCAGGATTAACTCGCCGAGAACGTCGCTTGTTGGGGCCTATAGTTCTAGGATCAAGCGTACTGTTTGCAGCAGGTTTAGTATTTGCCTATTTCCTACTGATTCCAGCTGCACTAAAATTCTTCATTAGCTACGGTGCAGATGTCGTAGAACAGCTATGGTCAATCGACAAATATTTTGAATTTGTTTTATTGCTACTGTTCAGTACAGGGCTAGCATTCCAAGTACCGATCATCCAGCTTTTACTTGGTACTTTAGGAATTGTCTCGTCAAAACAAATGCTTTCTGGCTGGCGTTATGTAATTTTAGGTGCAGTAGTTCTAGGTGCTGTCATTACACCTTCTACAGATCCCCTTACTCAAACTCTCCTAGCAGGAGCCGTACTAGGGCTGTACTTTAGTGGAATTGGACTAGTCAAGCTGATAGGTAAGTAAGGCCTTCGGAATTAAAAATTAAAAATTAAAAATTCAGGCAATTTAATTTTTAATTTTACATTTTTCATCTTTAATTAAGCGAAGCGTCTCTTTCACTGCGCCTAGTATTTTTGTAATTTTGAATATTGAATATTGAATAATTTTTACCTTAGTGCAAATAGAAACTTTTAACCAATTTGATGTTTTAGTAATCGGCGCTGGTGCTGCTGGACTGTATACAGCACTTTGTCTACCACAATCCTTACGAGTCGGTCTGATTACCAAAGAAACAGTGAGTTTGTCTGCGAGTGATTGGGCGCAGGGCGGTATTGCGGCTGCGATCGCTCCGGATGATTCACCACGTTTACACATTGACGATACAATCAAAGCTGGCGCGGGTTTATGCGATCGCTCCGCAGTCGAATTCCTTGCCGAACACGCCCCAAGCTGCATTCGATCTCTAGTCGGACTAGGAGTTGCTTTTGATCGCCACGGTAGTGATTTAGCTTTAACTCTAGAAGCAGCCCACTCTAAGCACCGGGTTCTTCACGCTGCTGATACTACAGGAAGAGAAGTAATCACCACTCTCACAGCCCAAGTACTACAACGTAAAAATATTCACGTCATTCAACAAGCTTTAGCATTGAGTTTGTGGATCGATCCTCAAACCCAAGTCTGTCAGGGAATTAGCTTGTTTTATCAAGGTAAAATCACATGGGTAAGAGCTGGTGCAGTAGTGCTAGCAACTGGTGGTGGTGGTCAGGTATTTGCTCAAACCACTAATCCCGCTGTAAGTACTGGAGATGGAGTTGCGATCGCAGCTCGTGCTGGGGTAATTCTTAGAGATTTAGAATTTGTCCAATTTCACCCCACTGCTTTAACTAAACCAGGAGCGGAACGCTTTTTAATTAGTGAAGCTGTACGTGGTGAGGGAGCGCACTTAATAGATAATGAAGGGCGACGTTTTGCCTTTGATTATCATCCGGCTGGTGAACTAGCCCCCAGAGATATCGTCAGTCGGGCAATTTTTAGTCACTTACAAAACACCACCACTGACCTTGCAACAGCTCACGTGTGGTTAGATATGCGCCCTATCCCTGCTGACAAAATTCGTCACCGTTTCCCCAATATCATTAATGTTTGTCAGCGTTGGGGTATCAATGTTTTTTCTGAACCAATTCCCGTCGCCCCTGCTGCCCATTACTGGATGGGTGGTATTCTCACAGATATGATGAACCGTACTAATATTCCCAATTTATATGCCGTGGGAGAAACTGCAAGTACAGGGGTACATGGTGCTAATCGCCTTGCTAGTAATTCTTTACTTGAATGTATTGTTTTCGGCGCGCAGATGGCCCATGTGGAAATTAAGAATGAGTTGATGAGTGAACAAGCAGCCACAACAGCAGAGGAATTTACTATAAATGTGGATGATTGGCAAAAACAACAAGCATATTTAGAAGACTTGCGCGAAAAAATTCCCCGTTTAGTATGGCAATATGCTGGTATCTGTCGAGAACAGTCAGGATTAGAAATCGCGATCGCCACTGTAGAATCTTGGCAGCAAGATTTTGCTGATCTACAACTAAGTCAATTTTTACTTTGTTTACTTCCAAAACAAAACGTTACTCTCAAATTGCCAGATGTAGAACGACAATTAAGACTCTGGGCAGAAACTCATAATTTATTAGATGTAGCTTATTTAATCCTCAAAAGTGCTGCTTTTAGAAAAGAAAGCAGAGGAGGACACTATCGCCTAGACTATCCCCAACCAGATCCTAACTGGCAAGTTCATACACTGGTACAGCACCAAAATTGGTGGAAAGCACCTGTACTGGAATAAGTATTGCTTGTTATAGCATTCCTAAATTATTTCGTGAATAACAAGATCCCCGACTTTTTTAAAGACACAGCTGGCGAATGGTGGGTCTGACCCCTCGTTCACCCACAAATTGGTTTGTAGAGACGTAGCAATGCTACGTCTCTACATCTGTTGGGATAACGAAAAATCGTTCAATGAGGGGTAATACCCCTGATTCGCCAGCTGTATCTTTTAAAAAGTCGGGGATCTGGCTTTCTCAACTGAATAAAAGAAAAAATTATTGTCGTCTTAAAGCATATTTAAAATTACGTGCGCCTGCGTAATTACTAATGTTTGCTAACTCCTCTAGAGTTTGTACTCCTGCATAGGTTTTATCATTAATAATCCAACTCGGATAGCTTTGAATTTTAGCCGCCTGACACTCATCTTTTAGCCCATTTGGGTTATCAGTAGGAGCGCAATCTATATGATCAATTTCACTGTAAGCTTCTTTACCAAAAAGTAATTTTTGTTCATGACAGTGAGGACACCACCAAGCAATATATTCTTTAGCACCTATTTGTTTGAGATGACGTGCTAAAGCAATTTCTGCCTCACCAGAAGTAGTTGTAACTTCCCACCCCACACCTGGTTTGGGTTGTTCCACTGGTTTAAAACTGATGATTGCTGCTTTCCCAGGATTTTCTACAATAGTGACGCCGCTATTGTTATTTGGTGGAGAAGCATAAATACCGAGAGTACCAATTAACGTCACCATGCCGACAACAATGGCAGTAAAAAGGATTTGCCCGATTTCCTCCCAAGCACGACCAACAATCGTTAGCACCAACAAACTGAAGGAAAAAATTGCTGAGGCCACACAGTAGAGACACAGTGCTTTAATTTTGAATACCAATAGGTAAATCAAAAAGCTACTGAATACCGACATGGCGATCGCTCCGCTCAGAAGCAGCAACCAAGTGAGATTTTCCAGCTTTGTTCGAGAATCTTTCTTTTTAACTGGGTCTACAGCCAACGGGGCTAAGGCAAAAACTCCCATACCCACGTAAGCCAAAAAGCCGAACAAAGCCAAAGGTAGCCCAAAAACTGTAGCATAATCGCTCTGTAATACTATATCGCAGCTTTTTGTCGGACAAGCAGCAGAGCTTTGGCTAAATTTAACTACTGTCAGATAAGCAGTAGTCAAAGCACCTAAAGTGGTGATCGCACCAATGATTAAACGCGATCGACGATAAATCCAAGGAGTAGAAGAAAGGCGACGATTCATAAGCAGGTATTGGTAAATGGGATAGGGGATCAGGGATCGGGGATCGGGGATTGGGAATTAGAAATAGGGAATTAGGAATAGGTGTTTATTTTCTCCCTTGTCTCCTCAATCCCTAGTCCCCTATCCCCTATCCTTGATCCCCGCTCCCCAGTTAAGATTTTAAGCTCACAGAAGAAATAGATTTGCGATCGCTTCTGTTGTTCCAACTGCGGTGGGCGGCTTCCACAAATTGACTAACACGAATCGGATCAATCGTTTGTTCGCGGCGCCCGTGACGTTTCAAGGAACTAGAGACAATCACTCCATCTGCTGCTTGTAACAATGTCGCAACATTTTCCCAAGATGCGCCGCTACCAATAAATACTGGTGTACCTGCTGCTGCTTGTGCAGCTAATTCTAAATCTTCTTGGTTAGGTGGACTGCCTGTAGCCCAACCAGATAAAATGACGGCATCTGCTAAACCTCGTTCGATAGTATCTTGCACAGCCACAGTCAAATTTGGAGAACTCAAAGGACGAGCGTGCTTAACTAAGACATCAGCGAAGATTTTGACATCACTACCCAATTCGCGCCGATAGCGCAGTAAATGATGGGCTTCTCCCTCAATTAAACCTTGGTCGGTTGCCATCACCCCACTGAGGACGTTCACACGGATAAATTGCGCTCTTACACAGCTAGCAATAGCCATAGCACTTTTGGCATCATTTCGTAAAACATTAATACCAACAGGTAGTGTCACCATATTCTGTATTCGCTGCACTACTATAGTCATCGCACTGACAACGGCAGGATCGACCTGGTTTTTAGGAAACGGCGCATCAAAAAAATTTTCTACAATAATGCTATCAACCCCTCCACTGGCTAGGGCTGTTGCTTCTTGTTCGGCACGGTCAATTACCGCTTTGAGGCTACCTCCCCAACGAGGCGAGGTAGGTAAGGGTAGTAAATGAACTACACCAATTATTGGTGTGTGGGTTTTAAACAGCTGATATAAGTCCACGTCTTTAATCCGTAACACACAGTCCAGAGTCAATAGTCAATAGTCAATGGTCAATAGTCAATGGTCTACCGATTTTGGATTTTGGAGCCACGTAGCATGTGGCATGATTTTGGATTTTGGATTACCCTGCGGGTAGCCGCAGAAGAGTCTATGGATTTTGGATTTATCCGACTCCAGGGCTTGCCGACTCTAGATGATCAATTTTGGTTTTGTTCTAGCCGATTTGCAGTCGGAGTATTTCCTCAAAAATTTTTATCCAAAATTTACAATCCAGAATTTAAAATTGGCAGTCAATAACCTGTAGACTGATTATTCTGAACTATTGACTTAGGACTTTAGACTGTTGACTTTTGATTAACTTTTTCAACTTCTGTTTTGTATTGGTCGGTTTTCCGCCTCCCCCTCAAGATGGAAATTAACGTAAAACCTTCCATAAGATATGTTAAGATAAAAACTGGTTACAAGAGGAGTTTGCAACTCACAAGACGCACGAGGCGCCGAGCGGCTTTCCACAAGGTGGCTGTTTTTCGTCAAGCAGGTAACGATTCTGTTACAGTTGCAGGTTAAACCTGAACTTATTGGTAGCATTACTGCTGTCAAGGCGTATTTTAGTGCGTATCTTCCCAGATGGTAGCGACTTCTCACCACACATCCCATAGGGGAAAGTGGCTCCTTTTAGGGTAGAGTAGATTCACAACGCACGCGCTGCGGTAATGTAAAATACCAAAAGCAATTTGCAACAAAAAGTTACGAGTGTCTATTTTACCCACCAGCTATTCGTTTTTCCCTTGGAAACACAGAATAGTAAAAAAATATTAGCATGATCTCTGTTGCAATTCATTGGGATCATAGATTCCCTTGGGTGCGTTTGGATTTTGTGATGTGGGCATGATGCAAAAGAGTTGCCTCTTGAGCAAATGTCTGAAAATCCTTAGTTAAAATTTAACTTTTGGAGTGAAGAAAACTAAAACTTTATATATATAGTATGGGTGAAAAACCAACCATTGCAATATCTCACCTGGGTTGTGAAAAAAATCGAATAGATACCGAACATATGTTAGGACTGCTGGTAGAAGCAGGCTATGGCGTAGATTCTAATGAAGAGTTAGCAGATTACGTTATTGTTAATACTTGTAGTTTTATTGAAGCAGCTCGGGAGGAATCTGTCAGGACTTTGGTAGACCTGGCAGAAGCCAATAAAAGAATCGTCATTACAGGTTGTATGGCGCAGCATTTCCAGGAGCAATTGTTGGAAGAGTTGCCCGAAGCAGTGGCGGTAGTGGGTACAGGTGATTATCATAAAATAGTTGATGTGATTGCACGAGTAGAACAGGGCGATCGCATACTAGAAGTAAGCACCGAACCAACCTATATAGCCGATGAAACCACACCCCGCTATCGCACTACAACCGAAGGTGTGGCATATGTCAGAATTGCGGAAGGATGCGATTATCGCTGTGCATTTTGTATCATTCCGCATCTGCGGGGAAACCAGCGATCGCGTACTATAGAATCAATAGTCGCGGAAGCTCAACAGTTAGCAAGTCAAGGAGTGCAGGAAATCATTTTGATTTCCCAAATCACCACAAATTACGGTATAGATATTTATGGGAAGCCCAAATTAGCCGAATTGCTTCGTGCTTTGGGGAAAGTAGATATACCCTGGATTCGGATGCACTACGCTTATCCCACAGGGCTGACTCCAGATGTGATCGCGGCAATTCGTGAAACACCCAATGTCTTACCTTATCTGGATTTGCCCTTGCAACATTCCCATCCTGAAATTCTCCGCGCTATGAATCGTCCATGGCAAGGACAAGTCAATGATGCAATTATCGAACGCATCAAGGAGGCACTACCACAGGCGGTACTGCGGACAACATTTATAGTTGGATTTCCTGGCGAAAGTGATGAAAATTTTCAGCATTTATTTAACTTCATCCAACGCCATGAATTTGACCATGTGGGTGTTTTCACCTTCTCACCAGAAGAAGGAACACCAGCCTACAGTCTCAGCGAACAGTTGCCGCAAATAGTGAAAGATGAGCGGCGGGAAGTACTGATGGAACTGCAACAGCCGATTTCTCTACATAAAAATCAGCAAGAAGTTGGCAGAGTAGTTGATGTTTTGATTGAACAAGAAAATCCCTTAACAGGAGAATTAATCGGTCGTTCTGCAAGATTTGCCCCCGAAGTAGATGGTCAAATTTACGTTAGTGGGCAAGCGAGATTGGGAACTATCGTACCAGTAGCCATCAAAGAAGCTGATACGTACGACTTGTACGGAATGGTTAGTAATTAGTATTACATAACTAACCACTAACCAATAAGTAATAACTAAATACAAATTAGGAGATTTAATGACCCTTTCTTTTCAAGAATTAGGTATTTCACCAGAACGCATTCAGCAGATTGAAAAACTTGGTTTTACCACACCAACCAATATTCAAGCTCAAGCGATTCCCCAACTTTTAGCCGGTCGTGATGTAGTTGGTCAATCCCAGACAGGTACAGGCAAAACAGCAGCTTTTTCTCTGCCAATTCTAGAACGGCTAGACGTCAGTAAAAAAGCAGTACAAGCAATTGTTTTGACCCCAACTCGGGAGTTAGCAATTCAAGTTCAAGCTGCCATTAGTGAGTTTCTTGGCAACGAAGGATTGCGTGTCATGGCAATTTACGGTGGTCAATCTATTGATCGCCAAATTTTACAACTCAAGCGCGGTGTTCACATGGTTGTGGGTACACCAGGGCGAGTCATAGACTTGCTAGAGCGAGGTTGTCTGAAACTGGATAATGTCAAATGGTTTGTGTTAGATGAAGCCGACGAAATGCTGAGTATGGGCTTTATCGATGATGTGGAAAAGATTCTTTCCCAAGCACCAAAAGAACGGCAGACAGCTTTATTTTCTGCGACAATGCCGCCATCTATTCGGCAGTTGGTGAATAAGTTCCTCAACGATCCAGTAACAGTCGCCGTTGAACAACCAAAAGCTGCTCCGAATAAGATTAATCAGGTAGCTTACCTAGTACCGCGCCATTGGTCAAAAGTCAAAGCTTTACAGCCCATCTTGGAAATGGAAGATCCAGAAACAGCTTTGATCTTCGTTCGTACTAGACGCACCGCCGCTGAACTCACCAATCAATTGCAAGCTGCTGGTCACAGCGTTGATGAATACCACGGTGATTTATCTCAACAAGCACGGGAACGTTTGTTGAACAGATTCCGTAATCGTCAGGTGCGCTGGGTAGTAGCTACTGATATTGCAGCCCGAGGTTTAGATGTTGACCAACTATCCCACGTCATCAACTTTGATTTACCTGATAGCGTAGAGACTTATGTCCATCGCATCGGTCGTACTGGTCGTGCGGGTAAAGAAGGTACTGCCATTACCTTGGTGCAGCCGTTTGAACGACGCAAGCAGCAGTTGTTTGAACGCCATGTGCGTCAAAGTTGGCAACTACTCTCGATTCCCACACGGGCGCAAATTGAAGCTAGACAACTGGAAAAATTACAAACCCAAGTGCAGGAAGCTTTGGTGGGTGAACGTATGGCTTCATTTTTATCCATTGTTAGCCAGTTGAGCGAACAATATGACTCTCATGCTATAGCCGCAGCTGCATTACAAATTGCTTACGACCAAACCCGTCCTGCTTGGTTATTATCAGAAGCCGACTACCCCGAAGAAGACCTCCGAGCCACCCCCAAACCCAAACTACGAGGTGGAAACCGTCGCGATTCTAACCGTGAGTCTAGTGGTGAACACCGCTCCCGCCGTTCTTCTTGGGTATCATCAGAAGCAGGTGGAGAAGGAGATAAACGCGGTTCTGCCAAGCCCAAACTGAAGACAGGAAGACGGGGGGATACTCCGATGCCGAAAAAACTCAGTTCTCATCAAGCTAGAGAATCTGCTTCGTAGTCATTGGTCAATGGTCAAGGGTCAATTTGAAATTCTCTGTACTCATGAACTCTTGACTGTTAACTTAATTGAGCCAAGGGCGACTAATTTCTTCTAATTGGGTAATTTCATCGTCAGATAATCTCCAGCCCAAAGCGCCTGCGTTATCTCGTACATGTTGCGCTGTTTTCGCCCCAGCAATAGGAATGACATTGCCTTGGGCGATCAACCAATTCAGGGATACTTGAGCAGGAGTGCGATTATATTTTTCTCCAAATTGGCATAGCAAAGAGATGACTGGCTCAATTTTTTGCAAGCCTTCTTTGCTAAAGCGCGAGTCTAATTTTCTCGCACCACTGGGGGTAGTGCTTCCAATAACGCTGTACTTACCAGTTAGTAACCCTTGTGCCAAAGGACTATAAGCTAAAATTGTGACGCCCAATTCACGAGCAATGTTAAAAATACCATTGCTTTCAATTTGGCGAGTTAGCAAAGAGTAGCGCACTTGATTGACAGCTAAAGGCACGCCACGCCTAGCTAATATTTGGTGTGCTTCTCGCATTTGCGAAGCTGAGTAATTACTCACTCCTACTGCTGCAATTCTGCCCCGTTCCACTTCATCTGCGAGGGCGTTCATCAAAGTTTCTTGACTCATTAAAAAAGCAAAAGGCCAATGTACTTGATAAAGTGCAACTTTTTGGACTTGCAAGCGCTTGAGACTTTCTGTTAAAGCATCAGCAACAGACTGTCCTGTAATGCGCCAGGGAAAAGGCCCATATTTGGTAGCAATTTGGACTTTTTGGTCTTTTTTTTGCATAAATTGCGCGATTAACTCTTCTGAAACCCCAAAACCGTAAACTTCTGCTGTGTCAAAAAAAGTGATACCTGCTTCTAAGGAAGCATTAAAAGCGGCTTGCAATTCCTCTAGCCCGTATTCTTTGCCATAATTCCAAAACAAGCGATCGCCCCAAGCCCAAGTACCGATACACAGGGGTGTAACAATTGGCCCATTTTGCCCCAATGTGATGCTTTCCACTTTGATAAATCCTATTTACATTTTTTTACTTTATTTAGTCTAACTTTACATTTATTTTTTATTCACTGATAACTGATAACTGGTAACTGATAACTGATTACGGTTTATCTTGGTTATTATGGAATAATTTTGCTGTTTTGATTGGGAGTGGCTAATGGCAACCAGTGATGTGTCACCCAATTCTGAATCAAACGAGTCAGGAAAATCCACATCCATTCCCAAAGTGAAACTATGGACTATGTTTCGACTAGGCCTATTTCAGATGGCATTGGGCATCATGTCGATTCTGACTCTGGGAGTGCTAAATCGAGTCATGATTGAGGAGTTGCGAGTACCAGCACTAATTGTAGCTGGGGCGATCGCTATGCATCAATTTGTGGCTCCGATCAGAGTGTGGTTTGGGCAAATGTCAGACACCAAGCCTTTACTTGGCTATCACCGTAGTGGTTATGTTTGGGTAGGTGCGGCTTTATTTGCGATCATTTCATTTTTAGCTGTGCAAGTCGTTTGGCAATTAGGCTTGAGTTTACAATCAGGAAGTTGGACAACTCAATCTTCTAGTTGGGCGCTATTTCTAGCTTTTATTTTTGCGCTCTATGGAATTGCTATTAGTGCTAGTTCCACACCATTTGCAGCGTTGTTAGTTGATGTTTCTGATGAAGACAACCGCTCAAAATTGGTAGGGGTTGTGTGGTCAATGCTGATGGTGGGTATTATTATTGGAGCAATTATCAGCAGTGGTTTACTCAGACAAATTGCCTTAAACGCACCTCTAGAGGTAGTCCAAACTCAAGTCAATCGCCTGTTTTTGATTGTCCCAGGTATTGCGTTTGGACTTTGCCTATTAGGAACTATCGGTGTGGAAAAGAAATATTCCCGCTATACGATGCGTTCTATGGCAATTAACCGCGAAGATAAGATTACTTTAGGTATGGCAATGCGGGTGTTAACTGCTAGCCGCCAAACAGCAATCTTTTTCACATTTTTGCTGTTGATGACACTCAGCTTGTTTATGCAGGATGCTGTGTTGGAACCCTATGGCGGTGAAGTCTTTAACATGACGATCGCCGAAACGACAAAACTAAATGCTTTCTTTGGTACAGGAACCCTGATCGGCTTGAGTGTGACGGGCTTTTTGATAGCCCCTCGTTTAGGTAAGAAAAATACAACTAAGCTCGGATGCATCGCTGTAGCAGTCTCGCTGATCATAATTCTCCTAGCCGGGACAACTGCTAATCCTAAATTCCTGCAATGGAGTTTAATCTTGTTTGGCTTTGCTTCTGGTGTAACAACAACTGGGGCGTTAAGCTTAATGCTGGATCTGACTGCTGCGGAAACTGCTGGCACATTCATTGGTGCTTGGGGATTAGCGCAAGCAATGGCCAGAGCGCTAGCTACGGTTTCTGGTGGCGCAATGCTAAACCTGGGTAAATCTTTACTAACAACACCATTATTAGCTTATGGATTGGTGTTTGCTACTCAAGCTGTGGTGATTTTATTAGCAGTTAGCTTATTAACTCGCGTGAATGTCACAGAATTTCAGCAAAATGCCAAACAAGCGATCGCATCTATCTTGGAAAGCGAATTAGATTAGCTTAGTGTCTCAGTGTCTTGGTGGTGAAGAAATAGATTTTAATTTAACCACTAAGACACCTTAGACGCGCAAGCGGCTACTTGCAGAAGTCGCTACGCGCCTACCGTAGGTAGACACCAAGTCGAATCGTAAAAAATCAGCCAATTAAAGCAGGTTTTTACTCATTTTGACAGAGATACTCTTAAGCCTTGACCATTTATAAAATGACAGAACTTTGGACTACAGTTTTAGAATTTGCTCAAACTACTACCGCTAGGGTAGGTAAGCAGTTAATGGAAGATTTTGGGCAAGTACAGGCTTCCCATAAAGCGGATGGATCTTTAGTAACTCGTGCTGATAAATGGGCTGATCAAGAATTGCGGAATGCGATCGCCTCTACATTTCCTGGTTATGGGATTTTGACGGAAGAGGGCGACAAGGTTTTCCCTGGCACCGAATGGTGTTGGGTGGTTGATCCCTTGGATGGCACGACTAACTTTACGCGGGGTATTCCTATCTGGTCAATTTCACTAGGATTGTTGTATCAAGGTACGCCTGTTTTTGGTTATGTTTACGTACCACCACTGAGAGAATCATTTCACGGTTTCTGGGAAGGTTCATCGGGATTAGGCGCATCTACTGGGGCTTTTCGTAATTATCAGCCGATTCAAACTAGTGATGAAGCACCTAGTCAACATCACTTTTTTAACCTTTGTTCCCGTAGTACTTCGGTAATTCAAAAAGATTTTCCCTGTAAAATTAGGATGTTGGGCGTTGCTAGCTACAATTTTCTGACAGTTGCCACAGGTGCTGTACTTGGTAGTATTGAAGCAACACCAAAAGTTTGGGATATTGCTGCGGCTTGGGTTATAGTTCAAGCGGCGGGTGGAAGTTGGATCTCACTCAAATCTGAACCTTTTCCTTTGTCTAGTGGAGTTGATTATAGCGATCGCTCTTTCCCTACTTTAGTTGTCAGTCGTCCAGAATTGGTGTCTACGTTTAAGCCATATGTGGACAAATTAAAGATTTGAACCGTCATAATTTAAATGCAACGCGGTTAAACTCCCAATATAAAACCACACTGTTGTAGCAGTGTGGTGAGTTTAGGATATAGCACTTTAAAGTTAGGAGATTTAATTCATAATCACCATCGAGTGGTGTTATTGTAAGCTACAAAGCCAAAGTTCAGCATTCCGGAAGAAGCACAAATATTTTTTGGATAAAAATCTTAAGAAAAAATGATGTTGCAAACCAATCTCTCGACTCTACTCTTAGTCGTGATTGTCTCCATTGCAGCTACTTGTATAGGTTTGCGTAACCTTGTGTGGTTTTTAGATTTTGTTGATTTGATCCACATTCAATGTCAAGACTCCGCACCTCCGCATAGTCTTTGCATTAAAAAACCATGATTTTACGCAAAGCTACACTTAAAATTTATTCTTTAAAAACAAAATCCGCGATCGCTACCTCATCTTTACCCGTGATTGCTTCTTGAGGAGGACTGAGTAAAACAGATCGCTGCATTAACTTCTGATTTCCAAGACGACGTGCAACACGGCTAGGAATTCCGTAACCATATACAATATGTCCTTGTCCAGCTAACACCACCACTTGATAATCTGGATTCGCTTTGACAAACTTAGCAATTCCTTCTGCCATTGTTTCATCCCATAACACTTGAGCCAAAAAAAAGCGTTCAGCACCAGAACTATTACCATGTCCTGCACTTTGATGCTGTTGAAAAGCTTGTAATGATAATTGGCGATACTTTTGGTTACTTGTATCAATTTCTGCAAAAGGCGGAATATACTTTCTCTCGGATACTGTGAGACTTTCTAATCCTTGACTAGCAACTTTGCGTGTAATTTCTGTTGGAGTATTTAAAGCTAAGACTGGTAGTTGTTTGTCTTTAGCAAACCGGAGAATTGGGGCGTAATATTCCCAAGGAAAACCCCAGCGTGTTTCGTATTCGCTTTTCTCTAATAATTCTTTTTCAGTAAGTATACCTGCTAGATATTGATCAACAACGCTTTGATAGGGACGTTGAAACATTTCCATTGCAATGACAATTTTCGGATGACGCTGCTGGAGTTGTTGAATAATTTGCAGTTGATTTTGATGATCAACTGAACTGTGGTGAGTTTCCCCCAGATATACAACATTTGCTTGTGCTAGTTCCGATAACATCTGTGGGCGACTGTAAATAAAATTCTCTGGTTTCCCACAACTTTTATTCCAGTCAGGAAAGATAGCATCTATATTACTGGGCGGTGCAGCCATGACTAACTTGGGAGGGCAAGAACTTTTGACAGTTTCAGCCCAAGCAGGTAAGGTCGAGATCATCAGGTAAAAAGTAAAAGCAAAAAAGTAAAAAAATAATCTTCTAGTTTGGAAGCTTTGCTGTTCATTTGTTAATATTTTTGCGTACGCCAGTAATTTGGTTTGAATAAATATTGTCATTTTCTTTATACAACGCTGGATAAGTTCAGCTATTAATATGAAAGGACTCTGGCTGGAAAATAAGCAACTCCAATTACGTACTGATATCCCTATTCCCGAACGACCACCAGGGGAAGCATTAGTACGAGTTTTATGTGCTGGAATTTGTAACACTGATTTAGAACTCACCAGAGGTTATTACCCTTACACTGGCATTTTAGGTCATGAATTTGTTGGTGTTGTGGAACAAGGCCCAGAAAACTTGGTGAATCGTCGTGTTGTCGGCGAAATTAACGCTGTATGCGGAAAATGTCGCTTTTGTCGTAGCGGGAACTCGACTCATTGCGAAAATCGGACTGTGCTTGGTATTGTCAACCGCAATGGTGCTTTTGCTGACTATCTTTGTTTACCTGTAGAAAATCTTCATCTTGTACCAGAGACTGTCCCCACAGCAGTTGCGACATTTACCGAACCTGTAGCTGCGGCGTTGGAAATTCAACAACAGATAGCATTGCATCCAGATGATCGGGTATTAGTAGTTGGGGATGGTAAGCTAGGACAATTGGTAGCCCAAACTTTAGCTTTGACAGGCTGTGACCTTTTGGTAGTAGGGCGACATCGTGATAAGCTGGCTAATCTGGAAGCACGGAGTATTAAAACAGGCTTTGCAGATGCGGTTACAGACAAGAGTTTTGATATTTCTGTAGAGTGTACTGGTAATGCTGAAGGATTTGCGATCGCTCGCCGCGCTTTACGTCCTCGTGGTACGTTAATACTCAAAAGTACCTATGCTGGCAATCTCAGTTTTGATGCTTCCTCTTTGGTAGTAGATGAAATTACTCTGATTGGTTCACGCTGCGGCCCTTTTTCACCTGCACTCAAACTATTAGCAGAAGGAAAAGTGGACGTACAACCTCTAATTCAAGCTCATTACCCACTTACGGAAGCAATAGCAGCTTTTGACCACGCTCAAACCAGAGGTGTGTTAAAAGTTTTGTTGGAAATGACTTAAGAGCTAATACCAATTCTCTGTAAAGCTGCACATTATTTTAACCCCTCCCAACCTCCCCTTACCAAGGCTGCGGTGTACACATAAATCCTCTGATCCCCCTAAATCCCCGCGCTGACGCGCCGCTACGCTAGAAAAAAGGGGGACTTTGATTCTAGTTCCCCCTTTTTTAAGGGGGGTTAGGGGGGATCAAAACGCTACTAGGCAACTTTATAAGACTTCTGTGTACACCGCAGCTTACCAAGGGGAGGTGCCGAAGGCGGTGGGGTTCTTTCTATGCATCTTCATATGAAAATGGTATAAAAATGCATTCGCAATGTAAGTCGATACATTAACAATGTAAGCCTATGCATTCGCAATGTAAGTCGATACATTCGCAATGTAAGCCGATACATTCATAATGTAAGCCTATGCATTCGCAATGTAAGTCGATACATTCGCAATGTAAGCCGATACATTAACAATGTAAGCCTATGCATTAACAATGCCAAAGGGCTAGTAATATCAAGCATCTGTACCGCCTCGGAATTTATTCCGAGGCGGGATACAGTTTCAACATGAAAAATTTTGACTTGTGTGTACACCGTAGCCCCGCAAACGGGGAGGGATGGCGAAGTCGGGGTGGGGTTCAAAGGGAATCATAAGTAATCAAGCGAACCTGATATAATCTGTGCTATTAATTTTGATGAGTTGTGGGTGTTCAGCTCCTCGACTTAGCAAAAGTTGTCGAGGATGTATAACTCCTCAGAATTAATGCGATAGACCACAGTCTTCAGTTCCTAATAAAGCATTGAATTCGTCTGTGGTTGGTAATCCATACAATTTATTGCTTCTTCCGTATTAGCAATGGAAGGATGAACAGTGCATTTAAGACGATGATCATCGGTAAAATATTGACAGCCAGCGCAGGGAATTTGATGCATTTTTTGGGCTGTTTTAACACCATCACGAGTTGCAGTCCACAGACTCCAAACAACCATAGTCATTAATACCCAAGCGCTGACGAAACAAATCGGTACTAGAAGCTTTGGAATTATAAGAAGAAGAAAGTTTATTATTTGCATTGCAACACGGCAATAATTGCGAAAACCTACAAAAAAATTTGAGTGAGAAATGAGAACTTATATCATGTCCGCTTGAACATTTAAGTCTATACGTTGAGGTAGGTAATGGGTAATGGGCTATGGGAGGAAACACTACCCGCGAGGTCTTATGAGTGATCTTAACTTCTCATTCTCCACTTGTGACTTCTTACCAAAGAGATATCAGTTATCAAAAACTGATAACTGATAACTGATAACTGTTCACTAAATTCCAGCATGACCAATTGCTAAACCAGCCACAAGCATTCCCAAAACAAGGAAAGGTTGGGCGCTGGCTTGATATTTGACATCGTTAGTTAGGGGATCACGCAGAAAATACATATCTTGGAAAGTAATTTGCGGGATGATTAGCAATGACAGAATAGCTGCATAGAGATTTTCGTGGATGTAGACTAAATAGCCTGCGATCGCAATCTGGAAAACATCAATCATGGCGACACAAATCCAAGCTGCGGTGGTGACGCCAAACATTACAGGAAGTGATTGTAATCCGAGTTGGCGATCGCCTTCTACACTTTTGAAGTCATTGATGATACCAATACCTAATCCAGCCAAACTGTAAATCATGGTAAGAACAACAATTTTCCAGTTGAGTTCACCAAATAAAGCATGACCAGCACACCAAGGGAAGGTAATATAACTTGCACCTAAAGCATAGCTACCCAACCAGCCATTTTGTTTGAGCTTTAAAGGTGGTGCAGAGTAAATGTAGCCAACAAAAGAACCGATGATGGCGATCGTTGTAATTGTGGGAAATTCATTTCCAGCCCATTTATCGAGGGCAAATGCCAAAGCAACACCAGCAATAAGTAATACCCACATTTGCGTAATTACTTGTGGGATGGAAATCGCTCCAGAGGGAATAGGGCGGTAAGGTTCGTTAATGGCATCAATTTCGCGATCGTAGTAATCGTTCGTTATTTGTACGTAACCTGCCATCAATGGCCCTGATAGCAACATACAAAGTACTGCTTTTAAGACATTTTCAAGTGTCCAGGTATATTCACCAGAAGAAGCCGCGCCACAGATTACACCCCACATCAGAGGAATCCAAGTAATTGGCTTCATCAGTTGCAGGCGAATTTTCCAAATCGAACTTTCTCCAGGCGCTGCACCTTTCATACCCAAGAGTTGCCTGGTTTTAGCACTGCGGTCAACAGTAGCATTTGCTTTCTCTGTGGGTGTACTGGAATCGGAGGTAATGGGAGTTGATTCAGACATAAGACATATTGAGGATTAGGGATTGGGGATTGGGGAATTGGGGAAGGTGGAGTCCCCTCTGGGGAACTCGGGGCCCCCACTCCCCCCAAGGGAGTGGGGATTAGGGGCGAAGGGGTAATCAGGGTGGTTTCATACGAAAAAAGAAAAATATGGAAGTCTGTATTTCTCGTTTTGAAGCATAGATTTTTACCCCTCTCCAAACCTCTCCCCTTATTAAGGGGAGAGGCTTTAAAAGA
>JAHHHW010000003.1 GCA_019359115.1 Pelatocladus maniniholoensis HA4357-MV3
TTAATCGCTTGGTTTCTTGAGGATTCTCCTCTATGTGATTTAGTACGTTACTCATATTTTGGTGTCAAAAAACTTCTATTGACGTTCTTTTACCACAAAATATACTATTTTGGAGATGTTTAATCAGGCTGTATGCAAACTGATCTTGTAGATAAGAAATTGTAGTTGCAATCAGACCATCAATATTATCTTCTTCCCTGAGACTTTGCAGAACTCGTCCCAAAGAAATGATTTGTTGTTCGGCGGCTGTAAATTTTTGTTGCTGCCTCATCTGATTACCGTTAAACATAGCTTGCTAATATATAAGATGCCCAGATCACAGTTGCAAACAACAACCAACCATACTTCAAATCAAGCAAAATTTGGATATTTATCAAGCTTTAATTCGTCCGTTCTTCTTCGATCTGCTCGATGCAGATCCAGAATGGCTGCACTATTCAACAATTCGCAGTCTTAGCTGGCTAGCAAACAATGGCGATCGCCCTCCTGCTAGTTTGATCGTCAAACGCTTACAAAATTCTTTGTCTGTTACTGATAAACGTCTCGAACAAACCCTGTTTAGGCTCAATTTCCCCAACCCCCTTGGCTTGGCTGCTGGATTTGACAAAGATGGCGTTGCTACTAGTATTTGGTCGAGTTTTGGTTTTGGTTTTGCAGAAATTGGAACTGTAACTTTTGTTGCTCAACCGGGTAATCCTCGTCCCCGCTTATTTCGCTTACCTTTAGATAAAGCTGCTCTCAATCGCATGGGCTTTAATAATAGTGGAGCTGCTGCTATGGCGGCGCGGTTAGCAAAATGTAAACAGCAATTCGCTCCAACCATACCTATAGGTATAAATTTGGGCAAATCTAAGATAACGCCATTAGAAGCAGCAGCCCAAGATTATCTCAATAGTTTTCGCCTACTCAAAGAATTGGGAGATTACTTTGTAGTGAATGTGTCTTCTCCCAATACACCAGGTTTGCGATCGCTCCAAGATGCAACGATGCTGAGTTCAATTTTGGCAGCATTACAAACAGAGAATGACGCACATAAGCCTATTTTTGTCAAGATAGCGCCGGATTTAGAGTGGGAAGCGATCGCTGACATTATCTCCCTAGCTCAAACTTATCAATTGGCAGGAATCATTGCTACTAACACCACTATTCGCCGTGATGGGCTTAAAACACAGGTGATTGCCAAAACAGGCAAATCACCACAAGCAGAAGCGGGTGGAATTAGTGGTGCGCCAGTGCGCGATCGCTCCACAGAGATCATTCGGTTTATTTGGCAGCAAACTCAAGGGAAAATACCGATCATCGGCGTCGGTGGTATTTTTACCTCAGAAGACGCCTGGGAGAAAATTACTGCTGGTGCTTGTCTGATCCAAGTTTATACAGGCTGGATTTATTCTGGCCCATTGATGATCCGTGGTATTCTCGAAGGACTGCTTGCTAAGTTAGAACAAACAAGATTAAATTCCATTTCCCAAGCAGTAGGTAGTGGTCAGTGAGCAGTTATCAGTAAGCAGTTATCAGTTATACTTTTCACCCTTCATTCTTTAGGTATTTTGTTCTTCCAAAGGGAAAAACTCCTTAGTTCTTGGTGAAAAACTCCAAGCTATACCATCTGGATCTTTGCTGCGACTCCATTCAGAAAAGTTTGGGTCATCTCTTCTTTTGTATACAGTACTAGAATACACGTTGAGACGCTTCGCTAGTTCCGATTGAATTAGAGAACCGAAAATTAATTGTTGTTCTAATGGTTGTTTAACTTCTTCTTGATGTGTCTGTGGTGGAGTTTCAGTTTCTGGTTCTACTTGCTGTGGTTGCGAAGGCGGTGGTGCCAGTAAAGATTCCATCATTTTATTATCCTTTGTATTCTTTGGATGAGGAAGTTCTTTTACTGGTTCGCTACTATCAAAGATGCTGCCGAGAGTACCAGCAGTAATAAAGTAATATACCTTACCACCCTCTTTAGAGTTAACAACACTGCCAGCAAATTCTGCTACCTTTGTATCCAGATAGCGTTTTGCCGTTTCTCCAGAAAAATTCCCCTTAATTGCTAAATCCATTGGGGTAATTTTGCCTTCATTTTCCCGAATTAACTGGTTAAACATCGGGTTCACTTCCAGACACCATTTTTGCCACTGATAGCGCTGCCAGATGCTGATAGCTAACCCCAGAAATATTAACGCCAGCCAAATTCGCCAGGTTGCGACCAGGAAAATTATTAAAAACGATATTGGCAAAAGCAGAACTAGGTATCCTTTGCCATAGTATTCTATTTTGTTTTCACTCATGCCCATTTTTGCCAAATGACTTTTAGGGAAATAATATTATCTTGGCAAAAATTGGGACAAAAGTTTGTAGTTTTTGTTTATTTGCCAAAAAATTTTCCAGGCAAATAGGATGCTCGCTAAAATTCAATTCCTGGTTGAGCTTTTACACCTTGGTCACGAAAGGGATGTTTTACCAATGTCATTTCTGTGACTAAATCAGCACGTTCTACCAACTCTAGAGGTGCGTTTCTGCCTGTAAGAATAACGTGATTATCGGCTGGTTTTTGTGCTAAACCCCACAAAATTTCTTCTAAACGCAAATATCCAAGTTTAATGGCAATATTGATTTCATCTAATAGCACTAGCTTAAATTCTGGGTTGCGGATGTATTCTAATCCTTTTTGCCAAGCGGCTTGTGCTTTTTCAAGATCGCGATCGCGGTCTTGGGTTTCCCAGGTAAAGCCTTCACCCATGGCGTGAAATTCTAATTGATCTGGCCAAAGGCTGAAAACCTTTTTTTCTGAGGGTTCCCAAGCACCTTTAATAAATTGGACGATCGCCACTTTGTATCCATGACCGAGCGATCGCAGTATCATTCCCAAGGCTGCGGTTGTTTTTCCTTTACCATTGCCAGTGTGAATTATTATTAAGCCTTTGTCTGGAATTGCTTTTTCTATGCGTTGGTCTTGCACCTGCTTGCGTCGCTGCATTTTTTGCCGATACTGTTCATCAGTCAGAGTTGAGGATGACGCTTCCTCAGTTAAGCGTTTAGCCTCTGTGTCTAGATTCAAGTCAGCAAAGTTGTCGGTATTCATCTATGCTTAAACTCGTTAAAAAGGGTTAAAACCTTAGCCAGTTGGTTAAAAACCAACTTTAGCTTGAAGCCCAAATTTTAATTTAGAGCTAGGTGCAAGATATCAGCTGACCAACGTTGAAGCAATTGTTATTTTCCGTCAGCGTTTATAATTTTGGGGAACCCTATTGTGATTTACTTAAGTAGGTAGGCACCGAAATTTTCCACTACAGTAACAAAACATTAACTTGGTAATCTAGAGTTGGGCTGCTGCCCCCGACCCCTGGCTTCGCGGTGTCAGTGATCTAAAAACCATAGAAGAATTTCTATACATACAAAAACTTTTTTCTTGATCACTTATATAAGTATTACTACCCGAAGTAGCGTACAGTTAAAAATATCCAAATGATTTAACTATTACGATTTAGTTTTTCAGAGCTTGAAGTCGCTCGGCAATCATTCTCGGCAGTCTGTTGTTGAGACTTTTCTGAGTGCGCGATCGCAGATGTTAGATTCCATTCTCCAGCCGACTTTTATCTATAACCCATCCTTTCTATGAAATGGGTCGGTTCTATTTCGTTAGATCAACCGTTCATTTACCTCAATGATAGCAATCACCAGTCTCATCCAGTTTAATAACGTTGGGGGCGATATCTTAGGTGGTGTCACGACTGCTGTTGTCTCATTACCCCTGGCTCTGGCCTTTGGGGGTGGGGGCCCTCGGTGGACTCTATGGGGCAGTTTGTGGCGGCTTTTTTGCCGCCCTGTTTGGCGGTATCCCAACTTTGATCTCTGAACCGACGGGGGCAATGACCGTAAGCCCTGTCTATAGGTTCTCGTGCAACACCTGTGTTGTAGCAGGGCTGTTTCATTCCCTAAAATGCTTGAAAATGCAAGGGTTCAGGATATCAAAAACGAGCTTGGCATTCAATTTTAGACATGAAGATAGTCAAAAATTTATGAATTTTGCCCTGAGATTTATCGCCAATGATATTGACAAAATACATTTAATTACGAATGAAACGGTCTTGCTGTGTTGTAAGGGTGAAGTGCCTTACTCTTACTCTCTTTAACTCTTTAGAGTTCACTTAGTTCATTTATTGCAATAATCCTGGTCAGAGGAGTCATAAGGAGGTATTCGTGGATTTTTTGTCCTTATTTTTCATGGACTTTGTTAAGCAGTTGCAGTCCCCAACACTCGCGTTTTTGATTGGTGGGATGATTATTGCTGCTCTTGGTAGCGAATTGGTAATTCCAGAGGCGATTTGTTCGATCATCGTCTTCATGCTGCTCACCAAAATCGGTCTAACCGGTGGAATTGCGATCCGCAATTCCAACCTGGGGGCTATGCTTTTTCCTATGCTCTTTGCTGTAATAACAGGGATTACGATCGTATTCATCGCGCGCTATACGTTAGCCAAGCTGCCAAAGGTCAAAGTCGTTGATGCGATCGCCACCGGGGGTTTGTTTGGTGCGGTGAGTGGCTCTACTATGGCTGCCGCCCTGACAGTACTGGAAGAACAAAAGATGGCATACGAGCCATGGGCTGGCGCACTCTATCCTTTCATGGATATCCCCGCCCTCGTAACTGCAATTGTTATCGCCAACATTTACCTCAACAAGAAGAAGCGTAAAGAAGCAGCCTACTCTACTGTGCAGACTGTTGCGGCTGGCGATTATCCCGATCAGCAAGATTATCCCAGCACCCGCCAGGAGTACCGCAGCCAGCAGAAGGGAGATGCGGATAATCGGGTCAAGATATGGCCGATCATCGAGGAAAGCCTCCGGGGTCCTGCCCTATCGGCAATGTTGCTCGGTCTCGCTCTTGGTATCTTTACCAGACCAGAAAGTGTCTATAAAGGTTTCTACGATCCCGCCTTTCGTGGCTTGCTTTCGATCTTGATGCTGGTCATGGGTATGGAAGCTTGGTCAAGAATTGGCGAACTGCGTAAGGTTGCCCAATGGTACGTCGTGTATAGTGTGGTGGCACCGTTTTTGCATGGTTTAATCGCCTTCGGTCTCGGCATGATTGCCCACGAATTGGTGGGATTCAGCATGGGCGGTGTCGTGGTTCTGGCTGTCATCGCTTCCTCTAGTTCCGACATCTCAGGACCACCCACATTGCGAGCCGGTATCCCGTCGGCTAATCCCTCCGCCTATATAGGCGCGTCTACAGCCGTCGGTACGCCAATTGCGATCGGCTTGTGTATACCTTTCTTCATCGGTCTGGCCCAGGCGATCGGCGGCTAACCCCAGACGGGTCACGGTCTGTCGGCTCTCCCTTGACCCGGTAGACCAATTAGATCAATATACATGTGTGTAAGGAGGTAACAAACATGAGCAAGAAAGCCAACAAGCTCGTCATCATCACAGAAAAGGTTCTGATGAAAAAGGTCGCCAAGATCATTGATGAATGCGGGGCGACGGGTTATACGGTTCTGGAAACTGGCGGTAAAGGCAGTCGCAACGTGCGCTCGTCGGGACAACCCAACGTTTCCGACACCGATTCAAATGTAAAGTTCGAGGTACTCACCGAAAATCGGGAGATGGCAGAGAAGATTGCGGATCACGTCGCAATCAAGTTTTTCAACGATTATGCGGGCATTATCTATATCTGTGAAGCAGAGGTACTCTACGGGAGAACTTTCTGTGGACCAGACGGCTGTTGAGTCGAAACGACGCGCCATAAAAGGAACAAGCGAGCCATTAGTGCGAGTTTCTGTGGTCAGACGGCTGTTGATCGAGACGAAGCAGACCCCAAAAGCCGAGGTCATGACCTCGGCTTTTGAGTAACCGTGTTTTGTGTCCGCAGGACGTTGACCCTGGCGCAGAAGTCCTTCCCCCCGCAGTTTTATAACTTCCTCAAACCCTTAACCTTCATTGCTTTAAACTCATGATTTTGTCCAACATTCTGCCTCCTTTTAGTGGGATGTCCGCTCTCATGGCTCCGATACCATTCCTGGCAACCGTTGTTGCTGAGGATTCACCCATTATTCTGTCTGGCGTATTGCTGACGCTGGTGGTGATTTATCTGGCCAGCAAGTTCGGCGCAGAGGTCGCTAGGCAATTGGATTTTCCGCCCGTCCTGGGGGAACTGGTCGCCGGTGTGATTGTCGGCGTTTCGGCCTTGCACCTGGTGATCTTTCCTGAAGGGGGGCTGTCTGCCTCTGACTCGGTGATTATGACAGCGCTGCAAGGATTGAATCAATTGGCACCGGATGCGCTGACCCGGATCTTTGAGTCGCAAAGTGAAGTGATTTCGGTTCTAGCTGAAATCGGCGTGATTATTTTGCTGTTTGAAATTGGACTGGAATCCGATCTGCGGCAACTTAAGGAAGTGGGAATTCAAGCCACGGTTGTCGCCTGTGTCGGAGTCGCGGTACCTTTTGCAGCAGGCACGGCAGGGTTAATGATGCTCTTTCATGTAGCAGCCATTCCAGCGATTTTTGCAGGGGCCGCGTTAACGGCAACGAGTATCGGCATTACCTCTAAAGTGTTGTCAGAGTTAGGTCAACTCAAATCCAAAGAAGGGCAAATCATTGTTGGCGCGGCGGTGATTGATGATGTCCTCGGCATTATTGTCCTGGCTGTAGTCGCCAGCTTAGCCAAAACCGGTGAGATTGATGTCGCCAATGTTATTTACTTGATTGTCAGTGCTACGGCATTCTTGATTGGATCAATTTTATTGGGGGGTGTCTTTAACAAAAGTTTTGTGGCGATCGTAGAGCAGCTCAAAACCCGTGGAAATATTGTGATTCCAGCATTCATCTTCGCTTTCTTTATGGCATTTTTAGGTAACGCCATTCATCTCGAAGCGATTTTGGGTGCCTTTGCGGCGGGTTTGGTGCTTGATGAAACCGATGCCCGGAACGAGTTAGATGAATTAATCAAACCAATCGCCGATTTACTGGTACCCATCTTTTTTGTGACGGTGGGAGCGCGTGCCGACCTCGGTGTTTTGAACCCTGCGGTACCGGAGAATCGGGCAGGACTATTGATTGCTGTCTTTTTGATGGGGGTGGCGATTATCGGCAAGCTGATCACAGGTTGGGCAGTGTTTGGACAACCCGGCATCAATCGAGTGGCGATCGGGGTTGGGATGATCCCGCGAGGAGAGGTGGGTCTAGTGTTTGCCGGTATCGGCTCTGCTAGCGGCATTTTGGATAAGCCGTTGGAGGTATCGATTATTATCATGGTAATTTTGACAACTTTCCTGGCTCCACCTTTTTTACGGGTTGCCTTTGGTTCATCCACGAATCCCATCCCAGAATCTACCACGGCTGTAGAAACAGCAAGTGAGTAACGGTTTTACTTGGGAAGCCCACACCGTACCTGATAGGGTCGGTGTTGGGTAGTTCACAACTAGTTGATATCATGAATTTAAACCTTATTTTCCAGATGGATAGAATGGTCTCGGAAATGTTTTATTTTCGGAGAGTGACAGAAGAGGTTAAAATCTTGTTTCAAATTGAATTTCCGCTCGACTTTCATCAGTTAAATTTGTCGAACCCCTTATGACTAGTTGATCGCTGAGTTCATAAAGCAAGTTGTAACGGAAGGATTCGTTGCCATAAAAAACTCGTGATACTGAAAAAGAAATATCGTCAGAGATACCAATTGCTGCTTCTGCTGCTAAACTCAGTACTGAACTTTCTCCGCTTGCAGTAGGCTGGATGGTGGGAAAAATCTGAAATTCTCTTAAACCGATCGCCTCAGCAATTTGACTAATTCTGCCTTGAAAGTTTGCAAATATCTCGGAGTTAGTTAGAGTCGCAATACCGATGCTGGTTGCATCAGCTTGACCAAAGACATTGATAAAAGAACCTCCTAATAAAGCAACAATTTCGTCTTCTGTCCGACTAGGCTCACTAGTTAGTTGTAAATTTTCAGATAATTTACTGGCTGGCCCTTGAACACTGGCTTCGATGCGAACGGTGTTAAAAGTACCCAAGGCGTTGGGAGAAGAATCATTGATCTCGCTCGATGTGGGTGTGGTAGTAGATCGACTACTGTTATATTGCGGAACTAATGTGACTAGTCGCACATCCAAAATCGGGTCTAATCCTTGTTTAGGGGTGAATGTGGCGGTTTGATCATAACCACGCGCTAGGGTAAATCGAGTCACAAATAAATTGACTTGACCTTGTTTAATATTTATCACTCCTTGAGGACGGGGATTAGCTAAAGTTCCGTTGAGGGTAATATCTCCCTTTGTGACAAAGCTGAATAGTGGTTCTTGAATGACGCGTACATCGTTATCGAGGATGACGCGGAAATCTGCAAATTCTATAGGTAAATTGATGGGTGTTGAACTGGAAGAAGGGGAAGAATTGGCTGTTTCTTGTGGCTGGCTTGGGGGAGTATTTGTAATTGTAAGATCTGGTTTTTCTAGAAATATCTCGTTATTTGTTACAGAATTTTTTGCGGGTGTTGCACCTGTGGTTTGAGAAGTCTCAGCATTTTGTTTTAAAGATATCTGACCATTTTGGAGTCGCACATTTCCACTCAATCGGGGAGTTTGTGCTGTGCCTCTAATTACCACATTTCCACTTACTCCCCCTGCATATAATTCTGATAGATTCAGGTTGAGGTTGTCTAAGACAACAGTCAGAGGATTAGTCTGTGCTGACTGTAGGGCGTTTTGAGTGGCAAAAATAGGTAAAATACCTGATGCTATTAGTTGTCCCCGACTATATTTTCCTTGGAGACCTTCAACATTGAAGCGATCGCCTGCAAATCTGATTGTTCCTGTGACATTTGTCAATGGTTGGGAGAGGTTTGGTGATTTCAAAGTTGCATTTCTCAGTGTGACAATACCAGTAGTGTTGGGCTGCTGCAACGTACCACTAATTTCAATATCTACATTTCCCTGACCTTCAACCCAATTGACTTGGTTGGTCAAGGCATTTAAGATTGCTAAACCTTCATTTTCTACGTAGGCATTAACGTTAATTTGGTCACTATCTGGTTTGATTGTGGCAAAAGGCAAGCTTAACGGAATGCTACCTACAATGTCTACTGGTTCTGTACCTGTTCCCGTGACTGAGATATTGCTGCCAAAATTTAAGCGAGCATTATTATAGTTAAAACTTACTTGTGCTGTCTGAATAGATTGCTGATTAACACTTCCATCCACCAGCGCTATTTCTCCAATAGCGGTAGGATTTTTCAAACTACCTGCTAGAGTCACAAGTCCATTAAAATTTCCTGTAACTTCTACAGGTAGATCTGGTATGAAAGGCTTAATGAGTGCTACTGGTAATGCTTCGATTCGCGCTTGTCCAGATAGTTGTTCTTGACTCAACTGTCCGCTAAAAGCAAGAAGTGACCCATCTAAATTTACCCGTAGAGGCTGTAACTTGACAACACCATCTGTCAAACTTCCGTTAGCAATAACTTCATTGATTTTGTAATCACCCCACACCCAATTAGAACCTGTCAAATTAAAACTAGTATTCAATCCTGATTGCAAAGTACCTGTAACTTGAATTTGTCCGTTAATTGGGCCGCTTAATTCTGCTAAGGTTGGTACTCGTGCCTGTTGCTGTTGCTGTTTTTGTTGTGCTACTAAAGCTGAAATTTTATTAAATAACTCTAATTGTGTTGGCAAAGATGCATTAGGTTGACCAACAGGGGTGGTAGTCAGTACTTCTGCACCAGCTAAATTTGGAGACTGCAAACCAGTGCCAATATCTGAAATATCATAGATATTCAGCGCTGATAAGATATTCTCGATTCTGGCTTGGTCAAAGCTGAGTTGAAAATTTAATGGCTGATTACCTGTTGTTGGGAGTTTACCACTAAGTAAGTAACGACCTGTACCTTGTCGCAATTCGCCTTCTGATAAACTGAAAACACCATCAGCAAAACCAATCTGACCACGAAATTCATCGGCGTTAAGTCTACCAATTTTAGGCTGAGTTATATTCACATTACCTGCAACGGTAGACTCGGATAAATTAATGACAAAGTTACCTGAAGCATTTCCAGCCACAGGGCCAAAATTTTTCGCACCGCTAGGAATAAAACCTTCTACTACAGATAAAGGAAAGTCTCGCAGATTAACTAAGAGATTGTCTCCTTGACTTCTACCAGTGGCAACAGTACCATCACGTCTGACTAAAAATGAAGTAGGACGATAGTTAGGGTCAAGGTTCAAGGCGATTTGATCTTGTCTACCTTGCAGTTGCAGTTGGGTTCCTTGTTCTGGTTGATAATTTACCTGACCAGTTAACACTGGATCAAATGCCAGTTGATTAACTTTAAAGTTCTCTAGTTGGATGTTACCAGAAGCAATGGGAGTGCTGGGAGTACCTTTGACTGTGCCATCGAAATCAAGTGTACCTGCGATCGCGACATTTTCAGGTAAATTCAAAGGCAGGGTTTGCAAGTTGTAGTTCTGTGCTAGTACATCCAAGTTGAAGTTTTGGATTTGTGGTGTGGTTGTGTCTTCAAATGCGATCGCCACCGTACCCGCAGCCCTCAAACCCGGTGCAGTTGCTTGTATAATGCGTAACTGCTCACCATTCCATTGAAATTGGGCAGTTAGTGGTTGTTGGAGTTGAGCTAAACCTTGAGACAGGCGCACTTGTCCATTAGCTTGAATGGCGGATGGCCCAAATGATGCTACACTCCCCGTTAAGCCGACTCGACCACTGAGTTGACCGCGTAAAGTTTCAGAAAAAGCATCAAGTTGAATTTGATCAGCATTGGCAACTACTTGCCAGCGACCATTATTGAGGCGAATATTATTTAGGTTTAATGTGCCTGATGCTACGTTTACACTTGCCTGTCCCGCAGCTTGAATATCGTCAAGATCGAAAGAGTTAGTTGTTCCCGATAGGCGTAAGTTAGCACTAGCGATTTGACCTTGGATATTTTCGGCAACACGACTCAGTGGAATTCGAGAAGCATTTGCTACTGCCTGCCAATTACCATTATTAAGCTGAATATTTCTGAGATTGACAGTACTTTCAGCTAAATTGAGTCTCGCCTGACCTGTGGCTTGAATATTAGCAAGCTCAAAAGAATCAGTAGTACCAGCTAAATTAAATTCACCGTTGACAACTCCCTCTCGATACTGGGGCGGCACTTGAGCAAAATTATCTAGCTGAATGTTATTGGCGTCAACTACACCTTGCCAGCGTTTTTGTACAAGCTGTCCTTTTGCTGTGATTGTACCTCCTGCTATTTTGGCAACCGCATCTTGTAGCCTAATGACTCCAGAGTTGTTACTGGCGATCGCAACTTCTAATCTCGCCGGATAGGTAGCAGCAGGTGCTTGTACCTGAGCTACTGCTTTGAGGTTACTAGGAATACCAGAAATTTGCGTATTTACCGCTACATTGCCAATTTTAATTTGGGGTGAGGCTTCGTAGGTTTTGGCGATCGCATCTCCTGGTAAATTTTGCCCTTGCAAGTTAAAAGCAACTCTATTTTGATTTCCTAGAGCAACTCGACCACTACCAGTAATTTTACCTCCAATATTGGGAATAACTTGAATGTCAGCAAGAACTAACTCATTGGGAGTTAGCCGTAAGTTAGTGCTGATTTGATTAAAAATGAGGCGGTCAATTTGAGCAGTTTTGACTGTACTAATATTTCCGGTGGCGATGGGTTTTTGTAAGGAACCTTGCACTTTGATATTTGCTTGCACTGTACCAGCTACAGGTACAGGCGATTTTGCATTTAAAGAATCTAAAACATTCTTGAGGTTAACTGGCTTCACCTGTGCTGTAAGGTTATACCCAGTTTGAGTATTGATTGTCCCTTGAGCTTGCACTGGTACACTGCCATACAGTGTAGTCAGATTTTCGAGAGCAATCTGTTGATTTTGGAAATTCAATTGACCTGTGGTGTTAGAAATTTTTGTGGGAATGTTCGCAACTTGTGCAGTAATTTGATTTAATCCCACGCTTCCAAACAGGGCGATTTCTGGCTGATTAGGTTGTAACTGAACTGTTAAGTCACCATCGACACGACCAGCTTGTATATCCACTGGCGTCTCCACTAACCTAGACAGATCAGATGCTAACAAATCAGCAGCATTAATCTTCAGGTTAATTTTTCCTGTACTGGGGCGTGTATTGCCAACAATTTGTAAATCGCCCCCATTGACGGGTGTAGTGTTGATTTTAAAAGTAATTAGTTGATTTCGTTCTAAGAAGCGAGCCGAGCCGTTGACTTGATTAAATCCTACAGCAGCTTTAGGTTTTTTCGCTTGAGAAAATGGTTGTAGAGTGATATCACCACCTTGAAGCTGAATTCTTTCTAATTCCGTTTGAATCAAACCAGCCTGTTCTTCAGGATTAGACTTAATTGTTGTCGTCACCCAGCGACCTTGTTGATCTTGTGCAATATAAATATCAGGCTGGACTAAAGTTACATTTAGCTTTAAAGTCCGGTTTTGGATTACTTGCCAAGGATCAAATTGTACTTGAACAGCCTTAATCTCAACATTATCTGGATCAGTGGAGGTTGCAGGAACTGATGATGAGCCAAACCGCAAGCTATTCCAAGAAAAATCTTCGACTTTTCCTATTTGCACAGGTCGTCCGAGTAATTGCTCAAGATTAGTTTCTACTAATGGTACTAATTTCTTGTTGATAAACATCCAAGCCCACCAAGCACCTCCTGCAATTCCAACTAGCAAAATCACACCAAGAGTTATACCAGTACGACTTAATAGCAGGAACCAGAAGCGTCTGTTGGAATTAGACGGAGGTTGATTATCTGGAGTAGGAGAGCCTGTCATTATTTATTTAAAAAATACTGCTGGGGATGACCTTAAAACATAAGTAGTACAAAAAGGCATAAAGTACAAGGAGCATAGGGCGTAAGTAATTATATTGGGGATCGGGGATTATAGGGATTGGGAATTAAGTTAGTCGCAAACCCATAATCCAAAACAGTCGCTCATGGGAAAATGTAACTCCTCCTACTCCTGTGTCAAGTTTAAATTGATAGATAAGAAAGTTCGTAGTAAGGACTTAAGTCCTTATTAGACCTCTTGCAAAAATATTTTTACCCCACCCTAACCCTAAGCGTAAACGGGGAGGGAACTAAATCTTCCCCCCGTTCACGGGGGGATTGAGGGGGGTTCATTCGACTTTTGCAAGAGGTCTATTTTTTAAGCTAGATCATATTCATAAATCCGTTCACCTTCATGCTTTTGGTGATTCAGTCTTGATTTTTTTCTAATTTTTGTTATATTTATTTACATATGTTTACAAAATAGTAAAGCAAATATGCATAAGTGTTGGCATCATGGACACTAATGATATTCTTGAGCGCTACGCTGCGGGTAACAGACATTTTTTGCAGGTGAGCTTGCAACGCGTTAACTTGAAAGAAATTTGCTTAGTTGGAATTAATTTGGGTCAGGGTAACTTGAGTAGAGCGAATCTATCAGGAGCTTGTTTGCGGGGAGCGAACTTAAATGAAGCAAATCTGATAGAAGCAACTTTATGGAGAACTGATTTAACAGAAGCCTTATTAATTTGGGCTGATTTAAGCAAAGCTTGTCTGATTCGGTCAAACCTCGTCAAAGCAGATTTACACAAGGCCGTGTTAGCTAGGGCAGACCTGCGCCTAGCTGATTTACGCTATGCTGACCTAAGTGATGTAAATCTCGAAGGTGCGGATCTGCGCTACGCTGATTTAACAGGCGCAAATTTGGCGGGTGCAAATTTGAGTAAGACAAATCTCACAGGTGCAAATCTGAGTAAGGCAGATCTGTATAAAGCGAATATGGCTAAAGCTATTTTGTCAAGAACAGATTTGCGTTATGCGGATATCAGTTGTACCGATATGGATGAGATTGATCTGTGTGATGTGAACTTGAGTGGTGCTTGTTTGTCTGAATCATTACTCTAATCTTACCGCCACACTACCTGCATGGGCTGGTAAACCTTCGGCTTCGGCGAGGCTAATTGCTGCTTTACCTATGGTTTGTAATGCTTGCTGATCGCATTGCAAAGAGGTAATCCGCTTCATAAAATCGTAGACACTTAAGCCAGAAGCAAAACGAGCTGAACGTGCTGTTGGTAACACGTGATTTGGGCCGCCGACATAATCACCAATTGCTTCTGGGGTGTGGCGTCCTAAAAACATGCTACCAGCACAGCGAATTTGCTTGGCAAGCTGTTGTGGTTCGTCTACGCACAATTCCACATGCTCTGGTGCTAATTGATTCAGTAGATAAATACTTTCTGCTAAATCATTGACAATAATCACCGCACCGTGATTTTCCCAGCTTTTAGCGGCTACTGCTTGAGTAGGTAAGGTTTTGAGAATTTGTTCAACTGCTGTTGTCACATTTTGGGCAAAAGTTTCCGAGTCGGTAATTAAAATTGATTGGGCGCTAGGATCATGTTCTGCTTGTGACAGCAAATCCCAAGCAATCCATTCTGGATTATTCTTACCATCGGCTACTACCAAAATTTCAGATGGGCCAGCTATGCTATCAATGCCAACTCTACCAAATACCTGACGCTTTGCTTCTGCCACATAGGCATTACCAGGCCCGACAATTTTATCAACAGGGGCGAGGCTTTGTGTACCATAGGCTAAAGCTGCTACTGCTTGCGCTCCACCAATAGTATAGATTTCTGTAATATCTGCTACTTGAGCGGCTGCTAACACTGCCGGATTAATTTCACCACCGGGCATCGGCACTGTCATCACAATCCGTTCTACCCCAGCTATTTTAGCAGGTAGGGCATTCATCAGTAGGGAACTTGGATAGCTTGCCCGTCCACCTGGTACGTATATTCCAACTGTTGTTAACGCTACCCAATTTAACCCTAGTTTCACGCCGATTTCATCAGTGTAGGCAATATTTTGCGGTAACTGTTTTTGATGAAAAGCAGTTATTCTTTGGGCTGCAACTTCTAGAGCAGATCTAACTTCCTGGGGACATTTTACTGCTTGTTCAGCAATAAAAGTATCACTCAGACGAAAAGACTCAGGGCTGTAGCGATCAAAACGTGTGGTATATTCTTTGACTGCGACCTCACCACGCGCTTTGACATCGGCGATGATTTCTTTAACTGTACCACTGACATCAACCGTTGCTTCCCTGCGTTCGTTGACAAATGCTTGGAATTTAGTAGAAAAATCTTTGTCGGTTGTTTTCAGTAGCTGCATGGTAAGTCTCTCGGCAGTAGTACGTGTTTTCGGGAGATAATAATTTAGTTTAAGGCGGAAGTTAAGTATTTTAACAAAGTAGAAACACAAAACCAAAAACTCTTCATTGAATTAGGCTATTTAATCGCTTTCACACTAGAGTTAAGACTAGTATTTGCCATTACTCTATTGAGTAAAAAAGGAGAATATGTTAAATGGCTCGAAACAATAAAAGACCATTGGGATTTGGATGTGAGCATCAACAATACTTAAGATGTTCTATTTGTTGTGTTGTACCACCCCACATGCTGGAGAATATCGTAGTAAATGGTAATGAGCAACAACGTAATTGGGCGTTTCATACCTTAAATATTTCGTCACAATTCCGAGGACGACGAAATGTAATAGGAGCAGTAAATTTTGCAGTTTCTCCTGGTGAAAAGCGCCGCACTATCTACGATGCTAAAGGTACTGAGCAACTCCCTGGTACATTGGTACGTGGTGAAGGCGCTCCTCCTTGCAACGATATTGCAGTTAACGAAGCTTACGATGGTGCTGGAGCTACGTACGATTTATATTATGAAGTATTTGAGCGTAATTCTATTGATGATAAAGGGCTGCGTTTAGACTCGACCGTGCATTACGGCGTTAAATATGATAACGCCTTTTGGAATGGCGACCAAATGGTTTATGGTGATGGAGATGGTGAAGTATTTCAACGTTTTACTAAGTGCATTGATGTTATTGGTCATGAACTAACTCATGGTGTTACCCAGTATGAAGCTGGGTTGCAATATTTTGGTGAATCTGGAGCATTAAATGAGTCATTTTCTGATGTATTTGGCTCGTTGGTGAAACAATGGGTAAAAAAACAGACTGCTCAAGAGGCTGACTGGATAATTGGAGAGGGTATCTTTACAGATAAGGTGAATGGGGTGGGTATTCGTTCTATGAAAGCGCCGGGAACTGCATACAATGACTCAATATTAGGAAAAGATCCCCAACCAGGACATATGAATAATAAATATACTGGTTTTGAAGATAATGGAGGAGTACATATCAACTCAGGTATTCCCAACCGTGCTTTTTATCTAGCAGCAACAGAAATTGGTGGTTATGCTTGGGAAAAAGCAGGAAAAATTTGGTATGTAGCTTTACGCGATCGCCTACGTGCTAGAACTAACTTTAAACGCGCTGCAAATATTATCATTCAAGTCGCTGGTGAATTATATGGTAATGAAAGTAAAGAACAGAATGCAGTGCAGAAAGCTTGGAAAGAAGTAGGAGTAATTTAAAATTATGAATTATGAATTCTAAAAAATTAAATTTCTAATTTAGAATCCATAATTTATATTTTGTCGTTATATTTTATTGTTAAACTGGGAGATAAAGCTTTATATTCCCAGTATTTTTTTATAGCAAAAGCTGGTACTACGGAGAGGAAAATGCGGTTATCACTTCAACGTACAGGTGGTTTTGCCGGAATAAGTAAGAAAGCTATTGTTGACACTGCTAATTTGTCTTCTGAAGAAGCTCAGCAACTATCTCACCTATTGGAAGCCGCAAATTTTTTTAATTTACCTACAATAATTAATGCTCCCAGTAACCAGGCTGACCGTTTTCAATACATTATAACTGTGGAAGAAAATAATCAACAATACACAGTAAAAGTAAGTGAGGCGGGACTACCAGGAAGTTTAAAACAAATTATTGAATGGATAAATGCTAGAGGAAATTAAAAATAATAACTATAGCAGTTCTCTGTTGTGTCCAATACGTACCCCACCCCTTAATCCCCTCCCCGCTTGCGGGGCTACGGTGTACACACAAGTCAAAATTTTTCATGTTGAAACTGTATTCCGCCTAGAACTAAAGTTCCAGGCTCATAGCGAAAGTCCACTCAAGTGGACTGGAACAAACTTTTTTTGAGTCCTCTTCAGAGGACTTGCGCTATGAGACTCGGAATTTATTCCGAGGCGGTACAGATGCGCTCAACCTAGATTTGTGTGTACACCGTAGGCTTGCGGGGAGGGGATTAAGGGGTGGGGTTCCGACTGTATTGCAATCGAGTCAGAAGTGCTAAGTAGGTAGGTGTAATTAAAGATAAAATAAAACCTCACCCTGCCTCCGGCTTCCCTCTCCTTAGTAAGGCTATCGTGTACACACAAGTCGAATTTCTTCTTAAATCCCATTGAATTCGGGTAGTCGTTTATTGAATTCGGGTAGTTGTTTATTGAATTCGGGTGGTCGTTTATTGAATTCGGGTGGTCGTTTATTGAATTCGGGTGGTCGTTTATTGAATTCGGGTGGTCGTTTATTGAATTCAAGCAGTGGTTAGGGTGAAGTAAAACCCCCAGATTCTTGAGTAACTTCAGACTTGTGTGTACACCGTAGCCTTAGTAAGGAGAGGGATTGAGGGTGAGGTTTTATATTTAATTTGACCTACTTACTTATATTTATTAGCTAAAAATTATATAATCAACCCTGGCGATGTTCACCTCACGTGGCTACACAGACTAAACCCGCTTGTGCGGGTTATTTTATTCAGATCATTTAGATTAAGAAAATTAGAGATTATTTGATAATTTCTATTTTCAAATATTATCCCAACTTTTACCTTTATAACCATATAGAAAGATTTCTGGATGCAAAATTTCTGCCAGCATTTCTAATGAATCTACTAATCTTGGACCTGGACGATTGAAGTAAGAATTGCCATCAGTTATGTAGACTCTACCAGTTTGATTAGCATGTAAATTCTGCCACTCAGGACGTTTAGTCAACAACTCCGCATCCTGGCGAGTGCGATTTAAATCAAATCCACAAGGCATAAAAATAATTATATCTGGATTGCTCTCAATCAAATTTTCCCATTTTAATTGTGTTGCAGCGTGACCCGTAATGCTAAATAAAGGCTCTCCACCTGCAAAAGTAACTAATTCAGGAATCCAATTACCAGCAACCATTAAAGGATTAGTCCACTCAATACAAGCTACTTTAGGCAACTTTTCTGTTTGGGAAAGTCCTTTTGTTTTTTGGACAACTATTTTCACACGAGCTTCTAAATTTTCTAGCACCTTGAGCGCATCTACTTGGAAAATGTTAGCTACTCGTTCAATATCAGCCCAAACATCCTTCAGAAAATTAGGTTGTAAGGAAATAATTTTTGGTGTTACTTGAGTTAATTCAGCTACGGCTTTTTCTACTTCTGATAAACTCACAGCACAGACATCACATTGATCTTGGGTGACAATATGGGTGGGTTGTAGCCGCTCTAAAATATCCGTTTTGATTTCATATATACTGAGAGCGGATTGTATTAATTTATTAATTTCCTCATTGATTTCACCGCTAGAGACATTTGTCTTGAGTCTAGGTTGAGTACATATAGGACGATCTTGGATTTCGGGAGGGTAGTCACACTCATGCGATCGCCCAACAAGAGCATCAGTTAAACCCAGTATGGCTAGAATCTCAGTTCCACTGGGAATTAGGGAGATAATTCTCAAGTTGCTATTGCTCATCGCTTTATCCCGACAATAGTTGCATATGGCCTAATTGTCTCAAAATGGCAAAAGCTTCGTATCTGCCTGTGGGTGGGACACACAAACAGATGGAGAATCACAATTTTTCAAAGCTAGGTGAAATGGTATAAGCTCTTGAGATCCCCGACTTTTATCAAAAGTCGGGGATCTTGTTTAGAGTTTCAAGTCCTGCTCTCGAAGTTTCTTGTTTCAACCCTGAAGTTTCTGGTTTCAACTCTGAAGTTTCTGGTTTCAACTCTGAAGTTTCTGGTTTCAACTCTGAAGTTTCTGGTTTCAACTCTGAAGTTTCTTGTTTCAACCCTGAAGTTTCTTGTTTCAACCCTGAAGTTTCTTGTTTCAACCCTGAAGTTTCTTGTTTCAACCCTGGAATTTCTGGTTTCAACCCTGGAGTTTCTGGTTTCAACCCTGAAGTTTCTTGTTTCAACCCTGAAGTTTCTTGTTTCAACCCTGGAATTTCTGGTTTCAAAGGCGATCGCAAGAGCCAATAGCCAAACGTACTAGATAATAAGTTTGCTGCTAAGTTTATCCCCAATCCCCAATCCCATCTACTACTGAAGCTTTTTAATCAAATCCAAGGTTGTTTGATACAACTGCGTGTTTCCTTGTTGTCGAAACCATTCCGCAGCTTTTTGTAAGTCTGCGATCGCACCTTGTTTATCTCCCAATTGCACACGCAGTAAACCTCGAATGCCATAGATTTGAGTTAAATTCGGATTAATTTTAATGGCTTGATTATAATCAGCTAAGGCTCCTTGTAAGTTTTGCATCTGAGAACGCAGCACACCTCTGTTAAAATAAGCTACGGCGTAGTTGGGATTAATTTTGATTGCTTGATTGTAGTCTGCTAACGCCCCTTGAGTATCTCCCAACTTCAAACGCACAGCCCCTCGGTTATTATAGACTTCGGCATCATTGGGATTAATCTTGAGTGCCTGATTATAATCTGCTAAAGCTCCTTGAGTATCTCCCAAATCATCACGAACACTACCTCGGTTTAAGTAAGCTTTGGGAAGATTGGGATTAATTTTAATGGCTTGATTATTATCTGCTAATGCTCCTTGTTTATCTCCTGATAAGTAGTGCAGACGACCGCGATTATAGTAAGCTTCGGCATAGTTGGGATTAATCTTGAGTGCAGAGTTGAAATCTGCTAATGCTCCTTGAGTATCTCCTGCATCTTGACGGATAATTCCCCGGTTACTATAAGCTTCGGCAAGGTTAGGATTAATTTTGATCGCTTGATTATAGTCTGCTAACGCTGCTTGAGTATCTCCCTGTTCTTGACGAATCAGTCCTCGGTTATTGTAAGCATGAGCATAGTTGGGATTAATTTTAATTACCTGGTTGTAATCTGCTAATGCTGCTTGAGTATCTCCCTGTTCTTGGCGAACAATTCCTCTGTTATTGTAAGCATCGTCAAAATAGGGATCTATCTTAATTGCTTGGTTATAATCTGCTATTGCTTTGGGCTTTTCTCCCAAGTCAGAGTAAGCATTACCGCGTTTATTATAAGCTTGGGCGTCTTCAGGGTTGAGTTTAATACTTTGGGTGTAAGCTGCGATCGCTCCTTGATAATCTTTTAAAATCGTACGAGCAACCGCCTGACTATTGTAGCCTTCAACTTGATTCCCTTGTTCTAAAAATAATTTTGTCGCTGTCTGTAAATCCTTCGCTGCATTTTCTTTGTCGTATAGATTTAAGCGGACAATTCCTCGTTGGTAATAAGCTTGTGCATATTTAGGATTGAGGCGAATTGCTTGGGTATAATCTGCGATCGCACCTTTATAGTCTTGATTGCGATCTTTTTGTTTGGCTTTAATAAAAAAGTCATCTGCTTTTGGCGCAGTAGCGATAACATTCGGGGGACGCACTCCTAAATCAACCCCTACAGCTGAAATCTTCTGCAAAGCTGAATTTATAGTGATACCTAAACCCGTAATAATCTTACTCTGACTTTTCTCACCAATTTCTTGCTCATCAGCTCTACCATGAATCGCCACGACTTCACCTTGTTCATTCAGCACCGGGCCACCACTCATCCCTCCTAAAGTATCGTTATCGTAGATGAGATTGTAACCATCACCTTGTGGCGCACCGTTAGCATTTACATGTCCTGTGGTGAAGAATAAAGTCGGATTGGGAATTGCACCTCTTCTTCCCGGAAACCCTACTACATAGACTGTTGTACTGGCTGTAGCTTTGTCAGAATTCCCGATTTTGGCAACTTTATAACTCTTACTACTGCTAAACTCAATAACAGCTAAATCCACTCCTGACAATTGTTTAACAGATTTAATCTGGTTGCTTTGTTGATCTGGTGTAATTATTTCGTACTTACTATCATCTTTCACCACATGATAGGCAGTTAGCACAGTATAAGTATTGCTGGATTGCTTGATAATAACTCCCGAACCAGTCGCAACAGGATTTTGACTATCCACAATCCGTACTGTAATTTCTCTACCAATACTTTCTACATTTTGTCCAGATAGAGCGACTGCAATTTGTGATTGTATCAATACGATGGATGCGCCTACTAGTATGGGTGGAAGATGGTAATATCTCATGGTTTCGCAGTAATTTTTTACTCAAAATTTGTTATTATCACAAGCCACCCTGGATTTTAGATATCTAACATTTGTATAGGATTCCTATTTGATTTTTGTTGGCGTAGCCTGCGCTCTGCGCTTACAAAACTCAGTACACATCTAGCTTCCTTTTTTTCTTTCTTTCCCTATTGCCTATTGCCTATTGCCTATTGCCTGCCTCCACGAGTAAATTCATTAATCAAATCGGATTGCTATATTATCTGTGCTTGTGTACTCTCAGTGAAATATTTTATTCTCCAGTTTGTTGCTTTAACAAATTTACTATTTCTTCCGAAAGCCATAAGCCAGCATTACGTAATACTTGAATTCGATTCGATGAAAATGCGATCGCACTTCATTTCTCCGACTTTTATAAATTGAAATCGCAGGCGGGTTTTTTGAACATTTGGGATGCTCCCTGAAAATATGACTCCTCCTACACCACCACACCCTTTTTTCACTGGGACTGGCTTTGAGCGAAGGCGGATAAATCCACTTTTAGCTAGGTGAGTAAATATTTCTATCTTACTAAGGTTAAATCAGGCAGTGTCTATTAAGTAATTTCATCTGCGCTGCTATAAGGAGGAATCAATGCCTGGACACGATATAATGGTAGTCGGGACATCAGCAGGCGGGGTTGAAGCACTTACTTATCTGGTCAAAAATTTACCTCCAGACATCAAAGCTGCCATTCTCATTGTTCTTCACGTTCCCTCTCACGGTACAAGTGTATTGCCTCGTATCTTGAAGCGGGTTGGAAATTTGCCTGCATCTCACGCTCAGGATGGTGAAGCAATCCTCGCAGGAAAAATCTACGTTGCTCCACCAAATTATCACCTGCTAGTGAAAAAAGGATACATTAACTTAACTTGTGGGCCTAGAGAAAATAGCCATCGTCCAGCTATCGATCCGCTATTTCGTACCGCCGCACGGGCTTACGGAAGGCGAGTAGTTGGTGTCATTTTAACAGGTGTGCTTGATGATGGCACAGCAGGATTAAAGGCAGTAAAAATGCGAGGCGGTGTAGCGATTGTTCAAAACCCCAACGATGCTATGTATGCAGGAATGCCAAGTAGTGCGATCGAAAACGTAGACGACATTGACTATGTTCTGCCACTAGCGGAGATTCCTGCTTTACTGGTAGAACTGGCTAACACGCTAGTGGAAGAGAAAGAAAACTGCGTTGTTCCTGAAGAGATAAAATATGAATCTGACATAGCAGAACTAGATATGGAAGCAATAAACAACGATGACAGACCTGGTAAACCATCAGGTTTCGTCTGTCCAGAGTGTGGTGGTAGTCTGTGGGAATTGCAACAAGGAGATTTGTTGCGGTTTCGGTGTCGCACGGGTCATGCTTACTCAGCAGAAACTCTCTTAGCAGAGCAATCTGATGCTTTGGAGGATGCGTTGTGGATTGCAATGAGAGCATTACAGGAAAAATCTTCTCTGGGACATCGCATGGCTAAACGAATGCGCGATCGCAATCAAATCTTATCAGCAGAACGATTGGAACAAGAGGCTCGAGATTGCGATGAGCGTGCTGCTGTCATCCGAGAAGTCCTACTCAAAACCAATCGCCACGCGTTAGCAGAATTAAACGAACTTCCAAACCAAGAAGAGCAACAAGTAGACATCTCCGACAACTATCAAAGCCTTTATGTGACTAGCTCTTAGGGTGCAAATGCAAGCATTGCGATTCAGCTAGTCTATACGAATAAATAAGGGTTTGAGATAATTCTTGTAGAGAACAA
>JAHHHW010000004.1 GCA_019359115.1 Pelatocladus maniniholoensis HA4357-MV3
CCAATATTCGTTCTTTTCTTTCGACTGCATCTAAGCATGGTCTTAATCTCCTGGAAGTGATAAGTAACGCATTACAAGGTAATGTCTCTGTTTTCCTTTCCTCAAATACTACTAGCTAGGCAGTTACGAAAATCTTCAAAAAGTAAAGGCTAATTACCAATAGCAATTCGCTATTAGCAATTAGCCAGAAGCACCAGGAACGTTTAAACGAGGTAATTACCAGCAAAAATTATCATTTACACGCTCATACTGATATTTACCTTTGACATTTTCATTGAAAAACTTACCAATAGAATCAGCTTGCTGTAAATCTTGCCAAGTATGTTGATCTATATCTGAATATTGATAAACTGCACCGTTGTGAAACTCAACTTGTAAAATATTTTTGTTGTCATCATAGCCGACAGCAGTCGCCATTGATGAATGAATTGGCAACATTGGGATTGATTGTTCATATAAAGGTAAATCTTTAGCTTCTGCAACAATCTCGTTTAAATGTTGCAGTCCCTCAAAAGCTTCGACGGGTGCAGGAATTTTTATAAACTCTAGCTCATGACCGAGATCGAGTAATAACTGTAAATGTCCTTGAGAATGAGCGATCGCTACTACATTGCTTAAATCAAGTTTCGATAGCTTCATCTATTATTTGCTCTCCTATTGGCAAAACAGTTTCTATTTCTGGTAGATTTTTACGCAAGACTGAATTTAATATAGTATTTTTGTACTATATTAATCATCACAAGTCAAGCCTTGCTAAAAAATTGTAGAGATGCGCCGGGGAGATGCAAGAATGCAGAGAGATTTTTTATAATGCGATCGCAACAATTAGGTAATAGCCAATTACTCATTACCCATTACTGACACAGGGAGATAGTATAAGTGTTCAAGTGAACATAGTATAAAAGGTCACTTGTTTTTAAACCAAACGAAAGATAAATGAGTAGCGGTAGGGTATATTGGGTTCACTGAGAACTCGAATAATAGCAATAATTGGCATAATCAAACTAATAATCCATAAACCAATCAGGAATGGAATACCAATGAGAACTATCGACAACAACCCAAAAACCAGTGCATAAATATAAAGGTTGATGTGGAAATTCAGGGATTCTTTAGCATTTTCCTTGACTATAGGATCATTGCTGAGATACAAGATTGCAATGGGTATGCCAATAGACACAATCAAAGAGCTAAAAAATATTGCTCCATGACTCAGTGCTGACAAAAGCTTGCGTCGTTCTAAGTCTTCCATAATACAGCCTCTGAGTTGGCGTAGTTCTGATTACTCTTCGATTCTAGTTGGTATCGTTATTATTCTGCCAAAAGAGGTTTTTGTTTGGTGTGCGATCGCATCAATGAAGTGTTTGTTCGTAGCAATAATTGACGCAAAGAAAACACAGAGAACAAACTCAGCAAACACTTTACGGTTTGTCGTTAGACATAGGTTTAAGCTTCGGTTAAAATTGCAACAATGTATACTTTAGAACGATGGCAGAAACAGGTAGAATCAGAGTTGCAAAAGATAAAGCTGAGTTGGTCAAGGCTTTAACATCAGCTGATGGTGGAACTGGGCCTTTTCAAACCTTTGCTGATGTAATAGTGTTTGCTGCTGCTTTAGGTGCGAAGCATAAAAAACGAGTCCCATTAGGAGAAATTTCTAAAAGAGAACCATCACCAATCAGGCTAGAATACTTTGCATCTGTGGGTAATGATTGGATAATCAAACTACTGGGAATTACCGAAACTCAAGATATCAAAATCCTCTCATTGGGCGAAGAAGAATATGAAACTAACCGCAACCACATTTTTGAAGAGTATGCTAATGGTGGATTAGAAATTTTGCAAGGTGAATTGCGAGGAGCAGTAGACTATACAGAACGTATTTTGTTAATTCTGACTCATACAAGAACTAATAAAGATAAACAAGAAGAGGAATTCGATTTAAGCAAATTCCTCTCTTAAAATAGTTGGTTTTAAAACTAATAAATTATATCCATCCTAGGTGATATTTGATTTTCTTAATCGATAATTCCTTTATGGTACAGAGCAAGTAGATTTATCTGTGGAGTCAATCCAAAATCCAAAATCCAAACTCAGTTGACTTTTAGAAAGTATTCAAACTATTACCGCAAAAATTCAAGAAATAATCTGTGGAAGTCCTACCTGTTTTGGTTCAACAAAATTACCATCAAAACCCATAGTTTTATTCTCAATTGTTCTAGCATCAGCCAAAGCTTTGCGAAGTTCAGCACGTTCCATCTGATCGTGAATACCACCCAGAATATAAATTAGTAACTTCGCTGCTAGATCCCTTCCAGCAACTTGCACACGCTTTTTATTTGGATCATACAAAACCCCATACCACAGAGATTGGGGAAACTCCATTCCACTAAAACCACCCTGCTGATCAAATTTCCGCAACTTCTTAACAAGATTCTCCAATTTGAAACCTTTGCGGAAAATCAAGATACCCAAAGCTTGTGCAACAGCTACTTGAGCAACAGGACGGAAAAGCATATTTCCTTCACCTCCGTCTTTTTCAAAGCTAAATTTTCGCAAAGCTGGTGTCTCCTCATCTTCTAAAAGCTTATAACTCGAAAGGCTTGCCAAAGCATCAAAAAGCTTGTGAAATTCTTGTATCCCCTCCTCAAGTTCCTGATTCTCTGGACGGTTAGGAATTAGACCTTTATCCAAAGGTTTCCAATGAGGAAATTTTTGCCCTAAATATCGCTCAGACATATCTGTGAGGGCTTGTAGGGTCGTCAAAACAGTTGATTTAGCTGCAACTGTAGCACTATTCCAATTAACACGAGGTTTTCTACCTTCACGCTGTTCCAAAAGCGGATGCACCACAGCTATTTTTCTCGCAACAATCGAAAAACCATCATCTTCATTCAACTGTGCTAATTGACCTTTTGTTAAAGGTGCAGCCATTAAATTTACATGCACAAAGATTGATCGCACTCGTCGTCTTGCTTGTTCGCGAGTTTCGCCTTTCTCAACTGCACAAATGAACTCAATCCCAATTTTTTCTTTGGGTAAGTTTTGCAGATAAGCTGGCTGAAGATGATACTGCTCAATTAAATCATCGATTGTAATGAAAGTGTCATCTGGGGTTTTTTCCTTCTTATAACGTTGGAGTTTGCCAGTTTTTAGCAATTCCATCAACCCCTGTACCCCCATGAGTCGGTGTTGACCATCTAATGCGTAGATTGTTACATCCTCTTCAGAAATATTAAGTAAACCAACTTTTCCTTCTTTGTCTAGAACTGTAAAATCTGTGGTAGATTGTATAGCCTGTCCTTGACTATCCCACTCAGCAGCTTTGGGGTCATCAACCCACCCTTGGTTAATTACTACCAATACAGGTGGAAACTTATGATTTTTGCGACCTGCTAAATATTGTGTTAAAGGTAGTTGACGTGACCAATCCAAAGGACGTTGCTGAATCTCGTCAATACTTTCTGCATCAATCTCAATATTATCTGTCTGAGGATTATATTTTTGCTGAAGCAAAGGTAAAGCAGAAGCAAAGCGAACCCGACCTGCAAACCATTCCAAAGTAACAGAACTGATATATGCTTCAGTACCACCCATCTCAGTTTTCTGAACTATAATGTGGTTTTTTTGATTCATGAACTTTTCTAGCAAAATAGCTAGTATCTGTTTATCTTTCTTTTCCCGTTCTAAATATTCACTTGCAATGTCAGCACTTGGGTTATTTGCGCTTTGATTCATGTTAATTTTTAAAGATTTGAAGTTGTGGTCAAAATATTGTTCTACAGAAATTAATTTTACTGATAAAGTTTTTAAAAACCTTAAAGATTTAGAATATTAGGGTGAATTTTACAGTACACATAGAAAGGGTGAGTAAAATATTGCACTATTTCCCCAAAAATGGAGGGAATTGAGCCATTTATCACCTGTTATTCCAGAGGAAGGGAGAAATGGTCATCGCAAAACAGCCAGAAAACAAAAGTCAGCAATCGCGTACTGTAGCAGAGTTAGTAGAAGAGATTCAACTTTTGACTACAGAAATACAAGATTTGTATTGTTTGGACGAAATACCTTGGGTTGTGGGTTATTCAGGTGGAAAAGATAGTTCTTGTGTACTACAGTTGGTATGGAATGCGATCGCACAACTCCCACCAGAAAAGCGAACTAAGACTATTCATGTGATTACAACAGATACGTTAGTAGAAAATCCCTATGTCTCTGTTTGGGTACGCAACTCTCTCAAGCAAATGAAATTGGCTGCTCAAGAGCAAAAGCTACCATTTGAACCACATCTACTACAACCAGAACCCAAAGAAACATTTTGGGTAGGTTTAATAGGTAAAGGTTATCCAGCACCAAAACCGAAATTCCGGTGGTGTACAGAACGTCTAAAAATTAATCCATCTAACCGCTTTATTCGTAATGTTATCCGTAGTTGTGGTGAAGCTATTCTTGTTTTAGGTACTCGCAAAGCGGAAAGCACAAAACGTGCTTATAGAATGAAACAGTGGGAAAGCAAACGGGTACGCGATCGCCTCAGTCCTAATATGAATTTGCCAAATTCCCTAGTTTACAGTCCTGTAGAAGATTGGCGAAATGATGAGGTTTGGCTTTATCTCATGCAATGGGAAAATCCTTGGGGATATAGCAACAAAGATTTATTCTCGATGTACAGAGGTGCTAGCGCTGATAATGAATGTCCTTTAGTTGTTGATACATCTACTCCTAGTTGTGGTAGTTCTCGTTTTGGCTGCTGGGTCTGTACGCTAGTAAGTGAAGATAAATCACTAACTGCAATGATTCAAAATGACGAAGAAAAAGAATGGTTACAACCTCTTCTTGATTTTCGTAAAGAATTAGATGCACCAATAAACCGCGAAAGACGAGATTTTCGGCGTAGAAATGGTGATGTGCAGCTTTATGAACGTAACCTCAATGAAGAAATTTCGGTAGAACCTATTCCAGGGCCATATATTAAAGAAGCACGAGAATATTGGCTTAGAAAACTTCTAACTATTCAACAACAACTTCGTCACACAGCACCAAAAAACATGCGCGATATTACATTAATAACCTCAGAAGAAATGAGCGAAATTCGCCGCATTTGGTTAGAAGAAAGACACGAATTTGATGATAGTTTACCCCGCATATATAAAGAAGTGACTGGTGAAGAATTTCAAGATCCGCGCCCTGGTGCTGACTATAGTCTCTTAGGTAGCGATGAATGGGCTGTGTTAGAAGAAATCTGTGCAGATGACGCTATGCATCTTGAACTAATGGCGAAGTTGTTAGATACAGAACGCCAATTTCGTAAGAGAGCGCGTCGCGTGGGAATATATGATGCGCTAGAAAAATGTTTTGAAACTAGTTCCCGTTCTCGCGAAGAAGCAATTGATATTGCTCACATGAAAAGGGATTTGAAAACAGCAATTACTCAAGGTGATGTGGAAAAAGTAAAGCAGCTAACTTTAGGAGATGTGACTACAACTGAAGAAATCACAAATGTAACAGATAAGTTAGCAGAAAATCCTATAGAAAACTCATCAACTACAAAATCAGTAGCTAAATCGAAAACTTGGGCAAATATGAAATACCAAAAAAAGGAAAGTGAATAGTGAACAGTTATCAGTTATCTGTTAAATTTATGGGTAATAATGAAGTGTTCATAACATAACACCTAAGATCCCCGACTTCTTTGAGGATACAGCTGGCGAATCAGGGGTATCACCCCTCATTGAACGATTTTTCGTTATCCCAACAGATGTAGAGACGTAGCATTGCTACGTCTCTACTCTACAAACAAATTTGTGGGTGAACGAGGGGTCAGACCCACCATTCGCCAGCTGTATCCTCAAAGAAATCGGGGATCTATCTAGTGCGTATTTGTATGAGAATTAAATATCAAACATTACTATGATTTTTCTCGAACTTATTCTGCAAAACTTTGGTCCCTACAATGGACGTCAGGTAATCAATTTGAATCCAAAGAATCATGATTACACTCGCCCAATTCTACTTTTGGGGGGAATGAATGGTGGTGGTAAAACAACACTCATGGATGCAATCCGCCTTGCACTTTATGGACATCGCGCTCAATGTTCTACTCGTGGAAATTTAAGTTATAGTGATTTTCTGACTCAATGTGTTAATAGTAAAGCCGAACCGAATGAAAAAACTCGTGTTGAGTTAGTATTTGAACATATTGAAAATGACAAACCCATTAAATATAGAATTGTCAGAACTTGGGAAAAAAATCCTAAAGAGGGTAAAGATAATTTAGGAATTTTGGGTGATGATGATACCTGGCCTGTTGAAGCTTTAGTTAATACTTGGGATGATTATATTGAAAATCTGTTACCTTTAGGAATTTCTAACTTATTTCTTTTTGATGGAGAACAGGTAAAAGAACTAGCAGAACAGGAAGTACCACCACCAATGGTCGTGGATGCAATTCGCACTCTTTTAGGGCTAGAGTTGGCGGAAAAATTAGCGGTAGATATAGAAATTTTAGTCAATCGCAAACGCAAGGAAATAGCCGAAAAACAAGACTTAGATAACTTAGAAGAAATTGAACAAAATCTCAAAGGGCTACAGGAAGAATTTAATCATCAACAGCAAAATTTAACTTCCCTACAAGCAGAATTAAAGTTATCAGAACAAGAAGAACAAGAAGCTGTTGATAAATTCCTTTCGGAAGGCGGGAAAATAGCCGCAGAACGTAGTCATTTGGAACAACAAAAAAAAGAAGTAACTACCGAAGCAGAAGCAATTCGTCAGACAATGTGTGAATCTGCTGGTGATGTTTTACCCTTAGCATTAATTCAACCGTTACTTACCCAAGTGCAAGCACAAGGAGAAAAAGAATTTCGCGCTCGACAAGCGCAAATAGCACAAGATATTTTACTTGAAAGAGATAAAGATTTAATTGATTTAATTAGTAAGTTAGAAATCGAAAATCAAAAACTTGCAAAAATAAAATCCTTTTTGGAAGAAGATGAAAATAGACGAAATACTAATTTACTAAAAGAAAAATCTTGGTTATTAGTAGATGATGAAGCTTTAAGTCAACTAGGTAATGTAATTTATTACTTACACAATGCGAAAAACTCTGTAAAACAGCAATTATTAAATCTGAAAAATCAAGAAGAAGAAATAATTAATCTTGAGAGACAAATGCAAACAGCAGCATCTCCAGAAGAGTACGATCAACTGCGTGATGTGATGCGAAAAGCCCAACAAAAAGTTGCTGAAGCTAAAGCTAGTTGCGAAACTGTACGCCGTCATTTGGTTGAATTAGAAACAAGTATTGAGAAGTGTAAAAAGGATTTAAAAGAATATACCGAACAAACGATTGATCGTAAAAATAGAGAACATGTTATTACTGCTTCAGCGAGAGTTCAAGAAACCCTCAAGCTGTTCCGCGAAAGGTTGACTTTGAGAAAATTAAATAAATTAGAAAATGAAATTACTGAGTGCTTTCGCTATCTGTTGCACAAATCAGACTTAGTGCATCGCATCGTCATTGATAGCAATACTTTTAGCCTATCTCTATTTGATTTGCAGTCGCAATCAGTACCCAAGCATCGCCTTTCCGCTGGAGAAAAACAACTTTTAGCGATCGCCTTCCTCTGGGGATTGGCACGAGTCTCCGGGCTGCGTCTACCAGTAGCGATTGATACACCACTTGGTAGGCTAGATTCATCGCACCGCACTAACTTAGTCGAACGTTACTTTCCTTCGGCTTCTCATCAAGTAATTTTACTTTCCACCGATACCGAAATTGGAGAAAAAGAAGTTAAAACCTTGCGCGAAAACGAAGCGATCGCCCGCGAATATCTCCTCAAATACGACTCGTCTACCCGCCAAACAAGTATACAACCGGGTTATTTTTGGTAATCTCAACCTGTACTAATATTGGACTGAGGGACTAAAACTCATAGGAAATCAAAGCTGTTAAAAAATTTCGTACTCAAAATGCATACATCTTTTCTCTATGAAACCGATTTCTATGCTTGGACTCAAGAGCAGGTCAGTTTGCTTAAAGCTCAAAAGTGGGATGAAGTAGATACAGGTAATCTGATTGAGGAAATTGAGAGTTTGGGTAGGAAAGAACGCCAAGAGTTACGGAATCGTTTAGGAGTATTATTAGGTCATTTATTGAAATGGCAGTTTCAATCTGAAAAACGTAGCAGTAGTTGGCTAGGTACAATTCGAGAACAACGTGTCCAAATCAAATTGCTTTTAGAAGATAGCCCAAGTTTAAAGCCTTATCTCAATGAAATTTTTCTGGCTGCTTATGAACTCGGTTTAGCTTTAGCAATTCGAGAAACTCAATTAGGCGAACAAATTTTTCCAGAAAAATGCCCTTATACTCCAGAACAAGTGACAAACCCTGACTTCTTTCCGTCCGAGACTGATACAGAGGATGATAGTAATAGATGAATACTCAACCAACCTTAAAAGAAGATGGGACTACAGATTTCAATTTCTGATTCTATTTTGCAAGCCATTCGTTTGCCTGAACAGCGTATTGAGCAGGAATTGCTACAAGAATTAGCAATTGCTCTCTATACACAAGATTTCCTATCCTTTGGTAAAGCAAGAGAACTGGCTCAAATGGATAAATATGAATTTGGACAACTACTCGGTCGGCGCAAAGTTGTGCGACACTACGGTTCTGAAGAATTAGATGATGATTTGACTTATGCTCATAGTGAGTAACACATCACCGATTTTGAACTTGGCTATTGTGGATCAACTTCTCCTTCTGTATCAGCAATTTGGTGAGGTTCTGATTCCAAGTGCTGTACTTGATGAGTTGAAAATTGGTGAAGAGCGACCCGGTTCTCAGACGATTCGTGAAGCAATTTCAGCCGGATGGATTCAGATTCGAGAGGTAACGAATGAGCCACTTACACAGCTATTGAAACAAACTTTGGACAAAGGAGAAGCTGAAGCGATCGCTCTTGCTATTGAACTTAAAGCAGATTGGATACTGCTAGATGAACGTGAGGGTAGGAAAGTTGCTCAATCTCTGGGATTGAAAGTAACAGGTATTTTGGGAATTATACTACGTGCTAAACAAGTAGGTGAACTTGAATCGTTGCAACCTGTGATTGATAATCTGATAAGCAAAGCAGGATTTCGGATTGCACCAGAATTGTTGGCACAAATTCTGAAGCAGTAGAACACACTGAGTCTCTTGATAAACCTGCTTAGAGGATATCTGAAAAGTCAATAACTAATATAATTACCTACTAAACAAGCAAAATCGCTCTGTGCGAATCAATCAAAATATATGGAAACTCCTATAGAACGCATCAAATTATCTCAAACAGCTAAAGAACAACTGACAAAACTCAAACGCAATACCAAAATCGACCAATGGAATATTCTGTGTCGTTGGGCGTTTTGTCGTTCCCTTGCTGAACCCACAGCACCTTCTCCAGTCCCAATTCCTCATGATAGTAACGTCGAGATGACTTGGCGCGTTTTTGGGGGCGAAATGTCTGATATTCTGCTAATGGCATTAAAACAACGCTGTTACAACGACGGTTGCGGTACAGACAAAGAAACCTTAGCTACCCAATTTCGCCTGCATTTGCATCGTGGTATTGGATATTTAGCTGGTGATCCAAATATCAAGAAAATTGAAGATTTGATTGAATTAGCGACCAAGAATTGAAATTATGGTTAGTGGTTAATACAAACACTACTAACTACCAACTACTAACAAATTTAATTGTTTTAATGTCCGAGAGCTACATCGAAATTGAACGCCATCGGGCTGCGATCTTCCGCATTGATTTGTCTCGCCCTGTAAAATTGGCAATCGAGTGGTCAATTCTAAACAAAGAGACTACGTTTTTTGACTATGGTTGTGGATATGGTGGTGATGTCGATCGCATTGCCAATTTAGGTTACACAAGTTCTGGCTGGGACCCTTATTATTTTCCTAGTCGCGATCGCATTTCTGCTGATGTGGTCAATTTGGGCTACATCTTGAATGTAATTGAAGATACAGAAGAACGTCGTCAAGCCCTTGTGGCAGCTTGGTCACTTGCTCGCAAAGTATTAATTGTTGCTGCCCAAGTTCTAGTTAATGCTGCAAGCCGCAATCTCATACCTTATGGCGACGGTGTTGTCACCCGCCATAACACGTTTCAGAAATATTACCAACAAGAAGAACTTAAAAAATACATTGATGAAACACTAAATGTCGATGCTGTACCTGTAGCGCTGGGTGTCTACTTTGTGTTTCGAGATGAAGCTGAAAAGGAAGAATACAAAGCCTTACGCTTCTTCTCTAAGAACTCTACGCCTAGAGTCCGCATTCCAGTCAAACGGTTTGAAGATTACCAAGATGTGCTTAAGCCGTTAATGGATTTTCATGCTAAACGCGGGAGACTACCAGTCAAGGGCGAATTGGAGAATGAACAGGAATTATTAAAGGAATTTGGTAACTTCCGCCGAGCTTTTGCTGTGGTTTTGCAAGCCACCGACGAAGCCGAATGGGATGCGATCGCCTACCGTCGTTCTCTTGATATTCAAGTTTATCTCGCTTTGACCCATTTTGAAACTCGCCCTTCATGGTACAAGCTATCACCAGAAATGCGCCACGACATCAAAGCCTTTTTTGGTTCCTATGAGGAAGCTTGCGAAGTTGCTGATGCGAAGCTGTTTAGCTTAGGGAAATCGGGGGTAGTAAAGACTGCTTGCGAAAAAAGTAAAATCGGGAAACACACACGTAGCGCTTTATACGTTCACGTTTCTGCTCTGTGTGAACTTGATGCTTTGCTACGAATATACGAAGGCTGCGCTAGTCGAACTATCGGACGTGTTGATGATGCCACACTAATTAAATTTGATACCGAGAAATCACAAATTTCTTATCTACTTTATCCAGATTTTGATACTGATCCTCATCCGGCTTTAAAAGCAAGTATAATTATTGACTTAAAAACTTTATACATAACTCACCGAGACTATGCTAGCAGAGCAAATCCACCCATACTCCACCGTAAAGAAACATTTGTGACTCCTGATTATCATTTATACAACGAATTTTCTCAACTCACTCAAAAAGAAGTTGAATTAGGATTACTCAAACACAAAAGTGATATCGGTACTCGTGAAGGTTGGACAAAATGCCTTGTTGAACATGGGGTAGAAATTAGAGGACATCAGGTTTATGAATTAGGGATTAGGGATTAGGGATTAGGGATTGGGGATTGGGGATTGGGGATTGGGGATTGGGGAGTAAGATATGGTACAATTCCCCGGATTCATATGTTGAATCGATCCACAATCTAAAATCTAAAATCCACAATCCAAAATCGTATGGGCCAAATTGGCACTAAATTACACACTGGTTATGGCAATATATTTTAATTCCTGATCCGGAAAAACACAGATATCCGCAAGTCATAGCTAACAATAAAGAAATACAAAATTTCATCCTTAAATTCTCGTTCTCAAAAGTAAATTAAATTCTCATTCCTGATAAACGTATAAAATACTGTGCAACAAATTCAATCTCTGCTTAAGGTATTTGAAAGCCGCAAGATGGCGGCTTTATTATTGCTAGGTTTTGCATCAGGTTTGCCCCTATTATTAATTGGGAATAACCTCAAAGCCTGGATGACTCAAGAAAAGGTGGATTTGGCGGCGATTGGCTGGTTAAGCCTTGCTGCATTACCTTATTCATTAAAGTTTCTTTGGTCTCCGTTTCTAGATCGGTTTACACCGCCATTTTTGGGACGACGGCGGGGTTGGTTGATTGTGACGCAGATCGCTTTGATCGTCGCGATCGCCTTTATGGCTTTTCAACAACCCAAACAAGCGTTACAGCTTTTAGGTATCAATGCCATAATTATTGCTTTTTTAAGTGCGACTCAAGATATTGCTGCTGATGCTTACCGCACCGATGTTTTAACAGAATTAGAAATGGGCGCTGGAGCAGCAATTTTTATTTTAGGTTATCGAATTGCGCTATTAGTTGCTGGTTCTTTAGGATTAATATTAGCTGATCGGATGCCTTGGTCTTCGGTATATTTGTTTATGGCAGGAATGATGGTAATTGGGATTTTTGGTGTTTTACTCGCACCAGAACCACGACAAATTAGCCCTCCCGCTTCTTTAGCTGAAGCTGTTATCTTTCCATTTGGAGAGTTTTTCCAGCGCCAAGGAGTTGTCCAAGCCTTATTAATTCTGGTGTTTATCACCTTATATAAATTAGGTGATGCTTTACTGAGTAACATGGCAACACCCTTTTTACTCACCATTGGTTTCACTAAAACCGATATTGGGACAATACAAGTAGGAATGGGATTAATTGCTACTATTGTTGGCGCTCTTGTCGGTGGTCTAGTTTTAAGCAGAATAGGTATCAATCGTTCACTGTGGATTTTTGGCGTGTTGCAAGCTCTAAGTAACCTTGCTTACTTTATACTTGCCCAACCGGAATTTACTCAAAATTACCAATTATTGGTAGTGACTATTAACATCGAAAACTTTTGTGGTGGATTGGGAACAGCTGCCTTTGTTGCCTTTTTGATGAGTCTTTGTAACCAGAGATTTTCCGCCACCCAGTATGCATTGCTTTCCAGTTTAATGGCCGTCAGCCGCGATATTTTGGCTGCTCCATCTGGAGCGATCGCCAAAAGCACAGGTTGGTCTACATTTTTCTTAATTACTATTATTGCCGCCGTGCCAGGGTTACTGCTACTGCCTGTTTTCGCTCCTTGGAACCCTCAACCTATAGCAATGCCAAGACCAGGATTAGATGATGAGGAAGAAGATATATGGGGCAAAAACTAATAATTATTGTTGCCACAACAATCCTGTTGTTTACAGGACTGTTACTTGGCTACGTGCTTTCACAGTTAGTTTTAGGATTTCTTACACTTAACCTCCTAACTTTTCTGGGAACATTCAGTCTCATTTTGATTTTTGGCACACTTTATTATGTTTTATTTTGGGAATTGCGTAAGCAGTCTAACCGAACTAAAGCTAGCAACTCACAGCCTGCAACTCAGCCATTAACAAACTCACCAACCGAACCATTAACACACTCACCAACCGAACCAACACTCAGACCTTCCAGCCCACGTGGAGCTGATAACCGTCTGAAAAATAAGCTAATTGCCATGGTAGCTGGCGACACCGCCGCCGCAGAACGCCTTGTTGAACAAGCAAGACAAGACTATCCAGGAATGCCAGAAAGCTGGTACTGGGAAAGAGCGATCGCGGACTTAGAACGCGATCGCAGGTGAAATCAGTTATCAGTTATCAACTAGTAACTGATAACTGAATCCTCTTGAACATCGCTAAAATAAATCATGTTAACTTCATAAATCTTCAGTTAAGTCTCATATCTCAAAAATGGCTATATTTCGTCAATACATAGCTCCCTTACTCGTAGTGTTGATATTTTTATTTGCGCTAGTAGCAGTCAGTGCTCGTATATTCTTACCTGGGGATATGGCAGCACCCGCACCTGTTGAGGAGAATGGGAGCATAGGGAGAGTCACAGACGCACAAAAATTAAGCGTGTCTTTTTTATTCTCCATGTCGTCTTCAGCTCCGGTATTATTTTAGTGAGCAAAAACTTGCATTTTGATTTGTGGAACTGCTACCAGGTTACTATATTCGTCATGGCTCCAGTTTAGATCGGGCATTGCTGGTAAAGTTCATGCAATTGACTTACCAAGAAATGTTTTCTGCTATGGATTTTTCCCATCTTGCACAAACAGTACAACAATACTTTTCTAGCCAAACACCTTTGTGGTGGGTGGATTTTTTAGGAATGGAAAAAGACACGGGGATACTGGGACACGGGGATATATCAACATTTCCTCACTCCCCCCGATCCTCTGTAGCCTGTCTGTGGATAGGAAATGCGATTGACCAAATTACAGGCGATCGCCATGCTCATATTTTTTTACTCTACGTCGTATCAGAACATCGGCGACGAGGAATTGCAACAGCTTTGATGCAGTATGCAGAAGACTGGGCAAAGAAAAGAGGTGATCAGCAAATCGGGTTGCAGGTGTTTCAATCTAACCAAGCTGCATTAAATCTTTATAATCACTTGGGTTACGAAACTCAATCTTTGTGGCTGAAGAAACCTTTATAACTTTAATTTTTTTGCACTTTCAATTTTAAATATTGAATTAATTGGTAAGTGGTAGTAGGGAATGGTACTTTTTATTTATGTATGACGAAGACGACCTCAGCCTACTTGATGTAGAAGTGGAGCTAGAAAGTCCTCTAGATAAAATGGAACCACTGACCGCAGAGTCAGAAGTGCCAAAACCCGATCCAGAGGAAATGCTACCACTATTAGAGCATCCCCAACCCCAGCAAAGAATGCTGGCAGCACGTGCTTTTTGTGACGTCGAAGATGCACGAGCAATTCCTCATTTGATTAGTTTGCTAACTGATACTTGCCCTCTAGTACGGGTAAGTGCAGCTTATGGACTCGGACGTAACCCCAGCCCCGACGCTGTAAAACCATTGATTACTCTATTGGAGCGAGATTGGAATGGGTACGTACGCAAAGGTGTGGTTTGGGCCTTGGGTAATTGCCGCGATCGCCGTTGTTTAGCACCTCTAGCCGATACCCTGAAAACAGATATTTCCGCAGTCCGATTGTGGGCTGCAAGTTCCCTAGCACAGATGGCGCAAATTGGTTATGAAACTGTGGTTGGAGCCATACCACCATTAATCGAAGCTTTGGTACAAGATCCTGTAGCACCAGTGCGGAGTAACAGCGCCTGGGCGATCGGACAATTATGTCGCGAACTACCTTCTAATATTGTTTATGCCACTGCCATTGATGCTTTAATTCAAGCTTTTGCCGAAGATAAAGATTTAGGAGTCCGGGAAGACACCAAAGCTGCACTTTTGGGAGTAGGCGATCCGCGAGGATTACAGTTGATTGAAACCCTAGAACAGGAAGGGTGGTTTTAATCAGTTAACAGTTAACAGTGACCAGTTTAATTTGACGACTGATAACTGATAACTGATAACTGATAACTGATCCCTAACCACTGTACTGAATTCGATAAATTCGGTTGTTGGCTTCTTCTGTAAAAATTAGGCTACCGTCGGGTAAAGTTAGTAAACCGACGGGACGCCCCCAAGTTGTGGGGATGCTGGGATTTAGTAGAAATCCGGCGAGGAAGTCTTCATAGTATCCTTGCGGGCGTCCTTCTGCATCAAAAGGAACAAAAACAACTTTATAACCAGTACCGCGATCGCGATTCCAAGAACCACGAAAAGCAACAAAAGCACCATTGCGGTATTTTGCCGGGAAAGTCTGCCCGTTGTAAAATTGCAACCCTAAAGCCGCAGAATGGGCTTGAAACAAGACATCCGGTGTAGTGGTAGTCTTTACTAAATCCGGGCGTTTACTTTTACCATTATTTGCTTGACGTGGATCAATATTGTTGGGCGCTAGGTATGCATAAGGCCAGCCGTAGAATTGACCCTGTTGCAGGCGTGTCAAGTAATCTGGTACTAAGTCATCACCGATACCATCTCGTTCGTTAACAGTTGTGTAAAGTTGCTTAGTTACTGGGTGAAAATCTAAACCAACTGGGTTACGCAAACCAGAGGCAAAAGTCTGTTGATTGGAACCATCCAAGTTCATCACCTGCACAGAGGCCCGTGGTAAAGGTTCCTCATCTACGTTTGTACCGGAACCAACAGAGACATATATTTTATTACCATCAGGCGAGACTATGACGTTGCGTGTCCAGTGCTGATTATAGCCATTAGCAGGAATGTCAGCTATTTTTTGACCGTTACCACTAAGTTCTTGCTGACCTTGACTATAAGGAAAGCGTAGCACTGCATCGGTGTTACCTAAAAAGAAAGAATTGGCTGCAAAAGTCATACCAAAAGGACGATTTAACCCGTTTTTAGCAGTTGCAAAAGTCTTTTTCACATCAGCCACACCATCACCGTTGGTGTCACGCAGCAAGCGAATGCGGTTTTGTCTGGTTTCAGTCACCAACACATCACCATTGGGGGTTAACGCTAACCAACGGGGTGCATCTAAATCTTGTGCAAAAACATTGACTGTAAACCCAGGTGGAACCCGCAGTGTTGGGTTAGCAGGAATTGAGACAACTTGAGGTGATTTTGAAGCGCTTTTAGTCGCGAAGGGTTTTGGTAAATTTTTAAGATTAATACGGATGCGTTGAGGTGAGAGTGATTTGGTGGGGATAACATTTTGAGACTGTGGAGAATTTTGTGCTACTGGTGTGGAAGTATCTACAGAAGCACGAGTATTTTGATCGCACGCTACTGCTGTAGTTAGTAGTGAAACTAGCAGTAGGAAGCTCTTAGAAGAATTAATTACAGTCATTCCAAATTTCAACCCAGCCCAACATTTATTAAATGTATACTCACGACCAAAGTACTGTCTCCAGTCTGCAAGTAGATTTTAGGGAAGTTCAATAAACATGGGAATAGACTCGTTGACGCGGTGAGTTGGAGACGCGGAGAGATTCTTAATTGCATCCCCCCTTGTACTCCCTATTCAGCCTGACTACAATATTTATTCACTTGTCCCGCAAGCACATCTGATTGTTTTCCAGCAAATTCGGCTGCTTTGAGGGCGTTGTCAATTTCACTTCTGGATGTTTGTATTTGTTGTCTACCAGATGTTGAAGCTTTTGCTAGCTTTGCAGTATTAAGCGCTTTACCTGCTTTGTTGATATTTTGACTGAGTGTTGTAAATACTTTGACAAACCGAGTCTGGTATTCTTTTAGCTTGGGATCTTTTAAGTTTAGTCGCTCAATTTTTTTGGTTTCTGCTTCCAAATCCTTAGCCAGTTTCAAGCTTGTGACAACCTGAGTACCTTTATTAATTTCTAATAAAGAATTTCCCTCGTTCACGGTCTTAATTAGTCGCTGACATTGAGAGGCTTTGCTATCGTTGCAACCGACTAGCAATAAAGTCAGGCTTACAGTTATAGGAACAATAATATGATTTTTACGACACCCGACAGACATTTACACCCGACCAAATTTAATATATGAAATCCAAATAATCGTAACCAATAGTAACCACAGATTCAGTGATTTGGGTTAGAGTTCCGATAATTGGGGAATAGGAAAACAATTTGAAATGAGAAATTTCGGGTTTGAAGTGAGAAGTTTCGGGTTTGAAATGAGAAATTTCGGGTTTGAAGTGAGAAGTTTCGGGTTTGAAGTGAGAAGTTTCGGGTTTGAAGTGAGAAATTTCGGGTTTGAAGTGAGAAATTTCGGGTTTGAAGTGAGAAATTTCGGGTTTGAAGTGAGAAATTTCGGGTTTGAAGTGAGAAATTTCGGGTTTGAAGTGAGAAATTTCGGGTTTGGTAGTTGAAATGGGTGTGCGATCGCTCATCCATCTCTCAACTCAAAGAGTCAGTGTAGGCTTCCAAGAAGAATGGCGGAAATAGCTCAATTTTCCTTGTAAAAAATTTTAAATCCCCATAAGTTCTAGAAAATAGAATTTATGGGGATTAGGGTTAGGGGGTTAGGGGTTATGCTCTTATTATACTCAATTAAATGATTTTTAGCTTGTGAGTTAAAATTTTTTGAACTTGTTTTTGGACTATCTCTACATTGGCATTGGCATCTATACGTACAATTCTGTGTGGATGGGTTTTGGCTAATTCGGCATATCCTTGTTGAATGCGACGATGAAAAGCGATCGCTTCTTGTTCGATGCGGTCTAGTGTTGTGGATGTTCCGCGTTTGCGGGCTAATCCGACCTCAGCATCAAGATCAAGCCATAGGGTAATATCACTTTCTAAGCCATTAGTAGCAATACTGTTAAGCTGATGAATTAAACTCATGTCTAAACCGCGACCATAACCTTGGTAAGCAATGGTAGAGTCGGTGTAGCGATCGCATAATATAGTTTTCCCGGCTGCAAGATTTGGTTTGAGTTCTTCTTCCACGTGTTGCGATCGGTCAGCAGCGTATAACAATAATTCTGTTCTATCAGCTATTGGCTGATCTATTGATTTTTCCAGTAACAAGCGCCTGAGATGCAAGCCTAAAGAAGTTCCTCCCGGTTCACGAGTCACTAAAACACAGATTCTCAGGCTTTGCAACCACTCACTACAAAGTTGTATCTGAGTTGTTTTGCCGCAACCTTCCACCCCTTCAAATACAATCAATTTGCCATTCATCAGAAATTACGATTGTGCAACGCCGCATAAATAAACCTAATTTTACGACATGTACACGTAATTAACAGGAGCTTGGTAGCCCTGTGCTTTTAAGCCGAGATGGAAATTTGAGCATGATTAGTCAGTGCGCTGTTAAAGCTTTTCGGTTCTGCGTGGGCGTGAACAATAGACCTCTGTGAAAACTAATGTAGAGACGCGTAGCTTGTTCCCGCAGGGTAATTTCGCGTCTCTACAAGGATTTCGTATCAAACAATATGTACACAAGCATAATTCATGACCAAATTCAGCAACGCCAAAAATTTCATGATTGTTTGAGAATTTGTTGACCTGAAAAATTATTCCTTTTAGGTCTATACCTAAAGTGATAGCTGCTTTTTTAATTGCGTAAATTGAGTAAAGACGTGATTAACAAGCACGTCTTTACAAAAATCATGTTTTAGTATGTTTTTTGCACTTCTAATGTTGGGTAATCGGTGTATCCCTGCTCTCCACCACCATAAAATGTAGATGGATCGGGTTGATTCAATGGTGCATTCAGTGCAAGGCGTCGGGGTAAATCAGGATTAGATATAAACAATCTGCCAAAGGCTACTAAGTCAGCTTCCCCTATTTCCAAGACAGAATTGCCTCTCTCTAAGGTGTAATCACCATTGACTATGAGTGTACCTTGATACTTTTGCCGGAGAAGGCTAGTAGGTACTACTGTCGCCCCGTGTCTGACATCTGCTTCTGTAGCTTCAAAGATATGCAGATATGCTAGATCAAACTGATTGAGTGCTTGTGCTGCATAACTAAAAGTTTCCACTGGGTTAGAGTCGTGCATATCGTTAAATGTGCCACTGGGAGAAAGACGCACTCCTACATGTTTACTATCCCAGACACCAGTGATTGCTTGTGTTACTTCTAGCAGCAGTCTGACACGATTCTCTATAGAACCACCATATTTGTCTGTACGTTGATTAGTACCATACCGGAGGAATTGGTCAATTAAATAACCATTGGCTGCGTGAATTTCCACACCATCAAATCCAGCAGCAAGAGCATTTGCAGCACCTTGGCGATACTGTTCTACAATCTCTGGAATTTCCCAAGTTTCTAAAGCACGAGGTGTGACAAAGGGTTTCATTCCCTCATAGGTCGATGCTTCTCCTTTTGGTGCGATCGCAGATGGTGCTAAAGGTAAGGCTCCATCCGGTTGCAAGTCAGGGTGAGAAATGCGTCCGACGTGCCACAGTTGCAGGAATATTCTTCCCCCCTGCTCATGCACTGCATTTGTCACCAATTTCCAACCCGCTATCTGTTCAGATGAGTAAATACCTGGTGTATAAGGATACCCTTGTCCTTGGGGTGAAATCTGAGTTGCTTCACTAATAATTAGCCCCGCAGTTGCACGTTGAGCGTAATACTGTGCATTGAGTTCATATGGTATATTTCCCTCGCCTGCACGATTACGTGTAAGCGGAGCCATAATAATACGGTTGGGCAATTCTACATTACCCATTTGGTATGGGGTGAATAAATTGATATTTTCGTTCATGAAATCTTTTCCAAAATTCTTGCACTTTTGTTGAGTTATTAGTGGTCTATGTCACTAACTTTAATGATTTTGTAGTGGCGCTACCCTGCGGGAACGCTGTGCGTACAGCGCTCGATTAAGCACTAAGTGTGCTTACTACGAAAACTTTGAATTTTTACAGTACAAGTAGTACTTGTACTGCAAAAAGGCAATATTTAATACTGTTGTAAGTCGTAAAATTACGCTTTCTCAAGATGGTTGCACTGTTTGCGCTGATTGATTAAACAACAATGACCGAGATTTTTCTACGTCTAGTGTCTGATTTTTGAATGCTTCTGCTTTTTCGTAGGCGCGGATAGTCGCTGGACGTGCTTGAATTGTTTCAAACCAGCGCTTGAGGTGGGGAACATCTTCTAGTTTTTGACCTTGGCGTTCATAAGGAACAATCCACGGATAGATGGCGATATCAGCAATTGAATAGTTATTACCAGCAACAAATTCGCGATCGCTCAGGCGTTTATTCAGCACAGCGTATAATCTTGCTGTTTCATTCACATAACGATTGATCGCATAGGGAATTTTTTCTGGCGCGTATTGACTGAAGTGGTGATTTTGACCTGCCATTGGCCCTAGACCTCCCATCTGCCAGAATAACCATTGCAGGACTTCAGTGCGATCGCGTATATTATTTGAAATCAATTTTCCAGCCTTTTCTGCCAAATACAGCAGAATTGCCCCAGATTCAAACACTGAAATCGGCTCTCCACCATCAGCAGGTTCGTGATCAATAATTGCAGGGATGCGATTATTAGGTGCAATCTTCAGAAATTCCGGTTTAAACTGATCGCCTGCACCTAGGTTTACAGGAATAATTGTATAAGGAAGTTCGGCTTCCTCCAGAAACATCGTAATTTTGTGGCCGTTGGGTGTTGTCCAATAGTAAAGTTCAATCATGAATTCTCCTCCGATTTTGCTCTGCTTTCGCTGCTAAATAATTGACCTAGTAGGGGATTGGGGATTGGGAACTAGAATACATTTTTAACTAATAGACCTTTTACAAAAGTCGAATTAACCCCCTCAGTCCCTCGGAAACGGAGAAATATCTACTCCCTCTCCGTTTCGGCTGCGGTGTACACATAAATCCTCTGATCCCCCTAAATCCCCCTTTTTAAGGGGGACTTTGATTCTAGTTCCCCTTAAAAAGGGGGGTTAGGGGGGATCAAAACGCTACTAGGCAACTTTATAAGACTTCTGTGTACACCGCAGCTCCGTTTCGAGCAGGTTTGGGGAGGAGTTCTGTCTATATTTTGCAAGAGGTCTCATACCCGCTCCCTGCTCCCCAATCCCCGCTCCCCCTGATTACAGATACTGTGCTAGAGTTTTAGCTAGGGTTGTTTTTGGCACGGCGCCCACAACCGTATCGACTTGCCGACCGCCTTTAAATACCATGAGCGTGGGAATGCTACGAATCCCATAATGACTGGCAACAGTGGGATTCTGATCTGTGTTCAGTTTGACCACTTTTACCTGTCCCACGTATTCAGTAGCCACTTCATCTACCACGGGAGCCACCATGCGACAAGGACCACACCACGGCGCCCAAAAGTCCACTAATACGGGCGTATCACTTTCTAGGACTTCTTGTTTGAATGTGGCTTCTGTCACATTAGTAATGGATGACATTCTTGCCCTCCTATTTAATTCAATTGTTCGATAAAATCGAATAAATAAAATATAGTCTAATTTATGCGATTGTGCAAGTATGAGATTTCTGTATCACCCAGAACAACAACATATATCATTGGCAGGAGTGTTATATGCTTTGGGCGATCCTGTGCGGTTAGAAGTTGTGCGACAATTGGCGTTAAAAGGAGAGCAATGCTGCGCCGACTTTGATTTTGCGATCGCCAAGTCTACCATGTCCAACCATTTTAAAATTTTAAGAGAGTCTGGCGTGGTCTGGACTCGCAAAGAGGGAACACAACACATAAATTCACTCAGGCGAGAAGATTTAGAAGAATCGTTTCCGGGGTTGCTGGATGTAGTACTGCGAGCAGCACAACCATTGATGATTCAAGAGTCAATGGTTAAGAATAATTAATACTTGGTAATGGCTAATTAGCCATCAACCACTAACCACTAACCAACAACTAATCTATAATATCCAACCGCATTTCATTGCTTGGCACAAAACCCAGGCGATCGTAAACTGGTTTACCCAAAGGTGAGGCGTGGAGAATCACTCGCGTACAAGCGATCGCCTTGAGGTAATCAATAGCCATACTTGTTAGTTGCTTGGCAATACCTTGACCACGGTAGGGAAAGTCAACATAAACACCCCAAATATATCCATACTTGCGGTAATTATCTGTAAAAGGGACGGGGTAAAGACCAGCAAAAAGCTGACAACTAGCAGAGCCAATCACCTTGCTATCAACTTCTGCTACAAACGCTTTATAGTATAATTCTTGACGTACATGCTCAATAAATTCTAGAATAGTCTCCAGCCAATCAGAACGAATCGACTCAGGCGCAACGTTATTATCTCGCCACAATTGATAAAAATGTTGAGCAATTAAATCATCCTCTTGAACGGTGGCTTCCCGAAAATTGATTGTTGGTACTGCTGACATTATTTCAAAAACATACAGTTGCTTTCCGTTCTATTATTTCTTATTCTCAGAACAAAGCAAAGTTTCGTGCAGAGGTTTTGATTCTTAGGCGGTAATGACAATTATGTTGTTGTTGTGCATCGTGCTTGGAGCAATATAAGTAAGTGGGTCAAATTAAATATAAAACCTCACCCTCAATCCCTCTCCTTAGTAAGGAGAGGGAAGCCGGAGGCAGGGTGAGGTTTTATTTTATCTTTAATTACACCTACCTACTTATTGGACTTTGGACAAAAAAGAATGAGTTCGCGTAAATTCTACGCGAACTCAACACAGGTATAAAAAAAGGATAGCTACCAGTCCCCCAAGGCATAGTAATATCAACGACAAAGCGTTCTTGGGG
>JAHHHW010000005.1 GCA_019359115.1 Pelatocladus maniniholoensis HA4357-MV3
CAGTCGGTTCATTCGCCCTTGGCTTAAATTTCACTGCCGATTTTTTTTACATTACCATATGATGCCTCCCCTTGCTTTTACCTACGCTGCAAACTCTCGTTTGTGGGGGGAGAGTGAAAAACTACTACAAGATTTCAATCAAAATTTAAATCAAAAGTTATCCTTTGAGGAGTACTGTAACGGGATTATTCGGGCAAGTCTAGAACAAGTGGTGAAGTTATTACCACCAGATGTCAACCTGAGAATTCTGGAAATCGGGGGTGGAAATGGAATTGCTACAGAAGTTCTGCTCCCAATTTTGCCATCAAAGCAAACTAATTACACTTTTACGGACGTAGGTGGTTTGTTCCTACAACTAGCTGAACAAAAATTTAGCGCCTATCCTTTTGTTGAATATCGTTTGCTAGACATTGAGCGACCTCCAACTGAGCAAGGTTACTCAACACACTGCTTTGATGTAGTAATAGCTGTCAATGTGCTGCATGTTACTCGAAACATGGCACAAACCTTAGACCATGTACGCTCTCTGTTAGCCCCTGGAGGCTTTCTCCTGATTTGGGAAATTACACAACCTCAAATAGAATTCGACATGACTGACGGTCTGCTGATGAATCCGCTTGAGGATGAAGAACGCAGCCAAGGAAATCCGTTTTTATCAAAACAGCAGTGGGAGGAAGCACTATGCGAGCGTGGGTTTGTTGAGGTAGTGGTTCTATCTGAAATTGAAGCTTTTGGGCACGATGTTCTGGTGGCTCAAGCTTCGACAGCGGGAGATTTATCAGCACCACCAGCATTTACCATGTTGGTTGAGCAAAAAAAAGCCGATCAGATGCCTCAAGTCTCATTAAACAAGAAAGCCGACATTGCCGATTGGTTCTACATTCCATCATGGAAACGCTCGATGCTGCCACAGCCTTTGGACTTAAAAGTTCAAGCAACTCAACCAGGATGTTGGTTAGTGTTTGCCGATGAGTGCGGCTTGGGTGAGAAAATGGTCGAAGGTCTCGATCTTGACGGTCACGAGGTGATTACAGTCAAGGTTGGAGAGCAATTTGGTAAAAAGAATAAATCGTCTCAATGGGCATATACCATCAACCCTCGACAACGGGATGATTACAACGCACTATTCAAAGAGCTTCTTGCACTGAACAAGACCCCAAATAAGATTGTTTATTTATGGAGTGTCACACCAAATCTCCACACAAAATTATCAATTGATTCCTTAGAAAAGTCTGAATATTTATGCTTTTACAGCCTACTGTTTTTGACGCAAGCACTTAATGACAACAATCAAACACATTCCCTTGAAATTGCGATTGTCTCAAACAATATGCAGGAGGTGACAAGCTCAGAAACGCTATGCCCAGAAAAGGCACTTCTTCTCGGGCCGTGTAAAATTATTCCAATAGAGTATCCAAATATCAGCTGTCGTAGCATTGATATCGATATTCCCTCAGATGAAAGTTGGCAAGAGGAACAACTGATTAAAGGGCTGTTGAACGAGCTATATGCCCAAACATCTGACCAAGTTATAGCCTACCGTGGGTATCATCGCTGGGTGCAGGACTTTCAACCTATCCGATTAGATGGAAGAGTTGAAGGAAATCCTCGATTAAGGGAAGGGGGAGTCTATTTGATTACGGGTGGGCTAGGAGGCATTGGTCTTGCACTAGCAGAATACATAGCACAGACAGTACATGTTAAGCTAATACTTCTAGGGCGTTCAGCTTTTCCCGACCGAGACGAGTGGTCACAATGGCTATCAACTCATGATGAGCAGGATAGCGTCAGCTGTAAAATCCACAAATTGCAGGTCATAGAAGCATTGGGTGCAGAGGTGATGGTGGTTAGCGCTAACGTTGCTAACTTTGAACAAATGTCGGCGGTTATCAAAAAAGCGAATCAGCAATTTGGTCAGATAAATGGGGTGATTCATGCAGCAGCAGTTCCTGGAGGAGGCATGATTCAACTACAAACAAAAGAAGTTGCTGCAACTGCTTTGGCACCAAAAGTTGTGGGAACAATAGTTCTCGATCTTCTCTTCAAGGATGTCAAGCTGGATTTCTTTGTACTCTGTTCATCACAAAGTTCGTTTCTGGGCGTACCAGGGATGGTAGACTATACTGCTGAAAACACCTTCCTTGATGCTTTCGCTCACTATAGTGTTTATCAATATAACAGGTTCACTATATCTATTAACTGGGATAGATGGAACAATTTAGGAATGGCGATCGCTGTCGAAGCAAGACATAAGCAGATAACAGGAGAAGCTTTGACGGCAGGAATGACGACTTCAGAGGGAATTGAGGCATTTAGACGTATTCTATGTAGTAATACAGTATCTCAAGTCATTGTATCAACACAAGATTTTCAGCGCTTAATTCAGACGCAGGATTCTGCTCAGTCTTTCTCAGAGGAATTAGCGCAACAGAATCAAGTCAAACAAACTTACCCCCGTCCCAATTTGGGAAATGCTTATGTTGCCCCTCGTAACGAGGTCGAACAAACCCTTGCTGACATCTGGCAACAACTCTTGGGTATTGGACAAGTGGGTATCTATGACAACTTTTTTGAGTTGGGAGGAGATTCTTTATTTGCTACTATGGCTGTTTCTCGATTGTGCAAAACCTTCGAGGTAAAATTACCTTATCAGAGCTTTTTTAAAGCACCCACTATAGCCCAGTTGGCTGAAGCGCTGATCCAAAAATTAATCGAGCAAAGCGATCGAGACGTATTGGTAGCAGCCTTAGCAGACATAGAACAACTATCAAAGGATGAGGTATAGACATTACTTGTCTCACAAGAGCATTTAATTGAGGTAAGGGGGCCAAATGAGTGAACTTTCTCAGCGCATCGCCAATCTTTCTCCAGAAAAACGCAAGCTTCTGCTGCAAAAACTGAATGAAAAAAAAGGAAATCCTTTCTCACCAATAGCGATCGCACCCCAAAGTCGAAAATCCAATTCGTTTCCCCTATCGTTTGCCCAGCAGCGCCTGTGGTTTATTGACCAGTTAAACCCCGATAGCGCCGCCTATAACATTGCTCAAGCCATGCGCTTTGAGGGTCAACTCAACGTGTCAACGTGGGAGCGTAGCATCAACGAAATTGTTAGGCGTCATGAAGCCTTACGCACTACATTTATCACAGTAGATGGTCAACCACTCCAAGTAATTGCCCCAACTTTAACCTTGACGATACCAGTAGTAAATATCCAAGAGTTGCCGCCAACGGTACGGGAACGTAAAGTTCAGCAATTAGCTACCGAACAAGCTCAGCGTCCCTTTGACTTAACCAAAGGTCCGTTACTGCGAGTGATGCTACTGCAATTGAGTCAAACCGAGTACGTGATGCTGTTCGTAATCCATCACATTGTTTGTGATGGCTGGTCGCTCAGTATATTCATTCAGGAACTGTCAGCACTTTACAAAAATTTTAACAGCGATCGCCCTGTTTTGCTTCCAGAACTTCCCATTCAGTATGTGGACTTTGCTCTTTGGCAGCGGCAGTGGTTTCAACAAGAGGAACCAGAGAGGCAACTAGCTTATTGGAAGCAGCAGTTGGCTAGTGCTCCCTCCGTAACAGAATTACCTACTGACCGTCCACGTCCGGTTGTTCAGACCTACCAAGGTGCAACGCAGTTTTTGCAACTTTCTAAAACCCTAACCGAGGCGCTTAAGGCTCTTAGTCAGCAGGAGGGAGTAACACTATTCATGACGTTGCTAGCGGCGTTCAAGACGTTGCTTCACCGTTATACTCAGCATGAGGACATCCTAGTCGGCACTACTGTCTCCGGGCGCAATTGGGTTGAAACTGAAGGGTTAATTGGATTTTTTGTCAATACCTTGGTAATGCGTACCTACTTTGGAGGCAATCCCAGTTTTCGGGAGCTTTTGGTAAGAGTGCGTCAAGTTGCTTTAGAAGCTTATGCTCACCAGGATCTGCCTTTCGAACAAATACTTGAGGAACTGAAGCTAGAGCGGTATTTGAGCCATACACCTTTGTTTCAGGTGATGTTTCAACTTCAGAATTTCCTAAAAACAACTCTCGAATTACCTGGTTTGACCGTGAGTTCCCTGGACATTGAAAAAGGAATAGCGAAGTTTGAGCTAGCTATGGAAATGATGGAAACCGAGCAAGGGCTAATTGGAATTATGGAGTACAACTCGGCTCTATTTGATGAGGTTACTATTAGCCGAATGTTGAGCTGTTTTCAAACCTTACTAGAAGGTATTGTTGCTAATCCTGACCAAAGAATCTCGAACTTGCTGCTTTTAACACTAGTTCAGGAGCAAGTATTGCTAGTAGACTGGAATGATACCTCTGTTGATTATCCTCAGCAGCAATGTATTCATGAATTATTTGAAGCACAGGTAGAAAAAACACCTGATGTGGTAGCTGTAGTGTTTGAAGATGAACAACTAACCTACAGTGAACTCAATGCTAGAGCAAATCAACTAGCACATTATTTGCGTTCTTTGGGAGTCAAACCAGAGGTATTGGTAGGGATTTGTGTAGAGCGATCGCTCTTAATGGTCATTGGACTATTAGCCATCCTCAAAGCAGGTGGTGCATATGTACCACTAGACCCTAGCTATCCTCAAGAAAGATTAGCATTTATTCTAGAAAATGCCCAAACACCAGTATTGCTGACTCAGCATAAACAGTTACATAAACTTCCTAAGAGTGACATACACGTAGTCGATCTTGATGCAGACTGGAGGATTATCTCACAGGAAATTGAGGATAATACGGAAAGTTGTGTCACATCTTTGAACTTAGCTTATGTAATTTATACATCAGGATCAACTGGAAAACCAAAGGGAACTATGATCCCTCATCAAGGACTGGTTAATTATCTGAGTTGGTGCAAGAAGTCTTATCCAGTAATGGATGGTTGTGGCACACCTGTTCATTCATCAATCAGCTTTGACGCAACGATTACAAGCTTGTTTTCTCCATTACTAGGGGGCAAGAAAATAGTTCTTCTTCCAACAGAAAATGAAATTGAAGCTCTTAAGACTGTTTTGTGCTCTAAAAGTGATTTTAGTTTAATTAAAATTACTCCAGCGCATCTGGAAATTCTCAACCAGTTGTTACCTAGTGAGGACATTGCAGATCAAACCAGAGCTTTGATTATAGGTGGAGAAGCTTTGTATGGTAAGAATCTTTCAAAATGGCGAACTTATGCACCCAATACCAAAATAATTAACGAATATGGTCCGACAGAGACTGTTGTTGGATGTTGTGTATATGAGGTATCAACAAAAACTTCTTTATCTGGTGTAATTTTAATAGGTAGTCCAATTGCTAATACTCAACTTTACATATTGAATAAACACTTACAACCTGTTCCTGTAGGTGTACCAGGTGAACTGCACATAGGTGGCGAAGGACTAGCACGGGGCTATTTTCACCGACCTGATTTGACCGCAGAGAAATTTATACCCAATCCTTTTAGCAAAAATGCAGCAGCACGCCTGTACAAAACAGGAGATTTAGCACGCTATTTACCAACTGGAGAAATAGAGTACATTGGTCGCATTGACCACCAGGTGAAGATACGTGGTTTCCGCATTGAACTTGGCGAAATCGAAGCGGTGCTAAATCAACATCCTGATATACAGCAAACTGTGGTGTTCAATCGGGAAGATCGTCCAGACAACAAGCGGCTTGTAGCTTATATCGTACCTCGTTTAAGTAAAATTCCTAGTTTTAGTAACCTGCGCGACTTTCTCAAAGAAAAACTACCTCAGTATATGGTACCTTCAGCCTTTGTGGTGCTAGAAGCGCTACCATTAACCGCCAATGGCAAAATAGACCATCAGCAATTACCCCAGCCTGACGATTTACCAAAAGAACTAGCAGCCGCTTACGTTGCTCCCCAATCTCAAACAGAAAGAATGCTTGCCAATATTTGGCAAGTAGTACTGAATGTGGAAAAAGTGGGAATTTATGATAATTTTTTTGATTTAGGCGGACATTCTTTACTGGCAGTTCAAGTTCATAGCAAGCTACGAGAAATTGTTCATAAAGATATATCAATAGTCGATTTATTTATATATCCAACTATCAGTTCTTTTGCCAAATATCTAAGCCAAGGAGATATTTTTGAGCCGGAAATAGAATCTTTGCCAACCTCCCGTAGAGCAGCCTTAAAGCAGCAACGCCAACGTAGAAACAGTTACCCTGCAACTGAAAATTAGGAGTCCTCAAATGAATCATCAAGAATCATTAAATGACCCAGAGTCAATAGCGGTAATTGGCATGGTTGGTCGTTTTCCCGGAGCGAAAAATCTGAATTCGTTTTGGCAGAATCTACGTGATGGTGTGGAGTCAATTTCGGTTTTTACCGATGGAGAACTATTAACGTCAGGGGTAGATTTACAGATTTTACAAGACCATAACTATGTGAAAGCCAAAGGAGTTTTAGAAGATATTGAATTATTTGATGCTGCTTTTTTTGGATTTAATCCCAAAGAAGCAGAAATCACCGATCCTCAACATCGGCTATTTTTAGAATGTGCTTGGTCAGCTTTGGAAAATGCTGGTTATAACTCGGAAATTTATCCAGGTCGGATAGGCGTTTATGCTGGTGTGAGCCTCGGTGGTTACTTGTTTCATAACTTAGTTAACAATCAAAATTTACTGGAATCAATTGGCATTTATCAAACATTATTGAGTAATGACCGTGATTTTTTAACCACACAAGTTTCTTACAAATTAAACTTAACTGGGCCAAGCGTAGTGATTCAAACTGCTTGCTCTACCTCACTGGTTGCTATTCATTTTGCTTGTCAAAGTTTGATTGCTGGTGAAAGTGATATGGCACTGGCTGGCGGTGTTTCAATTAGCGTGCCGCATCGAGTTGGTTATAGTTATCAAAAAGGAGGAATCTTTGCTCCTGATGGTCACTGCCGCGCCTTTGATGTCAAAGCTGAGGGAACTGTTGCTGGTAGTGGCGTTGGCATCGTGGTTTTAAAACGACTAGAGGACGCTTTAGCAGATAGAGACTGTATTCACGCAGTTATCAGGGGGTCAGCTATCAACAACGATGGTGCCGTTAAGGTTGGTTACACAGCCCCTAGCATAGAAGGACAAAAAAACGCGATCGCCCAAGCCCAAGCCGTCGCCGGGGTAGCAGCTGAAACAATTACCTACATTGAAACTCATGGAACCGGCACAGTTCTAGGCGACCCCATTGAAATTGCCGCACTGAAAGCGGCGTTTCGTGAGAGTACTCAAAAAAATGGTTTTTGTGCCATTGGTTCGGTAAAAACCAATATCGGACATTTAGATGCGGCTGCGGGTGTCGCAGGCTTCATCAAAACTGTTCTGGCACTGAAACACAAGTTAATTCCTCCCAGCTTGAACTTTCAGCAGCCCAATCCTCAAATTGACTTTTGCAACAGTCCTTTCTACGTCAACGCTACTCTGTCCCCTTGGGAGACAAACAACACCCCCCGGCGGGCGGGTGTGAGTTCCTTTGGCATTGGGGGGACTAATGCTCATGTAATTGTGGAAGAAGCACCCCCCATCGAAGCTTCCAGTCCTTCCAGACCTTGGGAATTGTTACTTTTGTCTGCCAAAACCGCTTCTGCTTTAGACATGGCCACAGTTAATTTAGTTGAACATTTGAGGTTACATCCTGAAGTCAACTTAGGAGATATTGCCTACACCTTGCAGGTCGGGAGACGAGGCTTTAACCATCGACGGTTCTTGGTTTGCCAAGATATTAACGATGCAGTCACAACACTAGAAATCAAAGATTCGCCCAGAGTTTTGACTTTTCACCAAGAACACCGCAACCCGCCCGTAGTGTTTATGTTTCCCGGACAGGGAACACAGTATGTAAATATGGCCTTGGAACTTTATCAAGTTGAGCCGACGTTTCAAGAGGCACTTGATTTGTGCTGTGAACTTTTCCAAGGGCACCAGGGGCTTGACTTACGTAGCGTGTTATATCCCAAGAAAGAACAAGTTGAAACTGCGACGCAGCAACTAAACCAGACCGCCATCACGCAATCAGCCCTGTTTGCGATCGCATATTCTCTAGCTAAGTTGTGGATGTCGTGGGGCATTCATCCCCAAGCGATGATCGGTCATAGCATCGGTGAATATGTAGCAGCACATCTTGCTGGTATTTTTTCCTTAGAAGAGGCTGTGGCACTGGTAGCAGCACGGGGACAGCTAATGCAGCAATTACCTAGTGGGTCAATGTTAGCTGTGCCACTTTCTGCCCAACAGGTGCAACCCCTGTTGGGGGAAAAACTTTGTTTAGCGGCGATTAATGCCCCATCCTTGTGCGTAGTTTCCGGTTCTACAGATGCGATCGCTCAACTGGAAAATCACCTCGTTGCACAAGGTTTGAAAGTTCGCCGTCTTTTGACCTCTCATGCTTTCCATTCCCAGATGACCGACCCAATTTTAGAATCATTTAGACAGCTGGTAAACCAAGTTAACCTGAAGCCTCCTAAAATTCCCTATGTATCCAACATCACAGGTAATTGGATTACAGATATAGAAGCAACAGATCCAAACTACTGGGTTAAACATCTGCGGCAAACAGTTCGCTTTGCTGATGGGCTGAAACTTTTGTTACAAGAATCAAATCGGCTGTTCCTGGAAGTAGGCCCTGGAAAAACCTTAAGCACATTTGCCAGACAATCTTTACAAAAAGCAGATAATCATCTTATATTATCCACCTTGAAGCATCCACAAAACCAACAATCAGATCGAGAATTTTTACTCACAACACTTGGTCAAATTTGGCTAGCTGGCAAAGAGATTAATTGGTCGAAATTTTATCGACATGAAAAACACCTTAAAGAAGCTTTCCGCAGGAATCGCCTACCTTTACCCACCTATCCATTTGAACGCCAGCGTTACTGGATCGAACCACAAAAACAGGCAGATACTCTTAACAATTACGCCGCATCATCAAAGAAAAAGCCAGATGTTAGTTCTTGGTTTTATATGCCCATCTGGAAACAATCTATGCCGTCTCAGCCTTTTTAGCAGAAATCGCAAAGCAAAAGTCGTGCTGGCTGCTATTTATTAATGATTGTAGTTTGAGTTTGCAAATGGTGAAACAACTGGAGCAACAAAACCAGGATGTAATCGCCGTGAAAGTGGGAAAACAATTTGTCAAGCTCAGTAATAATACATATATTCTGAATCCCCGACAGCGTGATGATTATAGTCCCTTGCTTCAGGAACTCTGCAATTTGGGAAAAATCCCCAAAACTATTGTGCATTTATGGAGCGTTACCTTAGATGAACACACTCCTTTAGAAACTCAAGATTTAGGCTTCTACAGCTTGTTGTTTCTAGCTCAGGCACTAGGAGAACGTAATTTTACAGATCCTCTGCAAATTGGGGTTGTTTCCAATAATATGCAGCAAGTGACAGGCATGGAGACACTCGATCCAGAAAAAGCCACCTTGCTCGGTCCTTGTAAAGTTATTCCCCAGGAATACCCACAAATTACTTGCCACAGCATTGATATTATCATTCCCGAATCGAAAACTTGGCACGAAGAAAAACTTGTAGAAGATATATTATCAGAACTTATTCTGGAACCAGCTAACTCAGTTACTGCCTACCGTGGGAATCGCCGATGGGTGCAAACCTTTGAGCCAATGCAATTGCTAGCATCTGTCCCAGATAAACCTCGTTTACGTCATCAGGGAGTGTACCTGATTACAGGCGGGTTGGGAGGCGTTGGAGGAGTGCTTGCAGAATATTTGGCACAGACTGTGCAAGCAAAGTTGATCTTGATCGGACGTTCTAGTTTCCCTGGAAGAGAAGAATGGCAACAATGGCTGAAAAATCATTATCAACAGGATAAAATCAGCCGCCAAATCCGGAAAGTGCAAGCACTTGAAGAGTTGGGCGCAGAGATTTTGGTAAAAAACGCCGATGTTGCTAATCTAGAACAGATGCAGGCAGTCATCAATCAGGTAGTTGAGAAATTTGGCGAAATTCACGGTGTGATTCACGCTGCGGGGATTGCAGGAGGGGGTGTGATTCAACTCAAAACTCCAGAATTAGCAGCAAGTGTGCTTTCCCCCAAGGTGACGGGAGCCAGAGTACTTGATACTATTTTCCAAAATCAGCAGTTAGATTTCTTTGTTCTTTGTTCATCACTTAACTCAGTTTTAGGGGGATTTGGTCAGGTAGACTATTGTGCCGCTAATGCCTTTTTGGATGCGATCGCTTACTCTAAATCTGCCAAAGATGGAACCTTTGCAGTATCTATTAACTGGGATACTTGGCAAGAAGTTGGTATGGCGGTGGACACAGCGGTGCCTATTGACCTGAGACAGCGCCGAGAAGAGAACCTGAAAAAAGGCATGTTGTCCCAGGAGGGTAAGGATGTGTTTCATCGAATATTATGTCAGACTCTGCCTCAATTGATTGTCTCAACCCAAGATTTACAATTGATGCTTGAGCAGAGTCAGGCTGTAACACCGTTGACTGCTTTGCAAGAGTTAGTCCAGCCTTCTTTATCTAAATCAAAGCATCCAAGACCAAATTTAAGAAATGCCTATGTTACTCCCCGAAATCAAACAGAGCAGATTGTTGCTGAAGTTTGGCAGGAACTCCTTGGTTTTGAGCAAATTGGCAGCTACGATGATTTCTTTGAATTGGGTGGACATTCCTTGCTCGCTATCCAGATTATCTCTCAGTTGCGCCAAGCTTTTCAGGTGGAAATACCTCTGAATAATTTGTTTATAGCTCCGACGGTGGCTGCTCAAGCTGTGGCGATCACCAACCAGCAGACTCAATTGAGAACAGAGGATAATTCTGTAACTTCACTGCCCCGAATTATACCAAATCCAACTCAGCGCTATCAGCCTTTTCCTCTGACTGACGTGCAACAAGCTTACTGGATTGGTCGCAGTGGAGCCTTCGAGTTGGGAAATATCGCAACTCACGGATACCAAGAGATCGAAAGTATCGATTTGGATCTGGAACGGTTGAATCTAGCGTTGTGGCAACTAATCGAGCGTCACGAAATGCTGCGAACCGTGGTACTACCAGACGGTCAGCAACAGATTTTACAAACTGTGCCGAAATACCAGATTCAGGTTTTAGACCTGCGTGGACAGAACCCGGAAATAATGCGATCGCAGTTAGCAGATATACGGCAGCGGATGTCCCACCAAATACTACCATGCGATCGCTGGCCTTTATTCGATCTGCGAGTTTCTCTTTTAGATGCCCAACGCGTTCGACTTCATATCAGCATTGACGCTTTGATTGTCGATAATTGGAGTATGGAGATTCTGCAACGCGAACTGTTTCAACTTTACCGAAATCCTCAAGCCTTACTAGCTCCTTTAGAACTTTCATTTCGAGACTACGTATTAGCGGAGATTTCACTCAAAAATTCGGAATTTTACCAGCGTTCTAGAGATTATTGGCTCAACCGTCTCTCCACATTGCCCTCTGCACCGGAGTTACCGCTGATGACACGCCCTAGCTCTGTAACACAGCCCCACTTTGTGCGCCGGAGTGGGGACTTGCAGCCGACAATTTGGTTAAAGTTGCAAAATCGGGCTAATCAAGCAGGATTAACTCCTTCCGGCGTGTTGTTAGCTGCCTTTGCTGATATCCTGACTGTCTGGAGTCGAAACCCTCGTTTTACCCTGAATTTGACACTGTTCAATCGTCTGCCACTACACCCCCAAGTAAATGAACTGATAGGAGACTTTACTTCCTTGACCTTGCTGGCGGTAGATAATTCGATTCAGGAGCCGTTTGCAGCAAGGGCGCGACGACTACAGCAGCAGCTTTGGGAAGACTTAGAACACTCTTACTTTAGTGGGATTCAAGTTCTGCGAGAACTAGCGCGGACTCAAGGTGGAGCAACAAGAGCGGCAATGCCAATTGTGTTTACTAGCACCTTGACTCAAGGTACTTCAGACCAGGATACCTTGGAATCAGTCAACCTGGGAGAAGTCGTTTATAGCATTAGCCAGACTTCCCAAGTTTGGCTAGACCATCAAGTTTACGAAGATGGGGGAGCTTTGGTCTTTGTTTGGGACGCTGTGGAAGAACTTTTCCCAGAGGGACTTTTGGACGGTATATTTAGTGCTTATTGTCGCCTTCTCAATTCGCTTGCTACTGAGGAGGAGGTCTGGGAAGCAACAACACGACAATTCATACCCACAACACAGATAGAGCAGCAAGTAGCTATTTCTCCAGGAATGCTTCACACCTTATTTGCAGCGCAAGTTTCCCAGCGAATGCATCAGCCAGCTGTAGTCACACCCGACTGCACTTTGACCTATGGACAATTGCACTGCCGTGCCAATCAGGTAGCTCACCGACTCCGGCAACTAGGAGCTTGTCCTAATCAACTGGTGGCAGTAGTGATGAACAAAGGTTGGGAGCAAGTGGTAGCCGTCCTGGGAATTTTGATCGCCGGAGCCGCCTATTTACCCATTGACCCAGATATCCCTCAAGAGCGTTGTTGGCATTTACTAGAACAAGGAGAAGTTCAAATAGTGCTGACTCAGACTGCGATCGACACTCGTCTAAATTGGTCACAAAGCCTTCAGCGTCTCTGTGTGGACACTCTGGAGTTAGGGGAATACAACCAGTCCTTGGAGTCGGTGCAGACACCAGAGGACTTAGCCTATGTCATCTACACCTCCGGCTCCACTGGTCTACCCAAAGGAGTGATGATTGACCATCGCGGTGCAGTCAACACTATTCTCGACATCAACCAACGCTTTGGTGTCGGCGCAAATGACCGAGTACTAGCCCTGTCTTCCCTCAGCTTTGACCTATCGGTTTACGATATCTTTGGCACTTTAGCTGCTGGTGGAACAATTGTTATCCCCGAAGCCACGGCTAGCAAAGACCCAGCTCAGTGGTTAGAACTGATGCACCAACAGCAAGTCACTATTTGGAACTCTGTACCAGCTCTAATGCAGATACTGGTGGAGTACACAGCAGGTCGGTCTTCCCAACTGCCGAATTCACTGCGTTTAATTTTGTTGAGCGGCGATTGGCTCCCACTGAGCTTACCAGATCAAATTCAAGCGCTGTGCCAAAATGTCCAAGTTGTAAGCTTGGGAGGGGCGACTGAAGCTTCTATCTGGTCTATCTTCTACCCGATTGAGGCAGTTAACCAAGCTAGTAAGAGTATTCCTTACGGTAAACCGCTGACAAACCAGCGTTTTTACGTATTCAATCAGTTACTTGAACCTTGTCCAATTTGGGTGCCAGGACAACTTTATATTGCTGGAACAGGACTAGCACAGGGATACTGGCGAGATCGGAACCAGACCTCTGCCAGCTTTATCACTCATCCTCAAACCAAAGAGCGATTGTATAAAACTGGTGATTTGGGGCGGTTTTTGCCGGATGGCAATATTGAGTTTCTGGGACGAGAAGATTTTCAGGTCAAAGTCAATGGCTACCGCATTGAATTGGGTGAGATAGAGACAGTTCTGCAACAGCATCCTGGTGTGCGGGAGGTAGTAGTAACTGCTGTCGGAGAGTTACAAAAAAACAAGCAACTGGTAGCTTACATAGTCCCCAAGCAAGAACTAGTTCCCACTACTCAGCAGCTGATTGAAGCTTACGAACCCCCGCAATTTGAAGGAGTGTTGGTCGATCCAGTAGAGCGCATTGAGTTTAAGTTGCAGCAACCAGGATTACGACAGCTACAACTAAATCAATCCAGTATCCAGTTGCCTAAACCGGAATTTAATGAAGTTCTGACCCAAGCTTATTTGCAGCGTCAAAGCTATCGGCAATTTCTAGATGAATCTATTTCTCTGGAAAAGTTCAGCCAGTTTTTGAGCTGCTTGCTACAGATGAAACTAGATGAGTCTCCTTTACCTAAATATCGCTATGCTTCTGCTGGGAGCCTCTATCCTGTACAGACATACTTATATATCAAACCCAATGGAGTCGAAGGGTTGAAATCTGGTATATACTATTACCACCCTGCTGACCACCGTCTAGTACTACTTAGTGCTGTTAGCGAGATTAAGAGCAGCGTTTATGGTGGAAATCAGCCAATTTTTGAGAAATCAGCCTTTTCACTGTTTTTGATCGGGCAAATGCGTGCCATTACTCCGATGTATGGGGAATTGGCAAAAGACTTTTGTCTTTTAGAGGCTGGTTACATCAGCCAGTTGCTGATGCAGGTGGCACCAGAACACGAAATCGGACTTTGCCCCATTGGTTCCATTGAGTTTGAAGATTTGCGAGATTTATTTAGCCTGGAATCAACTCAAGTTTTACTCCACAGCTTTGTAGGTGGAGGGATAAACTCGGACTGGACTAAGCATTTGTTACAGCCCCAAACGACTCAAAAGCCAGACTCAATTACTGAGAATTTACGCAAGTTTCTGAAGCAGAAGCTACCCGAATACATGGTGCCTTGTGCGTATGTATTTTTAAATGTTTTGCCACTAACGCCCAACGGCAAGGTAGACCGAAAGGTTTTGCCAGTCCCCGACTTAACTAGGAATGACATCAAAGAAAGCTTTGTTGCACCCCGCACCTCTACTGAAGAAATTCTAGCCACCATTTTTGCTGAGATTTTGGATTTGGGAGAGATAGGAATACACGACAACTTCTTTGAACTCGGAGGCGATTCCTTGGCAGCTACCAGAGTAATTACGCGATCGCGTCAAGCATTCCAGCTGGATTTACCATTGCGGAGCTTGTTTGAAAATCCTACTGTGGCTGGTTTGGCGAATTGCATTCAGGCGTTTGGCATCACAGCACCAGAACTGCAATCGATCGCCGATATCACTGTAAGCGATCGCGAGCAAGGAAAATTATGAAACCCATTGACAAGTTATTATCTGATCTTAACCGCCTGGATATAAAAATCTGGAATGACGATCGCCAATTATGCTACGACGCTCCTCAAGGAACGCTAACACCTGTTCTGCGTTCTGAGTTGATTGAGCGCAAAGAAGAAATCCTCGCATTTTTGCAACAGGCTAATCTGGCATCAAGTTACACACTGAAGTCTATTCCCCGATTTCCACGACAGGGAAATCTGCCCCTGTCCTTTGCCCAGCAACGGCTTTGGTTTCTCAACCAGTGGCAACCTGACAACCCTTTTTACAACGAGTCTGCTGCCTTTAGCCTCCAAGGCTCGCTTAATATAGCTGCATTGACACAGAGTCTCAACGAAATTGTCTGCCGCCATGAAGCCTTACGGACAAACTTTGTATCCGTAGAAGGACAACCCAGCCAAATCATTGCTCCCTCCCTGACCTTGATTTTGCCAGTGATAAACCTGCAAAATTTACCAGAGATTGAGCGGGAAGCGGAAGCTCAACGTCTGATTGCTCGGTTGCTTCAACGACCTTTCAATCTAGCCAAAGATCCATTGCTGCACATGACTCTTCTCCAGTTGAGTCAAACCAAATATGTGGTGCTGTTGACAATGCACCACATTGTCTGCGATGGCTGGTCGATGGGAATCTTCTTCCAGGAGTTGGCAGCACTTTACGAAGCCTTCTGTAATGGAAAACCTTCTCTGCGAGACGCTACGCGAACACCACTGCCAAAGCTGCCTATCCAGTATAGTGATTTTGCCATCTGGCAGCACCAGTGGCTGCAAGGAGAGGTCTTGGCAGGTCAACTGAGCTACTGGCGGCAACAACTAGATAGCCATCCCCCGGTGCTAAATTTGCCAACTGATTATCCCCGCCCAGCTGTACAGAGTTTCCACGGGGCGACTCAATATTTATATCTTCCGATAGATGTCATGGAAGCCCTCAAAGCCCTGAGTTGTCAGGAAAAGGTGACTTTATTTATGACTCTGCTAGCAGCGTTTCAGACATTACTGCATCGCTATAGTGGACAAGATGACATCCTGGTAGGATCGCCGATCGCTAACCGTAATCAACCAGAAACTGAACGGCTTATTGGCTTTTTTGTCAATACTCTGGTACTGCGGATTTATCTGGGAGGCAACCCCAGTTTTCGAGAACTCCTGGGTCGAGTGCGTAAGGTGACGCTGGGAGCATATGCCCATCAGGATTTACCTTTTGAGAAGCTGGTGGAAGAACTGCAACCAGAGCGAAATCTCAGCTATCACCCACTTTTCCAGGTGATGTTTGTCCTCCAAAATGCCCCTAGTCAGGATATTAAATTATCCAGTCTGAGTTTGAGTTTTCTGAAGCTGGAAAACCAGACTGCAAAGTTTGATTTGAGTCTATCGATGCAAGAAACTTCTTCAGGGCTGAGGGGGGAGTTCGAGTACAATACGGATTTGTTTGAAGCTGCTACTATCAGCCGGATGATCGGGCATTTCCAGAACTTGTTACAGAGCATTCTTGCTAATCCTGAGCAGCATCTGGGTAGCTTGTGCTTGTTGAGTGTGGCCGAACAACGGCAGCTGCTAGTGGAGTGGAATCACATCCAAACCGACTATCCTCAAGAGCAGTGTATCCATCAGTTGTTTGAAAGCTCTGTAGAGCGATCGCCTGATGCCGTTGCTGTGGTTTTTGAAGACAAGCAACTGACTTATCGAGAGTTGAACCACCAAGCCAACAAAATCGCCCACTATCTCCAGTCTTTGGGTGTGAGGCCAGAAGTACTGGTGGGAATCTGCATGGAGCGATCGCTAGAAATGGTGGTAGGAATTTTAGGAATCCTGAAAGCTGGCGGAGCGTATGTACCATTAGATCCGTCTTATCCCCAAGAACGGTTAGCTTTCATGTTGGCAGACGCGAAACTTCTGGTGCTGCTGACTCAAGGGCGATTAGTTGCGGGATTGCCAGAACATGGGGCACAGGTAGTATGCCTGGATACCGACTGGCAGGCGAACACTTTTGGCTGGGCAAAGCAATGCCCACAGGATAACCAGGAAAATTTAGTCAATAATGTCACAGCTAAAAATTTAGCCTATGTGATTTACACATCCGGTTCTACAGGGACACCCAAAGGAGTGGCGATCGCGCACCAAGCTTTGGTAAACCACAGTACTGCGGTTGCTAAAGCTTATGAACTCCAACCAGGCGATCGCATTCTCCAATTTGCTTCTATTAGCTTTGATGTTGCAGCAGAAGAGTTGTTTTCTGCTTGGTTGGGCGGTTCAACTGTTGTGATCCGCCCCGAACGGGTGCTAGTCATCGCAGACTTCCAAGAATTTCTCAAGCACGAAAAACTAACTGTCCTGAATCTACCAACTGCATACTGGCATGAGTGGGTGTCCTACATTGCTCAACAAGAGATACCATTACCGATCGCGCTTCGGTTAGTGATTGTCGGAACCGAGTCAGTTTTACCAGAAAAACTTGCCCTCTGGCAGAAACTCGTAGACTATCTGTGCGAACAGCCGCCCTGCGGACACTTACGCATCCGTTGGCTTAATGCTTACGGTACGACTGAGACAACCATTGGGGTAACAATCTATGAACCAATTAGGCAAAAAAACCAACAACTTGCTCGTGTGCCTATTGGTCGTGCGATCGCCAACACGCAAGTCTATTTGCTAGATCAATATTTGAACCCTACGCCTGTTGGTGTAGCAGGAGAATTGCATATTGGTGGTGTTAGTCTAGCCAGGGGCTATCTCAACCGACCGGACTTGACCGCCCTTAAGTTTATTCCCAACCCTTTTAGCAAACAGACGGGGACACAACTCTATCGTACAGGCGACTGGGCACGCTATTTACCCAATGGAGAAATTGAATACTTGGGGCGAATTGACCAGCAGGTAAAAATACGGGGTTTCCGCATTGAATTGGGGGAAATTGAAGCAGTGCTGGCTAAACACCTTGGTGTGCGGGAAACTGTGGTACTCGATAGGGAAACTCAAGCCGGGAATCAGCAGTTGGTGGCGTATGTTGTTCCTCATAGCGATCGCACCCTGACCATCGACGAACTACGGGACTTTCTCAAGCAACATCTACCGGAATATATGATCCCGTCGGTCTTAGTGGTGCTTGATACAATGCCCTTGACACCAAATGGCAAAATAGATCGTCGGGCGCTACCTACAGTTGACAACACTAGACTCAAGTTAGAAAAAGATTTCCTCGCACCCCGGGATTCCTTGGAACTCCAACTGACGCAAATTTGGGAGGAAATTTTAGATGTCCATCCTGTGGGAGTACAAGATAACTTCTTTGAGATTGGAGGTCATTCGCTTTTAGCTGTACGCCTCATGGCTCAAATTCAGAAGCAGTTTGGATACAACTTGCCTCTATCTACTCTTTTTCAGGGAGCCACTATTGAAAAATCGGCAACTATCCTACGTCAACAGACTCATTCCCAGCCGTCCTCTCCCTTAGTAGCAATTCAACCTAGCGGTTCCAAGCCACCTTTGTTTTTTGTTCATCCAGTAGGTGGGAATGTTCTTTGCTACTACCAATTAGCACGTCATCTGGGAGCAGATCAACCATTCTATGGATTACAATCACTAGGTCTTGATGGGGAATCGCAGCCTTACACCAGAATCGAAGATATGGCAAATCACTACATAAAAGCGTTACGCGCCGTTCAAGCCGAAGGGCCATACTTTTTAGGAGGTTGGTCGATGGGTGGTGTAGTGGCTTTTGAAATAGCTCAACAATTACACAAGCAGGGTTATAAAGTAAACCTGCTTGCTTTGCTAGACAGTTTAGCACCAGTTGAGAGCAACAAAACTACAGATTATGAATATGACAATGCCAAACTATTAGCCAATTTCGCTAAGGATATGGCTGGCTCTAGAGAGAACAATTTGTCAGTTTTTGATGACAAGCTGCAACAGTTAGATATAGATGAGCAACTGAATCATTTCTTGGAACAAGCGAAGATAGCTAATTTCGTACCTCCAGATATTGGAAAGCAACAGCTTCACTATCTTATGCAGGTTTTCAAAAGCAACATCCAAGCCATGTTGAACTATGTACCGCAAGTTTATCCAAATCGAATCATCCTCTTCCAAGGCAGCAATATTGGTGAGCTTAATAATCCAACCTTAGGTTGGGATGAACTTTCCTCTAAACCAGTAGAGATTATTTATATTCCAAGTGAACATTACACGATGCTGAGTTTACCTCATGTCCAATTATTAAAAGAACAATTGAAATTGTATCTTGATTAATTTTACGAAATCGAACTTACCCTTGAATATTGGGGCGACATTAAAGCAGCTAAGTATAAATTAATTGGAAGATTTGGGTATAAATTTTGCCATAAATATAGTGAAAACTCTTTTGACAAAGCCAACTTGTCTTATCCAGTGAGCATCCTTAGACCTACCTAGGCCTTTCCAAATAATAAAATGCCCAGCCGTCGCTTTCGCCTGAAGGGCGAAAGCGCCTAAATACTTGGGCGGATGCCAAAATATATTTAATACGGCTGGGCATTTTATTACTTGGAGATCCCCTAAACCATAACCTGATTGTACAACGCCAAAATAACAGGACAGGAAGTATGCGTATAAAAATTGTGGCATTGGCATCACCAGGCGGCATCCGAGCTTACGTCGCCCTCGGGCTGGGATTGCAACGGGCTGGTCATTCAGTACAACTAGCTACTGTTTCTTATATGCAAGAGTTCGTTAGCAGTTGCGGATTGGACTTTGTGCCTATGGACTGTAATAACTTTAAAAAGATAAGTCCACTAATACCTTTCGGCAACAATCCCTTCCGTTTGATGCCTAATTTGGGCAATTGGCTACGACCAGTGAACGAGAGTCTGCTTCCTGTACTCTGGCAGGTTTGCCAAGATGCAGAGGCAATTGTTTTTAACTCAGAGACATTTGCCTGCTACGATATCGCTGAAAAACTTGGCATACCTTGCTACGCAGCTTGTGTGAACCCCCGTCATCAAACACGTGTTTTGCCTCATTTTCTTTTTCCTCACATACACTTACCAACTGTTCCGCGTTTAGAAGAGATTTACAACTGGCTGACCTACCCCTTGTTCGATCAACTCATCTGGCAATCTATTCGGCAACCAATTAACCAATGGCGACAGGAAACCTTGCACTTACCTCCTCTTTCCCCCAGGTCAGGTGTGTTGGCACGAATGCAGCAACAAAAAGTACCATTTCTTTACAGCTGTAGTCCTTCTTTTGTCCCTAAACCGAATGACTGGCCCGATTGGGTGTATGTCACTGGCTACTGGTTTCTTGAGCGTCCGTCGAACTGGCAACCGCCCAGCGACCTAGTAGATTTTCTGGCTGCTGGACCACCGCCAATTTATATTGAAACCTGGCATGAGAAAATCGGAGTAGAAACAGTTCGCAAAGTGCTAATTCAGACAGGACAGCGAGCAATTGTGCGAACCGTAGCAGGCGGGCTTCGTGATGCCAATTTTCCAGAAGATGAGATATTTACGATCCAATCAGTGCCTCACGATTGGCTGTTTCCGCAAATGGCGGCACTGGTGCATCACGGTGGTCATGGTACAACATTGAATGGTATACGTGCTGGCGTTCCTACAGTTACTATGCCCTACAATGGCGACCAGTTTCTCTTTGCGCGTAGAGTAGGGGAGTTAGGTTTAGGTCCACCGCCAATTGTGCAAGAACAGCCTTCAGTAGAGAAACTAGTTGTTGCAATTCAAACTGCTATCAACGATACAACAATGCGATCGCGTGCTGCGGCAATGGGCAAACGGATTCAGGCAGAGGACGGAGTAGCGAGGGCAGTCGAAGCTTTTCACAAGCATCTACCACCTAACTGACAACAGCACAATATCCCAGCCGAATCTATCCATTCAGGTTATGTAGTAAATGCAAGTACCTACATGCTGTAGCAATTTGCTTATTGATGATGTGCTAGTACGATTATACCTTTGTTTGCCAACACACAAATCTACATTATTATTATGATTATTGACGCGCAAACTATAGCAGAAGACACTGTTGTCGATAGTGACATTTGCATTGTGGGATCTGGGGCAGCAGGAATTACGCTGGCCAAAGAATTTCTAGGCACATCATATCGCGTCTGCCTTCTTGAAAGTGGGGGACTAGAACCTGATGAACTCACCCAATCCCTTTCTGAGGGCTATCCATTATAAACATCTTTCTTAACATTTCGAGAGTATTAACTCACGTCTCTAGAACCATGATTCGGTCGTTGTCCATTCTCAATAAAAACACAATTTTAGCGAGAAGGACAAACGCGAATTTGTCAAGTTCGCCTAAACTTTCAGTCTCTAAGATGCTTATATAACAAGGGTTTTAAGATTGTAAAGAAAGATGTGGGTAACGCATAGTTCTGAGGGGGAGGATGTTGGATTGCCATATTTCAAGTACATTCAGAGTTCCCGTTATTTAGGTGGTAATACCAACGTTTGGCAATCATGGTGTCGGCCACTTGATGAAATTGACTTTGAATATCGTCCCTGGGTTCCCTACAGTGGCTGGCCCTTTACCAAGCAAGAGCTAATTCCGTACTACAATCGTGCTCAACAGGTATGTCAGCTCCCTTATTCTGATTATGATCCTGCACATTTAGTAGAAGCTATAGGAAATCCTGAGTTACGTTTACTTCCATTACATAGTAGCCGGATAATTACAAAAATATGGCAATTTACCGTGCCACCAATGCGATTTGGGAAGACTTACAAAGTGGAACTTGAACGTGCGAAGAATATCCAAACTTATCTTCATGCAAATGTAGTAAATATTGAGACAAATGATACTGCACGATCAGTTACAAGATTAAGAGTATCTTGCATAAAAGGAACAAAATTCTGGGCTGAGTCACGGGTTTTTATTTTAGCTATAGGGGGAATTGAAAATCCACGCCTTCTCTTAGCATCTAATAAAGTTCAAAATACTGGTTTAGGTAATCAATACGATCTTGTTGGCCAATACCTTCGCCAAATTTATGAACTGGTAGAACAAGGATCGGCAGGGTGGATGCGTCCTAAATTGGTAACTCTGTGGAAAATATTGGCAAGTAAAATTGGGTCTGGTTTTTCCGGAAGGAGTTTT
>JAHHHW010000006.1 GCA_019359115.1 Pelatocladus maniniholoensis HA4357-MV3
CCTAAAATGAGACGAACTAGGCAAAGTTATCATTTGTATTTCTTATCAATTAAGGCTAAAAAAAGGGTAATTTTTACAGAATTTTACAAGGTTGCCCCTGGTTGCACGAACCTTCTATTTACGCCTAGACGCAGAGTCGCCAAGCTCTACCGCAAACACTCGCAAAAAAGCGGGAAGTATGCGGCAACTAGGGGCAAAGAAGCGTCAAAAATCCAAATCTACTGGTCTGGAAGCAGAAACCCAGACCACGGGCGTAGTAGGTCTGGGTAGTTCATGCAGATTTTTATTCTTCTTCTAGATAAATGTCTATGTGATTATTTTCTAATTCATGAATTATTCTCAGGATTTTCCAATATTTATCCATAAATAAGATATCTTCGTCTTTTTTGGGTATTGCTGAAAGGCTTTGAAATTCTTGGATTTTGATCTTGCTTTTGTGATAATTTGCTTCCCAAAAAGTGACTGTTGGGGAGAGATTTGAAAGAAGTGTAATTACTTCTTTCAAGTCGTGATGGATTTTTGCTCTATATTCTTTATTCCATTTTTGGTCTTCTTTTGGAACAATGGATTCAAGAATTTCTATTGCCTTTTCGATGTTGCTCATAAAACCTCATTATGACCGCGCCGCTTGCTCGCAGAGTGAGAGCGTGAATAATGTCGCAGCCGCAAGTGCTGCGATTGTCCGAACATGGTTCCAAGTTGTCCAATTGGTCAGGTAGCTAGCCCATAAGTTTGCGCCTTCTGTGCTATCTGGTTTGACGTTCACTAGCGCATCGTTTAATGGCACATTGAATGCGATCGTCACCCCAATCGTCCCAATGAGATAGAGCAAGCTACCGATAAGTAAATAAACAGCGCCAGGTTGATGCCATTTCAACAGCGAGGAAACGGTTAGAAACAGGCAAGCCACCGCCGTTCCGAAGAGTGCCAACATAAACAAAGGATTGATGGCTGTGATATTGATCGATTGCATGGCGGTAATACCCTGTGCGGGTTGGAGACGAGCAAGACCAGCCATCACAAAAGTTGAGAAAGCAAAGAAAACGCCTGCTATCAGTCCACAACCGATTGCTGCGAATAGCTTTAATGCGAAAATTAAGGGGTGAGAGATTACCATAAAACCTGATTTGCGAATCTAAAGTAATTAAACAAAAATCTTAAAAAACTCCTGTGAAAATTCAATATTACAGAAATTATTCATAAACTTAAAAATATAAGAAATTTATAGTATATTTTATTGGCAAATATTAAACACTAAATATAAGGAGAGCGGGTGAGAATCCCAACTGTTCAAAAAACCTGTCTACTATTGAATCGCAGTCTCATAGCAAAAGTCTGCTTAGAGGATGTTTGAAAAGTCATGATTGATGTATCAAATATTTTTTACCCCACCCTAACCCTCCCCTTATAAAGGGGAGGGAACCGGATTTCTCCCCTTTATAAGGGGAGTAATAATGTAATTAAAATTACAGCCAATCACTTTTCAAACAACCTCTTAAGCAGACTGTTTGATTGATTTGACATAGACGCGCCTTCTTCGGCTTCAAGGTAGAGTATGACAAATAACCAATGACAATTCTGAAGCTGAAAGATTAATTGCTTCACCGATATTCATGAAAGCTCCACCAAATAATCAGGAAAAAGCAAGATTAGCAGCCCTTCGCCACTACCAAATACTAGATAGTGTTACCGAAGCAGCTTTTGATAATCTGGTTGAGTTAGCAGCCCTTATCTGTGGTACGCCGATCGCTTGCATCAATTTTATCGACGAAAATCGGCAATGGATACAAGCAAAAGTTGGTTGGGATGTCACTGAACTACCGCAAAATGTCGGGATGTGTCCTGTTTGCATTCAGCAAAAAGATATTTTTATTGTTCCTAATTGCTTGACAGATCAAGTTTGGGCAGAAAATCTAATTGCAGCAGAACCGTATTATGTAAGATTTTATGCTGGCGTACCACTACTAACACCGGAAGGATATGCGATCGCCACTCTGTGTGTGATGGATCGTCAACCCCGACAACTCAACTCCCAACAACTAACAGCTTTGCAAAAATTAGCTCAACAAGTGATGCTACTACTGCAAAGAGAATCATTAAACACACCATTAAAAAATTGTCAACGTGTAGAAGCAGCACTACAAGACAATGAACAACGCCTGAAGCTAGCATTACAAGCTGGTAAGCTTGGTTCTTGGCAATTGGATTTAAAAACTGGGGAATTATTTACATCTAATCAGTGTAAAGCCAACTTTGGCATACTTCCCGAAACAGATTTTTCCTACACAATGCTGTTAGACTGCATCCACCCAGAAGATCGCGACTATATACACGACTCTGTTAAGCAAGCTTTGGAACAGCAAATTGATTATGAAGCAGAGTATCGAACTATTTGGCCAGATCGTAGCATCCATTGGATGTTATCGCGGGGTCGTGGCATCTATGAAAGTGATGGTACACCAATGCGGATGATTGGTGTGACTTTGGATATTACCGAACGCAAGCAAGCAGAAGAAGCATTACGCCAAAGTGAAGAAAGATTACAGTTAGTAATTGATGCGACAAATGATGCGATTTGGGATTGGGATATTGTTAAGAATACATGCTTTTGGTCAAAGCGATTTTATGAGTTCTTAGGTTTACCACACACAGGTAAAGAAAACTTTTATGAATCTCTTTATCAATTAGTATATCCTGAAGACCAAGAACAATTTGCTGAGTTACTCTACCAACATCTCGAACTCAATCAGGCTTATCAAATGGAATTGCGATTGCGTCGGGTGAATGGTAGATATAATTGGTTTTTAATCAGAGGTAAAGTTATTCGAGATGATCATGGCCGAGCGCTGCGAATGGTAGGAGTATTGAGTGATATCTCGGAACGCAAGCGCACAGAAGAAGAATTAAAACAGCAAAATCAGCGATCGCAACTCTTAGCTGAAATTGCTCTGAAAATTCGCCAACATTTACAAACAGAAGAAATTCTCCGAACCACGGTTACAGAAATCCAAAAACTTTTGCAGGCTGATCGAGTTATTATTTTTCGACTATGGAATGATGGTTCTGGAACAGTGGTGCAAGAAGCAGTCGTCACTGGTTGTAGCTCGATTTTAGGACGAAAGCTTTTTGAGAGGTGTTTTCAACAAAATTATCAAGAAGCATATCGCCAAGGCAGAATTAATATTATCTGCGATGTCCAATCAAAAAGCGTCCATCCTTGTCATCAAGAATTTCTGGAAAATATTGCTGTTAAAGCCCATATACTTATACCAATTATTGTCAGAGATACACTTTGGGGCTTACTAATTGCTCAACAATGTATGCGTCCGAGAAAGTGGAGTAATTGGGAAATTGAGTTATTACAACACCTAGCAAATCAGATTGGCATAGCTTTAGCCAAAGCGCAATTATTGGAACAAGAAATACTCCAACGTGAAGAATTAGCTCGTTCCAACGCTGAATTAGAACAATTTGCTTATGTTGCTTCCCATGACTTGCAGGAACCATTACGGATGATCACAAGTTACTTACAATTACTAGAGAAAAAGTATAAAAGTAAACTTGACAATAAAGCCGATGAATTTATTTCCTACACCGTAGATGGTGCGAAACGGATGCAAATCTTGATTAATGATTTGTTGAGTTTTTCCCGTGTAAGTAGCCGTGGACAGCCATTTGGAGTAGTTGATTGTCATAGTGCTTTGCAACAGGCGATCGCTAATCTAAAAGTCGCAATTACTGAAACTCACACAGTCATCACCTACGACGAACCTCTACCCCAACTCATCGCCGACGCTACCCAACTGGTGCAAGTATTCCAGAATTTAATTAGTAATGCCATTAAATTTCGTAGCGAACAACCCCCACAAATTCATATTGGCGTAATGAAGAGAGACGGAGATGGAGGACAAGGAGGACAGGTAAGTAATTCTCCCTTGTCCCCCCACTCTCCCCACTCTCCCACAGAAAATCAATGGCTCTTCTGGGTGCGCGATAATGGAATTGGGATAGAACCTCAGTATGGCGATCGCATTTTTATCATTTTTCAGCGTTTGCACACTCGCGACAAATATCCCGGTACTGGTATTGGTTTAGCAATTTGTAAAAAAATTGTCGAACGTCACGGTGGACAAATCTGGGTTGAGTCAAAACTTGGCCAAGGAACCACCTTTTACTTCACAATTCCAGATAGGATAGGTACGGGATCGTGAGTATTTTTATAGATGTTATGCCTATTGAGATTTTGTTAATAGAAGACAATCCCGGTGATGTAGAGTTGACCAAAATTGCCTTAGAGGACAGCAAAATCTCTGTTAACTTAAATGTAGTTGAAGATGGTGTAGAGGCGATCGCCTTTCTACGTCGAGAAGGTAAATATACTCAAGTTCCCCATCCAGATATTGTTTTCTTAGATTTGAATCTGCCAAAAAAAGATGGTAGAGAAGTATTAGCAGAAATCAAAGCAGATGAAAAACTCAAGCGAATTCCCGTAGTTGTGCTAACAACTTCTCAAGCAGAAGAAGATATTCTAAAGGTGTATAATCTATCCGCCAACTGCTACATTACCAAGCCTGTTGACTTCGAGCAATTTGTCAAAATTGTACAATCTATTGAAAATTTCTGGTTTACCATTGTCAAGCTTCCGTCGGAATAGCGGGGAACGGGATTAGAAATAACTAACAAATGACTAACGACAAACAACAAATGACTAATTACTAATGATCAAAATTTTGTTGGTAGAAGATAATCCCGGTGATGTTCGTTTGTTGCAAGAATTTTTGTGGGATGTCACTACTACACAGTTTCAATTAACACCTGTTGAGCGATTAGACCAGACACTGAAGTTGCTCAATCAAGAGAGTTTTGATGTTATTTTATTAGATCTTTCTTTGCCAGATAGTCAAGGTTTAGAAACTTTTGTGACTTTACATCATCAAGCACCAGCGATTCCGATTATTGTGCTGACTGGTTTGGATGATGAAAATTTGGCTCTGCGAGCTATGCAGCAAGGAGCGCAGGATTATTTAGTCAAGGGACAGGTGAGTGGTGATTTGTTGGTGCGCTGTATGCGCTATGCTATTGAGAGACAAAGAATTGAAGAAGCATTGCGCCAAAGTGAGGAAAGATTTCGAGTCGCGCTCAAAAATTCTCCGATTGTTGTTTTCAACCAAGATAAAGAATTACGTTATACCTGGGTTTACAATACTTCTCCAGGTTTTATTAATGAAAAAATTTTAGGTAAACAAGATTTAGATCTGATTGCTGTTGCAGATGGGCAAATACTTTTTGATATTAAACAACGTGTTTTGTCAACAGGAATAGGAATCCGAAAAGAAGTATCAATAAATACTGCTCAAGGAATTAGATATTTTGATTTGACTATAGAACCGTTGCGAAATGAAGCACAAGAAGTGGTGGGGGTGACTTGTGCGAGTATTGACATTAGCGATCGCAAACTTGCTGAAGAAAAAATTCGTGAACAAGCTGCATTGTTAGATGTAACTACAGATGCAATTTTTGTGCGAGATTTAGATAATCACATTATTCTCTGGAACAAAGGTGCGGAAAATCTCTACGGTTGGCTAGCCCATGAAGCCTACGGAAAAACTGTAGTAGAACTTTTATACGACGATGAACCCCCAGAGGAAGTAGAAACAGCATTTTTGGCAGTTATTAAACAAGGTAAATGGCAAGGGGAGTTAACTAGAATTACCAAAAATGGTAAGAAACTTTTAGTTTCTAGCCGTTGGAGTTTAGTTTCTCAAGAAGACGGTAAACCAAAATCTATTCTCACCGTTGATACCGACATTACTGAAAAAAAACAGCTAGAAACTCAATTATTTCGCGCCCAACGTCTAGAAAGTATTGGTACTTTAGCAAGCGGTATTGCCCACGATCTCAACAATATTCTCACGCCAATTCTAGCTGTATCTCAACTCTTGCCGTTGAAATTTCCCGATATTTATTCTGAACATAAACATCTGCTAGAAATACTCGAAGATAGTGCTAGACGTGGTGCAGAATTAGTCAAGCAAGTTTTGTCCTTTGCACGGGGTGTGGAAGGTAAACGCATGACTTTGCAAGTCAAGCACTTAATTCGAGAAGTTGTCAAGATTGTTAAACAAACTTTTCCCAAATCAATTGAAGTGTGTATGGATGTCGCATCTGATTTGTGGACAGTTTATGCAGATAGCACACAACTGCATCAAGTACTGATGAATCTTTGTGTCAACGCCCGTGATGCGATGCTAGATGGCGGGAGTTTGACTATTTCAGCAGAAAATTTATTTATTGATGAAAACTATGCTCGCATGAACTTGGAAGCCAAAGTCGGCCCCTACATAATTATTACTGTGGCAGATACTGGTGTGGGTATTTCCAAGGAAATTATCGAGAGAATTTTTGAACCATTTTTCACTACCAAAGAATTAGGCAAAGGCACAGGTTTGGGACTTTCCACAGTTATTGGTATTGTCAAAAGCCACGGTGGTTTTGTCAATGTCCATAGTGAAATTGGGCTTGGTACTCAATTTAAAGTTTACCTGCCAGCAGCACAGGGAGTAGAAATAGAGTCAACACCACAGTTAGAACCACTAGCAGGTAAAGGAGAATTGATTTTAGTAGTCGATGATGAACCTGCTATTCAAGAAATTACTAGAGCATCGCTAGAAACTCATAATTACAAAGCTCTTGTTGCTATTGATGGTATTGAAGCGATCGCACTATATGCCCAAAATCGAGACAAAATTAGTGCTGTTCTCATGGATATAATGCTACCGTCTCTCGATGGCATCACAGCTATTCGGACTTTACAAAAAATCAATCCCACAGTCAAAATTGTGGCTACAAGCGGATTAGCCTCTAGCAGTAAATTAGCAGAAGCCTCAACTATTAATATCAGTGGTTTTCTAGCAAAGCCCTACACCGTCAAGGAATTATTATTGACTTTACAGAAGGCTCTTAATAGTTAGTTGGAAGGGATCGCGAAGACAAGACAGACACAATCCCCATTCTCCATTCCCCAATCCCTATTTTTTTAAGTATTAATACTGTTGAAGTTAGTAACATTAAAAACTTTTAATGGAATATATTTAAATACCTTGCAAATATCTTTTGCAGGTAAATATTACAAATTTAGCCAATCAAACGTCAGGAGATAGTTCAATATGCTATCTTCACCTGATTTGTTTGCTAAAGGCTATTGCAATTATCTATGCACGCCTTAACTCCAGTTATCTCTTTACCATCGATAGATTCTGTAATTGATTTTTCTCCTCTAACTGTTACACCAGACACATCATTATTTGATGTTGTAACGCTAATGAATCAACAGCAAACTAATTGTGTCTTGGTGACAGATGAAATGCGGCTACTGGGATGCTTTACAAATCAAGATGTAATTAGGTTAGTCTGTTGTGATTTTGACTTTAAAACAGTCCAAATTTCACAAGTAATGGTTACTTCGGTGATCACCATTGAATATAGTCAAGCCAAAAATATTGCTTATTTATTGTTGTTTTTTCGACAAAATAATTTATCTTTACTACCAATAGTTGAACAGCAAAATCGGCTAGTTGGATTAATTACTTCAAAAACAATTTCTCAGTCATTACAGATTGTCTGTTATTCTCTAAATCAATTAACAGACACGACAGAACAACTGCGACAATCTCAACAAATAGCAGATAGCAAACAAACTTGGATAGAAACAAATAAAGTACCACTGCATGATTCTGAAGGTAATGTATTTAGTATTTTGGGAACTTTTGAAGATATTAGCGATCGCCTTGAAACTCAAGCAGCTTTACAAAAAAGTGAAGAACGCTTTCGCTTCTTAGCAGAATCTATTCCCCAACAAGTATGGATTGCTCGATCAGATGGAAGTGTAGAGTATATTAACCAACGCATACAAAATTATTTGGGTTGTAACCAAGAAGGAATATTGGATTGGAAGTGGCAAAATTGGGTACATCCAGAAGATTTATCTAAATTTTTTGATGCTTGGCAAAAATCTATTTTTACAGGTGAATCTTTAGAATTAGAATTTCGCTGGCGGAGGGTAAGCGATCAAACATATCGTTGGCATTTATCACGTGCTGTACCTCAGCGAGATCAGAACGGAAAAATATTAAATTGGTTCGCCACCAACACAGATATTCATGACCTCAAACTGGCAGAATCGGAATTGCGGCAAACTCAAAAAAGACTACAAGCAATTTTAGATAATTCTCCAGCGATTATTTCTGTATTAGATACTCAAAACAGATATTTACTTATTAATAGTGAGTATGAAAAGGTATTTCAACTCACTCAAGAGCAGGTTCAAGACAGAAGCATATACGAAATTTTTCCTCGCGATATTGCTGATAATTTTGCAGTCAATAATCACAATGTTTTCATTAATGGAACAGCAATAGAAGTTGAAGAAATTATTCCTCAAGATAATGGGTTACATACTTATCTATCGATCAAGTTTACGTTAAAAGATGACAGTGATATCCCTTATGCCATTTGTAGTATTTCCACAGATATTACTGAACGCAAGCGAACAGAACAGAGTTTACGCTTACGCGATCGCGCGATCGCTGCTAGCAGTAATGGTATCGTGATTTCTGATGCTAGACTGCCAAACTTGCCAATGATCTATGCTAATCCTGCTTTTGAGCAAATCACTGGCTATTATCCAGAAGATGTCATCGGCCGCAACTGTAGTTTTTTACAAGGAATTGACACCAATCAACCAGAAATACAAGAAATTAGAAACGCCATTAAACAAGCAAAAAATTGCACCGTAATCTTACGTAATTATCGTCGGGATGGTACTTTATTTTGGAATGAGCTAAATATTTCTCCGGTGTTGGATGCTGATGGTAAATGTACTCACTACGTCGGCATTCAAAATGATATTACTGAGCGCAAGCAAGCAGAAATGGCGTTGTTAATGTCACAACAACGGCTACAACATTTACTGTCTGCTACTCCAGCCGTGATTTATACCTGTAAATCTGATGGTGATTATGAAATTACCTTCATGAGTGACAACGTTACTGCCATGCTTGACTATGAAGCGTGGGAATTTTTAGAACATTCTAGCTTTTGGAGCGATCGCATCCACCTTGAAGATAAACCCTATGTTTTTACGGAAATGGCCAACCTCTTGAACCAGGGAGAATGCATTCGTGAGTACCGTTTTTTACACAAAGATGGCACTTATCGCTGGGTATACGATCAAGCCAAACTCGTGCGGGATAATACTGGTAGTTCAGTAGAAATTGTTGGTTCTTGGGTAGATATTACCAAAAGCAAGCAGTTGGAACAGGAATTGAGAACAGCTTTGCAGAAAGAAAAAGAACTCAACGAACTCAAATCCCGCTTTATAAGCATAACTTCCCATGAATTCCGTACACCGTTGACTATCATCCTTTCTTCTTCAGAATTACTCGAATATTATCATCACAAATGGACAGAAGAAAAACGGCTCTCCCATATACGCCGCATTCAAACCAGTGTTAAACATATGACTGACATGTTAAATGATGTGTTGGTAATTGGTAAAGCAGAAGCGGGAAGACTAGATTTTAAACCAATATCACTAGATTTGGTTGAGTACTGCCGTGATTTAATCCAAGAATTGCAACAGGATGGTGACACGGAAGATGAAACGGAAAATGCGATCGCCTTTCACTGTGAATATGAATCCATGCACTGTCGTGTGGATAAAAATTTGCTAGGACACATTCTCAGAAACTTACTCACGAATGCGATCAAATATTCTGTCAACGATGGCATCATCAAATTTACTCTTACTGAGCAAAAAAATCAAGTTGTATTTGAAATAAAAGACCAAGGAATTGGTATTCCAGAAGAAGATTTACCCCTTTTGTTTGACTCTTTTCATCGTGCTGCAAATGTTGGCAATATCCCAGGTACTGGCTTGGGACTATCAATTGTAAAAAAATGTATAGATTTACATCAGGGTAAAATTTTTGTAGATAGTAAAGTGGGAGTAGGAACAACTTTTACTATTATTTTACCATTAGATAATTATTAGTTTTTTCCCACAAATCACAAATAACAACTAATCATCAACAAATATAATCATGACAAAAATTTTAGTGATTGAAGATGAATACTCTGTCCGAGAAAATATTATCGAATTGCTAGAAGCAGAAGATTTTGAAACTATTGGTGCTGCGAATGGTCAAGTAGGAATAAAGTTAGCTTTGACTGAGGTTCCTGATCTAATTTTGTGTGATTTGATGATGCCAGAAATTGATGGTTATGGTGTACTAATCAATTTACGCCAAGAACCTCTAACAGCAACAACTCCATTTATTTTTCTCACGGCAAAATCAACTAAAACTGACTTTCGTCAAGGTATGGAATTGGGTGCAGATGACTATCTGACAAAACCATTTACTCGTGCTGAATTATTGAGTGCAATTGATGGGCGTTTACAAAAACAAGCTACCTTAAAACAATATTTTTCTGCTAGCTCACAACTTCAGGCTTTTAATTCTGAAATGTTGGCTGTCAAAAATATTTTACAAGGAGCCATTGAGGAAGAAAAATTTCGGCAATTTTATGTTGAATATCAACCACAAATAGATATTAATTCTGGAAAAATCATTGGCGCAGAAGCTTTACTGAGATGGCAAAGTCCAGAATTGGGAATAGTTGCGACTTCTGAATTGATTCCCTTAGCAGAGTCTACAGGTTTAATTATTCCGATTGGTGAATGGGTTTTACAAAGTGTTTGCCAACAAAATAAAGCTTGGCAGAATGCAGGTTATTCTCCATTGTGTATTGCTGTTAATTTTTCAGCCCGTCAATTTGCTCAACCAGACTTGAATAAGAAAATTGTGAAATTTTTAGCATCTAGTAATTTGGAGCCACATTGCCTAGAATTAGAACTTACTGAAAGTTTGATTATGCAGGATATCAATACTGCGATCGCTACAATGAATGAATTACGTTCCTTGGGTATAAAAATTGCAATTGATGATTTTGGTACAGGCTACTCTTCTTTAATGTATTTAAAAAAATTACCTATCAATAAGTTGAAAATTGACCGTTACTTTATTCACAATATTGTGAATGACCCACAAAAAGCAGCTATTACAACAGCATTGATTCAAATGGGTCACAATCTGAATCTTCAGGTAATTGCAGAAGGTGTAGAAACTGAATCAGAACTGGAATTTTTACAAAAATATAACTGTGATGCTATGCAAGGTTTTTTGTTTAGCCGTCCTGTAGCAGCAGGTGAATTTCAAAAGTTTTTATCTACCTCTTCATGAGCTTAAATTGTGAGCAAAAAAAGAGTGTAACGTCAGGTTTTTAATGAGATTTGTTTAGTTTTGGATTAGAGCCACAATAAATTACTCAACAGTCTCCTGATAAATCAATGTCTTTGGAAACAATCATGGAAAATACTTCAGATATTGACACCCTAGTGCAAAAAGCACGCTTTGCTCACTACGAAAAAATTCAAGCCCAATGTGGAACTCTTCATCTTTTGGATATTGCTAGACCCATAGGTTTAGATGATCTTTATGTAGAAGTCGATATTTTTGAGGAAATCACCAGTAAAAGATGGCTGGAAATGACTGAATTACAACGGCTAGATTCCAATAATTTTGACCGTTTTAATTTAGGTAATTTTAATCAACAAAGAATTCCTGCTTTAGAAGCAGTTACCAACTACTCTAAATTGATGGTGCTTGGTAAAACAGGATCAGGTAAAACCAGCTTTCTACAATCAATAGCAGTTAATTGCAATCAAGGTAAGTTTAAATCAAATTATCTACCTATTTTTATTAGTTTAAAAAAAATAGCTGAAAATAATTGTGACAGGGAGCAACTTATTTTATCAAAATATATTTGTCAAGAATTTAATGACTACGGCATTTCGGAATCTGATATGATGTCAATATTTTCTCAGGGAAAAGCATTAATTTTACTAGATGCTTTAGATGAATTAACAGATGCAGAAAGTGAAAAAGTTATTAGAGAAATCTGCAATTTTTCTGAAAAGTTTTATAAAAATACAATAGTTATTACTTGTCGCCTTGTTGGTCAGCAATATCAATTTAAGGGTTTTACTGAAGTTGAAATTGCTGATTTTAGTAAATCACAAATCGCAAACTTTGCAGATAAATGGTTTGTAGCTATGCTGAAAAATTCTCTTTGGGAGGGAAAAGCTAAGGCTTCTGAATTTATGCAAAAATTAGAACTACCAGAAAATCAGCAAATTTTAGAGTTAGCAACAACGCCAATTTTACTAAACCTTACTTGCTTGGTATTTCAGTTTTTAGGCGATTTTCCAACCTTACGCTCAGAACTTTATAAGCAAGCATTAGAATTGTTGTTAGTGCGTTGGGACGAAGCCAGAGGAATTAAAAGAGATGAAGTTTATCGCAATTTATCGTTACTACATAAAATTAAGTTACTTTGTCGTGTAGCAGCAACTACCTTTACTCAAGGAGATTACTTTTTTCCAAAAACTAAAATCCAATTATTGATCGCCGACTATCTACGCCATCTTCCTAATGCACCCACAGATTTAGAAGTGTTGGAACTTAATAGTACTACTACATTGCAAGCTATTGAAGCACAACACGGTTTATTCATCGAACAAGGACGGAGTATTTATTCTTTTTCGCATTTAACATTTCAAGAATATTTAACTGCAAGAGAAATAGTTGCTGTTGAAAATTCCCAAAATCTGCAACAATTTGTCACCAATATTGGAGAAAAACGTTGGCGAGAAGTTTTTTTACTAGCTGCGGAAATGATGCAGCCTGCGGATGATTTCTTATTATTAATAAAACAACAAATAGATAATTTTGTGATTTCAAATCATAAATTGCAAAAATTTATGATTTGGTTAGGTGAAAAAACTTCTAATATGAAGTTATCTTATTATCCGGCTAGTGTGCGCGCTTTTTATTTTACCCTGGCTCTGCCTCCAGATTATTCTCTTGCTTATAATCAGAGTTTGGCTTTATCTCTAGATAGTAGATTAGCAGGGAAATTAGCGATTGATTTAGCTTTAGATATGGCATTAATACATGCGTTGACTGTTAGCTTAAGGATGACTAGTTACATTTTCTGTCAACGCTTATCTGCGATCGCACTTGCTCTTGACTTACAGTACTTACTACAAGATTATCCTACGCTACAACAGTCATTGCAAAATCTATACGAAGAACTTCCATCACCTCAAGAAAGTAGAATAAGTTTGAAAGGATGGTGGCAAGAAAATGGGGAAACATGGACTAGTAAACTAAGAAATTTAATTATTTGCGATCGCCAAATAGCTCATGATTGGCAGTTTGATGAAAATGACTTACAACAATTACAGGAATATTGGAACGCTAACAAGATTTTACTAGATTGTCTAAATAATGCTGGCAATGTTACTTCCGCAACAATAAAATCCATAGAAAAAAATTTATTATTAGTTAATTATCATTAATCTGTCATAAATAAAATCATGTTTCCTTTCGGGAAAATCACTTAGTCATAGTGAAATCTATAACTACAGTCACAAACATAACAATAATTCTATTCTCAGGTAGTAGCCTATTTTTTGGTTGTGGTTATACTAGAAGATTGATATACCAGTCAAGTAACTAAGTTCATATCCAGAAAATACATAATCACTTACATAATCCTGTGAGGAAGCAGCGATGAAAGCGGAACTGATTGAATTGGTGTCCAGAGTTATAAAGGTCTTGCAAATCAATATGCGTTGGATGACTTGGAATTTATTTCTGGCGTTTATACCTTTAGCTTTGAGTGTTTGGCTGTTTCGCATCAAACGTGGACGTTCTTGGGTTTGGTGGTTAGGATTTTTGGTCTTCTACGCTTTTTTACCAAATGCACCCTATTTGTTAACTGATATTATTCACCTCATCGACGATATCCGCACTATTCAATCTGTGTGGATTATTACTTTGGTGCTAATTCCTGTGTATTTCCTAGTCATCATGGCTGGTTTTGAAGCCTATGTTATCTCTTTAATTAATGTGGGATACTATCTGCACCGTATTGGCAAAAGTCAATGGATTGTCTGGATGGAAATGATCACTCATGCTTTATGTGCTGTTGGTATTTATTGGGGTCGATTCTTGCGTTTTAACAGTTGGGATTTTATCACTCAACCGGATGCTTTGTTAACTAGAGGTATAGAAGAAACTTTGGGTAAACAGCCTTTAGTGATAATTGCTGTTACTTTTGCTATACTTGTGGGATTACATTGGCTAATGAAACGAGTAACTTTAGGTTTTGTGAGCCGAAACAGCAAAAGTATAGGTATTCAGTCAACAAGTATTAATTCTAATAGTCATAATGCTGGTTAACTTACACGATTTTCAATAGACCCTACGGATAAATATCGCGATTTAGAATTTCATATGTAGATGGTGATTTAAAACAATAAATAATAACTAACATAACCCATTCATTTTTGTACCTACCTTTTTCCTCTGTCTTAAGAGAGGGATTAAGGTAGGTATTTTTTCATCAAAAGAAAGATGTAGTTATTACATAAATTAATTGAAATGAATATAGGGAACTCATACCATTTGGATTGTAGATTTTGGATAGAAAATTGTTTTCTGCATTCAGATTGCATGAATCCATGTGTCGCAATCATTTTTGAAATTGGTATCAGTTCTAATTGAGAGATAGGAATTAAAAATATGAACTCATTATCCATTCAAGAACTAAAAAGCTTAGTAGAAAGTACACAAGCTCCTTGTGTTTCTCTATACATACCAATGCAAAAGGCTGGTGCAGAAATTCGACAAAACCCAATTCGCTTCAAAAATTTGATTCGTGAAGCAGAAGAACGTCTAGATAAAATGGAAATGCGTCACACTGATGCAGTAGATTTTCTCCAGCCAGCTAAAGAATTAGATACAAATGAGTTTTGGCAACAACAAGATCATTGCTTGGCAATTTTCGTCTCACCAAATATTTTTCGCTATTATCAACTACCGATAGAGTTTGAGGAATTAGTAGTTGTTAGCAATCAATTCCACCTCAAACCTCTATTACACCTAATTAATAATGATGGGCGCTTTTTCGTCTTGGCTTTAAGTCAAGACAATATTAGGTTCTTTGAGGGAACACATTACACTATTAATGAGCTAGAAGTAGAAAATCTGCCCAAAAATCTGGAAGAAGCTTTAAATTATGATGAAACTGCCAAAACAGGTCAGTTCAGAATAGGAACATCTAAGGGTTCAACGAGCAATCCTTCTTCACAACCTGGTCAATTTCATGGTCAAGGAAGTCGCGATCGCGACCAGCATCAGAAAGATATCCTCCAGTTCTTTTATCTTATCAATGAAGCATTACACGAAAGACTAAGGGATGCAAAAGCACCTTTAGTTTTAGCAGGAGTTGAATATCTCTTTCCAATTTACAAAGAAGCTAATACTTACCACAATCTTGTTGTAGAAGAAGGTATTGCTGCTAATGTAGATATTGTCAAGCCAGAAGAACTACATGAACAGGCTTGGACAATTGTGGAACCTACATATGTTCAAACACCCCAAGCCATTACAGAACTCTACCAACAAATTACTGGTGAAGGAACTGGTAGAACTTCTAGCGATCTCAAAGAAATTATCCTTGCTGCATATTACAAAAGAGTAGACTATTTATTAGTACCTGTAGCTCAACAAGTATGGGGTGACTTCGATCCTGAAACAATGGCTGTAGATTTGCACTCAGAAGCACAACCAGATGATCAAGACATGTTGGATTTTGCTGCTGTTCACACGTTGCTAAATGGTGGGGCGGTTTACACTGTTGATCCAGAAGAATTACCAAATGGTATACCAGCAGCAGCTATTTTCCGATATTAAAGACAGGAAAAGGGGATGAGCGAAAATAGCTTTCCAGTTAAGAGCGAACGGATAGTCACCCTTTTCCCAGCAGCTATTTTGCCCAAAGTTATGTAGAGACCGTAAATTTACGGTCTCTACACAATGTTTTTGGTCTTATCCGAACCGTATTGCGACTAGTGCGTCTATGTGGTGAAAAAATAATTATTGAAACACCAAGACACTAAGACACCAAGAAATTTTCAGTTTCGAGATTTACACATTGAAAGGGCTGGTCTTAACTTGATAAATTAACTATATGAAAGAATATCTAGAAGCAACCGAAATTATTGACTGGCAACATTCTACAGTTTTGGAATTAGCGAAAACCTTTGCATCAAAACATCAAACACCAGAGGCGATCGCTAAAGCTTGTTTCGAGTGGGTACGGGATGAAATTTATCATAGTTGTGACTATCAAATGAATCCTGTAACTTGTAAAGCTTCAGACGTACTCAAATACAAAACAGGTTATTGCTATGCAAAGAGTCATTTGCTAGCTGCGTTACTCAGAGCAAATGGTATTCCAGTAGGGTTGTGCTATCAGAGACTAAGCATCCATGATAATGGCGAACCCTATAGCTTGCATGGTTTCAATGCAATATATCTACCGAAAATAGGTTGGTATCGTGTTGATGCTAGAGGAAATCGCCCAGATATTAATGCTCAATTTATTCCTCCACAAGAACAGTTAGCTTATAAAAATAAACTTTCAGGTGAAGTAGAATTTGAAAATATTTTCTCTGAACCTCTTTCAGTAGTTGTGGAAGCACTACAGACTTGCAGCACATGGAATGAAATGCTCAATCATCTTCCTGATGTTTCCTTAGCAGCTTTAGACAAATATAGTTTGATTTTGAAAGTAAATCTTAAGTAGGGTGCGTGATAGCGAAGCCATAACTTACTTCTGAACTACCCCCCGGATTTATCCGGGGGGTCCCAACTCACGTAGTAAGTTTCGTTTACCCTTGTGTGAAGCCCACCCTAAACTTGTGGGCTGTTCATAAACCCGCTTCAGTGTATTCACATCTCTTACAGAAATAGGCGCAGGGTTACTAACTTGTGAAAAGTATAATGCATCACTTTGTACCTGGCTATGTCCCCATATACCCAAAGCATGTCCTAGTTCATGGCGAGCAGCAGCTATAAGATATATACCTGTTTGACTCGGACTGAGCAGAATCGTAAAATTATGGTATAAAATAGCTTGGTTTTTATATAACTTGTAAGTAGTTTGGGCGGAACGCGCACGGGGAATCTTGCTATTGGGTAATTTTTGGAGTGGTGGGTTTTTCCTGATAATCGTAATATCGGCTAATTTCTGGTTTTCGATTATTTGTAAAGGTAAATAAGTATTCCACTCTTGTACAGCCTGCAAGACATTCTGAACCCATGCTTGGGCTTGTTTAGCATCTATTGCTTGAGGTGTTTCTATGTAAACCTTAACGGGAAACTGTGACCAAATTAAATAACCGACTTGTGTTGGTGCAACTTGAGAAAAGTAGTCACCACTATTTGTCTGATCTTGCCACTGCGCCAGTGTGGGCGGTAGGGGATGGAGTTGTGGGAGAGGTAGGGAGGTGGGGGTGCTTGGAGTGTGAGAAGTGGGGAAAATGGCAAAGGACTGCACGTTAGTTAAGATCACGAGCAGTCCTGTACTAATAAACAATCCTGTAAATATCAGTAAACGCTGCAAAATAAAACTTTTTGAGATGTTGGAGATTGGGGATTGGGGAAGGTAGGGGTCCCCTCTGGGGATAAGGGGAAGGTAGGGTTCCCTCTGGGGATAAGGAGAAGGTAGGGTTCCCTCTGGGGATAAGGAGAAGGTAGGGGTAATGGGGATTAGGGATTGGGGATAAATCAGTTATTAGTTATCAGTTTTATTTGATAACTGATAACTAATAACTGATTAGTTGTCCCTCTATTCCTCTTGTCTCCCTTGTATTCTTCGTCACTCCTCACACTTCCCATCCTTATTTAGGGAGCCAACCGGCGCTCAAAACCACAGATAATCCAAGAAAAATGACTGTCAATGCCCATGTTACTTGGTTTAATGTTTTTTCTGCACTTTTAGTGCTGCTAAATAATTGGGCTTGTCCGCCAATGGCTCCAATACCATCACCTTTGGGGCTATGTAACAATACTAGGACAGTCAAAGCAACAGCAGAAAAAACCCAGATACCTTGTATAACGTTAGAAAGGGTCATAGTAGCAATTTGTTTGTGAATTATGAATTATGAAGTAGTTCATAATTCACCATTATCAACTTTTTACTGCCCCACTTGCACAGGTTTACGAGAAAGTTCTACATCGTACTCTGTGGGTTGGACAAGCGATCGCCCAGTCATTTCTGCTGGTTGAGGCAGCTGTAAAATTTGCAAAATTGTGGGAGCGATGTCGGCTAGTTTACCATCGTTACGCAAGCTCACATTGCCGCCATGACCGGGAATTTTCGCCTGTTCTCCTTCCAATAGAATCAGAGGAACTGGATTGGTAGTATGAGCTGTCCAGGGGTTGCCATTTTCATCTATCATGTGTTCGGCGTTGCCGTGATCAGCAGTAATCATTGCTGTACCTCCAGCTTTGCTTATGCTTGTCAATAGTCGAGCCAAACAGTTATCTACAGCTTCAATTGCTTCTACTGTAGCTGGGATCTGACCAGTGTGTCCCACCATGTCTGGGTTAGCATAATTAATTACAATTAACGAGTAAATACCTTTTTCAATAGCTGCTACTGCCACATCTGTAACTGCTGCGGCTGACATCTTCGGTGCTTTGTCGTAGGTGGCAACCATTGGGCTATTAACCAGTTCCCTGTCTTCTCCTGGAAAGGGGTCTTCTAATCCACCATTGAAAAAGTAGGTAACGTGGGCATATTTTTCAGTTTCGGCGGTGCGAAACTGTTTGAGATCATGCTGAGAAATAACTTCTCCAAGAATATTACTCAAATTTTGCGGTTCAAAGGCAACCTTTACTGACAATTCTGGGTCGTACTGTGTAAAGGTGGCAAAGGACAGTGGTGTAATCAGCTTTCTTTCAAAACTGTTAAATTCTGGACTAACGAAAGCTTGGGTGAGTTGTCTAGCACGATCTGGACGGAAGTTGAAAAATATGACCCCATCTCCTGGTTCTATGGCTCCAGGGGCTATTCTCACTGGGACTATAAACTCGTCTGTTACACCCTCTGCATAGGATGCTTGCAGAACTTCCAGCGCAGAGTGTCCATTCCCAGAACTATTTTGTGTGACCACATCGTAGGCGCGTTGAACCCGATCCCAACGGCGATCGCGATCCATGGCATAATAGCGACCACTGAGAGTGACTATGCGTCCTACTCCAATTCGGTCGATGTAGTCTTGAATCAGCGCGATTGAGCTGACACCGTCTGTGGGGGTGGTATCACGGCCATCTGTAATCGCATGTATGCAAATCTCTGATATTTCCTGACTTTTTGCTAAATCAAGTAGTCCAAACAGATGACTAATGTGTGAATGTACGCCACCTTCAGAACAAAGCCCGATCATGTGCAATTTACCATTGCGACTGCGGACTTCTTGACAAATGCTGACAAGTGCTGAGTTTTTGAGGATGGAACCGTCTTCTACCGCATCAGAAATGCGTACCAACTCTTGGGGTACAACCCTACCAGCGCCAATGTTCAAATGACCAACTTCAGAATTGCCCATTTGACCTTCTGGCAAGCCTACCGCTTTTCCTGATGTGCGGATAAGGGTATGGGGATATGCTACCCATAAGCTGTCCATTACCGGAGTTTTAGCGACAGCAATAGCATTTCCTTTTGTCTGGTCGCAGTAGCCCCATCCGTCTAAAATGACTAGCACCACGGGAGCAATAGGTGCTTTGGTCATAATAAAATTGCCCTTTACTTTTTGTAATACCCGAATGATACCACTGCTAACTACAGTCGCAAGTAGATTTGTGCTTATTAACTTCTTTTATAAGAGTTTGTCTATTTTTTAGACATTTCTTAAATTTTAGTAATTTTTTCTTATTTTTGTGGTATACACATACTAACTCTTGAGCATTAAAACAAGATTTAGATTTAAAATGTACCGCGCTAATCCCCACTGATTTCAACCAAACTCTCACCTGTATTTAAAAGCTCTAAAGCTTTGAGCAAAGTTGCACTTAAAATTTCTCGCAGTTTTGCATTTGATGTGTTGCCACATGTCAACCAAATGATTTTTGGCGGTGATCCAAGACGCTCAACAAGATCAACGAAATCACTGTCTTTGGTCATAAAAATGATTTCTTGAACCTTTGCTGCTTCACCCGGATTTCTCACAAAGATTTAAACGACTAGCCCAAAACGCTTATGAAACTTAGAATTGAGATAAAATACCTCTTTCACATACTGTTATGATTGGTGCAGCGTCTAAAATGCTCAAAATCTAAACTCGATAAAGATTTGGGTAATAGCGATCGCACCGCTTGTGAGAAATCCGGGTTCAAAGATTTCAGAATCTTCAGCGTCTCGTAGCCCAATATCTCGCAACGACAATGCTTCTATCCCGAAGGTGTCACTAATCCACGTAGCAATTGCTGGTGAAAGATGGGCATCAATCCAAATTGTCATGCTACTAGTATTGGATGATTTAATTTCCGCGAAGCGTATGCAAGTGCTGCCCTTAGATCATCCATCTCAAGATCAGGCATCTCTTCCAGAATCTGTTCAGCATCTAAACCCGCAGAAAACAGATCCAGTACATCCGAGACTCGTATTCGCATACCTCTAATGCAAGGACGACCACCGCATTGCTTCGGATTAACTGTAATTCTTTCAAGTAAGTTTGACATTTCAGCTGATCTCGTCAAATCTGTGACTCATATGTAAACCAATTCGAGTAAACCCTCAAATGACCAGCAAAACTGGTTAAATGCGCTTTACTGGTCATCAAATCGAACTATCTAAATAAATCTTTGATAAAATCGCTTGCTCCATGAACAGTGTTCTTAAACTCCTGCATCCTGACATATTCAGTAAACTGCTCGCGAAGCTGATCATTTTGCTTCGTTTGCGACTCTAAATCCCTCTTTAAGATTGAGTTTTCTTGATCTCTTGTCTCTACCTGTCTCTTTAGATTCGAGTTTTCTTGATATTTTGTCTCTACCTGTTGCTGAAGTTTTTCAACTTGCTGCTTAAGTTCTTCGACTTTACGAGCGTTATCAAATCCCCAGTTGAACATAAAATGTCTCCTTCAAAGCCATTGAATGTGTTACAAACCGTAGCATTCAAATATATTCTAGACCAAATTCTTGTCGAGTCTCGCCTTTGCCAACGCCGCCCAGCGTAGTTTTTCACTCTCCCCCAGGGAAAAGTGATTAAGAGGTAACAGGAAGAGGAGGATGTTTTATACCCCTACGAGCCTGGGTAAGAAGCATCGCAATATAACTCCAAGGGTCAACTTTCCTCAAA
>JAHHHW010000007.1 GCA_019359115.1 Pelatocladus maniniholoensis HA4357-MV3
CGTCACACAGGTTTATTTCTAAATGCGGGTTTACTGAATATTTATGTGTATTATTATTTACTTCTACTCAGGAATCACCATGTAATCTCTTGCGCTACATTTTGAAGTGCGGAATGTGGGTTAAAAAGCTAGTTTGTGATGTGAAGTAAAGGTATCCTATGAGAAATCTCGGAGAACTGGGTTCGCTGAAGGAAGATGGTTAACAACCAACAACCAACCACCCACCAACCACCAACAACTAACTATTAATAATATTTATGACTCACGTCATTGGTTTAATCAGTGGCACATCTGTAGACGGTATAGATGCTGCTTTAGTAGATATTTCTGGTACAGGCTTTGATTTACAAGTAGAATTGGTAGCCGCAGCAACATATCCCTACCAAGATGAACTCAGAGAAAGTATTTTGGCTGTTTGTGCTGGTGAAGCCATCTCAATGGCAGAATTGGCAGAATTAGATGATGCGATCGCCATTGCTTTTGCTCAAGCTGCACAAAATATTCAGAGCGATCGCCAACCAGCTACCTTAATTGGCTCTCACGGTCAAACAGTTTACCATCGACCTCCTCACAGTCGGAGTCTTGGTTACACTCTCCAACTCGGTCGCGGTGCTGTCATTGCTCAATTAACAAGTATGACGACTGTGAGTAACTTCCGTGTAGCAGATATTGCTGCTGGTGGTCAAGGTGCGCCCCTAGTACCACCTGTAGATGCAGCTTTATTCAGTCATCCTCAAGAAGCACGTTGTATCCAAAATATAGGTGGCATTGGTAATCTTACTTATCTACCTACTCGGCAAGATAATTGGTTAGAAAAGATTCGTGGTTGGGATACAGGTCCAGGAAATAGCCTCTTAGATTTGGCAGTCAACTATTTAACAAACGGTACGAAAAGCTATGATGAAAATGGCTCCTGGGCTGCTAGTGGTACTCCTTGCCATGCCTTAGTCGAACATTGGCTACAACAAGAGTACTTTCATTTGCCACCACCAAAGTCAACAGGTCGAGAATTATTTGGTGTTGATTATTTACAAAACTGTATAAAAGATGCAGAATACTACGAGCTTAATTCAGCAGATTTACTAGCAACCCTCACAGAACTAACTGCTGCTTCCATTGTTCACAATTACCGCACTTTTTTGCCTGAAATGCCACAAAAAGTCTTCTTGTGCGGTGGTGGTAGTCGCAATCTCTATTTAAAAAATCGCTTACAGCAGCTTTTAGAAACAATACCAGTTCTAACCACAGATGAAGTGGGATTCAGTGCAGATTTCAAAGAAGCGATCGCCTTTGCTGTCTTAGCCTACTGGCGACAATTAGACTTCCCTGGTAACTTACCAACCGTCACCGGAGCAAGTCAACGAGTATTGCTAGGAGAAATAAATTTTACTCAATAGTCAATACTCAAGGGTCGGGTCAAGAGTCGATTGTTAGAGTTAATGAACTGAGTCAAAAGTGGGCAAACTAGAAATATAAAACGAAGTAAAAATCTATCCTTTCCCTCTTAACCTTTATCCATCTTTAATATTTCCCTACTTTTGAATATTGGAGTCAAATTTTGTATGTCAGACCCCAAAATTGGTCGTTTACTCAGCAACCGCTATGAGCTTAAAGAGTTAATCGGAAGCGGAGCAATGGGTCGGGTTTATGGCGCAAAGGATGTTCTTTTGGGGGGTGTACCTGTTGCTGTGAAGTTTCTGGCTTTGTCAGTTCAAAATAAAAAAATGCGATTGCAGCAACGTTTTGAACGAGAAGCAAAAACCTGTGCTTTATTGGGACAAAAAAGTATTCATATTGTTCGGGTGATGGACTACGGCGTAGACGAGCATGATACTCCGTTCTACGTGATGGAACATTTACAAGGTAAAAGTCTAAACCATGTCATTCATAAGCAAGTCTGTTCTTTACCAAGATTCTTGAGCTTGGCACGTCAAATTAGTTTAGGGTTACAGTGCGCTCATAGTGGTATTCCAGTTGATGGCAAAATCTACCCAATTATCCATCGTGATATTAAGCCCAGCAATATATTAGTCGTTCAAGACGCCAGTTTTGGAGAATTAGCTAAGATCTTAGATTTTGGTATTGCTAAATTATTACAGGCAGATAGCAAGAGTACAAACTACTATTTGGGGACACTAGCTTATTCTTCACCTGAGCAAATGGAGGGTAAAAATCTAGACAACCGCTCTGATATTTATAGTTTGGGTGTAATGATGTTTGAAATGCTCACAGGAAAAATGCCTTTAATGGCGCCAACCCATTCTTTTGGAGCATGGTACAAAGCACATCAAACTCAAGCACCACGAACTTTTGCTGAAGTTGCGCCGACATTAAAATTACCAGAGCAATTAGAAAATTTGGTGATGAGTTGTTTAGCTAAATCACCAAGCGATCGCCCTCAAAATATCGGTGAAATTCTCAAAGTTTTAACTTCTCTTGAACAGCTTGATTTTACGCGCACTCAAGAAAAAAGCACTAATTTACCTGCTATTATCAATCCTCAATCTGTAAAAGCTGGTGTTGCTCACAAGCTTGGTAATAATTCGTGTGTATCTCCATTAAGTAATGAAATTGCACAACAAGCTTCCTGGCCTGAAAATAAACCCATTGCCAATATCGTTTTTCCTCAGTCTATCCATTTAAATGGAGAATTTAAACCTGCTTTATGGGTAATGCTACCGCAAGCAGAAATTCACAAGCGTTTAGTTTGTAATCGTTATAACCAGTTTCTTTTTATCCCTTCTCCTCACCCTATGCTGTTGTGGATTACTGTTCTCTATAACCACAAACATGGTTCTAAATGGCTACCTTGTTACGTTGATCTCAAAACAAACGTTGCTCAAGAAACCATTCGCTTGCTAGCACAAAACGGTTACTATCGTCTACTCATATTTACAATAGAAGCACCAAATCATTGCGCTCACATCATAATCTCGACTATTGCTTCTGCTCAACGTCAAAGGCTCCAACAGTGGCTAACAATGAGCAAGTCATTAACATCATTCAATGATCCTCAACTTAGTAAAAATTTACTTAAGTTAGAGTACGAAAAGATAAAACCCCAAATCGTAACAAAATTACAAGCTATTGATACAGATTTGACCTTCGATCTGTCAGGCTAATTTGAACAGAAAGAAGAAACTGCAACGAATTGACTTGTATCTATCTACTTGCTGTATAAAGCGAGGCAATATTAATTATTGTTAAGGAAAATTGTTTAGGAGTTGCAAAATACGCTTATAAGAAATATAAATAATAAAGATATAAATTAAAAAAAATAAGTTGGTTAGGGACTGTATTGTGATTATCTCTGTGCATTTAGTACTGTGAAGCAGTCATATGTCTAGAGATTAATAAAATATTTCTTTCGAGGAAATTTTCACTAGTATACAGACCCAGTTGACTTTTAAAAACATTCAATTGGTGTGATCAAGAATTAAAATCTAACAACATATGCTAACAAATCAGCAGTTTGTTGTAAGATTACGGGCGGGTGTTACACAGAATTTTGTACAAAGCGAGTTTAGAACTCCTTGTATAAGTTTTGTCTATAGGTTAGTAATTTCCATAGTTGGAGTTGAGCCATATAGAAGTTTGGTTTAATTACTTAGTTTTTGTAGTTGTTACACTTTCCAAGTTAAAATTTTTCATCAAAGTTGACGCCCCGACATCCCCAGCTCTTTTCACTTGGTGGAACCTAGCAAGAGAAGGAGGTCGCCTACCGCGACTCAGGATTCTATGCTGCCCAGCTAGAACCTGAATCTAACCCCCACTGATGTTTGAGCAATTCTTTGTAAGTTGCCTCCCTTACAACCATTTGTTCGTAAAGCTTGACTAAAAAGTCTTTAGCTTGGTCATGGCTCATGTTTTGGACTTGAGTAGCAAAAGAGCGGATGCTAAATTGCTGTTCTAAACTCAACTCAATAGGCTTATCCATAATTGGCTCCTGAAAAATAAGTACAAAGTTCGGTCAATGACAAAGGCTCCGAAGAGTCAGTTAAGCTAGTCTGTTATGCCTTGCACTTGTTTGTCTATCTATATTAAGAAAGATAACAAGTGTTTGGTGGTTTGCCCATATTCTTTTATGGGGATTTTTTGACTAACTTAAATCTTTAATTTTCATCCTACTGATATAAACCTCAAGTCTACCGAAGCTAATTCCGGTAAAAAGAAGGCTTTCCAGAAACGCTCTGGTGGACGAAATTCTCTTTTACTTTTGGAAATGGATAAATAAGGGGTGTAAAAGAGAATTATATTCGCCATACCCTATAAAGCGCAAGGTGTCAATTAACTAAATAATAAAAATTAAGCCTCTGTAGGTAAGTTTCTTCAGAGGTTAAATTTATATGTATCAAGTTGTAAATGAGAAAAATGCTCAGGCTGAACAAAATGATAAGTATATTTACTAAATAGGGGATCGGGGATTGGGGATCAGGGACAAAACAATTAAAAATACCTGCGGTAGTCGCTACGCGTCTACAAAATTCAAAATTCACGCATTGAGAAGAAGGGGACAAGGAGGACAAGGGGGTGAATATTTCTTATCTTTTCCCGTTCCCCGACCCCCTTTCCCCAAATCATTCAAAAGCAACGATGACAATAGTGATATTATCGTGTCCACCTTCTTTTTTGGCTGCTTCAACTAGAGCGATCGCAGCTTTTTCCACAAACAGACTTTCTTGAAGATAGGAAGCGATATTCTCATTAGCGAGTTCTTCTGTGAGTCCATCGCTGCATAATAGCAAGCGATCGCCTGACTTAACATCCAGTTGTCGCACATCAATCTGATGTAGGTCTTCACGCCCTAAACAGCGAGACAAAACGTGACGGAAAGGATGAGTCCGCGCTTCCTCTGGTGTAATATCGCCTATTTTGATGGCACGTGCTATCCAAGTGTGATCTTCAGTGATTTGTTGCAATTGTGCATCTCGGAAACGATATAGTCTAGAGTCACCAACATGAGCAGACCAAGGGGGTTCTCCATTACGGAAAATCACCACTACAGCCGTTGTTCCCATGTCAGATCGTTCTGGATGATTCTGTTGATCCTGTAAGATAGCTTGATTTGCCTGCCATAGAGCATCTTCTAACAACTGTGCTGAGGTTTTAGAAGAATCCCAATGGTCAAGCAAATATTTTTTCACTGCTTGAGCAGCAATTTGACTTGCTTGTTCACCTCCTGCATGACCACCCATACCATCAGCAACTATGAAAAAGCGCCCTTCTGGGTCAATATAGTAAGCATCTTGATTATTAGAACGAATAAGTCCCGGATCACTAATCCCGGTAAAACGAAGTTTCATATATTTTTTCTGCAAAAATTAATACATACGGTCATAGCGGTCAAGACGCATTAGCAGTCTAATTAGCAACCATAATACTGCGGTTGCGATCAAACCAATAAAAAGAGCCTGCCAAAAATAATTGTTTACAAATAGAATTGTCGCTGAAAGTGTAAAAGCACTTATGATTAATGCGTAGGCTATGCCAAGTTGAATATTGCTTTGCCGACGTAGTAGACGCTCTGTTTCTATAGATCGGACACGAAAGCGTACATCTCCACGCTCTAGTTTTTCTAGCGTATCTTCCAGTCTACGAGGGAGTCCAAGCGCTGTACTACTTACTTGGGCAGCTTGCCGACTTAATTCATTTAAAAAGCTATTGCCGTCAGAACCATTCATATTTGTCATAAGCTGCATTGCATATGGTTGGGCAACTTCCATAAAATTAAATTCTGGGTCTAAACCTTTGCCTACGCCCTCTAAAGTAGAGAAGGCGCGCATTACAAATGTAAATGTAGCTGGAAATCTAAAAGGCTGATCATAGGCTATCTCATACAAATCGTCACTGATTGCTGCTACAGACTGATTTTCAAAAGGCTTGTCCATGAAATTATCCAGCATATACTGGACTGAACGTCGTACAGGCCCCATATCTTCTACGGGTGCTAACGCGCCCAAATTGACCAAAGACTGCACAACGCGATCGCCATCTTTGGAAGCAATACCAAATAGTGTTTCCATCAATCCTTCTCGTACGTTGGACTTGATGCGTCCCATCATACCGAAATCGTAGAAAATTAAAGCTCCATCAGGACTAACAGCAATATTGCCAGGGTGTGGATCAGCATGAAAGAAACCATTATCAAGTAGCTGAAGTAGATAGGCTTGAGCGCCTTGACGAGCAATTTGCTTGCGATCTAAACCCGCAGCTTCTATAGCTTCGTACTGACTAATTTTTATCCCAGGAGCGTACTCTAAACTCAAAACTCGCGAGGAAGTATAGCGCCAGTAAACACGTGGTACTTTCACCCATGCGTAAGTGCGAAAATTGCGACGAAAAGTATCAGCATTGCGTCCTTCGCTCAGATAATCAATCTCTTCCCAAAGAATCCGACAACACTCTTCATAAATTCCGATCCAATCCCGCCCTCGTCCCCATTTTGGATGACTTTGGAAGTAGCGAGCTATACCTTTAAGAATTCTTAAATCAATTTCAAATAACTTTTTTAATCCTGGACGTTGTACTTTCACAACAACAGCTTCACCTGAGCGTAAAACAGCTTTGTGTACCTGTCCCAAGCTCGCCGCAGCTAGAGGAATGGGTTCAAAACTAGCAAAGAGTTCTGGAATATTCTTACCCAACTCTTGCTCAATAATCGTTTCTACTTGTTGGTAGCTAAAAGCAGGTACTTTATCTTGTAACTTTGACAATTCTTCTACATATTCACTCGGAAATATATCCGCGCGCGTAGAAAAAAGCTGCCCAACCTTAATAAAAGTCGGTCCTAAATCCAGCAGAGTGTTACGAATCCAGACTGCTAAAACTTTGCGTCTAGCAGCTTGCTTGACTTCCGTAACTCCACCTGCATAACTCCAAGATTTGTTGTAAAGCCAAAGTCTGAACAGTAAGGTCAACACAAATGACCAAATGTCCACAAACCGCCGTCTACTCGAGTAGTTTTCGCGATTCCAACGGTATGCCTTATCTGTATAACCCTTTTCCATATGCTTTGCTTACCGCTGGTTTTGAACTAAGTCAGTAGTAAAAAACGACACTTTTAATTGTGAAAAGCCAATCGTCAATAGTCATAAGTCATTGCTAGTTGGTCACTAGTTGATTTTTCTAAACAAAAAACTAATAACCACTGTACGGGCGTACTCTACCTTGCGGCTACCTACGGTAGGCGCGTTAGCGATTTCTGGTCAGTAGCCACTCCGTGTCTACCCGTAAGAGTAACGCGTCTACGCCCCTACTAACTACTTCTGCTGCTGCGATAACGTTGTAACTCTGTTCGCAAAAAGGCAATTTCTGCCCGCAGTTCATCTATCATGGCTTGTAAATCAATGGAATTAGTACCTGTATTACTAAATCCTGTGGTGCTTTCACCTGTACCAGCAGCATCAGCTGCTCGATTAGCTCGCTCTATCACTTCATCTGTGAACTGACGCAAATTTTCTCTCAGTTCCGCATCTAATTTGCCTACTTCGCTCAAAGCATCAGTGAAAGCGTTTTCCAGGCTTTCTGTCATGACTTCAGCGACTGCTCTACCGACAAAAAAAGCTTGTACAAGGGGGTTGCTCATAAATTTTTGTTACGTTCGTCCGCACAAAAATTATAACTTGCCTGCTTGCTTTACTGCTTCTACTTCAAGGCTTGTTGATTGGTGATTGTTGATTGTTAATTGTTGCTTATAGGACTAAGTTCAGGAGATTTTTACTTAAACAACCTTAACGTTGTTAAAGTAATGTATATTAAAACTAAACAAAAATTAAGCAACATTTTGTCTTGCTAATTTTTTTTATTTTTTTATTCAGACAACGCTCACACTGTTCTATGAAAAGTTCTCTGGCAGAAATTAGACAAAAGGATAGCCTCTCAAAATCTATTACTCTCGATCAGTTACAGGTATTTGAAGCAGCAGCTAGACACTGTAGTTTCACTCGTGCTGCTGAAGAGTTATTTGTCACTCAACCAACAGTCTCAATGCAGGTTAAGCATCTTGCACAGGCTATTGGTATGCCTTTATTTGAACAAGTGGGTAAGCGTGTTTACCTGACACAAGCAGGTCAAGAAGTTTTGCATACTTGTCGAGAAATATTGCAGTGTCTCGATCGCCTAGAGACAACTATTTTTGACTTGAAAGGAATGAAACAGGGACGACTGCGATTAGCAGCAGTGACTACGACTAAATATTTTCTTCCCAAGCTACTCAAGCCTTTTTGTCAACTCTACCCTGGTGTCAAATTATCTTTAGAATTTACCAACCATGATGCACTATTGGCTCGGATGCATGAAAATCTTGATGATTTGTATATCATGAGTTGTCCACCAAACAGAGAAGATATAGAGGTACAGCCATTTTTAGCTAATCCGCTTGTGGCGATCGCTTGTGCAAATCATCCTTTTGCCAAAGAACGCAATTTATCTCTGAAAGCTTTTGCTCAGGAACCTTTAATCATGCGTGAAGAAGGTTCGGGAACCCGCAAGATAGTAGAACAGTTTTTTAAACAGCATCAAATAGACTTGCAAATTAATATAGAATTGGGTAGTAATGAAGCAATTCAGCAAGCTGTAATTGATGGATTGGGAGTTGCAATCATCTCTATGCACACTCTTAATTGTTCAGAAGTCAGAAAACAGCTAGCAATATTGGATATTGAAACTTTTCCAATTCATCATCAATGGCAGGTAATCTTTCCCAAAAAAAAGCAGCTACCGATCACTGCTAGCACTTTTCTAGAGTATTTGCTCAAAGAAAGTCAAATTCTGTCTGCGAATAAAGAAAATCCCACGCAGGTAGTCGAAGCTTTGTGGTTTTAGTATTTTGAATCGAATTGGGAGTAGTTAAGATTAAAGTATTTACTCACTGACACTCAGGCTGTGGATACTACTACAACTACCTGTCCTCGTTGTCATCAATCTGTAGACAAACAAGCTATTACTTGTCCTCATTGTCGCGTTCAATTAAAAGCTTATGGTCATCCTGGTATTCCTTTACACAGGTCAACTGGAGAGCAATATCTTTGTGACAGTTGCACATACCATGCTGATGATAGTTGTAATTTTCCCCAACGTCCTTATGCCAAAGAATGTACACTATACCAAAATATTGAAGAAAGAGAATTGGAGTTACAGCAGTTACGAGAAGCAAACAGCTTTAGCAATACCATAAAAAATTGGATTAGACGCAATCAGCCTTTACTGTTGCTGTTAGCTTTGTTATTAATATGTCTAATCATTGCGATACTACAATTGTAATTCCTAATTTTTCATCGAATTTCTCCGGGATACCCCGACCGCTAGCAGCGATCGCATTGCTTCGCAACGCTTGCGCGAACGAGTAAAGTGTTAAGTCCCCTCGCCCAACACTGACAGAATGGCTTGGCATTACCCAACACCGTCGGTAAAACAGTTTGTAGATAGACCAGACTGGGGAAGTATCTGGTAGTACGTGTCAGTCAGTGTCTCAGTGGGCTAGTCAAACACGTAAGATTTACCTCTTACAAGCCCCACCTTCAACAAAGTAAGGTGGGGTTATTGACTAACTTCAGCAGAAGGTAATACAGGTTCTTCAAATACTGATAGATTAAACCAAAAGGTTGTACCAACACCAACTTCGCTAACTAAATGAACTCTACTGTGATGCTTTTCTTCAATAATATTTCTGACAATTGATAATCCTAAACCTGTACCTTCTAGAGTATGGACACGATTTTCTACTCTAAAGAAGCGATCAAAAATTGCTTGTTGGTCTTCTGGGCCAATACCTATACCAGTATCAGCAATTTCTATTCGCACTTGGGGAGGGCGATCGCCATCATGAGAGTGCGACTGTAGTTGATAAGCACGAATCATTACTTTACCACCAGAAGGCGTGAATTTCAGCGCATTACCGAGTAAATTCGCCAGTACTTGTAGCAACAAATCATAATGACCTACTACTAAAGGTAATTTGGGTTCAACTTCTTGATGTAGTTCAATACCTTTATCTTTGGCATTTAGTTGGTATGTACGCATTGTTTGTTCTATGGCTTGTGCTAGATCCACGCCGTCTAGGTTGTAACTGCGACCAGATTCTAGCCTAGATAAATCCAATACATCGTTTACCAAACGTGTCAAGCGATCAGTTTCATGATTAACAGTTAACAAAAAATCCTGTCGTTGTTCCGAACCTAATTCTTCGCCGTATTCGTGCAAAGTTTCAATAAAAGATTTGATGTTAAATAAGGGAGTGCGTAATTCGTGGGAAACATTACTGATAAATTGACTTTTAGCTTCGTTTAGTTCCACTTCTCTGGTGATATCTTGCACAGTAATGGCAATTCCTTTGACACTCTCCCTTTGTTGGTCAACAACAGTAGCTAAAAGAATGCGAATAGTGCGTTTACTCGGTTGAGTAAAAGGAATGCGGAATTCGGCGCTTTCACATTCCCCGGCTGCCATTTCATATAAACTACGTGTGATTTCTATTTGTACTGCTGACGGCAAGTAATTTAGAACACTTTCACCCACAACATCAACCCCTTCCCAACCAAAAATGCGTCGCGCTGTAGGGTTGACTAAAATTACCTGCATATGGTCGTCTATCAACACCGCACCATCAGCAATGGTGGAAACTAAAGTTTCTAACTTAGCTTTTTCAGCAGTTAGTTCCTCAATATTCTGTTCTTCGTAGCGTTCTAAACGCTCTGCCATTTCATTAAAGCTGAAAATTAGCTCTTTGAGTTCACCTCCAAATGGCAAATCAATACGCTGCTTAAAATTTCCCGCAGCTATTTGCTTGACTCCTAGTAATAGCTCTTTAATTGGTTTGGTGATGGTCAAAGCATTAATGACTCCTCCCAAAATTACCATTACCCAAATTGAAATAAATACAGCAATGGTGACATCGCGGGTAAAGTTTGAAGAAATAACTGCATTCGGATTGGGGTTGATACCGATCGCCAAAACACCCAAATATTTATTTTCCACTGTCAGAGGCACAAACACATCTGTGACGACACCATCCGGGGACATATGTTGTCGCACCATTGGTTTTTCTGCATCAGCAGCGTAATCCTCTGGTAGTTGGATGCGTCGTTCAATTGTCAAGGAGGTTTCAACTTCTGGTTCCCAAAATGGAATACCAAAATAGATTTTCCCCGTCTGATCAGCGTAAAGCATGTAACGCACGCTGGAAGTACTGCTGTAGAAGCGTTGAGAAAATTGTGCTACCTCAGTCAGGTTTTGATCAGCAATTAAGGGAGCAACGTTAGCAGCAAGCAGTAGTCCTAAGTCACGACCAAAACGAGTATCATTCAAACGGGCGTCTTGTTGAATGGTATTGATTGCCCAAAAGGTCAGACCACTCATCACCAAAGAAACCACCAAAGTTACAGCAGCCAATAGTTTGGTCTGGAGAGTAAACTCTAACCACCAATTCGCGATCGCTTCTTGGATATTTTTGAATAGAGCCAGCATTTTTAAAATAAAAATTTGTTATGTTTAATGGTTATTGCTATTAAATACGTCGTTTGTTGGTTGAAGCATCAGTAGGGGTGTAGGGGGATAGGGGTGTAAGGGAGATAATCAAGAACGAAGTAATAACATTTAGAAATGAGCGCTACCCTCCCCACACCCCCATACCCTCACACCCTTTTGAGTCTATGACCAATATCTCGCCGATAATATATTCCTTCAAAGTTAATACATCTGATAGCAGCATAAGCCTGTGCTAGTGCTTGCTCAAAATTTTCTCCTGTGCTAGTCACATTTAATACTCGACCTCCATCTGTCAGCAATTGCCGATCCTGTAATTTAGTACCAGCATGAAATACAATTGCTCCTTGTGCTTCAGCTTCGGCAATTGAGGCGATCGCTTTCCCTTTTTCATAAGTTCCAGGATAACCACCAGCAGCAGCAACAACTGTGGCCGCTGCACCTTGTTTCCAAGCAATTGATGGCATTTGTGCCAAGCGCTGTTCAATGCAAGCAAGCATTAATTCTTCTAGAGGTGTTTCCAAAAGCGGCAAAATCACTTGTGTTTCTGGATCACCGAAGCGACAATTAAATTCTAAAACCTTAAAATTGCCATCAGGAGTAATCATCAGTCCAGCATAGAGTACACCTCGATAGTCAATATTTCTGGCTCTCAAAGCTGCGATCGCTTTTTCTAATACTTCTGTTTGAACTCGTGCCATTAACTCTGGCGTTGCAATGGGTGCTGGAGCATAAGCTCCCATACCACCTGTATTTTCTCCTGTATCACCCTCACCAATACGTTTGTGATCTTGAGCTGGTAATAATGGCCGAATTGTCAAGCCATCTGTTAAAGCTAAAATCGAAACTTCTTCACCAGTTAAGCATTCTTCAATCACAACAAATTTTCCAGCATTGCCAAACTGTCCCTGGAAAATAGCCTCAATCGCTGCGATCGCTTGCTCAAGTGTTTGAGCAACTGTTACACCTTTGCCAGCAGCCAAGCCATCAGCTTTCACAACGATGGGGGCGCCATGATCTTTGACATAAGATTTCGCAGCAGCAGCTTGCGTAAATACCACACTATGAGCAGTTGGAATTCCTACTTCCTGCATTAAGCTTTTTGCCCAAGCTTTGCTTGCTTCTATTTGCGCTCCGGCTCTGGTTGGACCAAAAACCTTCAAGCCTTTAGAGTGAAGATCATCTGCTATACCCATAGCCAAAGGCACTTCTGGCCCGACTACAACCAGAGAAATTCCCTCTTTTTGGGCAAACTGACTTATACCCTCAAAGTCATCTATTAGTAAAGGCAAGTTTCGACACCGTGACATACTGGCTGTACCGCCATTTCCTGGCACACATACAACTTGCTCAATTTGCTTTGATTGCAATATTTTCCAAGCCAGAGCGTGTTCGCGCCCTCCATTACCTACAATTAAAACTTTCACTGATTTCCTCTTGCGTCCCTTGCAAGCGAGAATACCTAATGGCTACTCGCGGTTCAATTTTTTCACCAATTCTAGTATTTATGCAAGTAAATAAATTTAAATTGGTATATTTAATTTAATTTTCATGTTCCATACTGAACTTTTAACAATAACTAAGTACAGTTTTCCGTAAAAATAACTATGTATTTCAATGAAAACATCATACTTTTAAAAGTACTTAGAAAGTAATGGCAGTTAGTAGCTTCTAAGGATTAACCTGTGAATATTGATTTGCAAAAATATCCAAATAATAAAACACTATGGCTAAGAGTATAGTTACTGGATCTGCTGGTTTTATTGGCTCTCATCTTGTAGACGCATTGTTGAAACGGGGAGAAGAAGTCATCGGTATAGATGAATTCAATGATTACTACAACCCTGTTATCAAACGTCAAAACATTGCACATTTACAAAAAAATCCGGCGTTCACATTAATAGAGGGAAATATTCAGATTTTAGACTGGCACACACTTTTAAAAGATGTCGATGTTATCTATCATCAAGCAGCACAAGCAGGAGTGAGAGCCAGTTGGGGTCAAGGTTTTCGTGCTTACACCGAACGCAATATTAATAGCACTCAAGTTTTGTTAGAAGCGGCAAAAGATACTCCTTCTCTCAAAAGGTTGGTGTTTGCCTCTACTTCGAGTGTGTATGGTGATGCTGAAACTCTACCTACCCATGAAGAAATTTGTCCCAAGCCTGTTTCACCTTACGGAATTACTAAGCTAGCAGCCGAGCGTTTATGTGGACTTTATCAGAAAAACTTTGGTGTACCATTTGTATCTTTGCGCTACTTTACTGTGTATGGGCCAAGACAACGCCCTGATATGGCATTCCATAAATTTTTTAAAGCAGTTTTAACAGATGAAGCTATTCCGATTTATGGTGATGGACAGCAAACTCGAGACTTTACCTTTGTCAGTGATGCTGTTGCGGCTAATTTAGCCGCCGCTACCGTACCAGAAGCTATAGGGGAAATTTTTAATATTGGCGGTGGTAGTAGAGTCGTTTTAGCACAAGTGTTGAAGACAATGGAAGAAATAGTTGAGCATCCCATCAAAAAGAACTATATAGAAAGAGCTATGGGAGATGCTCGTCACACCGCAGCAGATGTGTCAAAAGCACGAAGTATTTTAGGATATCAGCCACAAGTTTCCCTATATGAAGGGTTAAGCCAAGAATGGCAATGGATACAATCCTTTTATTTACCTGCGTAGAAAATTAGGGATTGGGGATTGGGGAATTAAATTAGCAGCAAACCTCTAATACCATTTCTATATGAAGACGCATATAAAGAACCCCACCGCCTGCGGCTACGGTGTACACACAAGTTATCGAATTGCTACCAGTTCTCAAATTACCCCTCCCTAACCCTCCCCTTGCAAAGGCTACGGTGTACACACAAATCTAGGTTGAGCGCATCTGTACCGCCTCGGAATAAATTCCGAGTCTCATAGCGCAAGTCCTCTGAAGAGGACTCAAAAAAAGTTTGTTCCAGTCCACTTGAGTGGACTTTCGCTATGAGCCTGGAACTTTAGTTCTAGGCGGGATACAGTTTCAACATGAAAAATTTTGACTTGTGTGTACACCGTAGTGAAGAAAAACATTAAATTTTTATAAAAAACGCAATTTGTCTTCTCCAACTTCAAAATAGTACGATATTCTATATAACAATTTGATAAACATAGTAGATGTTTCAATCCTGTCAAATTTGCTGTTACTCAAAAATCTACTACTAAGCCCTTGTTTAAACGAAACGAGTAGGTTGAATAATGCACACATGTTAGTCAAAACAAGTAAAAAGTAAAAAGTAAAAAGTAAAAAGAAAGATTCCCACTGATAAATCTGTGGGCTTGAAAAAAGGACACCTTTTACCTTGCACTACGTGTCTCGGTAAAATTATGAGTGTTTAAGTGGGCTTGATACCCACAACTGAAGTTTTTTATGAGTGCCTTTTAACTTTTAACTTTTTACTTTTAACTTGGAGCGAAGCGACTGTCAACGACTCAGGTCTATAGACACGCTTGCTTCTAGCCTAAGACTTAAACCACAGTTGATCAGACGAAGTACCTTGTGTACTACGTTATTGGCAAAGTGCTAGAGTTCCTACCTTGGGATGCGTAGTCAGTTCTGAGCTTCTAGAACTAGAGGATTAGACAGGTTTATTAGGTTAAGCCAAGTGTCTTCTAGTTATGCCGACCAATAACATTGTCTTCGCGTCGCTCGTCCCCTGGGGACTTGGCTAACTTAACCACTTTCATCAAGGCTTGAATGAGCAAAACCGTTATTATTCTTTCTCAGCTATATTACCTATGCTTGGGATAGATGATAAGTTGTTTGTATCAGTGTCTGCAAAAGCTGGTATTCACTATTTAAATTTTTTAGTGGTGATTACCGTACAAAACCGAATTTGATAGCAACTAAGTAGAGTTAGTTATGATATATTTAAGGAGCCAAGACTGGCTTTGCCAAAGTACACAACTCTACGGATCGGCAATAGTTCCGAAGCGGAAAGCAGTTTTGACTAAGCATTTACCAAAACAAATCTGAATTTAAATTCAATCGAGGTTATGATTCAGCAAGTAATTCACCCTATGGTGAAATTGCAGCGTAACGTGCAATCACTCGTAGACTCAAACATTATCAAGCCAACCGATAGTATCTGGAAAATAGCTCTGCTATTCGGTAATGAATGGCAGCATTGGAAAAAAGAATTGTTGGATTTCGGATTTAATATGCAAGATCCGGTTAGTGATTTGTTAGCAGTAGAGGCTTGGGACGAAGAGTAGAAATAGTTAGTTGTTGGTAGCTAGTGGTTAGTTGTTGATAACCATTCACTACTAGCTATTGACTATTGATCATTAACTTTTTGTTATTGACAAGCTGCTAGGGCTGTGGATAATTCTTTTGCTGTTTGATAGCGATCGCGTGGCAGTGGTTGTGTAACGCGATGGATTACCTCTGCTAGTTTAGGGGTAATAGTGGGGACTTTAGCCACATCAAACCGAAAGCCTCGTCCTTGCTGACGGTAAAACTTGAAAGGGTTTTCACCACTGAGTAGATAAATTAATGTCGGGCCAATGGCATATAAATCCGATTGAGTCAGAGGTTGTCCCCGCTCTTGTTCGGGAGCGCAATAGCCTTCTGCACCAATCCGAGTACCAGGTGCAGTACCAACAATTTCTTTGACTGCACCGAAATCCAGCACAACTATGCAATTATTGGAATTTCGCACCATTAGGTTTGCTGGTTTAATGTCCCGGTGAATGAGGGGAGGTTCTTGGCTATGCAAATAGTCCAAAATGTCGCAAGTTTGGATCATCCAAGCGATCGCTTGAGTGGGAATGACAGGGCCTTTGTATGCAATTAATTTTTCTAAATCATCACCATGAACTAATTCCATAGCCAAGTATCTTTTTCCTCCCTCCTCAAAAAAATCATAATATTTAGGAATTCCGGGATGGTAAAGAGATTTGAGAGTGTTGGCCTCTCGTTCAAATAGTTCACGGGCTTTAGCAATTTTAGCCATGTCAGCATTCATTTGCTTCAGCACCAAAAGCTGTGCGTGTCCAGCTATTTTTCCACTATCATCCCAAGCTAAATAAGTGGTTCCCATACCTCCCTGTCCTAATGTCCGTAATACCTGATAATTACGAATGGTTTTTACCACAGACAAGGGTTGACCACAATGAATACAAAATAGATTATTGGGAGAATTACCTTCGTGAGTACAACTACTTAATGGATTTATTGGTTTATTTGGAATCTTTATTTGGTCAATCTGAAACTTTAAGATTGGGCCTCCCCTTGCTAATTGCAGCAGGGAATCATCTGATATGGGACTTTGAGTAACCAGCACACCATTAAGAAAAGTACCATTTGTACCTTTACTAATCACCTGCCACAAACCGCCATTATCACCAGAACTAATTTGTCTGAGTTCAAGATGGTGTCTGGATACAAGAGTATCACTTAAAACAACATGATTATCCGCCGAACGACCAATCCGAATCACTGGTTCGTCTTCAAAATGCCAGTTTTGGAGGGGCGTTTTTTGCTGCGGTTCTAACAGGGTCAGAGTAACCACAATTACAAAGTAGCTAAGGGAATGAGAATTTTTGGTAGTTATTTAGTAGAAGCAAACGGCCGTACTCTGTTTTGAAGCAGCGCAAAGCGCGTCTAAGTCCGTACAGTAGGTATTAGTTAGTAGTTAGTAGATCATGTTTGACTACTAACTACCGACTACTAACCATTAACTATATCTTTTTGACTATCTAAAACTGGGCGTACTTTTGCCCTGATCAGTACAATGGTAATGTTGTCATGACCATTGTACTCGTTTGCCAAATCAATTAAATCCCTAACGCCAGTTTCAAGGTTAGTGCTAGAACCGAGTAAGGGAAGTAAATGAGTTGAATAGTGAGTTTCTAGTAAATCATTATCTGATAAACCGTCTGAAGCTAAAACAAATAGAGTATCTTCAGCAATCTCAAAAAACTGCACATCAGCAGAAATTGAGTGTTCATCACGTGGACCAAGAGCTTGTGTGAGTTGGTATGCATCCGGGCGGGTGTATGCCACACTAGGCTCAACTCCTCGCGAGATTTCGCGTTGACCAACTTCGTGATCTACTGTTACTTGTTGTAGACCTGATTTGTGGGTGAGACGATAAAGGCGACTATCACCCACATGAGCCACAGCTGCTTGAGTATCATGAATTAACAACATTACCAAGGTTGTACCCATTCGCCCAACACCAGAACGGGCATCTTGTTGATTAACATTGTAAATTGCTTGGTTTGCTTGTCCTATTGCTTCACGAATTTGTTCTTCTGTGGGTAATTCATTCTCAATCGCATGAGTTTGAAAATATTTTTGCAAAGTGTTAACAGCCAAAGCGCTTGCTACTTCTCCACCAGCATGTCCACCCATACCATCACAAAGAACATACAAAGCACGGGCCTGCACATTGCGGCTGGATGGCAATTCCAGCTTACTGATTTTGGCATCAATACCAAAGTAGTCTTCATTGTGATGTCGTTGACGCCCAACATCGGTCAACCCAGCATGTTCTAAGCTGATTAGCTGCATTGGTAGCACTACTGTTGCCATATCATCATTTTTTGCGGCATTGTCTGTTTCTGACTCATCTAATTGGAGAATAGTAGGTGAATCGGTAGCTAGATTGACTGTTGCACTAACCTCTGACTCATCAAAACTAGAGTTTGGTTGCAATTCTGTGGCGATCGCCTGCAAACCAGACTGTAACTGCAATAAAGTATCAATCTTACCAACTTCCAAATCTGTCAATAGTTCTAACAAAGAACCAAATTGTGTACGCTGAGATTCTCTAAAAAGCTTTTGCCAAACATCGGCTAAAGCTTGAATATTCAAATTCTCTTCCCATTGTTTAGGTGTGTTGTTTTCTTCATTGCTCAGTGGATTTTCTGGACTTATTGGGTTAACACGTGACATATATAACATCTGTAATGCCACTGCTTGGTCTTCATCTAACCGCAGATTAGACAAATCCAAAAGACTATGACAACAATTTAAAGGTTCTAGCAAAGCCCAAAGTTGTGTCATCTGATAACAACAATTGACCATTTGTAGAGAAGTTGTTGACTCATCGTGCCACAAATCCAGTAAACACGGCCAATCAGAACGATCTTCAATCAGTATGACCTCGATATTCTCGTTTTGCCAGGCATCGTGAATTGGCGGTATACCTTGATGAGTATAAGCTGCTAAAGCCACATATGCTTCCGCAGAAGCAGGAATATTACTAGCCTCCATCGCCGGTGTTACTAGCCCTTGATCCTGATTAGCGATCATGGCTTCAACAGGAGAAACCTGATAAGGCAAACAATCTAAAACTTTGACATACACTTGAGTCTGAGGTGCTAAATCTCCCAAATTTGGCAATGACTCTAGCAACTGATAACGTTGTTGTTGATCTAAGTAAGGGCCTTCTGGAAGCAGGGATGGCTTAGAAGAAGAAACAGAGACAACCGGATGCGGTGAGGTGGGGACAGTTTCACTCTCTGCATCACTATCTCTCTCCTTCTCGATGTCATTAGAGTCTAGTTCTGGGACTTCTAAATTTTCTTTCTTGGTAATAATTGCCCACCAAACTCCGCTACATTCCGCACCACAGTTATGACACTTTTGTGCATTCACAGGTACTTGGGTATCGCATTGCAGGCAGAATTTATGGATCAGGGACGCCCCACATTTTTGACAGAATTTGTTGGAGTTGGGGTTTTCAAATTGACACTGAGGGCAAATCAGCATTATGCAAGTTCCTTAATTCCCGACCAAGGTGCTTGTGGCTACTACACTCAAAGTGCCACAATCGGCAGCCCCTGCCTATAGTAGACCTACAAATGATTGTAGTTGCACAAGGGAGTTTTTGTGGTAGTCGCAATTTTTACGCTCGTTAGTAAGATATTCTAATGTTTTGGCAAAGCTAACTCCTCACAATAACTTGCCATTAAAATAACCATAAACGGCAGATTACAACACATTTCTTTAAATTTGGAAATTGGTAAATCAGTTATTACCGAGAACTGCTATAGTGACTTGATTTGGTGTCGTGTCAAGTCACGCCACTCACCCGGTTTTAAGTTATCCAAGTGTAATTGAGCGATCGCCACTCTTACTAATCTTAAAGTCGGAAACCCCACAGCCGCCGTCATTCTCCGTACTTGGCGATTTTTTCCCTCGGTCAAAGTCATCTCCAACCATGCTGTCGGTACATTTTTACGAAATCGAATTGGCGGGTCGCGATCGCTTAAAGTTGGTTCTGCTGACAATAGTTGTACTTTAGCTGGTCGAGTGCGATAATTTTGGATAATGACGCCTGCTTCTAACTTCTGCAAAGCCGCAGCATCAGGAATACGTTCCACCTGTACCCAGTAAGTACGTTCATGTCCAAACCGAGGATCGCAAAGTCGATGTTGCACTTGTCCATGATTTGTCAACAACAATAAACCTTCACTATCCCAATCCAAACGCCCCACCGGATAGACATCGGGAACTGAAATATAGTCTTTTAAGGTGCTACGAGTTGGAGTATCTTGAGTAAACTGGCACAGAACCCCATAGGGTTTGTAGAACAAGATATATCGATAATCATTGGTCATTGGTCATTGGTCATTGGTCATTGGTCATTGGTCAAGGTGAGGGAACTAGATTGTCCGGTTTCCACCCTTTCCAAGGCTACGGTGTACACACAAGTCAAAATTTTTCATGTTGAAACTGTATCCCGCCTAGAACTAAAGTTCCAGGCTCATAGCGCAAGTCCACTCAAGTGGACTGGAACAAACTTTTTTTTGAGTCCTCTGAAGAGGACTTGCGCTATGAGAGGAGGAATTTATTCCGAGTACAGATGCTCTAGATTTGTGTGTACACCGTAGCCGTTTAATTAGGGTTAGAGTGGGGTAAAAATATTTTTGCAAGAGGTCTATAGAGAAATGCTATTACAAATCATAATAGGACTGCTATGGCGATCGCACTCTTCAAATTCACGTTGCTTATTAACCTTCCTTCATCCATAGAGAACATTAAAGCGTTTGTTCAATACGTTTCAACGTTGCTTATTAACCTTCCTTCATCCATAGAGAACATTAAAGGGTTTGTTCAATACGTTTCAACGTTGCTTATTAACCTTCCTTCATCCATAGAGAACATCAAAGCGTTTGTTCAAAACGTTTCAACGTTGCTTATTAATGAAACCATTTTCACTACAAACGTGAAAGCGATCGCCAAGAATGTATGCTGATATCTTGCGCTTATACCATTTCACAAAAAATCTAATACAAATACAGACCCTGTAGAGACGCGATATATCGCGTCTCTACAAAATTTATGTGTATCGTGATTAACGTGAAATGGTATTACCCCATCCCAATACAGTTGGTGTTAATGATTTTAGTAAGCTGTTCAGCATTTAAATTGGGTATAATAAAAAGCCGAATTCAGTAAAAAAATGGAATAATGCCAGCAAAAAATCATTTAACTTCCCAGCAAATAGAGAAACTACAAAAGGCTTTAAA
>JAHHHW010000008.1 GCA_019359115.1 Pelatocladus maniniholoensis HA4357-MV3
TCAATTGAAGAGCTAGAATATTTATTACATCAGCTTTTAAATGAAGGAGAGTTAATTATTAAATGGGGGCGAAAACTCAAAAATAAAGGCGACGCTGTCATCACAATTTAAATGCATAACAGCTTAACTATTACCTACTACTAAGTATTCACAATTTCAATTTCCAAGTTTTTATAGCGTCTCAATGATTTTGGCTTGTTGCGGTAGTTTAGCTTCTCTTTGACCAACAGTACGCGCCTTAGCTGTCAATATACCAATAGGAGTATTTAATAAATCTACAAGGTGAGTTTTACCAGTTAAAGACTTGATACTTTGCTTTGGTAGTTCCTTGAATAACCAACGTGCTAGTCGATAGCTACATTCTTTGAGTGTCATGTCTGGCATTAACTCCACACCATACAATTCGTGCAAATAGCGATTTGAACGCCCATAACGCCGCCATTGACTTTGTAATTCTTTCAGTGTGGTGCGGTGACGGTGTTTGACGATCGCTTCGGTTGCAAATTGTAAACGTCCAATATTTTCTTGTTGAATCCGCCAACAGATATCAGCATCACCACCAGTTGTTAGATAGGGGCGAAACAAACCTGCTTTCTCTAATGCTTGTCGTCGAATCGCCAAATTTGCAGTTTGACCATAGGGATAAAACTTATGATTGAGAGTGTGCTTTTGCGATAGAGTCTGTTGATTTTCAGCAAATTGTTCTAATAAGCTATTACCAGGTAGCGCAGTTATTTCACCAGCGACAATTGCCACATCATTGTTAACAAAAGGTGCAACTAATAATTTTAGCCACTCTGCTTGAGGACGACAATCAGCATCAGTAAAGGCAATAATTTGACCATTAGCAGCGCGAATTCCTCTGTTACGGGCTGCGTAGGAACTTTGAATTTTATTTTCGCTTAAAACACGAATCAATATAGGAGAAGTTTTGGCTGTTTGTTGTAATAATTCCAAAGTGCGATCGCTACTATTATTATCTACTAATAGATATTCGACTAATTCTTTTGGATAAGTTTGAGCAAATAGACAATTAATTAACTCTGGTAAATCCGTTTCACAGTTATAAATAGGAATAACCACCGATACATTAGGTAAGAAAGTATCAGTGGTCATTGTGTTGTTTGATTGGTAATGCATAGTATTTGATCTCAGATTTGGAATTAAAAATTTCTGATAGTTATTTGTTGATGGTTACTTGTTGATGGTTTTTGCAAACAACAAACAACAAACAACAACCAACTACCTAATTTTTAGTATTCCCAAATCCTCAACTTGAGTACTAAAGTCGTAAATTCTTAGCACCGAAGCTGCTTGGCTTTTGAGATGTTTGATTTGGCAAAGGTTGGGCAAACTGATTGTTAGAAAGAATTGACAAAGCACGGTTATACTGAGGATCTTTGTTAGTTCCTAGCAAATCAGGGTTAGATGCGAGCTGACGCTGTTGTTGCTCTGTTAATTCCAGTTTAATATCTGGTGCTATTCCCTTATGGTTAATATCTGTGCCTTTGGGAGTGTAGTAATGGGCTATGGTAATTGCTACACCAGAACCATCTGCAAGTTCATGTACTGATTGGACTAGGGCTTTGCCAAATGTTTGACTACCAACGACGATTGCTCGTCTATTATCTTTAAGTGCGCCTGTGAGAATTTCACTCGCGCTGGCTGAGTTATTATCAACTAGTACTACTAAAGGACGATTTGTGAGGGCTGTGTGATTGGCTTTACTTTCTTCACTGCCACCTCTACGGTCTACAGTGCGGACAATTGCGCCATCATCCATCCACATTCGGGCAATTTCAATACTGGCTTGCAACAAACCACCAGGATTACCCCGTAAATCTAGTACAAAGCCATCGACTTGTTTGGCATTCAAATCACGGATAGCCCGTTGCATCTGATCTGAGGCGTGGGCGCTGAATTCCCGTAAACGAATATAGCCAACTCGGCGACGACCTTCTTGTTTAAGGGCATAACGTACTGTTGGAACTTCAATCGTAGCTCGTGTTAGTTTCAGGTCAAAAGCACTACGCCCATCTCTTTCTAATCGCAAAGTAATCATTGTACCTGCTCTACCACGAATCAGCTTAGAGGCATCTTCGATTTTCATCTGGCTGGTAGGTTTACCATTAATTGCCACAATCTGATCCCCAGCTTTGATTCCGGCTTTGATTGCTGGTGAATTTTCTAAGGCTTCTACAACAACTAGCCGTTTGCTGTTTTCATTCACCTCCATCCGAATGCCAATTCCGGAGACTTCTCCAGATGTTTGGTTGGTTAGAGATTCAAATTGTTTAGGGTCCATAAAGCGTGTATATGGATCTCCCAGCTTTTGCATCGCTTCGCGGATTGCGGTGTAAGCTTCTTCACGAGAAGAATAGTTTCTGCTCAATAGGCTTTGTCTGATTGTTTGCCAGTTTTGGCGATTAAAAGAACCATCCACATATTCGCGATTTACCAGTTGCCATACTTGGTCAACTACCTGTTTAGGGCTATCTTGTAGTGCTGCACGAACAGAACGACTCCAACCTGGCCCGAATGCAGATACTGTAGCTGTGGTGGCGATCGCTCCTCCAATTAAAGCTACTTGCAGTGGCGAGTAACGTTTTGCAGATTGTTTCATGTATATAAGCTGGAATAATTGTGTGGTTGACAGTTTAGCAATCAGAAGCTCTGTAGAAAGTTATAAATTTTTCTGCCTGGCTATACTCCCTTCATTGTTGTTTTCCTTTAAATTATCTTGAAAATACCGTAATACTTATCAAGGACTTTCTCTAGCACTAGTCAACTTGCTCAGTCAGCTTACTGCATTCATATGACGCTTTCATCAGTGTCATAATTGCACTCATTATTACCTAAAATCGGTTATTCCTGGATGCATTAATTTTAATGATTAAAAAATATAGGTAATTTAAATTTTATATAAAGTTCCTATGAAACGTAAAGTTACAAAGCTTAATAACATTCCTCGTAGAAATACCTTATTAAAAAGGTGGGAAGTTTTACGAAAAATTAAAATTGGCTTGGGTATTTTCCTTAGCATTTGGCTGATGTTTACTACTATAACTTTAGTCTGTGCATCCTCTAAGCCAGTAGACGCTTTTTTTGTACTTGGCGGTAGTATCCGTCGAGAAATTTTTGTTGCTAAGTTGATCAAACAACATCCGCAAATCAAGACTTTAATTTCTCGTGGTTCTCCTGATCCCTGTATTTGGCTAATTTTTCAAAGGGAAGTAGCTGCAATGACAAATATCTGGTTGGAGAAGTGCGCTCATTCGACTTTCAGTAATTTCTACTATGGTATTCCGATTCTACGCCGTTGGCATGTGCATAAAGTCATGTTGATTACCTCTGGTACACACTTATCACGGGCTAAGTGGCTAGCACAGATCATGTTAGGGGCGCATGGCATTTGGGTAGAAACAGAAATTGTACAAGAACAAGGTATTCCTGGTAATCGTGAATCTTGGCCAAAAACCGGACTAGATGTTACCCGTAGCTTATTTTGGGCAGGATTAAGCCAGATTATTCAGCCAGAATGTTCACAGGTGACAAAATTGACAGATGTAGACATGAAATCTTGGCAGCATCGCAGTTTTAAATGTGAACGCCAGGGAAACTTATAGTGGGAAAGGGGACACGGGGGACACGGAGGAGACGGAGGACAAGGGAGACACGGGGGACAAGGTAGAACTTCTCTTTCCTGTTCCCTGTTCCCTGTTCCCCAATAACCAATGTCAATTGACAAATGACCAACTAAATAGTTTGTATTGCGATCGCTTGAATAGTTGAGATCGGAACTTCGGTGAAATATTGACGCTGAAATTGTTCTTCGCGAACAGCATCTAAAAACTTGACAATTGTAGCCTCTGCGAGTAATGATTGAGTGTTTGAATGTTGGCTGATTAGCAAATAACGATCTTGTGTTTGGATAGTAAAACCTAAGTGTCTTAATGCCCTAAAACCCATGTGTAAACTTTGATCACCAATGCCGAGTTTTTGCAAAAGTTGAACACGGGTGACTAGTTGATTGGTGCGACTGAGATACTTGGCAATTCCTACCAACGTCAGCCAAATTTGTTCTGGAGATTGATATTCTGTTTTAGACCATGCGATCGCCAATGGTTGCTGATTGTGAAGCGATCGCCTCAACCATGCTCGTAAATCATCCCAACTGGTGGGACATTCTTTAATCAAAAGTGGGGATGTGCTTGATGTACTCGGTGCGATTGGAGTGTTGAGATTGCGCCAGTCTAAAATTTGTGTGGAGTGCTGAGTTACTCTTGCAGATTGTTCATTAGAACGCACGGCAATTAAACGAATTTCGTAACGTTTTTTAAAGGTATTGTAATCTAGCTCTACAATGCAATCACAGCGTCCTGGTGGCAATTCATCTTTATAGTGACCCCACCACACACCAGGGAACGGATTTTTGGTAGACTCATCTCGAATATCAAACTCGGTTTTAATATACTGGATCTTTTTACCCTGGGAATCTTGCTGATTGCGATGCCAACCATTTTCAAACCAACAATTTTGAATCAGCAACTTTGGCACAGGATTACCCATTCCACAGGGTTCCAAAAGTTTTAATTCTAAAAATAATTCTTTCCCCAAATCTCCTACTGTCACCACTAAATCCACCTGTAGTGTTGACATTAAAGTTGCGCCACCCAAACTTTGCCGTAATTGTTGGTTAATTGCTTGTGTAAACAGAGGAATATTTTCCACTGGTAAACTCAACCCCGCAGCATAAGGATGTCCACCAAAACGATGTAACAGATGGGCTTGATTTTTAACCAGTTGGTATAAATCAACAGAATTCACTGAACGCGCAGAACCACGGGCTAGGGATTGGGAATTGGGAGAAAACAGAATGAAAGCTTTCTCCTGTCCCCCTTGTCCTCCTTGTCCTCCCTGTCCCCCAAATCCTTCTGTACTTAACAAAATAGTCGGTCGTCCTGTCTCCTGCGCTACTTGTCCTGCTACTAATCCTAAGACACCTACGGACCATTGAGGATCGTCTAAAACAATGACGCTGGTGGTAGACAAGTCGATTTGGTTGATCTTTTGATTGACTTGTTGAGCAACCTCTTTTTGTAGAGACTTGCGGCGAGAGTTGGCTAATTCTGTTGCTTCTGCTAGCTGATGAACACGCGTCTGGTCGCGACTGGTTAGTAATTCTACGCAGAAACTAGCATCACCTTGAATCCGACTCACAGCATTGATCCGGGGGCCAAGTCCAAAAGAAATATCTGTGGGGCGATCGCCACTTTTCTGACATAATTCCAACAATCGCCCCACCCCTGGACGTCGCCGTTGTGCAGGTGGTAGTTTAAAATCTTCTTGTAGTCGTCCAATTCCCAACTGAGCCAAATAGCGACAATCTCCGCTCAACTGTACTAAGTCAGCAATTAATCCCACTGCGACTAAATCTAATAAATCTTCTAACGGTTGTTGCGGAATACTTGGCAATGTTTGATACAAAGCTTCTATTAACTTGTAAGCAACTGCAACTCCTGAAAGATGAAATAATTGATGATCACCAGGTAAATACCGAGGGTTAATAATGGCTGTTACTGGTGGACGTTCTGCTGGTAGAGTGTGATGGTCTGTAACAATCACATCAATACCTAGCTGTTTTGCATAAGTAATTTCATCAATATTTGTACTGCCAGTATCACAAGTTACGATTAACTTACATCCCTGATTTGCCAACTGATCTATGCCCTGATAGTTGAGTCCATGAGATTCTATTAATCGATTTGGAATGTAGTAAACTAACTGCGAATTTTGGATAAAAAATTGCCCCAACCCATCCAATAACACGGCTGTAGAGGTAATACCATCAGCATCGAAGTCTCCCCAAATGGCGACTTTATCACCAGTTTCCCATGCCTGTTGCAAGCGTTCTACTGCTAGATGCATTTCTTGCCCAAACTCAAACGGACTTGCAGGTAAATAAATTTTGGGATTAACAAAAGTGGCTATTTGTGGTATGCCTTTTATACCACGTTGCCATAACAACTGTGCTGCAAACTGTCCACTAGATGTGGGTGTATACTGCTTGACAGCTTGTAGAAACCATTCTGGTAATTGTTCAGTTGGTGCTAAAATCCACTGTTGTTCGGGCATATCATAAATATAGCAACTTCCGTCTACCTTGCAGCAACTTCCGCCTTCACGTTTGCGTGTTTCGCGCAGCCTGTAGCAACTTCCGTCTACCTTGCAGCAACTTCCGTCTTCACGTTTGGGTGTTTCGCGTAGCTTGTAGCAACTTCCGCCTACCTTGTAGCAACTTCCGCCTACCTTGTAGCAACTTCTGTCTACCTTGCAGCAACTTCCGTCTTCACGTTTGCGTGTTTCGCGCAGCCTGTAGCAACTTCCGTCTACCTTGCAGCAACTTCCGTCTTCACGTTTGCGTGTTTCGCGTAGCTTGTAGCAACTTCTGTCTACCTTGCAGCAACTTCCGTCTTCACGTTTGCGTGTTTCGCGTAGCTTGTAGCAACTTCCGCCTTGGGGATCAGCAAGTGCTTAAAATCACAGCAAATTACTTTTCAAACAACCTCCAACAATTTCTTTTATAAAGATACTTCTTGAATGCTATCGATATTCATGAGGTTAGTATCTAAATCTTGGGTCGGAGAGTTTTCTTCTGATATTTGTGCGGTAACAGGATAAATGCGATCGCATCTCTTCGCAAATTGACAGTATTCACAAGTTTTACTACCTTCTAAAACTTGTGGAAAATCTTGTTTATGCTGATAATCTTCTAGCCAATGAGTTAATTTACTTAATAATTGTTTGAGTTTCTTGGCAATCTTTTTGTGTTGGATATCATTGTAGCTAAATTTAATACTTTGTGGTTGACCTTCAGATTGAACAAACCAGTATGTCATGGAAATATTTTCTGGTAGATAATCGCTAGTTTCTGCTAACACATACAAATAAAGGCGTGTCTGCCAATTTTGTTCTAGTTTACGTTTATTAGGAAGTTTGGGATAAGTTTTCCAGTCGAAAATTTGTGCTTGCTGATTATCTGCAATGAGTAAATCGTAGACAACAGTCAGTAAATAATTTTGAACTTGTAAGGTTCGGTAATGTTCGCTTTCGCGAAAAATTTGACTATTACTAATAGGTGTTAATATGTCTGGTGCCACGTTTGCAAAACCTGTCATCCAACTTTGTAGTTGTGTATCTGTCTGCAAAAAACCATCAATAGGTAATCCGATCTCTCGCTGTTGCATTAGCAGGTGAAAACGACTCCCTAAAGTCTGGTGTTCTTCCCGTTCTGGATCAGTAGGAGAATATAGTTGTTCTAAGTAGGTATGTTGAAACTGACGCGGACAACGTTCTAGCAGGTTAAGTTGTCCTTGGGAAAGTCGCAAAAGTTGAGTTTGAGTGGATAGCATTCTTTTAGATTAGCCTTGATTGCAAAAGGTGGGATCGCCGTTAGGCGGGTGCTACCCTTCGGGAAGCTCCTTTGAGGGTCTAATGCACCATCGCGTAGCGACTCCAAAGGAGTATCGTCTCTAGCGCACCGCTTCATTTCAATCCATACGAACTTTAGATTAATTTTAGGTTAAATATGATACAGCCCTGTTATAGTACTTGTTAAATATAAAATACTTTAAATCAGCAAAAAGCTGGGAATTGAAAAGTAAACTACCCACCACTGAACGGGATACCGTTCCAGTGGGGGCTTTAAAGCCCAGAGTTTACCCGACAAGCGTGTTAAATCACTACGATTTTTAGGTGATCTCACCTACAAATACGAAGCCAGTTTGTAGCTCTGAGGTCAACGATTAAACAAGCATATTGGGTTGAAGCTAGTGTCGTTGACGTAAAAAGCCTTTAAATCATTGTCAAGGCTAACTTTACCCGCAAGGAGGGACTTCGTGTCCAAAGTGTTTGTAATTGATTCAGAAAAACGACCATTAGATCCAATACATAGCGCACAGGCAAGGCAGTTATTACGAAACAAAAAAGCAGTATTTTTTAGACGATTTCCGTTCACATTAATCTTAAAAGAATCACGTTCAGATGCCCCGGTTCAACGACTACGATTAAAGATTGATCCTGGTGCAAAACATACTGGACTTGCATTAGTTAACGACTCATCTGGTGAAGTTGTCTTTGCTGCGGAATTAAAGCATAGAGGCTTTGCAATTCGAGATTCTTTAACTTCTAGAAGACAACTTCGCAGAAGTAGACGAAATCGTAAAACTAGATACCGTCAACCAAGATTCTTAAACAGAACACGTCCAGAAGGATGGTTAGCACCTAGTTTACAAAGTCGGGTTGAGAATATCAAAACTTGGGTTAATAAGTTACGTAAACTTGTTTCCATTTCAGCTATAAGTCAAGAATTGGTGCGCTTTGACATGCAGTTAATGCGTAATCGAGATATTCAAGGCAAGGAATATCAACAAGGTACATTAGCTGGTTACGAGACTAGGGAATATCTATTAGAAAAGTGGAATAGGCAATGTGCATACTGCGGAGTAAAAGACATTGCACTTCAGATAGAACACATTCATCCAAGAGCTAAAGGAGGTTCTAATTCTATTACAAATCTCACTCTAAGTTGTTCTAAATGCAACACCAAAAAAGGCACTAAAGATATTAAAGAATTTCTCAAAAAAGAGCCAATCAGGTTAGAGAAAATCTTGAAACAAGCCTGCATACCATTGGCGGATGCGGCGGCAGTAAACACTACTAGATTTGCACTGCTGAAAATTCTAAAAGCAACTGGATTACCAGTAGAAACGGGTTCAGGTGGATTGACAAAGTTCAATCGTAATCAACAAAATTTAGAAAAATCTCACTGGTTAGATGCTGCTTGCGTTGGTTCGTCAACACCAATTCTTAATATTAAAGGCGTTAAACCATTGTTGATTACAGGCAATGGTCATGGTACTCGCCAATCATGCCGAACTGACAAATTTGGATTTCCGAATCGTCACTGTTCCAGAACTAAATTTCACTTTGGTTTTCAAACTGGCGATATTGTTAAAGCTGCTGTAACTAGTGGCAAGAAAGTAGGCGAATACGTTGGAAGAATTGCAACTCGTGCTACTGGGAGTTTTAATATCTCAACCAAGGATGGACTAGTTCAAGGAATATCGCACAAGTTTTGTAAACGCATTCATGCAAAGGATGGTTACTCATATGCAACTTAAACCCAAGAAATTGGGAATTACTCAACTGTTCCTCTCATTTGAATTCTCCTCTAAAAATAGCGGGGGCTTGATACCCGTCGCATTGTCCCCTCCAAGATTGGGCAGGCTTCTTACTTCAATGCTGAAAAAATGGCTGAAGCTATCAAAGATGGATTAATTGGAGAATCAGACGCAGATGAACCAAAACCTGCTGAAGGGAAAAAATATCTTCTGAAAGTCACTCAAAAAACAGTCTTGAAACCTTCTACAGAACAATCATCTGAAATACCAAAAGAAGCTCTAGTCGATATTGAGCCTGGAGAATATCCAATTTTAGATTTCGGATATGAAGAAAGACACTATTGGGTAAAGTGGATTGATAAAAGTAAAGCGAATCGAGATGAGCATTTTATTTTTGATGCATATGCAAAGGTTATAGAACAAGATTAGTTTTATTGAGTTTGCTAATTAATTAGCCTAAATTAGGTTGTTCCATAACTCAGCCAAGCTGCTCAGGATAAGTTCTTCATTAACTGATCCGCTATTTTGTTCTGCAAACAATTTAAATTTATGCGAATGCGTAATTCTTGAAATGAGCATTGTTTTATTAAGTAACTAGAACTTAATTTTAGTTTTTGACCAGGGGATGAAATATTATGCGTTTAGAAAATTTCTATCAAGCCAGTAAACAAGCTAAAGAAAATCAAAGTTCTTTAGATTATGGAATTGAAGCGATCGCTGCTGATAAAGAACTAGCAACCCATATTCAACAGGTACTGATTTGGTTGAAATTTCTTGATCCTCCTGCGGATGGACAATTTGGACGTATTTCTAGTGACGCACTTGTGGAATTTCAAGTAGCTATTTCTGCAATTCGTCCAGAAGTTGCTCAAGAGAAAGGATTTCTAGGTTTAGCAACAGCTAAAGCTTTAATAGAAAGCAAACCAAGTGATATTCCTGCACCTAAAATCGATTATTCTCTCAATAACCTAGCAGCTCGACTTATTAAATATATGGTAGAGATGAACTACCGCGTATCTGTGGGGGACAAAAAGTACAACATTGTCTATGTTGAGGGAATGAATGCAGATGGAACTCAAAATAGTGATGCTCCCAACGAATTCAATGATCGCCGTGTAGTAATTGAAATACCAGATGCAGATTTTAGACCAGTAATCAGAGGTAATTGGGAAGGGACAACAGAACCTGGTACTAGTTTCACTAACAATCCTATGGGAGGTAGAGCAAAAGAATATGGAGCTGCCAGAATAGCCTTTGGACAGTATAAAGCTTGGGCAGTAGGCATTCATTACGGAGGTGGTTCAGATCCACATGAAGCCTTAGTTCAAAAGACACCTATTTCTGTATATCGCGACAAAAATAAAGACATGATGCGAACTGGCGATTTTCTCGACACAGGTGTCTTTGATATCAACCAACACTGGGGATTTGATTATCCTCGTACTAATATTAAAGGTGCTAGTGCAGGGTGTTTAGTTGGGCGTACTCGCGATGGTCATAGAGAATTCATGGCAATTGTTAAACAAGATATACGTTACCAGAAAAACAAAGACTATTTATTTCATACCACAGTGATTCCTGGTGATGAATTTTTAGCGAAATATCCTGCAAAATAAAGCAAATTTTTATTAGCTTTTCAACATGCTGTGAAAAGTTAATTCTTGGCTGAATTCTACTCAGCCAAGATAAATAAAACAGCGCAAATAACCAAAGGTTAGTAGTGAGGACTAAAGTCCTCACTACTAACTTATTTAAATCATTTGAAAGGCAAAATCTCAACAAAATGCTATCGCCAAGAATCTAAAATTATAGCGATCGCGAACATACAGAAAATGAAAACAGCTATACGCATCATCCATTGCCATAAACTTGGCGATAGCAGCATCTGGACAATAGGGACAGCGTTAAGCACTGTAGATATAACATAGGCGATCGCAAAGCCAACTAATGCTAATACAAAATACTTGAGTCCCTTAACGGCGAACTTAAACAGCAGATTATATTCGTTTTGTAGATTAGTTTTCATGGTTTTTTGCCCTTATTTAACCTTACTTAAAAGTCAAATGTTGTAATGGAATGCACCCTCAACTACAGTAAGGGAGAGTAGCAAATACAAGAGTCTTACTCAAGTTGACTAGGGTTAGGAGTGGGAATATTTTCCTCATGAGACGGAAGAGATTTAGGATTACCAGCAACAATCATTAAAATGACTATTGCAATCATCAACAGTAACCAGGTAGGAAATTGATTTCCTACTTCCCGCACATCATAAGATTCTCGACAGTGGGGACAAAAATAAATATTAGGATTACGTGGATGTTGCTCAAATCTACAAGGAGGAAAAGGATGGTCTTTATATTTACAGTCCATGAGAAATAATCTCCTACTATGTTTTTCTTTGAAAAAAACAAGAGACTAGTCGCGTGGTACTCCACGTAAACTAGTCCCTGGGTTGGTATTCAACTCTCTTTGGATAGTCAAAATTTATTCTTTTTTTCAATCCCCACCATCAGTTTTATAACTGCTTGATATTTCAAAGGGTAAAACTCTTAATTGTTAAGCTAGTTTCCAAGACTTCTTCGATAAGAGAACGCTACTTTACAAAGAAAAAAGCCCTTATGAAATATGAGGGTTACATCTCCATAACCACTGGTCTGAAGAATATTTAGTAAACCTGCTTCTAAACAATCAATCGCAGTGGTTCTGTTCTCCATTAACACTACACCACAAGGTTTCAGCAGCAGCTGACGTCTCAAAATATAGGTGTCTACTTCTGCTTTTTGAAATCGAAAATCTTTATTCGGATGCCCCACTATAGTAACTAGGAACTCCGGGACTTTACCACTCCTCATCATGTTGCACTCTACAATCAATTTGCGTGGTATTGAACCTTGATATTCATTCGGTAGATATGTTTGAAGAGTCCCGAAAAGTCCTTCTAACATGGGGCTACTTTGTCTCTATTGGTCAAATCAGGGTTTTAGCCTGACTTGATATTCAGTTTAAACTCAATCTCATGAAAAAGCAACATGTAATAACAAGTTTTTTCATGTTTAAGATTTGTTGCAAAAGTATGCTAAAGTCAGTTATTCTTAAAATTATGGGAAATTGTGAGTGTTTCTAAGAGCATTGGCAATTACATAATTTCTCAAGGAGGGTTAGTAATATTTGGCAACTGGATAGTTTCTCAAAGAGGGTTAGTAACACATTTAGAACTATTAGTATTGGCAACCAAAACTCGCAAATCTCCCTGAGTCTCAACAGAGGTGAGTGTCTAACTCTAGAGTTACGGTTCAAAATACGGTTCAAAAGATTAATAACTCTATTTCTATCTGATCTAGAGGCTGTCTCAATAACACCTAGAATTAATGTAACAATCCACACGCAAGCAATAACAAATAGCAATAATTTGACGCTAGCGATGAAAATGAACAACATAGATTTCTCCTGCGTAATTTATCAAACAATAATCTTCGTTCTGATTTCCTCAATTTCCCTAACCGATACGCCATCAACATAAGTCCGGTTGATCATCGGATGGTTATCATGAGTTGGTCCGATGTCACTATCAGGATGGTATGCAATGATATCCAGCGTATTGTCCTTAGTAAAAAAGCTGTGATGTCCTTCAGGTGGAATGATAAAGATTTGACCTAGACTCAAGGGTATCTCAATAGCTGCTCCAGTTCCGTCTTCATTTTCCGGGACTTCGCAATGTCCTTCACCACTCGTAACTACCCCAATTCTGATAGAAGGATGAGTGTGTCGTGTCTGGCTAATACCAGGTGGGAAGTGTAAATGATTGAGACAGGGATCGCCTTTTATCGTTGGTGGGATCAACAGGGAATCAGAGCAACCATCCATGTAACACAATCTACCCTTTTCTTCAATTGGTCCCCCAACCATAAACATCCCACGATAGTTTAGACTGGCGATCGCAATTCCGCATCCACCCCGAACAGACACAGCACCAGGAACACTAAAGTACATACCTTTGGTAAGGGTAAAGGCTAGTTCAAATCCTGCATGATAGGAAATCACATCAGTTTGACCATCAACAACAAACCCGAAATAAGTTCCTTGTGCGCTTAAATTCAGAGTTTTCCCAGTGTATCCCCACCCATACAATTGTGTTGGATGTTTGTCTTTTGACAAGTCCACTAGCATTCCATCATCAGGAGGAACTGATAGGAAATGCTTACTGTCGCCATATAATCCTGCGAAAGCATAATTTTTCATGACAATAAAATCCTTGTAAAACATCAACTTACATGCTTTTTTATTAAAAACAACCGGTAAAATTATTGTCAAGGTGTCTCAGTAACAATCACCAGTCTTAGCATGAGTCGAATAATAACAGTATTGCTATCATTTGATGTTAGAAATAATCAGAAAGAAACTAAAAAATTCATAAAGATATGTTTATGGAGAACATATTATCTATAAGTATATTTACCCAAAAAGTATTTTTAGAGCAATTCATGCTTTATCATGATAAAAAATCCTAATCATTCCACAGTCTCATGAATTTTCAAGATGTAATCGAGATTGTAGAGTCAGCAGTATATAAAGCCAAAGGTAGGAGGCTGACTGACCCAGAACTGACTGTACTGCGCGGTTCTTGGGAGGGTTTAACTTATGAAAAGATGGCAAAAGGCTCACCCTATAAACCCAACTATCTGAAAGGAGATGTCAGCCATAAATTCTGGAAGTTGCTTTCAGAGGCTTTGGGTGAAGAAGTCAGCAAGAGAAATTTTCGCGCTGCTCTACAAAGGGCATTGTTAAGTCACAATGCGGCCTTACAAGCGCAAATTATCGATGATATCAACCTTGTGTCTCAAGTATCAGATGAATCAGACTTATCCAAGTCAAAGATAAAATCAGACACCTTTGATAGTAAAGCAGGTTGGTCGTCTCAAATCTCATATGCAAATTTTCAAAATCAAGAGGAGAAAAGCCTCTTTTCTCAAGGAACTGACTCCAAACAATCTTCCCATCTTGAGAAGAAAATGAGAAGCTGGTTTGAAGCTTTGGGCTATGAGTTCATACCTGGTGGAATAAGGCAAGATGACTTCTTTGACATGATTATCCATATTCCCAAGCGGGGAGGATACGATCGCATTTTGGCACGAGGTGTGGAAGGAGAGGTTAACCTGAATCACCTGGATGGTTTATGTCAAGCAGTCTTAGAGTACAAACCCAATGAAGCATGGTTGGTTGCTGACCTGCGGATTAGTCGTGCAGCGCGTGAAGCTATTCAACAGTATAAAGAAAACAAAGAACTTAAATTTAGTTATGCTGTCAGTGAAGCGATCGCAGAGTACAGAAAACACAGAGAATTAGAACTATTTTGTTATACCTTCGATGAACTGATTGATGAAGGGGTCAATTTTAGCCAGTATTTTAAATGGTTAGAGGAACAACTCAGGAAGCGAGGTATTAATGACAAAACCTATGTTCCTTTAGCTTGTGTTAAACAAGAAGGAGTCAACCCAATCACAGGGGAACCAATCGTCAGTTGTTACACTGAGGCAGATGGCTGGATTGATGGCTATATAGATCGTTGGCTAGATGATCCAGACAAGAAACACATATCTATTTTGGGAGAATTTGGTACAGGTAAAACCTGGTTTGCATTTCATTACGCTTGGACTGCTTTAAAACGGTATCAAAAAGCCAAGCTACAGGGTAAAACTAGACCTCGATTACCTTTACTAATTCCTCTGCGGGATTATACTAAAGCACTAAATGTAGAGAATGTTCTAGCTTGGTTCTTCTTCTCCGTACACAATATTCCCCTGACTAATTTAGTCTTCAAACAACTTAATAGTATGGGCAAGCTCCTGCTCATTTTTGATGGTTTTGATGAAATGGCAGGTAAAGTAGATCGCCGCAAAGTCATTGATAATTTTTGGGAGCTAGCTAAAGTTGTCGAAACAGGAGCTAAGGTAATTCTCACTTGTCGTGCAGAGCATCTCCCTAAATTACAAAAAGGTCACTCTCTGCTGAATGCAGCTTTATTAAATTCTATAGAAACAGGACAACCAACCTCGACTCGAAAATTGGGTCCCCAATTTGAAGTATTGGAATTACAGACCCTCAGTGATAACCAAATTCGTCAAATGCTTTGCTCCCGGCTGCAACATAAAACTTTAGCACAAAGAGATGCGATCGTAGAACAGGTCATGAGAAACAATAAACTCTTGGATTTAGCGAGACGACCTGTAATGATTGACTTGATACTGGATGCACTACCTAAAATTGAGTTAGGTCAGCCAGTAGACTTGTCTCACATCTATCTGTTAGCTGTTCGAGAGAAAATGGCCCGGGATATCAAAGCAGAGCGCACCTTTACTTCTGCTGCTGATAAGCTGTATTTTCTGTGTGAACTGTCTTGGGAAATGTTCGTTACCGATCAAATGCAGCTGAACTATCGCAAGTTCCCAGATCGGATTCGTCAACTATTTGGTGCTGTTGTCCAAGAGCCAGAAGAGATTGACCACTGGAGCTATGACATGATGGGTCAGTCTATGCTAACTCGAAATGCTGATGGTGACTACGAACTCGCGCATCGCTCCTTTATAGAATTTTTTATCGCTTACAAACTAGCTGCACAACTGGGAGTATTAGCTCCTGATTTTGTTAATTTAGCAACAGAGTCGTTACATATAGATAAGAAAGCTCTTCCTCAAGCGTATACTTGGTTATCTTATTTTCAACGTCAAGTGGATGAACAGGGTAAAGTCATACCCATTGCACCACTGAAAGAATTTTCGACTTTATCACCGAACCGTTTATTTGATGCTTTTAAATTCGGAGAACTGACAAACAGACAAAGAGACTTAACAAAAGCAGTTCTCAACTTGCTCGAACATATGCTTGACCGCTCGAAAATTGCTGGCGATCGCTTGCTGAAGATAATTAAAGCCACACGTGGGAAGACAGAAAAAGAAGTAGGTTATGTGGCTGGATATACTGTGACACTTCTTTTGCAAATTGATCCAGAGGCTCTAGCAGGACAAGATTTGAGCCATACCGTCATTCAAGGTGCTGATTTAACCCATGCCAACTTGCAAAATACCAACTTCACAGGTGCTTACTTAGATGATTCTCTTTTTAAAGAACCCTTTGGTAGCATTTTGTCAGTTGCATTCAGTGGAGAATTTCTGGCGATCGGTTCTTCTAATGGGGAAATTTGCCTGTTTCAGGGACAAAGACGTTCGATTTGTAAAGGACATAATCACTGGGTTCGTTCGATCGCCTTCAGCCCCGATGGTCAAAGGTTTGCTAGTGGCAGCGACGACCAAAGTGTCAAGATATGGGATATTAAAACTGGTAAGTTCTTCTGCACATTAGAAGGACATATTAGTTGTGTACGTTCAGTTACCTTTAGTCATGATGGCAAGTTGCTTGCTAGTGGTAGTGAAGATGGAACCATAAAAATATGGGATGTTGATACTGGTAAGAATTTAAAAACCTTGACAGGACATGTTGGTAAGATTTGGTCAGTAGCATTTAGTCCTGTCGGTCAACTGCTGGCAAGTGGTGGTGAGGATAAAACCATCAAACTTTGGGATAGTAACACGGGTAATTGCCTCAAAACCCTAACCGGACATGAAAACTGGGTAAGGTCAGTAGCTTTTTGCCCCAATGGACAACGAATTGTTAGTGGTGGTGATGACAACACCGTCAGAATTTGGGATATTCGCACAACAAAATGTTGCACAAACTTGCTAGGACATGAGAACTGGGTAAGGTCAGTAGCTTTTAGCCCCGATGGACAACGAATTGTTAGTGGTAGTGATGACAACACCGTCAGAATCTGGGATATTCAAACTAATCGATGCCGCAATATTTTATATGGACACGATAATCGAGTTTGGTCAGTTGCTTTTAGTTTGGATGGAGAGCAAATTGCTAGTGGAAGTGACGATCAAACCGTGAAAACTTGGGATGCTAAAACGGGTCTATGTCTGAGTACAGTCAGGGGATACTCTAATTGGATTTTGTCAGTTGCTTTTAGTCCTAATAGTAAGTACCTTGCCAGTGGTAGTGAAGACAAGATTGTTAGGATATGGGATATCTGTACTGGCAAGATTGCCACTACTCTCAGAGGACATACTAGTCGCATTTGGTCAGTGGCATACAGCCCAGATGGTCGGTTGCTTGCTAGCGGCAGTGACGATCACAAAATCAGAATATGGGATCTCAAGCACACTAAGGGTAAACAATGCCTCCGAGTTCTTGAAGCTCATAATCACTGGGTGAGGTCAGTTGCATTTAGTCCAGATGGTCAGCTACTTGCTAGTGGTAGTGATGACAACACTGTCAGAATCTGGGATGTTCATAGGGGTACACCTGCAAAAATATTACGCGGTCATGGAAATTGGGTACGAACGGTTCTCTTCAGTCCAGATGGGCAGCTACTTGCTAGTGGCAGTGATGACAACACTGTCAGAATCTGGGATGTTCAAACAGGCAAAAATATTAAGATATTGCAGGGTCATAATAATTTAGTCCGCTCGATCGCCTTTAGTCCAGATAGCCAGATCATCGCCAGTGGTAGTAATGATTGCACTGTGAAGATTTGGGAAATGCAAACAGGTGAGTGCATCGAAACTATAACAGAACATAAAAATTGGGTACATTCAGTTATTTTTAGCCTAGATGGACATACACTTCTCAGTGGCTCTCAAGATGGGATGATACTTCTATGGAATATTCATGAACATAAACTCATCAAGTCTTTTGAGGAAGATGCTGATGAAGTCTTATCAATTGCCTTTAGTCCAGATAGACAGTTAATAGCTAGTGGTATTCATGATGGAATGATTCGCCTGAGAAACATGCATAAAGGTGAATCAGAACTACCTTTATCCTTAAAAATTTCTAAACCTTATGAGGGAATGAACATCACTGCTGTTGTTGGCTTGACGGAAGACCAAAGAGCCAACCTTAGAGCTTTGGGAGCTATTGAGATGGGTGTAGAGTGAAGCCATGTCAACGAATCTGATTGTTAAATTATCCCCCCATCCCTGCTCTGCCATCCCCCGGACTGTTTCTTCTGTCCATATACCGCCGGAACAAAAAGCTCATCAGCAGTTCTGCAAAATCCTGGTCATCGTTGAACTGTCTGTAAAAGTTGAAATTTGTCTCAATCATCTCCTGCATCAAATCACTGGTGATATTATTGAACGTCAGGCGGATATTTTCAGGAGAATTAACCCGCGTGCTTGCTTGCAGAGGCTTGCTTTCATCTAGCTTGAGTTCCAGACGTTCGATAAAAACACGTTCATCATCAGAAAAATTCGTGCCAAAGCGTTGATTGATTTCCTGAATAATCTGCGAGAGGGCTTCTAATTGTTCAACAAAGGGGCTACCTGTGCCTACTGCTGTGATGGGGGATAACTCGCGGACACCGCGTTCTAGTTTAATCTTGCCACTGTGCGTTTGTTGAATTCGGTAGGATTCGAGTTCGATATTTTGCTGCACATCTAAGGGTAAACGCTGACTAGAAACGGGCAGTTTGCGGATGAGGTGACGGGCAAATTCGTAAAATTTCTCCAAATCGGCATCAGGTAAGGGTAGCAACTGAGAAATAAACGCATACAGTCGGATAAAATCGCCCAGTTTCTTGCGAAAATCAAACTGTTGGTCTTCCGTGGCTTCGCGGTAACGGTCAATTACGGAAGCGAGAGCAGCATGAAGCCTGTCCTGAGTGCCTTTAGTGCTGAAATATACTCTTGCAAAGGTGGTGATGTCATTTTCGTCGTAGAAATGAGAATCGTCCAACTGAAACTGGACATCGTACAGAATATTGGGGTCTGTTTCCTCAGTCAAAATTGTGCGATCGTAATATTGCTCAAACGCGGTTTGAATCACCGACGCTTCATTGGCAAAATCCAGCACCACGGTACTGATTTTATCAGGGTTGGTACGATTCAAGCGGGAAAGGGTCTGTACCGCGTTTACCCCACCTAGTTTTTTATCCACATACATTGCCGACAGCAACGGCTGGTCAAAGCCAGTCTGGAATTTATTCGCCACAATCAGAAAGCGGTATGGCTCTTGCTTAAATGTCTCGGCAGTCGCCTGATCGGATATATGCGTTCCGGCAGAGGCGGTGTTCATGCTGGCTTCGGTAAAGTCCATGTCCCCATCTTTCACCGTTCCCGTAAATGCTACTAAGGACTGGTAGGGGTAGCCTTTATCCCGCAAATACTGGTCAATCGCTAGCTTGTAGCGCACCGCGTGCAGGCGAGAACGAGTGACAAGCATGGCTTTTGCTTTGCCGTCAATGGTATCGGTAATAATTTGGTGAAAATGCTCAACAATAATACTTACTTTTTGCTGGATGGCGTGGTCATGCAAATCCACGAACCAGCGCAGCATGGAAGCGGCTTTGCTGCGGTCATAGCGCGGGTCATTTTCAACGGTTTTGAGTAAATTAAAATACGTTTTGTACGTAGTGTAATTTTGCAGCACATCGAGGATAAAACCTTCTTCGATCGCCTGCTGCATAGTGTAGAGGCTGAAGGGTTGAAACGAGCCATCCGGTTGCTTCGTGCCGAACAGTTCTAGGGTTTTCGGCTTGGGGGTGGCGGTAAAGGCAAAATAGCTGAGGTGCGTCAACCGTCCGCGTTTGCGGGCTTCGGCTTCAATGCGGTCTTCGGTATCGTCCTCCATCGCTTCTTCTTCGGCTGCGGCAGTTTCCAGGCTGGCGGCGCTGAGAACGTCTTTTAACTTCTTGCTGCTTTCCCCGGTTTGAGAAGAATGAGCTTCGTCAATGATAACGGCAAAGCGATTCCCGGATAAGGCTTGCATCTGGTCAACAATGACGGGAAATTTCTGCAACGTGGTGACAACGATGTTTTTCCCCGCTTCCAGTGCTTCTTTGAGTTGGGTTGAATGTTTGTCGATGTTCTCCACCACACCGGAAACCTGCTCAAACTGGCGGATGGTGCGTTGTAACTGGCGGTCAAGTACGCGACGGTCGGTAATCACGACAATCGAATCAAATACGCGGTTGTCTTGGCGATCGTGCAAGCTGGCAAGCTGATGGGCTAACCAGGTGATCGAATTACTTTTCCCACTCCCCGCGCTGTGCTGAATCAAATAGCTTTGCCCTGTCCCGTTGTCTTTGGCATGGGCAATCAGGCGGCGCACGGCGTCCAACTGGTGATAGCGAGGGAAAATCGGGAGCATCCCAATTTTGCAAAAAGAGGGAGAGAAGGGAAAAAAATTCGCGATTTTTCATCGCGAATAATCAGGGGACTGTACATCAACACAAGAATTCGCGAGAATTAAAAGTGTTCAATCCCA
>JAHHHW010000009.1 GCA_019359115.1 Pelatocladus maniniholoensis HA4357-MV3
TTTGATTATTTGTTTTTCAAAATATATTCGTTCAGTACTCTATTTCTTAATCATCCTGATTTTTTCGCTTTTCTCATGATGTAATCTCTTTGTACTTCAATTTGAAGTGCGGAATGTGGGTTTTAAAATGGGGATCGGGGATTGGGGAACTCGATACCTCCTGGAAGGGATAAGGGGCGAAGGGGTAAAACCAATCCAAAATCGTTCGACTGAGCGCTTACGACGAAGTCTAAAATCTAAAATCTAAAATCTAAAATCTAAAATCTAAAATCCAAAATCGAATGACCACTCCACTAACTTGTCGTAATTATATTGATGGTCAATGGTTAACCGCTACTGCGGGAGCGACTTTAGAAAGCCGCAATCCTGCTAATAAGCGTGAAGTCATTGCTATTTTTGAGCGTTCTGCTGCAACTGATGTGGAAGCAGCAGTAGTTGCAGCACGCCAAGCTTACCAAAGTTGGCGATTAGTCCCCGCCCCAGCTAGAGCAGAATATATTTTTAAAGTTGGGGAAGTTTTAAGCAAATACAAAGAAGAACTGGCACAATTAATCTGCCGGGAAATGGGTAAACCCTTAGCAGAAGCGCGGGGAGATGTACAAGAAGGTATTGACTGCGCTTTTTATAGTGCAGCCGAAGGGCGACGCTTGTTTGGGCAAACCACACCATCAGAAATGCCCAACAAATTCGCGATGACGGTACGGATGCCTATTGGAGTCTGCGCCCTGATTACCCCCTGGAATTTTCCGGTTGCTATTCCTTGCTGGAAAGCAATGCCAGCTTTAGTATGTGGTAATACTGTTATCCTCAAGCCAGCAGAAGATACCCCCGCTTGTGCTACAAAATTAGTAGAAGTTTTTGCCGAAGCAGGTTTACCACCAGGAGTAATTAACCTAGTACATGGTGTGGGCGAAGAAGTTGGCAAAGCCCTAGTTTCCCATCCCGGTATAGACTTGGTATCTTTCACAGGTTCTTCCGAAACAGGTGCAGAAGTTGGTTCTATCTGTGGACGCACTCACAAACGTGTGTGTTTGGAAATGGGTGGTAAAAATGCTCAAATAGTTATGGAAGATGCTGATTTGGAACTGGCCTTGGATGGCGCACTTTGGGGAGCATTTGGTACAGCTGGTCAACGCTGCACCGCTACCAGTCGTTTGATCCTGCATCGGGATATCAAAGATAAATTTACTACTATGCTTAAAGAGCGTACTAGTAAATTACGCCTTGGTGCTGGTAATGATCCGAATACAGAAATCGGGCCGATTATCAACGAAAAACAATTACAACGAGTTAGCAAATATTTAGATATTGCTCATACAGAGGGAGCAAAAGTATTAATTGGTGGAGAAATTGCCACACAGGGAGAATTAAAACACGGTTACTTCTTTCTACCAACTATTCTTGATCAAGTGACGCCACAAATGCGAGTTGCCCAAGAAGAAATATTTGGGCCAGTGGTAGCATTAATAGAAGTGAATAGTTTTGAGGAAGCGATCGCCATCCTCAACAACACTAAATACGGTCTTTCTTCCTCAATTTACACCCGTGACATCAACCGCGCTTTTACAGCCATGCGCGATATCGAAGCGGGAATAACTTATATTAATGGCCCTACTATTGGTGCAGAGGTACATTTGCCTTTTGGTGGCGTCAAACAAACAGGTAACGGACACCGAGAAGCCGGAACTACCGCCTTAGATGTTTTCACAGAGTGGAAGACAGTGTATGTAGATTTTTCTGGTAGCTTGCAACGAGCGCAGATTGACAATCGGGATTGACTTTTTACTTTTTACTTTTTACTTGTTTTGACGACACATTTGAGAATATAAGACGCGATAAATCGCGTCTCTACATTAGTTTTCAAAGAGGTCTATTGTATATATTAAAGTATCAAACTTTCAGTTTTGCTAAACCCAAGTAGCGGATACCTATTGGTGAGATTTCAAAACGACAAGGTAGAACTTCTAAACCTAAAGATATTGCTTGGCGTAATAATTTTCCATATACAGGATCGGCACTATCACCAGGGGCAAATTCTTCGCAATCTCCCCGATTAATAAAGTAAAGCATGACTGCCCGACTTTGGGGAAGAAGTGCCATTAATTCTCGCAAGTGTTTTTGTCCTCGTGTTGTTTCTGTGTCAGGAAATAGGGCTAATTTGCCTTGCGTCCAAGTGGTGTTTTTCACTTCTAAATAAATCGGACGATTATGATCAGTTAATAGTAATGCACTGTTTTCTCGTGATGCTGTTTGAGATAAAATTGGGTCATTATCTATTTCAATTGACAGTGATTTTGATTGTTGCTCTACTGTTGCAGTTGCTGAGATAAAAAAATCAACTCGACTTTTTTTATCTTGTCCGTAGACAACTTCACCACGAATTTGATGATACTTACCTAATTCGGGGAAAAGATTTTTTTCTAATGCTAATTTAATGATGCGATTTGGCAAAACTGTATTGACGCCTACCCATGTTGGTTCATTGTCATGTAATTGAATTAATTCCCAAGTGTAAGCTAATTTGCGGTTAGGATTATCACTTTTAGAAAGCTGCACTGCATTACCAGGGATGCAAACTCCTGTCATTGGCCCTGTATTAGGACAATGTGCTGTAACTACCTCCCCCGAAGCAAGTTCGACATCAGCAAAAAAGCGTTTATAGCGTCTGAGTAAGACACCAGGATATAAAGTTGGGTAATAGTAAAGGTAGTTGGTAGTCATTAAGTTAGTGGTTAGATCAACTACAATAATTACAAATAATTATTAGTTAAGTTTGCTTAGTTATATTTATGCGCGATCGCATTGTATTTAAAACTATATCTGTAAGTCTGCCTTTTGGCATTGGTTCAATGTCTGGGAAAGAAAAATACCTGGCGAGAATTGATCGAGGAGTGATCAGTGGAACAGTTTGATGTTTTTCTGGCTCACAATAGCAAAGACAAACCTCAAGTTAGAGCGATCGCTCAAGAATTAACTCGCTACAATCTTAAGCCGTGGTTTGATGAAGAGCAAATTTTTCCGGGAGACAATATTCACCAAGTGCGCTCCTTATGAATCAGACAATTTTCACCACAAACCTGAAAGCGATCGCAATGAGAACCTGAGCCAAGGAAGTAACATAAATAAAGATGAGAAATTATGAAGCGAACACGCCATGATTACTAAAGAAGAAATTACTATCAAAGTTCCCTCTGAGGTCGCAGAAGCATACCGTAATGCCACTGAAGGAGAACGTGAACAATTGCAACTCAAGATTGCGGCAAATTATGCAGTCTCAACTTATTACTGATATACAAGAGGCGATCGCCCGCCTGAGAAACACAATGGATAAAGCTAGCCTTGAAGCACAAGAGCGAGGACTAACACCTGAAATATTAGAATCGATTTTGAAGAATGACGAATAAACAACGGTTTGTTTTTGATACTAACGTGCTGATTAGTGCATTTTTATTTAGTCAAAATAAGCCACGTCAGGCAATTCTCAATTTAAATAAAATTAGATTTACTAATAACAAATGACAAATGACAAATATGAATGATGATTATTACAATCAAGGATTAGCAAAAGCGAAACAAAAAGATTATGCTGGGGCGATCGCAGAATTTACTCGTGCTATTGAAGTAGACCCTTACTTTGCTAATGCTTTATATCAACGGGGTTTAGCTTATTATGACTCTGGCGAAATTCTTCTAGCTGTTTCTGATTATACGGCTGCTCTAAAATTAAATCCTGAAAGTGTTGAGGCTTATTATTATCGCGCTTTGGCTAGGTTGGCGCTGAAAAATTTACCAGGGGCGATCGCAGATGCAGATCAAGCGATTCGCTTTGATCGCAGTTATGCTAAGGCTTATCATTTACGAGGAGTAGTGTACCGGAAACTGGGACGAATTCAAGATGCGATCACCAATTTTAAGTTAGCCGCAGATTTATATTTACAACAAAAGGATAAAGAAAATTGTCGTCTGTGTTTAGAAAAAATTAAACAACTGCAACCAAAACCAACTCCTGCTGTTGTTCACCAATCAACTACCGCAATTACACGAATCATATCACCGCAGGAATATTTTACCCAATTGTTAGAAAAGGCTGAAAAAGGAGATACTCGTCAAGCCTTGGAAGATTTAAACTGGGCTTTACAAGTTGATCCGCAAGACGCCCAAGCTTATTGTTGTCGGGGAGTGGTGCTTTATAAACAGGGAAGCTATCGTGAGGCGATCGCAGATTTTAATCAAGCGCTACAACTTAATTTTGAAGATGCGATAGTTTATCGTAACCGGGGAAGGGCGCGTTCTCAGTTAGGAGATCATCAAGGAGCGATCGCTGATTTTAACCAAGCACTGCAACTAGAACCAGAGGATGCACTGCTTTATATTGCCAGAGGTAATGTATATCGGGCAATGGGTAATTATCTGGGTGCGGTAACTGACTATACTAAAGCTTTACAAATTAATCCTGATGATGCTCAAGCTTACTACAATCGGGGTCTTGCCTATGCTCACATGGAAGAAATGCAACGCGCCATAGCAGATTATCAGCAAGCAGCCAGTATATTTTGTGAAAAAGAAGACTGGAAAAATTACGAACAAGTCCTTGAAAATCTCAAAAAAATCCACTTTCCAAGCGTTGAATTAAAACAAGGTAAGTATAACCTGCTACGACAACGTTTGTTGAGACTGGTCGGGGGATATTGGGAAATCGCCCAACGGTTAATTGATCAAACCAAAAGATACTATCCTGGGATGTCAGAAGAATGGTATATAGAAAAAGTGATTGATGATTTGGAACGCGATCGCGGCAGGTAAAAAGCAATAAGATTCAGTTTCCCATTCCCTGTTCAATTAGATTAATCAACTCCACAAGTTTTCCACTTTTTAGAGATATCTTTAAGCTAGAAGCAGTTCAGCTACTGAATTCGCCTTCAATAAATTAACCTCAACATCTTTATTTAGAAGGTGTTGCACATTTGAATGATTTGGAAATAAGAATACTGGATTAAATCATTGAGTGACTGTGCAATACCTATTTCTTTTTCTGAAGTGAGCAATTAAGTAGCCCTGACTGAACTGCATACACCAACAACGCATGAAAAAACTTCTTAACCTGTTAAGAGTCCTCACGAGTAAGTTCATAAATCAAACCGGATTCCTATATATTCAATTACTTTCCACACAAATTTTGATTTAAACAAGCTACAAGACAAAAAATATAGTTTCTCTATTTAGTTTTTCAGCACAACAGTTTTATTTACTTAATAGGCGTAATGCCTAAAATATAGCCCCACATTTGGAGGATATTTTCAATGTTTAGCTTTTTACGTTGGTCATCAGGCAGTGCCGCTTTACTATCTGTTAGTATGACAGTTGGTGCGATCGCTCCTATAGTGATTTCTGCTCCCATTGTTGCTCAAACAACCTCCCCATCTCCAAGTCCAGGTGCAGAAGCCAACTTTTCTGATGTTGCACCTGATTTTTGGGCAAAACCATTTATTCAAGCTTTAGCTCAGAGAAACATCATTGCAGGCTTTGAGAATGGAACCTTTAGGCCACAACAGCCTGTGCAACGTGCAGAATTTGCTGCCATGATTGCTAAGGCTTTTGATCAAAATCAAGTTCGACAGTTAACAGAATCTGGATTTACAGATGTTCCTGGTGACTACTGGGCAGCTTCTGAAATACAAGAAGCCTATAAAACAGGATTCATGGTAGGATATGGCAGCACATTATTTTTCCCAGAGCAATCTATTTCTAGAGCGCAAGCGATAACTGCTTTAGCAAATGGTTTGCGTCTATCTCCTGATGGTACGCCAGCAAATATTCTTAGAAGTTACTACAAAGATGCTGGATGGATACCTGCTTATGCGATCAATCCTATAACGGCTGCCACACAAGCAAATATTGTAGTCAACTATCCAGATCTACGAACTCTCAGTCCACTCCAAAATCTCACTCGTGCGGAAGCAGCAGCACTTTTGTATCAAGCTTTGGTCAAACAAGGAAAAATAGAACCACTTGCTAACAATGTTACAGCCGCTAATTATGTTGTGGGTCGTAATAATAATGTTAGCCAAAGTAGTTCCACGACTACTTCTACATCGAATAATGGTAATTCTACTAGTGCAACTACTTCAACAACTACATCCACATCAAATATTGGTGGTTCAAATAGCACAACCACTTCAACAACTTCCACAACAGAGCCTGGTGACATTTATGCTCTGTCTACATCGAACTTTACAACATTGAGTTCTGCATTGAAAACAGCAGGTTTAGCAGACACTCTCAAAGGTAAAGGCCCATATACTGTTTTCGCTCCGACTGATGAAGCGTTTGCTGCTTTACCTAAAGAGACTCTGAACAAATTGTTACAACCTCAGAATCGAGAAACGCTGACTAAGATTTTGAAATATCATGTGGTGTCTGGCGAACTCACTAGCAATCAACTCAAGCGTGGAGAACTGAAAACGCTTGAAGAAAGACCTGTCAATATCCAAATTAATCCTAGTAGTAATCAAATCGCGGTGAACGATGCGAGTGTTACCCAGCCGAACATCCAAGCAAGTAATGGTGTTATCCATGCGATTAATGAAGTTTTAATACCGCCTGACATCAACCTGAACCAATTACAGTAAAGCACTTGCCCTGAAATAAAGATACCAGCAGTCACCCAAGCGATCGCTCGCCGCACAACGAATAATTCTAAAACACGGCTGGTATCTTTTTTTGCTCTCCCCTAATATATTAAAAACAGCCTGAACGAAGTGAATAATCTCCGAGATACTTCACTACACTACGTTTCGCTCAGTATGACATCAGTCCAAGTTTTACCAGTTTGCAGTATAAAACCAGAGAGAGTATCTCAAATACGGTTCGGATAAGACAAATCGATTAACATTTAAATCCTGTACCAGACGCGATATATCGCGTCTGGTACAATCCCAAAACTATGACGAAAAATCGTTAACCGAACCGTATTGGGAGTATCCCAACTTTCTAAGTAGGTAGGTGTAATTAAAGATAAAATAAAACCTCACCCTGCCTCCGGCTTCCCTCTCCTTACTAAGGAGAGAGATTGAGGGTGAGGTTTTATATTTAATTTGACCCACTTACTTAAATAAGTGTTGCTAATAACTCATTAATGAATTATATAGCCTGACAAATATATATAAAAATCTCTATCTCTAGAGAGAGTATTTTGTAAAATTTTATCTTCAAATTTTCAGTCTACAGGTCGATTCGAGATTCCTAGATTACCGACTATAAAATTACTATGCACGCATTGAAAAACATCAATGTAAAATGCAATCAAGCAAAACTTATTGAGGCAGACAAATAAAAATAGATGCTAGCTACATAACGGCATTTATTACTTATTATTACTTTTGACTGCACAATATTCTCTTGATTTTATATTATTTTCTGAGTCGTGGAGGAATTAAAATGCAAAAAAGTATTTCTTTATTAGGTTCTATTTTGCGTCCCGTACGTTTTCTAGTTGTAGCCTTGACATGTGCTTTGCTGCTATTCTCTAATGCTTTTCCTGCTGCTGCAATTGAAAGCTATCAAAGCAACCCAACAGAAGCTACTGATCAACTACTTGACACTCAGCGTCAAACTGACAAGGTAGCTAAATCTGCTCCCCTGGGATTGAAAGAAACTCAAAAGCGTACCAGTGGCGGAGGACTCAACGAGGTTCAAGGTACTGCTGACGCTGAGAACATGAATCGTCCTGAAAATTCTCAAGATGCAGTTTCAGTAGAAGAAGAAGTCAGCAACTTCCTGAAAAAAGTCACTGGCAATAACTAATAGTCATCAAATTTCTTTCACCCCAGTATCTTCCACTGGGGATTTATTTTTAAATAGGAATCCTATAGTATTAGATGCAATCTATATATAGATATATATTTTCTATATTTGAATATAAAATATATTTTTTGATTAAAAATTTTTCTGTTTACAAAATAAATTACAATCATTCTTTGGATTGATGTTGTGAAGTCAATGAATTGCTGAAGTTATAAGAGGAGTTAACTTAAGGATTAGAAACAATGCGCCGTTTAAACATTGGTTTGACAGATGAACAACGCCAAGGTGTGATTGAACTACTAAATCAAGATTTGTCGGATTCCTATCTACTGGTAGTGAAAACCAAAAAATTCCATTGGGATGTAGTCGGACCTCAGTTCCGCAGTCTGCATGAAATTTGGGAAGAGCAGTACGAACAACTAACTGAAAATATTGATGCGATTGCAGAACGAGTTCGTGCTTTAGGTGGTTATCCCATTGGGACAATGGAGGGATTTTTAAAAGCAGGTACGATCAAGGAACAAGCTGGTAATATCCCCACAGCAACCGAGATGGTAGCTTTGCTAGTAGATAACCATGAGCAAATAATTCGCAATCTTCGTGAGCATATTGATCGCTGTGATGAAGAATTTCACGATCAAGGAACAGCCGATTTCCTCACAGGATTAATGGAAGGTCACGAAGAATCAGCTTGGATGCTGCGTTCCTTTATTGAAGGAGAAGAATTGCAAGCTGATGGTTCCCAACCAGAAAAACGAAAAACACCCGTAGGTGTGTAACTAAAGGTAGATAGAATTAACACCTCATGAATAATAAAGTTCGTAGTAAGGACTTTTAGTAATTAGATATTGTAAGTGCTAAAGCACTTACTACGAACCAAAAAAATAATGTAGAAGGAGTATTTAATGGCGCCAGAATACAAAGCTGAACGGACAATTTCAGCTGTATATAAAGAACAGAATCAGGTTGATGATGTGATTCGGCGTTTGCTTGACCGGGGTGTACCTAGAGATCATATTTCGGTCATGGGTAGAAACTTTAAGTCAGAAACTCGAATTGCTGGTTTTATTACTAAAAAAGATGTAATTCTTGGTGGTTTAAGAACAGGAGCAATTTTTGGTTCCTTTTTTGGTTCTTTGCTAGGTTTACTTACAGGTGTTGGTGTATTATTTATTCCTTTTGTTGGTCCAATTGTAGCCGCAGGCCCTATCGGTGCATTATTACTTGGGGCTGCAAGTGGAGCGATCGCAGGTAGTGCAGGTGCTGGTTTAGTATCTGTATTAGCAACCTTGGGTATGCCAGAAGATAAAGCTGCAATATACCAGACTCGTCTGCAAGCTGGAGAATTCCTAATTATGGCAGAAGTTCCAGCCGCGCGGAGTGGGGAATTTCAAATACTCATGGAAAGTGCTGGTGGTGAAGAAATTCACACAATGGAAACAGCATTACCCCGTCCCTGTGCTGGTCGTTGCAGTGGTCCAGAAGATTTATCTCCAGAGGTACGTTCCCATCTTTCCAGCGAAGCTCAGAATACATTTATTGAACGTTATAATGCTGTCTTAGATGAGACAAAGGATCAAACCAAAGCTGAACAAGCAGCTTGGGAAACAATTCATCAGAATTTTGATGAAGATGATAATGGTGTTTGGTCTAAGAAAAAAGTGGCTGTTTAGTTATTGGTTATTGGTCATTAGTCATTGGTCAATTGACAAATTGTTAAGGTGATTTATAACTGGCAACTCGAATAGTTAATTGACCTTTTCGCGGGTCTTGGTTAAATACAAATGCTCCTTCCTCTTTTTCACCACGAGATAAAAAGTCTATTTGTTGTTCTCCGGTTTGGGTAACTTTACCTTGGATTTCTAACTCAGCTATCAGTTGTACTGACTCAGCTGTCTCTCCGCCTGTATTGACAATTTCAAACGGAACATAAAACTGTCCATCAGCTTCCCAAATTTTTTGTTTGTTACTGACAGAAAGAACGGGGGGTTGATCTTTTTCGTTTATCCAAATGTAAGCGACTAAGCTTACAATCACAGCCAGGATAAATGAAGCAACACCAAAAGTCACCCATTCCGCAGCAGAACGTTTTGGTTGTTCTTGTTCTGTGTTCATATCGCCAACCTACCAGCAGCGCCACCAATTGTTCCAGGTAATCCTAATAGTAATGTGTATTCTAACCACATTATCCACGGATCGCTAATAGTCAATTTTTGAAAAAACCACAGCATAAAAGCTGCTGCGAGTAGTGATACTAAGTAAGACATAATAGTTTCACTGATTGGTCTTTGGAAAAGACCTCGTTGCTGTCTACGTTTTTGCTGATCCGAAAAGCCAGCTTCAAATACAATTGCATAGGAAATCAGCAAGGATACAGCAATAATTGCTATCAGTCGCAGTGGTGAAACCGCCGCCGCTAACATGGGAATTTCATCTGTGGGAGCGATGTTAAATGCAATGACGATCGCACCAATTAAAGTGGCTCCAATATCTGCAAAGGTGACATATAATTCATCAGATTTATGATTACCAGTTCGTTTGTTTTCTTGAGAGTTTGTTTGTTTGTCTGAATTAGTTTCACCGCGAGTGTCTGCCAAAAATTGATTGGCTAGTGCCACGCCAAGAGTAAATGGTACGCTTTCAAATACAATTTTTCCCAGAATTTCTCTGATGGAAGTTTCTGATGTCAGTTCTTGTAATAACAGCAGTATCAATGCAGAACAGATGATTCCAATAGCTATCGCTTCTACGGTATCTGTGAGTGCTTCGTAAGGTCGAGTACCATGTCTACGTTTGCGAAAGCCTTCTGTACGATTGAGTAAGAAAACCACTATAAAAGTCAGTGCGATCGCTAACATCACCATCGATGGTTTAGCAATAGATCCAATCCACCAAACTTCCATCGTATAAAGTAACGGAGTGCCAAATAAAAAGCCGCCACACATTCCTCTAACAAGATCGTTGATTTCATGTGTCCATATACTTTTTCTATACTTATTTCTTACACCCATTATTTTTTATCTGTAAGGCTTGCTCATAGTATTCAGTAGAAGAACATCTATCATATGAAATATATTAGCTCTCAGCTTTCTAAGTAAGTCTGAAGTTTATTATCAAAAATCTATCTTTTGGTGACTTCTATATAAATATCTATATCTATAGCTCGATGTTCACTAATAAAATTAATAATACTATTTATATTGTAAATAAATAATCAAAGTCAAAATAAAATTATGAGTATCGAAAATAGAGTAGAAGCAACCGCTAAAAATATTGAAGGAAAGGTTCAAGAAGTAGTAGGCGAAGTAACTGGAAATCCCCAAGAGAAAGCTGAGGGTCAAGCAAAGCAAACAGAAGCACAACTGCGCCATACTGTTGAGAACATCAAAGATGATGTCAAAAAGTCTTTGGATCAGTAAGAGATTAATTCTCTTAAGTAGGTAGGTGTAATTAAAGATAAAATAAAACCTCACCCTGTCTCCGGCTTCCCTCTCCTTAGAGGATGTTTGAAAAGTCATGATTGATGTATCAAATATTTTTTACCCCACCCTAACCCTCCCCTTTATAAGGGGAGGGAACCGGATTTCTCCCCTTTATAAGGGGGGTAATAATGTAATTAAAATTACAGCCAATCACTTTTCAAACAACCTCTTAGTAAGGAGAGGGATTGAGGGTGGGTTTTATATTTAATTTGACCCACTTACTTAACAGACAAAGCATACTGACTTTAGCCCTCATATTTAATTATTTGAGGGTTATTAGTCTATTTTGTGAATAACAAGACAAGATACCCGACTTCTTTAATTAATAAGTCGGGTATCTGAACTTTCTGAACTTTCAATTTTCGCAACTCCCATACGGATTGCTATATATCGTTAATTTTAATTAGTTTGTAGTCAGCACTTTAGTGCTTGAATATTGGATAATTTATATTATAAACTTAGCTATGAAAAAAGGTTAGCTCCTGAGTAAGTTGGCTCTAACCATCGTTAATATATACATACACAAGACTATTCTAAACTGCACTTCTGCGTGTAATCAAACCCCAGATAAAAATAGCAATAATTGCACCAATGATGGCAACAATTAAACCTGGAATACTGAAAGCTGCTCCTGTAAGTGCCAAATTACCTGTATATAATAAATTAAATAAGCTTCCTCCAACTAATGAACCTATGATACCTAATAGCATTGTTGCAATTATTCCACCACCTTGACGACCAGGGTAGATCGCTTTAGCAATAGCTCCTGCTATAAGACCTAAAATTATCCAAGCTATAAGATTGATCATAATTACTATTCCTCAATTATTCACTATATAGTATAACGATTATTAGCTCTCAAGTTTTCTATCTGAAGTTCAGTTGAGACTCTATCGCAAGAGATAAACTCTATAAAATAATTTCTATAAATAAATTAGTAAAATAAACCTACGAATCAAATCTTAGTAGTGTTTGGTTAATAGTTTGTCGGTAGAAATGCGATGGAAAGCGTCTCTATGTAGCTCTCAGTTTTAGTGAAAGTGTTAAAGTTTAGCTAAGTGAGAGTGATGCAATGTAATAATTTAAAAGTGTTAAAGCTAAGGCTCACATTGAGCAGTGTGACTTATTGCAACTTCTATCTTGAACCCGTTATATTTTTAATTTTTATAAACAAAAATAAATTTGACTAAATAATTCAATAAAGGCATCACTTAGCAAATTTATTTGCTTTTAACTAAACATGAGCAGATATAATGGAAAACCTGCGCTAAACCTTCAGGGTATAGCGCAGCTTCGTTCGTTCATACTACTAACCCTGAACGCAGGGCGCGAACAGCAGCTTGGGTGCGGTCATCAGCACAGAGTTTGTTTAAGATATTACGGACGTGGGTTTTAACAGTTCCAACTGTAATATAAAGTTTTTCAGCGATTTGCCCATTACTACAACCAGCTACAATCAACTCAAGAATTTCTAATTCTCGTTGAGTTAAAGGATAAGTTTCTAATACTTGCTCGTATTCTGGTGCTAGAGCATCTATTTTTACAGTCTTAGGCTTATCAACGGACTGATTTTCGGGAAAAACTTGTCGCATTTGTTGTAATACGACGTTGGCGATCGCCGGATCTATCCAAGAGTTACCTTCATATGTTGCTTGGATTGCTTCTGTTAATCTTTCAATACTTGTATCTTTCATATAGTAAGAATCAGCACCAGCAGCAAAAGCAGCAAGTACTGTATCCTCTGAGTGTTCCATTGTCAGGATGAGGATTTTAGTTGTCAAATCTCCTGTCTCAGTTTGCCACTGTCTAAATCTACGAGTGAGTTCAATACCATCCATATCTGGCAAGCCTATATCTACCACAGCGACATCCGGCTTGGCACTTTCCAAAAGTTTCAGACCCTTAGTAGCATTTGCAGCTTCACCGATAACTCTAACTGTGCTGTCGGTTTGTAATGCTGCTTTTAGTCCCATTCTTGTCAAGTCATGGTCTTCAATTAATACAATACTAATTTCGCTCATTGCTACTTATACTCTCTACTAATTCCATCTGTCGTAGGCCGACATTTAGTGATTTGTTTTTTTTATTTTCCAAAACCTAAGATAGATGATTTTTTAATAAATTTGCATCCACCAATAGAAATAGTCATTTCCACCTTTGTTACTCATGTGCTATGTGAAAATCTAGCCAAGGATATATGGCTAAATTAGAAATGACTATGGAACATGGACTTGAACTGTGATTGAGCGCTATTGTGGCTTACTAATTAATCAATTTGTTGGTGTGTAAAGTGGTAGGCAAAAATTATGTTAGACAAGAATGTAAACAATAAATTTATAATAAGTTTACAAGCACTTCACTTAATATGTGCTGTAGTGATAAAAAATTATTTCAAATAAATTTATATTATTCACTCAAGTCGCTGGTTATAGGGAAATGCGATCGCAGAACTTTTAAGCTTATCTCCATATCCCAAGGTGATGAGCGGCGATTTTTTAACACCTTAGCCATAAGATGAGCAACCGAAGCCGTCTTTTTTGTGATTATCCAAACACTATCAAACACGCGATCGCCCTAAACCCTCAGCCTAAATTCTTAGCTTGGCACAGGTAAGGTCTTCAGCTTCACTTAACCTAAGCAACCGAAAGAATCATGATATTGAAAATTTTCGTTTCATCGCAAAACTTTATCGCAACTCTGACCAATGGCTGAAGACGTTATCCCATCAGTCAATCTACAATTGGGTTGAAATGGTCTATGGAGTATTTTTTTACTAATAGTTTTGATTTAAGTTTTGATTTATATTTGTTCTACTTTCACGAGATAACTGGGGGAAAGGCAGATAAGCAATTCAAAATTCACCAAACCTAATTACAGTAAGCATTATAGCTAGTAATGGTGTGTAAAGTAAAACCCTAAAGGCTTCGTTTTTGATCGGTCAAGATGTATTTTGGAATTTAAAGTTTCACTGATTGCTAAATTTTAATAAGTATTAAGCTTTTTAGTAATTAGCTATCAGTCCGACTCTGTTACTCTAGTCAAAAGAGTGAATTTAGGATACAACTAATTCAATTTTAACCAAGTGATAACGCCAAGATTGATTAACATACTGCTAGTGGAGGATGACGAAGTTGATGTCATGAATGTCAAACGGGCATTCAAAAAAGTTAATGTTACTAATCCATTATACATTGCCACTAATGGTATAGAAGCCCTAGCAATGTTACGTAGTAGTAATGGCGAACCTCCTGAAGTTCCTAATGATCGACGTTTGATATTGCTAGACCTGAATATGCCTAAAATGGGTGGGATCGAATTTCTCCAAAAATTACGCTCTGATCCACAACTCAGACGAACTCCCGTGGTGGTAATGACAACTTCTAATCAAGATAAGGACAGAGTAGAAGCTTATAATTTGAACGTAGCTGGTTATCTAGTTAAGCCTGTGACTTTTAATAATTTTATTGAACTCATGGCAACACTCAATCAATATTGGAATATATGTGAAATGCCTTAATTACTCAAGACTCAAGACTCAAGTGTCAATGAAAAATAGTTAACAACTAACAACTAACTTCTAAATAATGTACGGGCGAACAGCCCAACCACTAACTAAAAAAACTATCTAAATGGCTATAAAAGTTCAATGTTATACAAGAAGCTGTATATAAGGACAATAATGAAAAGCGATGGAAGAAACGCTCAAAGTATTAGTTGTAGATGATGATGAAGTAGATCGCATGGCAGTCCGGCGGGCTTTGAAAGCTGCTGGAATAAGTGTACAACTGTTTGAAGCCAATGATGCTAAAAGTGCGATCGCTCATTTGCAGGATAATTCTTTTGACTGTGTTTTTCTCGATTATCGCTTGCCAGATCAAGATGGTTTGACCTTGATTAACGATATACGTTCTCGTAACATAAAAGCGCCTTTGGTTGTCCTTACCGCACAAGGAGACGAACAAATTGCTGTTGAGTTGATGAAAGCTGGTGCTGTAGACTATCTCTCCAAGTCAAGAGTCTCACCAGTAACATTGACGCAAGTTTTACGAAATGCTATTCGAGTCTACCGAGCAGAAATGCAAGTAGCTTTGGTTAACCAGCAACTTCGAGAAAGTAATGAATTGCTAATTCGTAAAAATCAAGAATTGGAAGCACAACAACGACAAATAGAACTACAAAACCTCAAGTTAAAAGAAGCATCACTGCTAAAATCGCAGTTTTTGGCAACAATTTCTCATGAACTGCGGACACCGATGAATGCTATTATTGGCTTCTCTCAACTATTACTGCGCCCCAAATGTGGCGACTTGTCACCTCAACAAAGAGATATGGTGGAACGCATTCTCAATAATGGTAAGCATTTGTTAATGTTATTAAATGAAGTTCTCGACTTTTCTAAACTGGAAACTGGTCGATTAAGCCTTAAAGCAGAAATATTCGATTTATCAGAGGTAGTTAAAGCAACTGTCGCTGAAACATTTTCTTTAGCAGAGGCAAAAAAACTTTCTGTGCAGGTTCAAAATAACTTACAAAATAGTATGGTATTTAATGACCCTGTTCGTTTGCGACAAATTTTAATGAATCTGCTCTCGAATGCGATTAAATTTACAGAATCCGGTAGTATCGGTGTAGATGTAAAAGAACTACCAGATCATCAAATAGAAATTGCAGTTTGGGATACAGGTATTGGTATTGCTCCCTCAGATTTAAAATATATTTTTGAAGCTTTCCGACAACTTGACCAGAGTCTAACTCGTAAATATCCTGGTACAGGTCTGGGTTTGCCAATTGTAGACGCACTAGTCCAAATGATGGGGGGCGAAATCACTATCGAAAGCCAATTGAATCAAGGTTCCGTGTTGCGGATAGTAATACCACGTCAAGTTTCATTATCTGAGCAACAAAATCAAGATGGATCATCAAAAATTTCTCAGGTATTACCATCAAAAAAGACTTTAAGTAAACACTCAGATGTCTTCCATATGGTACAGGAACAAGTCCCAAAAGAAAGAACAATGTAATCTTAGTCATTGGTCATTAGTTAGTAGTTATAGGAATACCACTTGATTTGATAAAAAAACTCAGTAAATTTGATGTTCTCTATTCCCTATTCCCTATGTTCACAAGTAAGTTAATAAATCAAACCAAATTATTATAGTAGTTGGTATATATTTTGTTGCTGAAAACAACTAATGACCAATGATTAATGACTAATGACAAAAATAATGTATTATTTATAAATATAAAATGTTTCCACCTATAGATAAGAAAGTAGAAAAAATTCTTGCTGTTGATGATACTCCTGACAATTTATTCTTACTACAGACAATCTTAGAAATGGAGGGGTATGAAGTCGATTTAGTGTCAGATGGTACAACAGCATTGAAGCAAGTCGAACAATCTCCCCCAGATTTGATCTTACTAGATGTGATGATGCCAGGATTAGATGGCTATGAAGTCACACGACGTATCCGTAATCACCCTTTTATAGACTATATACCCGTACTATTATTAACAGCATTTCATGATGTCAGCGTTGTGGAAGGTTTGGACGCAGGTGCGGACGACTTTATCCGCAAACCATTTGATCAAGATGAACTATTAGCAAGAGTGCGATCGCTACTACGACTCAAGCATAGTCTTGATGAACAAAAAAAATTATTTAGCCAGCAAGAAGACTTTGTTTCACGTTTGACTCATGACTTACGCACTCCTTTAGTCGCTGCTGACAGAATGCTGAATTTATTTCAGGAGGAAAGATTCTGCAAGATTTCGCCAGACATGAAACATGCGATCGCAGCAATGATTCGTAGTAACCAAAACTTGTTGGACATGGTTAACACTTTGCTGGAAGTCCATCGCTTGGAAGCAGGTAAAAAGACAATGCAATTTGAAAGCTGTGATGTTTGTGAAATCGCAGCAGAAGTGGTTCAAGAATTAAATTCACTTGCAGATGAAAAAGAAATACTTCTCAAAGTAGATGTTAGCCAATTAGATCAACAGAATCAAAATGATTGCATTGTTTTGGGCGATCGCCTAGAACTACGACGGGTAATCAGTAATTTAGTTGGAAATGCGATTAAATTTACAGATACAGGTAGTATAAACGTTAGCATTTCCACTATTCCTCCATCTTCTATCGATAAAGGACAAATCAAGATAGAAGTAGAAGACACCGGATATGGAATTTCTGCTGATGACCTACCAACCCTATTTGAACGATTTCGCCAAGGTAAAAACAAACGCGCTGGTAGTGGTTTGGGATTACATTTGTCACGTCGCATTGTTGAGTTTCACGGAGGAACAATCGAAGTCGCTTCCCAATTGGGTGAAGGTAGTGTTTTTACAGTACATTTACCAAGAAAATAAATAAATATACCATTCCCTAAATAACAAGAACCCCGACTTCTTGTAGACACCCGTAGGGTGACTTCCCGGAGGGTAGAAGTTGGGGTTCTGGATATCTAGATTTTCACAAATCAAACCGCAGTCCTAATATATATTCCTTTCAGACAATTTACTGGTAACTTGTATTTGAGCGAAAATACTTCATTGGGATGGTGATCTGAAAAAATTTTGCCCCTATTCTTTAATACAGCAAGCTCATGAATTATTCATAAGCCAATCTACGTCAATGTTTTTTTAGGTTACACTGCTGGTGATAACTCAAAAAGTGAGGTGTTAATTCATCACTAAGAGTCTATTTGTACTCGTTAGTTGCTTGTTATTTTTTGATTTTGAACTACTCACAAATAACAAATGACTAATGACTCTTGATTAATTGCTATACTTGTTGACTTATTACTAGTGGTCTATATCTTTGTGATCAAAAATATATGACAGAATCAATTCCAACTCGTGGTCAAGTAGAACGCACTTTAGCACAACGTATACAGGCATTATACCGGGAACAACTCGGACATCAGCCTAGCAAAGTAACCTCTCGCCTTTCAGAGCAAAATCTAGTGATTGTAATTGAAAATTCTATTACACCACCAGAACAGTTATTGGCTCAAACAGGTAGACAAGAACTAGCTGAACAAGTTCGTTCAGATTTAGATGAAGCTATTCAACCCCAATTAAAAGAATTAATTGAGGAAACTTTGCATGTCTCTGTAGTAGAGATACTGAGCGATGCGACTCTAGAAACTGGCCGTTCAGGAATTATTGTTATTTTATCCGAAGCACCTGATTTTCGTAATCCCGTTTCTAGTTCTAAAATCAAAAAGAAGGCCTCATAAAAAATAAATTAACCAACTTAGCCTTCATGCACTCTGGTCTTAACACAAGTCCAGAACTGAACTCTGTTTTAATTTGTCTCCAAGATGACGGGAAACTATATTTTCTAGATCTTCAATCATGTAAGGCTTACTGATGTAATCGTCAAAGCCAGCCCTGAGAATACGCTCTCTATCCTCCATACTAGCTAAAGCTGTCACCGCAATAACATTTATATGATGCGTTAACGCTTCTTGTTTCAAGCTCCGTACCACATCAATACCATTGATTGTAGGTAATAGAATATCTAGTAGTATCAAATCTGGCTGATACTCTTTAGCTACCAATACTGTTGTGGAACTATCGGTCTGACAAATTAGCCTACAGCCGAATGACTCTAAAGCATAGCTCATCAACAGCAAGTTGTCATCATTGTCTTCCACCACCAATATTAATGGTGGTTGGAAGATTTGTTTATTTTCGTCAGCCATAAACACTTGTGCCAGTTTCATTCCTTCTCTAGGCAATCTTATGTGCATTCGTCGTTCCTCCTGAACGAACTGACGAGGCATTCCAAGAGCGGTTGAACAACGCTCATTTAAGACTGGCTCGTTTATCAACTTTATCAAGTTGATACTCTTTGCCCTATGCAACAAACGATATAGAGGAAAAAGTATATCAAGCTGAAAGAATGTAGCTATACCTTATGATTATAAACAAAATAAAGAAAATATTTAGCAAATAAATTATAAGTACTTAATATATTTAAGTTTTTTTTAATAAAACTTATCTAATGTTGCGGTTGAGACATTATAGACACTATATATTGAGCAAATCTTCGTTATATCTCACCTATGAAGTTTACAGAATCAGAATTGTCAATATATTTATGACACTTTTTCTTATATAAAAAACACTAATCTTATAAGTATAAATACTTTGTATGTCTCTTGATGTGGCGATCGCTCAGATGCAAAACTAAGCTAGCGTAACATAATAAGAATATTTTGTAGAGACGTGATAACCAGAGCGTCTTTACTAATTTTTGGGCTGAGTACAAAACATCAAATTGCAAGTCAAAAAAAACTTTCTTTTACCCCTTGACACTTTTGTAGTATACTAGTAGTATATAAATAACAACAAACAAGTTAGACAAACAAAAACAGTCTTACCTCCCAAAAATATATACAAAGGAGGTTGTAATATGGTTCATATTCGCTTTGAAGGTCGTTCCTATGATGTGAGCGAGTCGCAACTAGGCTTGACAGCTAACATGAATGACACAGCTATTAAGCAGCGACTGTCCCAACATTTTGAGGTACAACTAAACCGCTTTGAATCTTACGTCATTGATCGTAGAGCAAGTGGAGATTTAATAGTAAGACCAGAAGCAGTTTACGGGTAAAAAATAAATTTTTGTTCCGCATCCTAACAGGTGAAGCTTACATACAATCAACTTCGTAAGAAGTAAGAAATTTGTAGGTTCAACTCCTACCACCTCCATTGAGTGGAGGTGTAGCCAAATAGGTATAGGCAAAACATGTGAATGGCTTTGCTAACTTGTGTGGAACAACCAAATAATTCACTCCGCGCCCTAACAGGAAAAGCTTACATACTAGCCAAATAGGTACAGGCGCTTGATTTCGGCTCAGGATAATGTAGGTTCAAATCCTACGTATGAACAAACAGCTTTTTCAACTTGCGCGGAGTGACCTATAAATTTAACATTTCAACCCAGTATTATAAAAAAGAAATTAAGTAGACATCTCCGACAACTATCAAAGCCTTTATGTGACTAGCTCTTAGGGTGCAAATGCAAGCATTGCGATTCAGCTAGTCTATACGAATAAATAAGGGTTTGAGATAATTCTTGTAGAGAACAA
>JAHHHW010000010.1 GCA_019359115.1 Pelatocladus maniniholoensis HA4357-MV3
ATATCTAATAAATTTTCCTATCCCAAATCTCTTTTTTTGAGATAAATGTAATTTTTTACTCCTTTTTCAAGAATCAACTTCCGTAATAACCGATTGTGACAGTTAAGGGTGCGGAACGTGGGTTTGACCTCTAATTCTTTGATGTTAATGGGTTTTACTTTCTTGTAATTTCCGATCGCCCCGTGGTCGATTACCCAATTTAGGGCGTATCCACCCTGCCGATCCTTGTTCTACCAGTTCATAAATTTGGCGAAGGTATTGGAGTAAAAAACACAATTTTCTGTAGGCTTTGATATATAAGGGTTAGAGAATGTGTTGATCGAAAATAAACTTCTATTTGCTTCCCACAAGTGTATAGGTAGATTGAACTTGAACTTATATAAAAGTGGAGCCAGGATAAACAAGGCGGAAATTAAGGTCATACTGTGACTTTCCAAGCACCTTAAATTTTAGCTTCATTCAGATTGCTGTTGGTAGTTTTTTTTTACAATAATCTATCAACTCAGACAGATGGTATTCACACAAACAAAAAGTTCATTATTCTAGGAGAAAAAATCATGTCTCATCGTAAATTTCACGCTGTAATGGTTGGATTAGTTTTATTCGCTGGTACATTTGCATCTCCAGTATTAGCAGGTAACTCAGCATCTTCAAGCCAAAATGTAAACACAACTGTTGCTAACAAATATCAAAACACTGTTAGCTCTAGTAATGATAAGTCTGATAAATGGAAGTTAGACAAGAAAAAAGCAAAGTTTGGGCAACTTACATATTTAGAACAAGCGAAGTTCGATAAATTTCAAAATGCTATTCATCACGGAGGAATGTCTCCGAGGGATGCAGCGGCAAAGATCGGTGATGCTGACTACAAAGTACTTAACAAGAAAACAGGTCAATGTCAAATTCGTTTAAGCCAAAAGAATCGAGTTACCTTCATAGTTGACCACGATAGTCATACTGTGAGAATTTTACAAGTAGGTGGTCATACCTAAAAAGATACATAAAACCCCTCTCCAAACCTCTCCTCGCATCAGGGAGAGGCTTTAATACTCTTTTCTTATAGTTCCTCTTCCCTACTAGGGAAGGGGTTAGGTTTTTAGTTAATATTAAATATTTAATATTTGATACTATTAAAACATCCTGACTATACAAAGTTTGGTTTTTTACCATGCCCAAAACCAAGAAATGAAACTCTGACATTGTAAATCAAGAGGTAATTTCATGAAAACATTCAGTTTGAGAAGAAAGTTCTTTGTTTTAATAATGATCGGTGCTTTGGTAATCAATGTGCTACTAGCAGCACCACAAAAAGCTTTCACTCAGACAAAGAAACCCAATATAATTTTCGTCCTAGTAGATGACATGGACGCTGACACAATTAATAGAAATCCAGAGAAATATGCACCAAAAATTAAATCGCTTTTGATCGACAAGGGCGTAACATTTCCCAACTTTTTTGTAAACGTGTCTCTATGCTGCCCATCGCGCACGAACATTTTGCGCGGTCAATATGCCCACAATAGCGGGATATTGACCAATTCATCACCTGATGGAGGTTTCCAGAAAGTCTATGCCCAAGGCTTAGAAAAAGAGACGATCGCTACCTCGTTACAGGCAAAGGGTTATCGGACAGCGTTGATTGGCAAGTACTTCAATGGCTACCCCGACACAGCCCCCGATGATACCTACATCCCGCCTGGCTGGACAGAGTGGTATAGCCCGATGGAAAAAGGCAAAAAGAAAAACAACCAAAAGAAATATGGCAATCCTTACGCACAATACAATTATACGCTGAACCAAAATGGCAAGCTGGTCAAGTACGGTGACAAGCCGAAAGACTACGGTACAGATGTTTATACTAGCTTTGCCGTTGATTTCATCCAACGTTCTGCCAAAGACGGCAAACCGTTTTTCCTTTATCTGGCTCCCTTCAACATTCACGGACCATTTACACCAGCACCACGCCATGAGGGTCTCTTCCCAGGTGTTAAAGCGCCCCGCCCAGACAATTTTAACGAAGCTGATGTTAGTACTAAGCCTAAATTCATGCAAGACTTGCCTCGACTCAATCAAACACAAATTGACAAAATCGATCGAACGTATCGCAAGCGCTTGCAATCGCTCCAGTCAGTTGACGAGGCAATTGGCAAGTTGGTCAATACGCTCAAGGCAAATAGGCAACTTGACAATACTTACATCATTTTCACCTCCGATAACGGTTTTAAACAGGGTATTCACCGAGCAAGTACAGGTAAACTAAGTTCCTACGAGGAAGATATTCGCTTGAATCTGCTAGTGCGTGGACCGGGAATTCCAGCCGGCAAGAAACTGCCCCAGCAAGTGGGTAATATCGACTTTTTCCCAACCTTTGCCGACATGGCTGGAGTTAAACCACCCGCTTTTGTTGATGGACGCTCGTTCTTACCCTTGTTAAAGGGTACGACACCAAATCTCCCTAAGTGGCGCTCTGCATTTTTGATAGAACACAAACGAGATCAGAAGCGAGATACTGCACTTGAGAATCAGACAAAGCTTCTTCAGGAGCAGTCAGAGCTTGAGAATCAGCTAGAGCTTGAGGATATGTCAGAGCTTCAATCGCTCCAAGAAGGAGGTCAGGTACCGAAGCTCCCTACTTACCAGACGATCCGGACACAAGATTACACCTATGTGGAATATGAAACTGGGGCGAAGGAACTGTACAACATCAAAAAAGACCCATATCAGTTGAAAAACTTGGCTTCTGTTGCCGATCCAACTCTACTCAAACAGCTTGCCAACCGACTGAGTAAACTGCGTACTTGTAAAGCCGATTCGTGTCGAGCAATTGAGTAGGAGCCATTGACTCCCTAAGAGGTTCTGCCGGGATACATGGTGCGTATCCCGGTACTCACAGAGCTTTGCCCATCAAGTTGCTTTGAACTTCACTCTCCATGCAAGACTCTGCTCAATTTTTTTTCATTGAAGGTACTATTATAAGAAGATTTAGTTTAGGTCGAGTGATGGCGAAACTGCCTCATACTTCTGAAACTGCTATTGCTATCCTGAAGGGGCGACGGAATTAGCTAAAACGTAGACTCTATAAGTTTCATAGCCCTTAGACCTTGTTGATAATACTTCCGCTTATTAGTATTTAATCTTATTAAGCTAGCTACTAATGCTATACAAGAATACTTGAAATTAAGCCATGTTTGACCCTTCGGGTTCGCCAGTTTGCTTATGCCGGGGAACCCGTCCACCGCAACTGGCTCACCATATAACCCAATGTAAAAGCTGCTATGTCTCCGCTCTAACCGACCATATTCTTTAACACGAGCAACATATAACATTAAAAAATCGCGTCTCTATCAAATATGATTTGTATTATATTTTGTGAATGGTTGAAGTGGACCCAGTTGTCTAGACAAAATCGAGGGAAAGTTAAACTCTAACAACAATCAATTCCCTTCAAAACAACAACCACAGGGAGAATCAATATTTACATCCAACCCAATCAATCCAATCAGATCGAATAGAACCAATTAACTCAAGCCATCAATCCCGCAGCATAAACTTGATTGGGTGTTTGATAATCGAGGGACTGATTCAGTCGCTGTTGGTTATACCAATTAAACCAATCATCGACTTCTCGTTGAAGGTGATGACCGTTATCGAATGCCTTGATATAAATCAACTCATACTTAAGCGATCGCCGCAATTGAACATCTTCTGGATTTTCCGGTAGTGGTTGATAATCATAACTTGAGCGTGGTATTCCCAATAAAGTGCATTGACGACTGATACTTAATTACGGATGGTCTTTTTCTACCAGGGTTTGTCGGTTACAAGACCTAACTGTGCCGACTTGCATGCTAAAAAATCCCGTTCGTTCTACTGTTAATTGTCCTAATTAATTGAGGTTGCTTCTTATTGCTTAAAACAAGCTCAAAAAATGAAAATAATACTTGAAAATCTCAATTCTTCAAATACTGATAATTTACTTCAAAACTTTGTCATTTTTATTCCACGTATCCAACAAGTCATTGAACAAACAGGAAGAAGAATTTTCAGTGTTGTTTATATCGAGGAGAGTTGGGATTTTCTCGTTGGATAGGTTGGGGAGTTTTTGCTCATAATCTAACTATAATTAGCATAGATACTGAGAATATATCATCAAGATAATTGATATATGCTTAGTATTTATACTAAGGAATAGGTTAACTATAACTTGCATTTAGCGAATTAATAATCGCGAGCAAACTCTCAAACTTTGATATCGAAAATTAGGAAAATAGACCACTTATTTTGAGGTGCGTAAAACGTATAAATTATCTGTTTATTGAAAATTAAATCATTTTTTTGAGAATCTATACTCAATCGAACTCAAGTGGTATTACTCCCTTAATAATCTAAATTAAAGACTTAATTTCTCTTTCAGTTTCGCACCGGGAACTAGTCTAAACTCCAGTAATTTCGCTTTCTTTCTGATTTAAACGAATTACAGAAGCCTTATCATTAGTATGGTAAACAAGTACTTGCTCCTTCTTACCAACAAAAACTTTCCATCCTGGTACAATTATTTGATTACAAAGACGACTTGGTTCTGCTAATTCTAAACAGCTATTTGACCAGTCACGTTTCTCTGCCCGAATGATTGTTAATTCCGAAATAGATAATTTCAGAAAATTAGAGGCACGCTTGAGAACAGATTCACGAATTTTTTCTGGTAGTCTTGTGGAATTATTAACTGTATTACCACTAGCAAGTCGCAACTTTTTTCCATTTGAATTGGTATGGTAAACCCAGTTTTGCTTACTATTAGTAACTGTAACCTGCCAACCAGGAACTAAAGCCTGAGTGCAAAGTTCACCTGGATTTACTAATTCTAAACATCCATTTCGCCAAGTTTTTGCCCTGTACTCAACTACATCTAAGTTTTTGCTGGGAATGCCTTGATTTTGAGATAAATCTTTAAAAATTGCATTAGTTACTTGACGTGGTAAATGTTTCGCATCAGCCTTATTTTTAGTATTTTCTTTTGTGACTGAGACTGTCAAATTTATTGGTGAAGCTGTCGCACTTTTTATTAGAGTTATACCGCTACTAATGGATAATACTCCACTTAATACCAAAGCTGTAATCACTCGTTGTTGATTTGCATAGATACAAAGAAACTTGTCACTAGAAATCGTACGATTTTTGATATTGATTTTCATAATTTGTAATAGAATATAGTTATTGGGTATTGACCATTGGAAAATTAGCTTTCTATAGAAAACGTAACTGCCTAGGTAGGGACGCAAGTATTATTCCATTGACAGAATAATTGTGGTAGTGTTCTAAACATGAGTCCAGAAGAAAAAGATCGAAAAATCGAAAGGTTAGAAGAAGAAAATCAAGCACTGCGTGAGAAAATAGCAGAGCTAGAAAGGCGTTTGGGACTAAACAGTCAAACAAGCTCAAAGCCACCATCGAGGGATGGACTAAAAAAGGAATCAAAACTTCGGACAAAAAGTTTACGTGAAAAAGGAAAGCGTTCATCAGGTGGGCAATTAGGTCATAAAGGGCATACCTTGGAACACCGCCACATTGACGCAGGCGGAAGCCCGCGCCAAGTGGCTCAGGTATATTACAGCCAGACAGATCGTCAAACACTCAACACCATGTTCCTGTGACAAATGTGGGTGGGATGTATCTCAAATATCAGTAGAAAGAATAATCAAGAGACAAATCGTAGATATCCCAGCACCACAAATAATAATTACAGAACATCAAGCGGGGGTAAAACAATGTCCCCAGTGTCGATCAACAATACAAGGGAGTTTCCCAGAGTCAGTCAAACCACCCGTACAATATGGGGCTAGAATTATTAAAGGGGTTGCAATCTACCTACATAATCAACATTTTATTCCAGAAGACAGATTGAGCCAGGTTCTCGAAGATTTATTTGGTTGTCGGATTACACCCGGAACAATCGCAAATACAACAAAGACTTTTGCTCAAATTATGGAACCAGTAGTAACAGAGATTGCATCTGTTGTTAAAATCGCACCAGTTAAACATCTCGACGAAACTGGGTTCGTCACTAGAACTGCGGAGAGGAGCGTAACAGATTTACTAAGCATACTTCCGGTTCTCAACATAACTAAATTCCTCAGAATAATTGAAAAGCTCGATTAACTCTCGCTCTGGTTTTTAATAAGTTCAGGTTCGATCGACCTATACACTTAGCTGAAATAATTAATATAAATTCTCAATAAAATAAGAGCTACATTTATAACTCTTGGCGAAAGTTGGCGACTATTACAATAACTCGGTCAATGCTTCTTCCCAACGCGATCGCACAACTTTCTATCTCCCTCATTCACATCAAAATTATTCCTGAGATAACTCTGTATCAAATCACATCCTTGTACTAATAAATTATCTAAATCAAAATTCCACAAAATTACTGTTCCATCCTTGGATGCAGAAGCCACTGTTTTAGCATCAGGTGAGAAGCTCACATTATTAACCCAGTCTTTATGTCCTTCCAGGGTTTTGATTTCTCGACCAGTTGTTACATCCCAAAGTTTGACTGTTTTGTCCCTGGATGCGGAAGCGACAGTTTCACCATCAGGTGAGAAACTCACGCTTATAACTTCGTCAGTATGACCTTTAAGGGTTCCAATATCTCGACCAGTTATGACATCCCAAAGTTTGACTGTCCCATCGCTGGATGCAGAAGCCACTATTTTATTGTTGGGTGAGAAACTCACCCCATAAACCCACTCTATATGACCTTTAAGGGTTTTGATGACTTGACCAGTTGCGATATTCCAAAGTTTGACTGTACTGTCTTCGGATGCAGAAGCAACAGTTTTACCATCAGGAGAAAAACTTACCCCCAGAACTTGGGAAATATGTCCTTTCAAGGTTTTGACTTCTTGACCAGTTGTGACATTCCAAAGTTTGACTGTACTGTCTTCGGATGCAGAAGCGATAGTTTTACCATCAGGAGAGAAACTCGCGCCCCGAACTTTGCCTCTATGCCCTTTAAAAGTTTTGATTTCTTGACCAGTTGTGACATTCCAAAGTTTGACTGTTTTGTCTTCGGATGCAGAAGCAACAGTTTTACCATCAGGAGAAAAACTTACCCCCAAAACTTGGGAAATATGTCCTTTTAAGGTTTTGATTTTTTGACCAGTTGTGACATCCCAAAGTTTGACTGTTTTGTCTTCGGATGCAGAAGCGACAATTTTACCATTGGGTGAGAAACTCACACCTAAGACCTGGGAATTATGCCCTTCAAGAATTTTGACTTTTTGAGCAGTTGTTAAATCCCACACTTTAACTGTTTGATCCCTGGATGCAGAGGCTACACTTTTACCATTATTGGAGAAACTCACGCTATTAACCTCGTCAGCATGACCATTGAAGGTTTCGACTTCTTGACCAGTTTTTACATCCCACAGCTTGATTGTTTTGTCGCTAGATGCAGAAGCGACAGTTTTACCATCAGGTGAGAAACTCACACCATAAACCCAGTTTCTGTGACCTTTGAGGGTTTTGATATCTCGACCAGTTGTGACATTCCAAAGTTTGACTGTAGTGTCTTCGGATGCAGAAGCGACGATTTTACTATCAGGTGAAAAACTCACACCTAAAACTTTGGAATTATGACCTTTAAGGGTTTTGATTTCTTGACCAGTTGTGACATCCCACAGTTTAACTGTTTTGTCACTGGATACAGAAGCGACTGTTTTATCATTAGGTGAAAAACTCACACCCCAAACCTCATCAACATGTCCTTTAAAAGTTTCGACTTCTTGACCAGTTGTGACATCCCAAAGTTTGACTGTTTTGTCACTAGATGCAGAAGCAACTATTTTACCATCGTTGGCGAAACTCACGCTCAAAACCTTGGAATTATGCCCTTTAAAAGTTTTAATTTCTCGATCAGTTTTTACATCCCACAGTTTAACTGTCCCGTCAAAGGACGCAGAAGCGATAGTTTTGCCATTGGGTGAGAAACTGACGCTTGTAACTTGGGATTTATGACCTTTAAGGGTTTTGATATCTTGACCAGTTGTTACATCCCAGAGTTTAACTGTCCCGTCAAAGGATGCAGAGGCGACAATTTTGCTATCTTTGGAGAAACTCACGCCATTAACCCAGTGTGTATGCCCTTTGAAGTTTTTGACTCGATAGTCATATACTATCTCCCGCAATGTGAGTACAACTTGCATCCTAGTTTCTGGGGCTATCCAAGATTTCCAAATACTGTTTTTTACAAGTTTCCCAGCTTTAATTGCACCTGCTAAAGCCCCCTCATGGTCATTTTGATTAAAGTATTTTTCTGAGGTGGTACTTAATCTACTAGCTTCTGCATCAGTTCTACTAATTTCGCTAAGTGCAGCCAAAAATAAGGTGATCGCCAAACCAGTAGTTAGTCCCAAAATAGTTAATTGATTTCTGCGCTTTTTTTCCCTTTCTTGCTTATTTTGCTTTTCTGCACTGGCTTCAATAAACTCCTTTTCTTGGAGTGTTAGTTCATCAATGCGATCGCTGTACCATTTGAGTGCCACATTTAACGGCGTTTCCTGCAATAATCTCCCAGAGTTATACTGATGATCTTGCCATTCTCGAACATTTGGCTTTAATCTTTCTTGCCAAGTGCGAAACTCCCGGTTATCTTGAATCCACTGGCGAAAAGTTCCCCATTCCCTAATTAACGCTTCGTGAATTATCTCTACCGTCTCTTCCTTGTTTTCGCTAATCTCATCACAACTAGTCACCAGCAAACGCGCATCAGCTAATTGTTGAACTAAATCCCAATTTGCATCTCCTACCTCTTTTCGAGTCGCCACACGTCGTGTATCCTCCGTACCTTCCCCAGGACGCACTAACTGAATAAATATTTTTTCGGCACGTTTTCGATCGTCCTGACTCAGCTTATCCAACACCGTATTAGCGTAGTTAGCTAAAGCCTTCTCTAAACCACCAATTTCTTGATAAGCTTCGTGGGTGAGAAACCATTTTCTAGGGTTTTGCCAAAGCTGCATCAGGGTAAATTCAAGTAAAGGTAAACGTCCGGGTTCATTACCTAAATCTTTAATTAAAGTCTCAGCTAACCCCTCCTCAAGTTCCACCTTCATTTTGTGTGCTGGTTTTTCAACCGAACTACGTAACTCCTCCCAATTCATCGGACCAAGATTATAAATTCCCTTCTGCAAAGCATCGCTAAACGGACGGTAAGATAAAGCATACCCATAGAAATCTGCCCGCAGCGTCAGAACCAGGATAAATTTGGGTGCGTGAGCGATCGCGTAAATTAATGCATCTAAAAAATGCTGGCGTTCCTCTTGCGGTGTGAGGGTGTAAAGTTCTTCAAATTGGTCTGCAATGAGTACTAGATGTGACCTCTCCCCTAACCCCTCCCCTGCGAGGGGAGGGGAACTCTTACTCCCCCCTTCCCTTCGAGGGAAGGGGGGTAGGGGGGTTAGGTTCTTAACAATACTTGCGATCGCATCACACAACTTTGTCTCATCATGCCGCAAGTCCACCTCTAAAACCATTTGGTCTAATCTGTGTTGGGTATCTATTGAATTTTCTCCTTGCAGTGGTACTGGAGAATGACAATGATGATTTAATGGATGATTTAATGCGATCGCTAAATTCCCAAGCGGATTATTCCCCGGACGAAAAGAAATAATCTCGACATTCCCAATTTTTCGTAAACTTGGGACTAATCCCGCAAACACCGCAGAGGACTTCCCACTCCCAGAAGCACCAACCACAGTCACCAAAGATTTACTTTGGACTGCTGTTACCAACTGATCAACAAACTTCTCTCGACCAAAGAAAAAGGGTGCATCTTCTTCCCCAAACGCAGATAAACCCTGATAAGGACAGTCAGGTAATTTACCAGATAATCCACCCAAATCTTCCCAACTGGGAGGAAGTTCTAAGGTATTTTTGCAAATAATCGGTAAACAACTCACCCCAGGAAGCGGCTTTTCTGACTCAGATTTTCCTGTAAGTTCTTGTAGTTTACCCCTTGCTTTAAATACAGAGGTAAATAAAGAATCTCCACCAGCGTAAGAAGAAAGAAAAAAGTTGAGAAACTGTTGCGCGATTTTATCTGGTACTGGTTCCCGCCAAACTATAACGTAGGGTAAATTTAAATCTGCCAATCGTTGTGCTAAACCCAAACCATCACAGGAATTAAAAATTGCTAATTTTAAACCTTTACTAATTGCTGATTTTAAAGTTCGCGGGATTTCTTCTAAATCTAAACTGTCGTTGGGATTAATGGCAATTATACCCTTTTTCCCATCTTCTTGAGATTCACTGTGTCCAGCAAAAAATAAAATATCACAAGGATCATCCCAAAGTTTATGAAGTGTTTCACGCTTTGGTTCTTTCAAAAAGATAGTTTCTGCCCCTCGTTTTTCTAAATCGATAATTAATTTTTCATCGGTTGATGTATCAAGATTTATACTATCTCCAAATATACTGATAATTTTAATTCTTCTGAAAGTTTCAGAATTTGGTTTTGTTGCTCCTCCATCTGATGAAAACAGAGAATATTTAAAAGAAAGTGCTGTTTCCAATGAAGAATGTTCCCCAAATAAATGACACTCCTGCCAAGGTATACGATGTAAAATATTCTTTGTTAGTTCTGATTTAACCCCGTGGGTATTGACAATTAAACGAATATCAGCATTGGTATTTGAGGTGATTACTGGTTCTAACTGTGACTTAATTGGTACTAGCCATTGATTTAATTTTTCCCGTAAATATTTAGCATACTCAGAACAGACATCTGTGGATACATTTGTAACTTGGTTATTTTTAAAACCTCTGCTCGTAGGTTGAGCTAACAAGTCGTAGATTTTTTTCCAACTTTCATAGCAACTTGGAATTTCTGGGGCTGGGGGTAATTGGGTTTCTAATTGCGTAATATTAGTCTCATTAGAAAAAGCATCTATCTGAAGTTGAATTTTATTAAATCCCTGCTCAAAATCACCGTCACCAAATTTCAAGTTTACCCATACTTCCATAAAGCACACCCGAAGTTATATTATGAGTGATTAGCCGTTAGCTATTAACAGTTAGCTAAATACTAATATGGCATCCAACTCAACCAAGTTGAAATGGATGAAATTATCCAAGAGTCGCTGCAACTCGCAAGACGTAGAATGGCTTTATGAGCGCAACAACCCGTACCATCAACTATGGCGACGCAGTTATCGCCTTCGAGGTCAACTTTTCGGAGCGCAAAACCCTAGATATCTCGGTTCACCCCAACCAACAAGTTACAGTCAAAGCCCCCGTTGATGCTCTACTAGAAGAAATTGACCGACGTGTAAAAAATCATGCACGCTGGATTATCAAACAACAGCAGTTTTTCAGCCAATTTGACCCCCGCACGCCATCCCGGCAATACATCGGCGGCGAAACTCATCTCTACCTGGGGCGACAATACAGATTAAAAATAGAGATAAAATCTGAAAATCTGGGTACCCAAATGTACACACATTCAACTATCATATATACCCAGGTAGCGCTATGATGCTTCCATGTTTCGTGAGGGAAGGCTATGCCTATCATTTCTCTTAGTTCGTTCAAAGGCGGAGTGGCGAAAACAACTTCGGCTATCTGCCTTGCATCATTATTTTGTGAAGACGGTACAACCCTGGTTATCGATGCCGATCCGAATCGTTCGGCAACCACCTGGGCTAAACCTGGGGGATTACCATTCCAAGTTTGCGGCGAAAAAGAAGCTGCAAAATTAATGCGATCGCAAAAGTTCGAGTACATTATTTTTGTATCCCCTCAAAATTTCGGGGTAGGGAATTATTCAGGTATCCAAGACCAACGAAATAGATGAGAAGAAGACTTCTCCCGAATAACGCTTGCTAAAGAAGGAATATCTCCAATTCTTAAAATCCGGTCACGCATATACTCAAAAAAGCTGATACCCAACTTGCGAGTAGTAGCGACAAGCGTCATAAAAATATCCCAAGCTTTAGTACCTTGTTGAGTCTGGGTAGCGTAACTAATATTACGTCGCTGCACCATTGTCCTAGCAGCTAACTTCGCAGGATTGTTATGCAATGGTAACTCCGGATGCTTTAAAACTAAAAGCAACTCGTCCGCTTTTGCAGCAGTTAGCCGTTTTCGCTCATCCAAAAGCTGATAACCAGTCTCGGTGCCGAAAAGTTTCCAAAATTTAGACCTCAGTTTGAGTCGATTGCTCCACTTAGTTGGTAAATTTAAGGTATCCAGTAGTTCATAAGTTAGTTGGTTGAGGATAAACTTAATTTCTTGCTGGTTTTGTAATACCCTAAGTAGGTATTGAGCCGAGATACGTGTAAAAACCTGCAAGATGGTCTGGAAAGCGTTGCTATATCTAGCTTTCATCGATTTTGGCTTCCATCCTTATAAGGCTTTCCACATAGTGGACAAAATTTATACCTCAACGACACCACCAACTCACCACAATTCCGACAACTAGCCCGCAACTGCGTACCGCATAGATAACAAAACTTAGCCCTAACATTTCCCCACATCGGGTCAGCAGCACCCCCAGGATTCCAGCATTGGGGACAAAACTTAATCGCTGGCATTGCCACAACCTCTTCCCCCCTAACAACAGCCTGCAAATACTCAACCGGCACGGACAAAGCCAAGGCAAGACCGCTAAGAGTTTTATGGCTGAGTTTCATCGTCAGTCCCCGTTCAATCTTCCCCACAGACCGAGAATGAATACCAGCAGCATCGGCTAACTCAAACTGAGTTAAATTGAGTCCCTTCCTGATCCGCAAAACATAGTCAGCTAGGGATTCTCCAGGTTTTGGTGTCTTAAAAGTATTCATAAAATGCTGTCAATGCTCTTACCTAAAGATATATAATTTATGAATAAATTACCTGGCGAAAAACACACTTTTTTCAGTGAAGCAAGCTGTCACATTAGCCACCGTCGCCGTCAAATTTTTAGAACGGACTGGGCTAGCACCCAGTACCATCAAAACCTACGAAATAACTCTCTTGAGCTTACTAGCAGAGTATGGAAGTTGGTCAATCGAAATTATCAGTAAGCAAACATTAATTGAGTATTTAGATACACTCTCACATTTAAAATACACAACCCACAATAAGCATCAAGCAATACTGCAAAGCTTATTTAACTTTGCAGTTGAGCAAGGGTATATAAAATCCAACCCAATTCGGGGATTAAAACAGCGTCCCCCACAAAGAGAAAAAGGCGAACATAAAAGCGATGATACAATAAAATACCTAACACCCTCACAGCTAAATATACTCTACAAAGTAACCAAAGATGACCTACGGATGTCTGCAATAATTCATTTATTGCATCGCACAGGATGTAGAATTGGAGAGCTTTTAGCCCTGAATTTATCAGACCTAGATATCAAAAATCAGAAATTTCAAGTATTGGGAAAAGGAAACAAACAACGTTGGTGCTTTTATAGCAATGATGCAGCCGAATCCCTAGCTCAATATTTCCAGAACTCACGCCATAAAAATATCGACGCACTTTTTACAGCACAACATCCAGTCACCCTCAAAGTCAGTAGAATTAGCTACTACACATTGCATGATTATTGGCGAAAAATCACCAGCACATATCCCGAATTAAACGGTGTACGCATCCATGATTTACGTCACACTTATGCTACCGAACGGGTAGGATTAATCAGTATAGAAGAGTTACGATCACTCATGGGACATGAAAGTATTCAAACCACTTTACGTTATCAGTTAGACATTTCGCGTCCCAGGCTAGGGCTTTGGATATCTCGGAATTTCAAGATATTAATTTACCCAAACGTCGGACATTACTGTTATGTCTATTGTACGAGGCACAGGTAAAAACCCGTGATTATCTTGTCGATATGTTTATTAAACGTATCCTCAAGATTCAAAATAATGCTAAACAGCGATTGCAGGAATTACGCGATAAACATTTAACTGAAACATCAGAGTTGTTGGCTACCTTTGGGCAAGTATTAAAAGCATCGACAAAAGCCAAAGAAACTCAGGATAATGCTGTTTTTGGAGAACAGGTGCAATCAATTTTGGATGAACATGGCGGTACAGAATTGTTGCTGCAAAAGTTGGATGAGATTGCGGCGTACAACACCAACAACCATTTACCGTTGATGTGGCGATTTTATTCTGCTAATCGGAAAGCACTTTTTAGTTTGGTACGTTCTCTAGATATTCTCTCAACTTCTGCTGATGAGTCAGTAATTGAAGCATTAAAGTTCGTGTTAGACCATGAACACAAACGTGCTAAGTATTTGCCGTTTGAGATTGATTTAGATTTTATTAGTAATAACTGGCGTGCGCTAGTTGTAGAAGAAATTGATGGAACTGAGGTTTTGGTTCGTCAGCAGTTAGAAATTTGCATCTTTTCAAACCTGGCGACTGAATTTAAAACAGGAGATGCTTGTGTTGTAGGTTCAGAAAGTTATGCCGATTTCCGCGAACAATTATTGAGTCATGCTGAATGTGAACCATTGATAGAGTCATACTGTCACTTACTTGAATTTCCTGCTAACCCGGATGACTTTGTTAAACACCTACAGGATAAATTAGCGATTGTCGCTGACGCTGTAGATAAGATTTGTGCGGTTGATAAACAATTTACCATCAATAAAGATGGAGAACCTGTACTTAAAAGAATTCCATCCGTAGCTCAAACGCATGAAGTCGAAGAATTAGAATCAAAAATTCGGGCTTTGATGCCGGAGCGTAGTATCTTAGAAATCCTTTGTAATGTTGAGCATTGGTTGAATTGGACAAGGCATTTTGGTCTGTTTTCAGGAAGCGAACCCAAAATATCTGAACCTGCTGAACGTTATATTTTTACTACTTTTAGCTATGGCTGTAATCTTGGCCCAAATCAGATGGCTCGTCATTCCCAAGGTGCAGTGACTTCTCACATGATTTCTTATACAAACCGTCGCCATATTAGTGCTGCCAAAATTGAAGCGGCAATTCGGGATATTATCAATACGTACAACCGTTTTAGTTTACCGTCTTGCTGGGGTACAGGGAAAAAGGCTGCTGCTGACGGAAGCAAGTTTGAGATATACGAGAATAATTTACACAGCGAGTATCACATCCGCTACGGTGGTTATGGTGGTATTGCCTATCACCATGTCTCTGATAAATATATTGCTTTGTTTACCCACTTTATCACCTGTGGTGTCTGGGAGGCTGTCTATATTTTGGATGGATTGTTGAAAAATCTCTCAGATATTCAACCGGATACTTTGCACGCAGATACTCAAGGTCAATCTGGGCCTGTGTTTGCTATTTCCTATCTTCTTGGTATTAAATTGATGCCACGTATCCGTAACTGGAAGGATTTAACTTTTGTTCGCCCCAGCGCAGATGTTACCTACAAGCATATCGAACCGTTGTTTAAGGGCGTGGTCAATTGGAATTTAATCAAGACTCATTGGTATGACATGATACGTGTAGTACTGTCAATTAAGGCTGGTAAGGTAATGCCTTCGACGCTTCTACGTAAGTTGGGTAGCTATAGTAAGAAAAATCGACTTTATCAAGTTTTTCTTGAGTTGGGTAAGGTAGTACGGACTATGTTTTTACTCGACTATGTTTCTAATGTGGCTCTTCGGCATGAGATTACAGCGATAACTAATATTGTGGAGATGTACAATGCCTTTCTGGACTGGGTGTTTTTCGGTAAGCTGGGAGCGATTACTGAAAATGATCCCATTGAGCAGGAAAAGCGGCTGAAGTATCTTGATTTGGTAGCAAGTGCAGTTATTTTGCAGAATACGGTTGATATGTCGTTGGCTATCCAAACGTTAATGTCACAGGGAGAATTGATTCCTATGCGACACCTTGCAGCAATGAGTCCATACATAACAAGACATATCAAAAGATACGGTGATTATGTGGTGAATTTACATAATATTCCCCAACCATTGGAAGCTGCTATTAATCTGCCACCAGAAATCTTTGAAACCTAGATATAGCAACGGTTTCCAGACCATCTTGCAGGTTTTTACACGTATCTCGGCTCAATACCTCTATAGTGTGTTTTTGTATTTTTCCCAACAGGTACAAAAACGATTTCTGCCTTAAGAAAATACAAATGGTATAGGTGTGAGTTTGTGGAAAGAATAGATTTTCGCTGGCGTTATCAGCCACGCAACGAACTTGATACACAGTTGATGCAGTACATCCAAGACAATCAAATGAGCAGTAAAACCGAGATGTTACTCTTAGCTTTGCGGTCATTTTGGCTACCTTATGCTTTGTTAGAAGATTGTTCTGATGACAAAGAAAAGATCCGGCGCATAGCACGTTCTGCGGTACAGGCTTTAAGAAAACAAGCACAAGATATTGTGGAGTTAGTCGGCTTAGAACAAGCCCCACAAACAATTCAATCTCCCGTAGTAACATCGTTGCCTTGTTCCAAAACACCTCAACCAAATACGCCGTCCCTTGATACTCTTCGCCATCTTGCTGGGGAGAATGATTATGACGATACAGGATTAAGTAACTTTTTGTAACACAAATAGCAAGATATTCGACCTTTAATTCTGCAATAGTAAAGATGAAATTTACACAGAGAAAAAGGAAAAGAGGCAGACCCAATAAGAATGCCAATAATTTTTCTGCTCATGCACCATTATCTCCATTATCAAAGTTGAAAACAATGTCACAAAGCGTTCCTAAGACTAACTCAAAAGCGTTAACAACCTCCTCATCATATGATGAAAGTCTTGAGATTGATGTTGATGTTTTGGGAAGTGAAACGTTAACAACTGAGTTTTCATATGATGAAAGTCTTAAGATTGGTGTTAGTACTTCGTCAAGTGAAAATGAAAATGAATTAAATGGATCTCAACAGGCAGATGAACAAGCGAAATCATCTGTTTATGAATTAGGTGTAGTAAGAGAAGAGATGTTGAATGCTGACCAAACATTTCCAGAAATTCCGTTAACATTACCACCATCAACATCTATTAAGCTATCTACAACCATCCACCTTATAGACGGTGAAAAAGGAGGGTGTGGGAAGTCGTTCTTGTCAAGGTCATTTATCGAGTATTGCAATTCCATAGGATTAGACATTGCAATTGTAGATGCGGATACGAGTAACAAGGATATTGCTAAAATTTATCCGCAAGTGAGAACAGCATTTTTTAGCGATGATGAAAAGCTAGCCCAACAAGCAGATAAAATATTTGATTTAGCTTTTGAAAAATCGGTAATTGTGAATTTACCTGCTCAGGTTTACACAAATGTAACTCAATGGATACAACGCAATGATTTGATTGAGTTGGGAAAGGAAAATTCGATTACTTTCATCAAGTGGTTTGTGTGTAGTGGAGGTGTAGACTCAGTAAACTTCTTTCTAAAGTCTTTAGAAGATTTGGGAGACAAGATGACCCATGTGTTTGTTCAGAATATGGGATTGTGCGACGACTGGAGTTACATAGAGCAAATGCCGGAGTTTGTAGCAGCTCAAAACAAATACAATTTCACTGTGATTGACTTCCCAAAATTTCCCTTTTGGGAACGTAACAAAGTTGACCGATTAGAAATCAGTTTTGAGAGTGCCATCGCTCACCATGAGTTGGGAGTGATATCAAAGCAACGGGTGAAGAATTTTCTCAAATCAGCGTATGCAGCGTTTAAGGAAACGAGGTTGGTTAGATGAGGGTCTTCCACGTAGAAATGCAGGGGCAGGCTTCTATGGGAGATTCTATTGGCCCACAGATTAATCAAGGGTTTCTAAGCCTGCCCATTTTTTTTGGGGACAATGTAAATGAGTGAGACTAAAGTAGATAAAAACTCTCATACCACTACCGCTAGCGAACCAAAGTCGGCAGATTTTTCTCTTGCTTCTGATGTAAATAAATTGCTAGCCGAAGCCTTAGAGGGAAAAAGTGAAGCTTTCAAGCACCGAGTAATGGATTTTGCTCTCAGTTGTGGGTTATCACAGGATGATCCGTTATTTTTGATGTTGATTGCCACTGGGCGTCTAGAAGCAATGTTAGAAGATGCACCCGACACGTTGCAAGCACTTTTCAAGCATTGGAACCAAGACTTAGCTAGAACTCTAGAACTGGTAGAATCCGTAACAGTGGAGCGGCAGAAAGTAGCTATAGAACGCTCTGCCTACGCTTTAATTCACAAAACGCTGTTACAAGAAGGTAAGAATATTCTGACAAGTGTGACTCCCGCCACTATCTTGTTGTTGTTGATTTTGGGCTTTGGCTTCATAATGGGCATGATTGTGCCTACTTGGATTACTAGTCCAATCTTGGGAATGTTGGGCGGGGGATATACACAGGTGCAGTCAACCTCCTTAACTTGGAAGGAGTTGGAGGCTCTTAAGTGGGCGACATCAAAAGAAGGGAAGTTCGCTAAAGATTTGATTGATTGGAACAAAGGCTATTTAGATAATGGAGACTGCATCAAGGATACCCAAAGGTTAGGTGTTGTTCTTTCCTACTATGGACGTAAAGGTAAGTCAGGACATTGCCTCATTTGGGCTGTTCCACCCGAAAAGCGTAAGTTTGTTGATTGAATACACATATCAACACTTGCTGGAATCGGCAGGTAAATTTTTGTCGATGTCTAATTAAAACTCTTCGTAGTATTGGTTGTAGTATTCCTCGGATTTTGTATTTTTTCTCGTTTCCTCCTCATCGAATGCAGCTTCTTTTTTCCATTCTGACTGTGCAGAGTCATAAAAGTCATCAAAGTTTGCATATCCCTCGCTCAAAAGCTCATCCGGTGTCATCGATGCTACTATTTGATATCTGGTTGTTGTGGGTTCGTTAACCATACTTTTCATTGATTACGTAATACCAACTTTATTTTAGTTTACGAATGATTTTATGGTTTTAACGCTCAATCATTTTGATACAAAAACCAAGCAAGATACGCTCATACAAGAAAAACTTGAGAACACGCTTGCTGAGTATTTATTTCCAAGCGTTCAGTTTAGTATTGGTACAGCCTATCCAGAAGCCACAGTACCAGAAGATTTGTCAGAGCATAATGGGATGAGTTTGCAATTCTCGGCGAGTAAAAGAATGTTCTTTGCAAGCGATGCGACTATCCGCGACCAGTTATATCCTAACCCTTCAGATGGAGCAGCTTATCCGTTACCTTTCACACCATGTCGGACTTTTCAGGAATTGCGAAATGTGAGAGTCCTAGTAGTTGACGATACGACGGGAGAAAACGGTGGTGTGATCGCTAACAACAATGCTAAAAAGTTAGTTGGTGATTGTAAGGGTTTAATTGATAGAGATTTTGCTGTTTCTAATAACATAGAATTACGTGCCTTTCAATTCCGTCTTGGTATAAAACCACAACAAGAAAGTCCAGTGATGCGAATTGCTAAAGGTACACTTGCACCTGCAAGGCTGGATAAACTTGGAGAGTCGTTCTTACTTATGGGGGGTACTGCTAAAGATAATACTCTGCGTTCTAAGATTGGCTATGATATGGTACTGGCAACATCTTCTTTCAAAGGGAGAAAAGGGGAAGATGCCATTAAGCCAGGAGAGTATATGCTTACTATTGGTTTAGGTGTCAAAGCCGACGCTCAGTATAGAGAACACAGTTTAGGAACGCAGATTTTAGTCAACTATCCTAAAGCTGTACAGCAGGAAATATTGCCGATTATTAAACAACAAGCAGAAAAACTAGCTACTGACCAAAAAGACCCTAGAAGGTTGGCACTACGATATGTTGAAACTTACGAACGCCGTAAAGCGCTCAGGGCGAAACACGACGAAGCTTCATTAGATACTTTAGAAGAAATAGAAAATAAATTTTCTATATTTGATAGTTTAGACTCTGGTGGTGAAACTGGAGAAATTGAAGATGGTGAAGATAATAGTCAACAGCAAAAAGATTTATTAATTTATTCTTTATTAAAAGCTGATTTATCTGGTTATTGTCAACTAATCGAACATCCCAAAATTATAGCTGAACTTCAAGAATTCGCCCGAAAACAATGGGTAGAAATTGCTACTGGACGCTCAATAAAATTTCTGACGGGGCGACAAAAGTAGCTATGATGCAGACAGAATAAGCCTCATAGCCCTCAATCCTCGTTGATAATACTTCTGCTTGTTGCGATTTAATTTTATTAACTTGGTTACTAATTCTATACAGGG
>JAHHHW010000011.1 GCA_019359115.1 Pelatocladus maniniholoensis HA4357-MV3
CGATTGTTTGACCCTTTTTGCTTATTCTTGAGCCTGCGTTGCAGCAATTTCAGCTTGCGATGCAGTGTGCTTAAAAAACGGGGTCGCTCAATCAGTTCACCATCACTGGTTGCCGCAAATTTATCTAGACCTAAATCAATTCCTCTGGGGTGTCCACTTGCTACAGTGTCAGGGACATTAACATCACACTCCAAGGTGAGCATCAGGAAATATCCACTAGCCTTACGAACAACTCGAACTTGTTTTACCTTGAAACCGTCCGGAACTTCGCGAGACTTGACGTATTCCATCCAACCAATCTGAGGTAACTTAATTTGATTACCTTTGAGTAGTTGACCTTTTCCTAATTGCGGATACACAAATGAGCGCATCCTGTACTTGTTCTTGAACCTTGGGAAGCCCATCTTTTTACGGCTCATGTCCACAAAAGCAGTTTCCAATTTCCTCAAAACTTGTTGTAATACTTGAGCATTAACGGTTTTAAGTTCTGGAAATTCTGCTTTAGCACGAGTCAACGAATTAGCTTGCTCGTAGTAATTAGGGTAAGGTACATCAACTGGTGTGATGTATTCAGAAACAATGGAACAAGCATTGATGGGACACTTACGAGAATTGAGCCAATCTTTGCGTTCTCGTAGAGCAAAGTTCCAGACTTTGCGACACACAGTCAAAGTGTGTTCAATCTGTTGAATTTGCTCTTTTGTGGGCATTGCTTTGTACTCGTAAGTTAGGCTCAACATTGTTCCATCACCCTCCTACGAAACTATACACTATTTTGTAGGAGGTTTCCGGGAAAAAGAGATACACTCCTGTAAAACCCCTTAAAGTGTTGCGTTTCATCCCCTCCTTAAAAGGCAGGGGTTCTCACGCTCCCGCGTTACTTTGATAGAAGAAAGATGTTGTTAATAGGCTTCAATAATCAATCCCCTCTAAATATAGGGTACTTGTATTGTAGTTTGTAACAAAAGCTTTCAAGGGTTTGTAGTAAGCAATGCGCGTGCTTAAATTGAGTCCTGTCTTAACTCACTACAAATACTGCAAACTTAGTGTGACAAAACACTAATTTTCTAATTCCTTTCTACACTTCTAGCAGGAGGCAAAGCAATTATTTGTGAATAAAAGTATTCTTGCATTTAAGTTTATTACGTTATAATACGCAGGACAAAAAAATGGGAATTCCTCATTTTTCTACTTTCTCCTACTGAAAGCTGCTTCCTAACTAATTTAATCAAACAGCGACTACAAACGCTTATTTTATATTCTCAATCAGGCTTTGTATGGAATATAACAAAGTGGTTAACAGTTAAAGGAATTATCTATGAATAACCCCATTCCCGAACTTGATAAAATATGCCGTCAATTGATGACTTTGGAAAAGCCAAAAAAACAGAAAATTTTAGTAGTTGATGATGAGCCAGATAATTTGGATCTGTTGTATCGTACTTTCCGCAGAGATTTTCAGGTTTTGAAAGCAGATAGTGGGATGAACGCTTTGCAAGTTTTAGCAGCAGAAGGTGAAGTAGCAGTTATCATCTCCGATCAGCGAATGCCAGAAATGAAGGGGACTGAATTCCTGAGTAAAACAGTACCTCAGTTTCCCAACACAATTAGAATTATCCTCACTGGGTTCACTGATATTGAAGACTTAGTAGAAGCGATAAATGCTGGACAGGTATATAAATATATCACAAAGCCTTGGGACCCAGCAGAATTAAAAGCTGTGGTACAAAGAGCAGCACAAACCTATGATTTGCTCAAACAACGTACAGAAGAATTATGCCGTGCGAATGCTCAAATGGCACTGTTAACTGTTTTGGTGCAGATTGCTCAACAAGGCCTTAGTTTAGAAGCTATTTTAAATCCCATTGCCACAGCTTTTGGTGAAAGTTTCAGCGCCGATGGATGTATTTTGCAATTAGTTGAAAATGGTAGTTTGATTGCTACTCAAGGTAGTTACAGCTGTGCGGATTTTGTAGAAAACTGGTTAGCTATTGATCCCTTGACTAGTGAAGCGATCGCCACTGGTCAAATGCAAGTTTCAGTAAATGTACCCAATGACGAAAAACTTGCTGGTGTCGCACACTATACAGAATCTGGTGTAGAAGCGCATTTAATTATCCCAATTACCCATACAAGTAATGTTTTGGCAGTTTTGTCTCTCCAGTGGAAAAAGCCCTGCACTTTGCGAGAAGATGAACTTAAGCTTATTCATTTATCAGCGCAATTGGTAGCCACTGTACTCAGTTGTACTCGATACCATCAGTTAGCCAATGCTTAATTGTCAAGAGTCAATTGTCCATAGTCCATAGTAGAGAAACTCTTTGTGTCTTAGTGCCTTTGTGTTTAAAAAATTATTTTTTCAAGACCAAGACACTAAGACACCAAGAAATTTTCATTTTCCAGATTTACACTTTGACCCTTGACCATTGACAATTGACAATTGACCCTCGACTCTTGACTCTTGACCAATGTCTGATGAAATTCGCAATATCTTTGACCGTATAGCTCCCATTTATGACCAATTAAACGATTGGTTGAGCTTGGGACAACACCGGGTATGGAAAGAAATGACAGTAAAATGGAGTGAAGCCAAAACCGGAGATACTTGTCTGGATTTGTGTTGCGGTAGTGGTGATTTAGCCTTTCGGTTAGCACGACGTGTGGGTAAAACTGGACAGGTGTACGGTGTAGATTTTTCGCCTGCACAATTGAAAATTGCCAAAGAACGCTCTCAAAGCCAGTACCCAACTCCCTCTGTAACCTGGATAGAAGCAGACGTACTCAATTTACCCTTTGAAGACAACAAATTTGACGCTGCTACGATGGGGTATGGTTTACGAAATGTTATAGATATTCAGCGTAGCCTCAAAGAATTACACCGTGTCCTCAAAAAAGGTGCTAAAGCAGCAATTCTAGATTTTCATCGTCCTAAAAATTCGACTGCTCGAACTTTTCAACAATGGTATCTGGATCATCTTGTTGTACCAATTGCCGAGCAAATGGGTTTAAAAGAAGAATATGCTTATATTAGTCCCAGCTTAGACCGCTTTCCTTCAGGAGAAAAGCAGGTAGAAACAGCTCTCGCCGTTGGCTTTGCAACTGCCACACACTACCCCATCGCGAACGATATGATGGGAGTGCTGGTGCTAACGAAAGCTTAGTAGTTGTTAGTTATTAGTGATTAGCTAATGACCAATGACCAATGACTAATGACTAATGACAATTAACTCTTGACAAAATGAGTTTTGATTGGTCTCATCTTTGGCTGTACGTCTCTCCCCCAATCTTGGGTGGGGTAATTGGCTATTTCACTAACGATATAGCCATCAAAATGTTGTTTCGTCCTTACCGAGCAATTTACATCGCTGGACGAAGGATTCCGTTTACCCCTGGACTGATTCCCCGCAACCAGGAACGTCTTGCCAAAAATATCTCTAATACGATTATGCGATCGCTGTTAACACCAGAAGAACTACAGAATCTGGCGCGGCGACTCCTACAAACAGAACGTGTGCAATCAGCGATTCTCTGGTTGCTACAAATGGCAATTGATCAGGTAAAAGCTGATCGCGAGCAAAAAACTGCCAAAATTGTCGCAAATATTTTGCGTGATTTGTTAGGTGAATCACTACCTCGTCTGTTAAAAGTTTTAGCACGACGGGAAGATTTTTTAGAAGTGCAGATCAATCAAATTTTTGATCAAGTATTATTAGAATTTCAATTGAGTGAAGAACAAGCTTCTCGCCTTGCTGATTGGTTATTAGAAACTGTCTTACCACCTGATATCATCCGACAGGGAGTCATTAATTTTTTGACCGATCGCACAATTCAAACTATAGATGAAAGTTTTCGAGAAAAAACTAGTGGTACTTACTGGGTAGTTGCTAATTTATTTGGTTTACGTAATAGCTTAAGCCGCTTGCGAACTTACTGTTTAGATGAAAAAGAAGCCACAAACCGAAGATTACAGGAGTTGATTCTAGAATTACAAGTACGCGATCGCATCAAAATTTTACTGCAAGATATAGCTTTACAAAACTTACCTATAAGTACAGTCCGACAGCTACGAAAAACTACCCGTGAAAGCGTTCGTCAATACATACAAATACGTGGTGGAGAATTATTACAAGGATTTAGTGATTCGGTTAACTGGGAAAATATTGCTGTCTTATTAGTCAATCGCCTCAGTAATTCTGCTGTTGTTAATACTTCTTTAGAAGTAGTGAGTCTAGAATTAGCATTAATCTTAGAACGATATTTAGAAAGAGATTTAGAAGCGATAGTTGCTCAAGCGATACCAATTTTATCAATTGATCAAGTAATTATTGACCGCGTTAAATCAACTTCACCTGCTGATTTAGAAGCTGCTATTGAAGGAATTGTTAAAAATGAATTACAGGCAATAGTGACTTTAGGTGGAATTCTAGGTTTTGTTGTAGGCTTATTTCAAACAGCGTTTATTTATTTTAGTCAATTATAAGTAGTATTTTTTCAACTTTGAATTAGGGGTCTGTGGGAAAATAGCACTCCTAAATCATTCGTTAAACACAAGATCCCCGACTTCTTAAAGGATACAGCTGGCGAATAGGAGGTCTGACCCCTCGTTGATCACAAATTGAATTGTAGAGACGTAGCAATGCTACGTCTCTACATCTGATCAAACGACGAAAAATCGTTCATGAGGGGTGTCACCCCTGATTCGCCAGCTGTATCCTTTAAGAAGTCGGGGATCGTTGCTTTCTATGCTTTGCTTTGTGTTGATCTGTGTGTAATAAAATATGATCTTTCTCAAAGCTTTTATTCACAGCAAATGTAATGGAAAATTCTATAGGTCAAAGACTAGAACGATACACTGTCAAAAGTCCCCAAGAAGTTCTGCTGGTGACGCTAGAAATCGCTGGTGAAGAAGATCAAATAGCTATATTTAAAGGTTTTTCCAGTTCTTTGATGCGTCCTACTGCTTTTGATCCAGATGTACCTGTTTTACCAGAGGAAGCAAATATTCTCAAAATTGACATAGTTGCGAGTCCTTATAATCCGGAAGCACCCCACTATATTCAACAAGGACTGACTTGGAAAGATATGGAAACTCTGCTGTCTCAACTTCGTATATAGGGGATTGGGGATTGGGGATTGGGGATTGGAGAATCCCTTATCCCCAATCCCTATACTCATAAAAAGCAAAACAGCTTGTTCACAAATCACAAAATTATGTTAATTTATTATGAATAATCATAACAATTCCCCATAAATATCTTTTTCAGTAACCACTCTAGGGTAATTTTTTCTTTTTAATACCACTAACAAATAAGTAGGCAAAGCAAACGTGTTTAAAGTCGCGTTTGTTTAAGGTTGACTCAACCTGAAAAGCCTGGGAACGTGAGGAGTAGATGGTGTTAGCAAGACCGTAAAGCGACAATTTTATTTTTACATTCACACACACTCTCTCTTGATCATGAGTACAGCGGTGACCCTACCAACAGAAGAAGCGTCTCAAGTAGTAGAAGATTTGGGACAAATTAATCGCCAAATGATTGTAATCCTCGATTTTGGCTCTCAGTATTCTGAACTGATTGCGCGCCGAATTCGAGAAACTCAAGTTTATTCCGAAGTTCTTTCCTATCGCACCACCATTGAACAGCTGCAAAAGCTGAATCCTAAAGGGATCATCCTCTCTGGCGGTCCCAGCTCAGTTTATGATCAAGGCGCTCCTAAATGTAACCCAGAAATTTGGCATTTGGGAATTCCCATCCTGGGCGTTTGCTATGGTATGCAACTGATGGTGCAGCAGTTGGGTGGGGAAGTAGCCAGAGCTGATCGAGCTGAGTATGGTAAGGCATCATTATATATAGATGATCCCACAGACTTGTTGACCAACGTTGAAAATGGCACAACTATGTGGATGAGTCATGGTGACTCAGTAACAACAATGCCATCAGGGTTTGAATTATTGGCACATACAGATAATACTCCTTGTGCTGCGATCGCTGATCACAATCGCAAACTCTATGGTGTGCAGTTCCATCCAGAGGTAGTGCATTCTATCGGTGGTCTGCCATTAATTCGCAATTTTGTTTACCATATTTGCGAGTGTGAACCTACTTGGACAACGGCCGCTTTTGTCGAAGAATCAATTCGCGAAATTCGCGCCAAAGTCGGCGACAAGCGAGTGCTGCTGGCTTTGTCTGGTGGTGTTGATTCCTCAACCCTCGCTTTTCTGATGCATAAAGCGATCGGTGATCAATTAACCTGTGTATTTATTGACCAAGGCTTCATGCGTAAGTATGAACCAGAGCGGTTATTGAAATTATTCCAAGAGCAATTCCATATACCTGTAGAGTACGTTAATGCTCGCGATCGCTTCTTGAATTCTCTAAATAAGATTACTGAACCTGAACAAAAACGCCGTATAATTGGACACGAATTTATTCGAGTGTTTGAAGAAGAATCCAGACGCCTTGGGCCTTTTGATTATTTGGCGCAAGGCACACTATATCCAGACGTGATTGAATCTGCTGACACCAACGTTGATCCCCAGACAGGAGAACGGGTAGCAGTGAAAATCAAGAGCCATCATAATGTCGGTGGTTTGCCCAAAGACCTACGATTTAAACTGGTAGAACCACTGCGGAAACTATTTAAAGATGAAGTCCGTAAAGTTGGGCGTTCTATCGGTTTACCAGAAGAAATCGTGCAGCGTCACCCCTTTCCTGGCCCAGGTTTAGCGATTCGGATTTTAGGTGAAATTACTGCCGAACGCTTAAAGATTTTGCGGGATGCTGATTTAATTGTGCGACAAGAAATTAATCAGCGAGGCTTGTACCATGACTACTGGCAAGCTTTTGCCGTATTGTTGCCAATTAAAAGCGTGGGCGTCATGGGTGATCAACGTACCTACGCCTATCCCATCGTCTTACGCATTGTCACAAGTGAAGATGGGATGACAGCAGACTGGGCGCGTGTACCATACGATGTACTAGAAGTTATTTCCAACCGGATTGTTAACGAAGTCAAAGGAGTTAACCGTGTAGTTTACGATATTACCTCCAAGCCACCTGGAACTATTGAGTGGGAATAGGACTGGGGACCGGGGATGGGGAATAATATCATGTCCGCATAATTTAGTTATGATTCCCAAAGTTATTGCACCCCACCCCGCCAAAGCTACGCTTTGTCTCCCCTCCCCGCTTGCGGGGAGGGGATTAAGGGGTGGGGTTCTTCGGGTTTAATAAGTAATCAAGCGGACATGATATAAGGGAGCAGGGATCGCGAATAAGGGAGAAATTCAAAATTCACGCATTGGGAAGAGGGACAAGGGAGCGGGGAGACGTGAGGACACGCGGAGAATAACCAATCCTCAATCCTCAATCCCCTATCCCCTAAATGGCAACAAAATGGTGAAAGTCGTACCTTTACCTTCACCATCACTAGTTGCTTGAATAGTTCCGCCATGTAATTCTACTAAATGACGAGCGATCGCTAAACCTAATCCTAAGCCACCTTGTTCATAGGAACCTGCTTGACGATAACGTTCAAAAACGTGGGGTAGAAAGTCGGGACTGATACCAATACCCGTGTCAGTAACGGTGATTTGAGCATAGAAGTTAGACGCGGAGAGTCTTTCATTGAAGTCCCCCATGTCTTTCTTGTCCTCCCGTTCCCCTCCTATTCCCACTTCCCATATCCGTTCTAATCGTATTTCTACTCTCCCACCTTCAGGAGTGAACTTAATCGCATTGGAAAGCACATTTCCTAAAATTTGTTGCAAACGATTTGGATCGCCGACAATTGGTGGAATTGCATCATCCAGGTTAGACTCTAGGGTAATTCTTTTGGCATTAGCACTGGGATAGGCTGTTTCTAATGCTGTTAGAATAATGGTGACAAGATTGACTTGACATAGCTGAAGTTGTAGTTTCCCTTGGATGATGCGAGACATATTCAGCAAATCATCTATGAGTTTTGCTTGAGATAAAGCGTTGCGTTCGATAGTTTGCAAAGCACGGATGGTAGTTGCTTCATCTTGTCTGCGACTTTGTAGTAATTTCGCCCAACCCAAAATGGCATTTAGAGGAGAACGCAGATCATGGGATACCATAGCTACAAACTCATCTTTAGCAAGGTTTGCTGCTTCTGCTTCTGCACGAGCTGCTTGTTCAAGTTGAAAAAGACGGCTACGTTCTACTTCTAATTGTTTGCGATCGTTGATATCTGTACTTGTGCCAAACCATTTTACGATCTGTCCTTGCTCATCTTTTTTGGGCAAAGCTCTAGCTAAAAACCAATGATAAGTTTGATCATAACAGCGATAGCGTAATTCTACTTCATAGGCTTTTCCTGTATTTAAAGACTGTGTAAATGTTTGCATGGCTAGTTGGATATCCTCTGGATGCACAACTTCCATCCAACCAGATCCCATTCCTTGATCAATGTTTTGTCCAGTAAATTCATACCATCGTTGATTGAGATATTCAAATTCACCATTCGCATCACAAATCCAGACTATTTGTGGTATGGCTTCAGATAAAAAACGGTAGCGTTCTTCGCTTTCCCGTAATGCTTGTTCTATCTGCTTTTTTTTAGTGACATCCCGCCAAGATGCGACAAAGCCATCTCCCAACTTGGCTACACGGATATCAAAGGCTCTAGTAAATAGTTGTTTACCAAATATATCTGTGTAGATCAATGATTCTTTCACAAATGGTTTGCCTGTATTTACAACCTGACAATATTGATCAAATAAGCCATATTTTCGATGTCCAGGTAAAATTTCGCATAAATTTTTACCTAGTTGTTCTTCTTTGATGATCAGGTTAGATTCACAAGCTGCTGCGTTCAAATAATCTATTCTAAAATCTAAGATTTCCCCTGCTTCGTTGCGAATTGCTGAGTAAATACCTAAGCACTCCAACATATTTTCAACAGAGGTACGGAAACGTTCTTCACTATGTTGTAGCTTCTGGCGTAGTTGGGCATTTTCAATCGTAGACTGAATAGTAAAACGTAGATTTTCTGCTGTGATATCTCCTTTCACCAAGTAGTCTTGAACACCACTTTTCATTGCCTGTACAGCAACAGTTTCATTACCATGTCCTGTTAACATAATTACGGCTGACATAGTTGCTTGAAGTTGCTGTTTGAGTTCTTCTATAAACTCTAACCCGTCCATATCTGGCAACAAAAAGTCCAATAATATAATATCTGGCTGGATTTGCTGACACAGTTGTAGCGCACTTTCCCCTGTTTCCTCTTCCAGAATTTTGTACTGATGTTGTGGATCTTGCAAAAGATAGCGGCGATAGACTGCACGGTCTTCCGGACAATCATCAATAATTAAGATAATTAACTGTTGTTGCACCATGACTACCTGCCGATAGTATCGGGAAGAACCACAATATCTAACCAATAAGTAAGGAAACTTTGTAGAGTTTGTTTTAATTTGTTGATGTCAATTGGTTTGAGAATATAACTAGCAACACTATTGCGATAACATATTTCAATATCTCTGGGATTAGAAGAAGTGGTAAATACTATAACAGGAATATCTTTAAGATTTTGATCCTGCTTAATTTGTTCTAATAATTCTCGCCCATCTGTTCCTGGCAAGTTCAGATCAAGTAAAATTAGTGAAGGACGAGGGGCATTTTTAGGATCGCTGTAGTCTCCAGTCTGGTAAAGATAGTCTAGCGCCTCGTCACCATCAGCACAACGAATAATAGGATTTTGCACTTTTTGACGATATATAACTCGCCGCAAAGCTTCAAAATCTTCGTCGCTGTCTTCAATTACAAGGATTAATTGAGTACTATTGCCAATCATAAGAATTATGAAGGATGTAGACGCCCAAAGGGTGTCTTCCCGAAGGTAGGATAAAGGTTAAAGCCAGGATGAACGCTAAGTTATACAATAGACCTCTTGCAAAAGTCGAATGAACCCCCCTCAATCCCCCCGTGAACGGGGGGAAGATTTAGTTCCCTCCCCGTTTACGCTTAGGGTTAGGGTGGGGTAAAAATATTTTTGCAAGAGGTCTAATAATTAATTATTTAATACTTTATCCTTCATAATTGAGAATTCATAATTAATTTGGCTTTTGTAAAGTGAAATAAAACGTACTACCTTCACCGTAAGTTGATTCTACCCAGATTTGACCCTCATGTCTTTCTACTATTTTTTTGGCAATGGTTAGTCCTGCACCTGTACCACCACCATATTTGCTTGGGCCATGTAAACGTTTGAAGATCCGGAAAATAATTTCTAAATGTTTTTCCCGAATACCAATACCATTATCTCGGATGTAGAATTTGAGTGGTTCAGAGTTTTCGATATAACCAATTTCCACCCATCTGTTGGCTTTATCGTTATATTTAATGGCGTTGGTAATCAAGTTACTAAAAACTTCGCCAATTTGAACGCGATCGCAATATACTATCGGCAATGGTTTGGGTATACGAATTTTTACTGCTGTCTCTTCAATCCGAGCGCTTAATAAATCTAAAATTCGGTGTACAACAGCATTTAAATCAGTCTGTTGCATCGACATATCAGTCCTTCCTAAGCGGGAAAACTGTAATAATGAATCAATCAGATCCTCCATCCTGATAGTCAAACGAATCAGAGTCCTGAGTTTATTTTTGCCTTCCTCGTCTAATATCTCACCGTAGTCTTCAATTAAAAAATTTGAATAATTATGAATACCGCGCAATGGTTCTTTTAAATCATGGGAAGCAATATAGGCAAAAGCATCCAACTCTTTATTACTGCGTTCTAATTCTATATTTAGCTTTGCTAATTCATCAGCCTTTCGTACTACCATACTAATAATGGCACTTCGTAACTCTAGCGCGGCATTAATTTCATAAGATTTCCAAGGTAGACATGTCAGCCTGACTATTTCTTTCCATAATTCAAAGGACTTCCGAGGAGATAGACGTAAACTACCATTTTGGGTAACTTCTACAGCTTTATGAGGATTTCCACCCCAATTAACTGTTTGTATGACCTCTGGGCGAAACCATAGAACATATTTATTCTGAGTTTTAGAAATAGAAATAACTAGTAAACCACTGGCTATATTTTTATATTTTTCTGCTTCTGAATAAAATCTTGAAAGTGAATTAGTATAAAAAATGTCTTCATTTACATTTTTATTAATCCAATTTAATAATTCTTGAATATCTTGTTTGGATGGAGTACTGCCAATTAAATATAACTCATTATTAAAACAAATTGTCGCACCTTGAGCATTAACTAGGTGAAGCAGATTCGGTTGTTTATTGATTAATCCATCAATAAAATTTTTATCCACTGACATATATTCGATTAATTTTGCCAGATTGGATTTAACTTGAATTTTGGATTCTGAATCTTCGCTATCTTCTTTTGTCGCTAATTCTAAAGAAGTTACTTGACCTAAAAATTCACAAGCATTGCGGATTTCATAAGGAATATATTTGGGTGTTTGGTGATGACAAGCTATGAGTCCCCAAAGTTTATTATTTTTAATAAGTGAAATCGACATTGATGCTTTAATACCCATGTTGTGCATATATTCAACATGTATCGGTGAGACACTACGTAACACCGATTTACTTAAATCTAAAGGCTCATTTGTTAAAGGATTAAGAGGAGGAACAATGGCAATAGGTTGATAATCAACATTAGGTATAATACGTAACCAATTTTGTTGGTAGAGTTCTCTGGCTTGTTTGGGAATATCTGAAGCAGGATAATGTAATCCTAAATAAGAAGATAGGTAGTCTTGCTTATCTTCTGCAATGACTATACCGTTCCAATCCTCATCAAACCTATAGACCATCACTCTATCAAATCCGGCAATTCTTCTGACTTCCTGAGCTATTATCTGACTAACTTCAGTAACAAATTTTGCTGACTGTAGTTTACCGACAGCCAATTTTACCAAATAATAAAATCTAAAATAGACATGATTTTTTTCATAATAATGTGGTTCTAATTCTATAATGACTATTTCATTAAATCGATGAACTATAGCATCAAAAGTATTATTAACCTGAGAAATATTTATAGTAATCTCAATGGGATTAACTATTTGTATATCTTCCTGATTTAAACAATCAACCAAAAATCCGATTTGTTCTGGTTCCAGCAATATACTTAATGGTTGATTTAGCAATTCTTCAGGATGTAAGCCAAAAAAATGTATTGTATTATCACTGACTTGTAAAATAGTTAAATCAGACTCTTGTAATGCTAAAATAACCCCATGTGTTTGAATACAACTAGGAATATGAATTGGCTCTCTGTCACAGTTTGTTAAATCAACTGGAAATGAAAATCCCATGTCATTTTTGCTCATCTTCACGTTTTGGAAAGTCCTACTAAATATACAATGATTCTAAGTAGGTCAGCACAAATAAAGCTAACTCGTAAGGGTCGTCATTTTTCATTGGCAAGGGTTTCAACGATTTTATATTTATTAACATAGTGATGTTGATTTTCGCTTACTTACATATAAATATAGTTAAGTTTGGTTTTTATCTTGATTCTGTTTTTGTGATACCGTTACCTATTTTTAGAGATACGTAAAATTTTGTCTTTATTATTCTAAACATTTTCACAAACTAATAAAATGCAAAAAATGATATTAATTAATATCATTTAATAAACCTAAAAATTTATTAAGAGAAACTTCTAGTAATTTAGAAACTATAAAAATGCCACAGTAACGAATAGCAAAACGCCAGAATTCTAACATGTGGTTGAGATAAGCTATTGTGAGGATGAATTTACACGTAGCAATCGACTATTTTGTCAAGAATGCCTGGATAGATGGATAAAGGACGCTAATAAAGTAAAATTACTCAAAGAATATCTAAAAATTCTGAGGAAAAACGAGGGATTAAACTAATGAGAGATAATTCTCTTTCTTCCAATGTCACAGGAGATGTCACCTCATCTTCTCTCCCTCTTGCTAAATTAAAAATCCTCGTGGTAGATGACGATGAAGATAGCTGCTTTTATATTTCTACCGTATTGGAAGCAGACGGAGCTAGTGTGACTACAGTTGCGTCAGCAGCAAAAGCTTTAGAAGTGTTACCACAGTTACTACCAGATGTCTTAATTTGTGATATCGGTATGCCAGATGAGGATGGCTATACTCTAATTGGTAAGATCCGTGAGTTGAAAGCAGAAAAAGGAGGAAACGTACCAGCGATCGCATTAACAGCCTATGCTGACAGTGAAGATCGTATCCTCGCCCTAGAAGCTGGCTTTCAAATTCATATAGCTAAACCCGTAGACCCAGATAATTTGGTTGCAGCCGTCGCAAATGTGCTAGTTACTGAGTAGATGATGGTGTTTGAGTATCGAAATATTCTCGCCAACGGCTAATCAGACCATCTCGAAAATCTACTACGATCGCATCATCAGTGGTTTTTCGATGATGAGTTGCTTTTTCGGTTTCTTGGTAACGCCATTCAATAACTGCTTGTTCACCACAGACAATTATCCGCTCAATATCAATTTTGATATCTTGCGACTGTTGAGCAACTGACGAAACTGCTTTACTAATTTGTGCTTGTCCCTGCCACCTATAACCAGGTACGATAAGTTCACCATCAGGTGTAAACAATTTCGCTAAAGCATTGCCATCAAGATTAACCCAAGCAGCTTTTGCTTGCTCAATTATAGCCGGAATATCTGGCTTAATAGACGATTGCGCTGATACATTCATATTCACCCAAAAGCTCAAAATAATAAGTGTTATTCCTAGCCATTGAAATGTCATTGGTTAGCGCGTTTTCCTCGATACATTCTCAAAATGGTAAATAAGCACACGTGGCGATATCGACAGTAAAAGTTCGAGATCAGCACGAATGCTCATTGACCTTTAAATAGACTAGATATCCACGACCTTCGACCGTTCTGTATGGAGAATTTAACCTTCCCGTTGGTCGTAACAAAGTGGAGGAAGCGACAAAAACTCCACAACTATCTAGACCTCTTTATTATCAGCACTGTCTACTTCTGTGACGTCGCTCTCCTTGGAGAAGTAGCAAAGAACCACAACGGTAAAACGTTCTGCCAGTGCGTTTTGCTATGTTATTAAGATACTAAGAATCTTACAGATACAGCCCCTATCTAGAGTCAGAGAACAGGTCTAACACAAGTATGATTTGCTAGTTTGAGTTAGAGCCGAAGCTAATCTGCTCTGATTGATATTCTGGTGGTTCGACATGAATTACAATCCGTACTGGGCGAAAGCGTTCTTCGAGTCGTCTTTCTACTTCTTCAGTGATACGATGCGCTGTTTGAACATCTTGAGCATCAACTATTAAGTGCATTTCAATAAAAGCTTGGCGACCAACAACACCGCGAGAGGCTATATCATGGCAGTTGATCACTCCAGGGACAGAAAGGGCGATCGCATGAATCAGTTCCGGTGCGATCGCAATTTGATCCACAAGCCAAGGTAAATTTTCTTTTAAAACTGTCCAGCCACTCCAAAAGACCAACAAAGCTACAGGAAAAGCTAACCCCACATCTAACCACTGATAACCCAACCATACACCAATCAAACCGCCAATCACGGAAATTGTAACCCAAATATCACTCATGGTATGTTTAGCATCGGCGATCAAAATCGGGCTACCGACTTTTACACCTACGTGGCGTTCGTAAAAGGTAACGAAAATATTCACACCTAATACAAGCAGTAATAACCACAATTCTGGTGCTGATATGCTTACGGGTTCACTACCATTGAGAATGCGTTCGACAGCACCTTGAAGAATTTCAAAACAGGCTATACCTAAAAACGCTGAAATTCCCAAAGCACCCACTGCTTCAAATTTTAAGTGTCCATAGGGATGTTCGCGATCGGGCTGTGGTGAGGAAAATTGGCTAGCAATCAATCCCAATATATTGTTGGCGCTATCGGTGACGCTATGCAAGGCATCAGCTAACAAACTTAAAGAACCTGTTAATTTACCAACAACTGCTTTTAATAACATCACAAAAATATTTAGGAACAAAGTGATGATTAAAACCTTTCTAACTATGGCACGGTTATCTAAAGACATAGAGAATTTTAACTATGATGTTCTATGAGTTCTAAGTGTAGAACTAAATACATCGTCAAAATGTATCAAACTCTTACGCAGTAAAGATTCTATCTTGCTGTAACGCCAATTTATCACCGTACTTTATTGAAATATTTTTTAATTAATAGCATCTACAAACCTGATTATAATTGGGCTATACCATTACTCAAGCAACTATATTTATTAGCATTTGTCAGAGGATTTTTCATTAGTTTTCTTGGTCTTTTCCTCTGTTTAAGAGGGTGTTTGAAAATAGTGATTTTCAATTCCATCGCCAAACAACCAACAACTAACAACACATCTTAAGATTTTGCGAATCATTACTATTGACAAACAAACGGATATTGATGTTACCTGTACCAGGAAAATGGTATCTGTACTAAAAATCTAAAAAATAGCTCATGTCTGGAAATCACCTGACACTTAACTTGGTTGAGGGTTCTGTCTGTTTTAGCTTTTCACCCCAAGCAGCACAAGAACTAAAAGCAGCGCTAGAACAGTTGATGATTAGTCTTAAAGCGGTTGCTACTAAAGCTGTTCCGGGCGCTGGAAAAGCCAGTCCCCAACGCCCAATGGAATATCGTTATACAGGAGAAGTATTTTTAGAGATTTTCTGTAACCCCAATATTTGGCCTACACCCTTTGCTGCGAAAATTCTACTCACCATCCGTGACATCAACATTCGCTTGACTACGGAAGCAGAACTCACCCGTGTTATAGAAGATGTGAATTTGTATTTAGAGGAAGTTGCTTAGTTGTTAGAACACTAACCAAAACAAAAAATTACCGGAGTAGTTGCCAAAATCAAACTACTCCGGCATAATCAATAAACTTGCTTAAATCAATTTCAGCCTCTGCGTATTTGCGCCTGAAAGTATGGCGTACAGTTTGCTGTAGTATATTGCTGATCCGAGAAACAGTAAGAATAGACAACAAATAAGTCATTACAAGAGTCTAGATCGGGAAAGACTAATCACACAACCAGAGACTACCTTGAAATTGGGCGTTGAATCTTTTTTGAGAAAATTCACACATCCAAATAGATATATTCCCAATCTAATATCAATCGTTTTCTGTTGATTAGTCGTTTTCCCATTCTTCCCGACCAATCAGATCGCCGATGCGATCGCGTAAGAGGAAGTCGCACTTTTCTAATTCACATTCAATACACACCCACTCACGAGCTGGTATGTATTGGCAGAGAGTATATATTGGTTGCTGTCTGCTAACCACTCCCTTCTGCACAAGTTGTCGCGCTTCGTCTTGAATCACGTCTAAAGAGTAGTAGCTGATAGAGGGCACCGTATTAACACTCATGATCTTTACTCAGAAATTTTACACGTAAGTAGTGTTCCCAAAAATCTTTTAGGAACAAACATAGCAATGAGTAGGCCTATAACTGGGATTTTGTAATTTGGTATACGGAACTATTTTCATTTTGACGCTACACATCATAAAATTATGTAAATAAATGTTAATTTTGTCAAATAGTCATAACATTTTCTTTTTACTCCCTGAAATCAAATAATTCAAGTTGTTGTTAGAGTGAGTGTTTGCTTGCTTTTGAATACGGCAGTTATTAAATATTGGTATCCATAAACAAAAACCAGATATTTGGCAAATTAATGCTTAACACACTCAAGAATCTATGTAATTGACTGTCCTATACGCTGGCATTTTATATGAAAAAACAATCAGGGAATATCTAGTTGAACTATATGTATAAAGTGCTGCAAGCTATAAGGGCTACAATACACCACTCAAGCTTATAGAGGTTTGTTTGTTAATAATTTCTTAAATAAACTTTTAACCAATAGCTGAAGTTTAACACTACTATCAAACAAATTTCCTCATAGAAAGATTTGTAGCAATCTTGATCGTAAATTTTATATGATGTTGATATACCTCTAAGCTAGCTGTTGTAGTGGTTTGGAATTCACATATTTGAGTAGTTATCCCATCTTGAGTTAACAGTAAAATTGCTGAAATTACATGTTTAAATCAACAACATTGTATTTATTCATCCACCAATATTAAGCAACGTAAACCATTCTGTCATTGATTGTTAACTTTGGTTGATGTTATAAATTCTTCTCATAGCTGAGAAAAATGATTACGAACTTTCTAATGCATGGGAAAGTTTGTGCTGTCAGTTAGTTGCTAGTTATTAAATGTTGGATTTTTCAATAACTATCAATAAAAAACAAAATCCAACCATTAACCTAGAAACCTACCCTTGAAAGGTGTAGGGGTATAGGGGAAACCCCATCAATCTTCTTGAGGGGCTTGAAACAAGGACGCCATTAACCTCATACTACGTACGAGGTTAATACTTTTTATATTTTCCATTAATGAATTAAGGGGCTTGGAACGGGTGAACTTTGGGGCTATATATTACCCCTACACCCTTACACCCATCCCAAAGGGGCTTGGTCAACAGAATTCTGGTTTTTCAAATCCAGGAGAGTTCAAGATTCGATAAATACTAGACCTCTCCCAAAAGCCGAATTAACCCTCTTCACTTCCCCCGATACGGGGAGGGTTTGGGAGGGGTTCTTTATTATTTTTGCAAGAGGTCTAATTGTAAATAAATGTAAAGTCTTTTCTAGCGGTGCTAAAGCAACATGAGTTCAACTTACTCTGTCTCACTTCCTCTTTCTGTTACGAGGCAAAGATAAAACCTCTTATACCATTTCACAAAAAATCTGATACAAATACAGACCCTGTAGAGACGCGATATATCGCGTCTCTACAAAATTTATGTGTATCGTGATTAACGTGAAATGGTATTAAGCTGTTCAGCATTTAAATCGAGCGAGCAATCTCGACACAGTAAGCAGTATAGCTCTCAAAAATCCTAGTTTAAATGCACATCAGCTTACCTCTTAAACTTCTCCTCCTATCGAGAAGAGTTTTACCACAAAGGTTAAAGCAAATTTATTGAACTCGTGTTAAAGCGCTACTAAAACCTTATTAAATATATTGAAACAGACACGAATAGGTCGTGTCTGTAAAATGCATAGCTAATTTGTGCGAATAAATTGTTGTTTAAGTTACAGATTTCGCAGATTCGCCATCTTCTGTACCATTTTCGGCATCATTTTCAAAATTTTCTGGCTTACGTTGAAGTTCGAGTTGATTCAATAACGACAGCACTTTTGTACCGCGTTCTATCGAATGATCTTCGATAAACACTACCTCTGGCGTACGACGTAGGCGCACCCGTGAGCCAAGTTCACTACGGACGTAACCTGTCGCTGACTTCAAGCCAGCCATTGTTTCTGCTTTTGCTTCTTCTGTGCCATAAATTGACACATAGACTTTAGCGTGTTGCAAATCGCCAGAAACGTCAACATCGGTAACACTTACCATTCCCGTACCCACACGGTCATCCTTTATGCCATTGAGTAGCATTTGGCTAACTTCCCGTTTAATTAATTCAGCAACGCGGGAAACGCGGCGATTTGTAGCCATAAAAAACATGCCTCCTCACAGAGGTTATACTAAGTTAACAGTATCAAGATTTGTTGGGGACTGGGTAGTCAAAAAAATTTTTCTATTTTTGTCAGTTTACCCGATCCAGTTGTGAGAATACATCCTCTGTGTAAGTTTGGACTCAAATTGTACTCAAACCTAGCATGGCGCGCAGAGTCAGAGTTACAAATACTAGTCCACCAGCCAAAAAGCCCAAAAGGGCAATTAATGTTACTGGACGTTTTAACAAGGGTGCTAATGGTGCGAACGTGTTCAACAAAATGCCTAACAGGGTAGTGATGAAGTAGCGCTGGTAGCGAAAGACGTTATCCCAAAATCCATCAAACATTTGATTTTAAACTGCCTTGGTCTTGACTGTAGGTTTTTTGTGGTCTGCGCGATTTATATATATTTTGACACTTCCACACCAAAAATGTAATGGGATTGTTAGTTTGAGTTTTTTTAAAAAACTTGCACAAAACTGGATTTTAGCATGTTTGCTAATAAAAATGGCACTTTTCTAGCTTTAACCTTTTTTGTTCTGATACCAATCCTAAAATAAGTTGTAAAAATTGAGAAAGCAAGATCCCCGACAACTTTTATGAAGTCGGGGATCTTTTTGTTTAAAATTCTTTGAGAAAATATTAAATATACAATTTAAATTTTACTAAAATTAAAAACAAAATTTACTTTTTACTGCACTATTTAAGAGATGATAAATGTGGTGCTTCCCTACAGTATTTCCCTCATTGATGGAAAAAAATAGAGAATATATAAGTAATTTATTTAGAGTAAGCATCTGCAACAAATAAACTTAGATAAATTAGTCATTAGTCAATATTAACTAATAAGAAATAAAAACAACCAACCCTCAACCAGTCTGAAGTTCTGCATTTCCATTACGGATAGCCCATGCTTGTTCTAACAACTGAGTCCAGCGCTTTTGTAGTTGCTTGGGAGTACATTTGAGGCTTTTGGCGATCGCTTGATCTGTGTGTTTAGCAGCTTTAAGTTGCAATATCTGTCGTTGTTGCTCAGAAAGTTCATTTAAAAACTGTTCCCACTGTTGAGAAGACAAGCCTAGCTTTTGTTCTAAACCCACACCCAACCATTGATGGACTAATTGCCAGTGATGGGTACGAGCAAATTTTTCCACATGGTATTTAAAACGTTGTTGGAGATAATCTCGCTGGCGACTTGTTAAACCAAGAATTTGGTCAATTTCTGGTGCTGATAAATCTTGAAGTTTTAATGTCAGATAATCTATACAGTCGTATTGACCTTGGGATTCAAAATATTTGGTCAATTCTGAGATGACGCGATCGCGTTCGCTATCTTCAGCTAGATCAAAACTTGGTTGAGAAATCATTTGCGATCGCAACTGTTGCACCGCCGAATTACGCTGATAGGATTCTGCATCTTCAGTCCTAGCAGCTTCTGTTGCCATTTCAAAATCTACATTGGTTTCTTGGGGTAGACGCCGAGCAAAAGTTTGAGCGCGTAGGATAATCAACTGCTGATTAGCACCGCCAGCTAGATTAATGCGACGTTTAGCATATTGTTCTGTAAAAGCCATGTATTCTGCTAGTTGTAGCAGAGTGTGGGGGGTGTAATCTTCGGGTAATTCATTTTCCCGACGAAAAGCTTTGATGGCTTCAATATAAAATGCTTGGAGGAAATCTTCAATTAAGTTGTAGCGAGCTTGAAATCCTAACTCAGTTCCGGCAATTCCAATATGACGGTATACCATAGCACCTAAGCAACTATGTAATTCTACTCGTCCCTGCTTGGAACCCAATTTGTAATAATGCAAGCATTTTTGTAAACGATGGCGTCCTAGAGTCAATAACCAAGTCTTGACTTGCCCTGATTTTTGGATACGATGACTTTTATCACATATACGCTCTACTTCTTTGGCTATACGCATTGCTACAGCTTGCATACAACCAGGTGCTGCTTTAGAGTGTGCTTGTATTTCTTTATATAAAAATTGGATTAAAGCATCACTGTAGCTATGAGAAATTGGTGTAACGTTTGGTAGATTAGCAGAATTAGCTTTCATGATCTTTGTTGGGAGTGGTACTGCACCGTAACGACATGGCAACAGACGCCACAGTAATTAAGCTTTCATTGCTTAATAATCACCGCAAGCGCTGCTTACATTTAAGAATGTAAGAAACATCCGCAAGTTCCAGGTAAGGCAATGTGTCGGTTTTTCTATAAGCAACTTAACAATGGCTAATGCATGAATTTGCTTGACCACCCCAAAATAGCCAAAACCCTTAATCTGCAAAGATTTATCCCTGTAATGCTCCTAAGAGCGGTTTGCTTTGTCTGTATGACAATCATGAAAGTGGTGTTTTTTTATTTACAGTTTCCGAAATTAAATTCATACCCAGTGAAGTTAATTTACTATACCCATGCTGTAGCTCTTTCCCAACCTAAACCTTGCCTGATCATCATTGGTTCCTCTCCCGTTAAATCCAAAATTGTAGACACTTGATAGTTTGGTTCCTCACCAGTGTCTACAATGACATCGACCAATCCTTCCAAACGGTCAAATAATTCTACTCGTGATAAAATTTGTTCTTCTTCCACTCCCAAAGTCCCATTATTTGTCTCATCTGGTGGTAAATGTGCTGAAGTCGAAATGATCGGATTTCCTAAGGCTGACAGCAGTTCTAGGCACACCTTATGATTTGGCACTCTAATTCCAGTAGTCTTGCGTTTCGGATTTTGCACCAGACGTGGAACTAATTTTGTGGCAGGTAGCAAAAACGTATATGGCCCCGGAATTAGGTGCTTCATAATTCGGTAGGCAGTGTCGCTGACATTTGCATAAGTCGCTACATTGGAAAGTGATGGAGATAAAAATGTCAATGGTTTACCGTTTGCTAGCTGTTTGATTTTCCGCACTCGTTCCACCGCCGACTTAGCATTTAAATCACAACCGATCGCATAAACTGTATCAGTAGGATAAAGCATCACTGCACCATCCGACAGTGTTGTCTTTATCTCCTCTATTCGGCGGATCTGGGGATTATCAGGATGAACTAAGAAAATTTTTGCCATAGATTGGGGTGATAGATAGTGGTTAGTGGATAGTGGATAGTGGTAAAAGATGAACGAATAACAAATAACTAACTACTAACAACTGACTACTAACAAAATAGATATATGACTAAACTTGCTTATCTTCAATGTCCATCGGGAATTTCCGGTGATATGTGTCTCGGAGCATTGGTAAGCCTGGGTGTTCCCTTGGAATACCTCATAGACAAACTTAATCATTTAGGTATTGTACAGGAATATAAATTGTGGACCGAACTTGTTCAGCGTCATGGTCAACAAGCGACGAAAGTTCATGTTGATTTATTATCTGACCATGATGATCATCATGATCACCACCATCACCGTCATTTACCAGAAATAGAACAAATCATTCTCAACGCTGGCTTACCTGCAAGAGTTGAAACTTGGAGTTTAACGGTATTTCGACAGTTAGCAGTTGCTGAAGGTGCAGTGCATGGTATAACTCCTCAAAAAGTTCACTTTCACGAAGTCGGTGCAGTTGATGCGATTGTAGATATTGTGGGTACTTGCTTAGGATTAGATTGGTTGGGCGTTGAGAGTGACGAAACAGGATTACCCTTGCTTTACTGTTCAGCATTTCCGACTGGCGGGGGAACAGTACATGCTGCTCACGGACAAATGGCAGTACCAGTACCAGCAGTGTTAAAGTTATGGGAAATGCGGGGCTGTCCGGTTTATAGTAACGGGATTGAACGGGAACTGGTGACACCTACAGGTGCTGCGATCGCCACTACACTTGCGAAAGAATTCGGTTCACCACCTCCAATGAGTATTAGACAAGTTGGATTGGGAGCAGGTAATCTTAACTTATCAATTCCCAATATATTACGCCTATGGTTGGGGGAAGCTACAGATGTCGGAATTAGCGATCGCTCATCTGTTGCCAATACTAGTCCAACTTTAGAAACCATCTCAGTATTAGAAACCCAAATAGATGATTTAAATCCTCAAGCGATCGGTTATTTGTTTGAGGCTTTATTTGCAGCAGGTGCAGTCGATGTTTTTACTCAATCTATAGGGATGAAAAAATCCCGCCCAGGTATCTTGCTGACAGTAATTTGTCCCCCAGAAAATCTACTCAGTTGTGAAACTATTTTATTTCGTGAAACCACAACTTTAGGTATTCGTCGTTTTCAGCAACAACGTGCTATTTTGCAGCGAGATTTTCAACAAGTAGAAACAGAATATGGTGTAGTACGAGTTAAAGTAGCATGGACAGGAAATGCAAATAATAGAGTTATAAATAATGTTCAACCAGAATATGAAGATTGTGCAGAATTAGCCCGGAAACATAATATTCCTTGGCGAGAAATTCAAAGACTAGCACTACAAAATTGGCATTTACAAATTGTTAGCTCTTAGCTCGGCGATTAGCTACTGCAAATGCGTGTACAACGAAAGTTGTCTGGGCTACTACAATTCCTATAACTGTACCTCCAAGAGCTACCATAGCCTGAAATCTTTCTAGTTCGCGAAGTTTATCCGTCTCAATGCTAACTGAATGATTGAGATGGAATTTCCACCTTGCCGCATCTGAGTTAACCAAAAAACTCATTGGTAGACTAATAAGATAGCCAAGAAGCGTAAATGCTAGGGCTGTTGGAATTGAGAACTTCAAGTTTTGCAGGAGTAAGGCTCGCATAATTTGTAAAGTTTCTAGAGTTTGGTCATTCATTAAATAAGCCTGCGTAGGCAGGCTTTATTGATATAATCTCACCCTAAAAGGGTGAGGAATATTTTAATCTACTTCAACTTAGGCAATCTAGTCTGAGAGAGTGTCTCTAACTGTTTTTTTAGTGACATCTTTGGTGTAATCACCAGCATCCTGAGCGTTGTCTTTGATATTTTTAAGTCCCTGCTTGGTTGATCTGGCAAAATCTTCAGCATTATTTTGAGTTTTGTTTCCTACATCTTCAGCTTTTTGCTGAACATTTTTACCCAAGTTACCTGTATCCGAACCTACACGACGAATAGCTTCGAGGGGGTTATTGGTAGATTTTTCTGCTTGGTTTTGAGCAGCATTTTCTTTTAGGTATTCGCCTCTAGCTTTTGCATCACTTTTTGCTCTTGGATCTCTATCACTAAAGTTATTCATCCCACCTTCGTAGGGATTGATCACATCATCACCCTTGGGAACATATACTTCAGAATTGCCCTTTGGAGATTGTGTTGGTTGAGCAGCTGTGGAAGGAGAACAAGCTTGCGTGAAGAATACTAGAACTCCTGCTAAAAAAACAGTGAAGATTTGATGTAACTTAACTTTCTTGACCCAAGAGATTACTTTATTCATTCGGAACTCCTTATTGTGTTTAAATTAATGAAACATTCAGCAAAACTCAATCTTTTGAGATTTGAACCAACCTTTATTTATTGACTGCTGGATTAGACTGCAATTCTGGTCTTTTAGCAGCTTCATTTCCTTTGTCTTTCAAAAATCCTGAAGCTTCTTCTACTGCTTCTTTAACAGTTTCAATTCTATCTTTTGCTCTTTGATTTACACTTGGTTCATTCTGAATTAGATTACCAGAATTTGGACGGAAATCTTTTTCAGATTTAATTGGTAATTCTCCCTCTTTATAGGCTCGACCTACTGGAGTTTCCGCGCCAGGGTAAAGCAGTTCAGATTGTTGATCTGCATCAGCCAACAAGATTTGTGACTTTATTTGTGCTGCTTGAGCATACCCACTAGTATAAATAGTACCAGTTAAAAACAATAATCCTGCAAAAAATACAGTTAAAACTTGCCGCAAGCTTAGTTTTTTTACAAATGCAATTAAACTTTTCACCCATTCCTCCTTTCAAGAACAAACAAATATAATGACTTGGTCTGAGTAATGATGAAACTCAGTTAGCTTTATTGCTGGAGTTGATTTTTGTTTAAGACAACAATCAATTTCTTAGAATACGTATTTGAAAGGAGACTTTTCCTCTAGCGTAAGTCACATTCTTGTTATTAATTTAGTGTTATTTTTATCTAACTTAAGATGGATATAAGTAGAAGAAATCATATGGGAGGAAAAATTTAATCAACACAGAGATAAGATATTAGGTTTAATTATTTGCAGGAATTTAAATAATTGTTACCCAAATACTCTGCCTCTAATGTATGATTTGAGGTGTTTAACCAAAGGCTAGCCGAACAGTTAAATCTCTGCAATGATTAAAAAATTTTTACGCTGGTTGATTTTGGGTGGAACGCTGTTTTTTTTGGCGACAGCCTTAAAAGATAACTGGCAAGGAATTACTGCTATTCGCATTGATGCAGTAGGATGGGCAATTATCGCGATCGCAACTGGTGTAACTTTATTAGGACATACTTGGGCTGGCTGGATTTGGACTTGGATTCTCAAACATTTAAATCAACCCGTATCATCTGTGCAGTTTATCCAAGTTTATCTGCAAACCAACCTTGCTAAGTATTTGCCGGGTAATGTTTGGCATTATTATGGACGAATTATGGCAGCAAAAAATGCCAATATTTCTACTGCTGTAGCTACTCTAAGTGTGTTACTAGAACCTTTACTTATGGCAGCAGCAGCTTTAATTGTTGTCTTATCAAGCAGTTTATTTGTTCAAACAAATACTAATTTAACTATACATATAGGGCAAATACTAGGTTTGGTTGTGGTGCTGTGTGTGCTTCATCCCCGGTTTTTAAACCTATTAATTCGCTTGATGCATCGCTTGAAGGCAAAAAAGTCTGATCCCACAAATACTTCACCTTCAGATGTTAGTTTTACTATGGAAAACTACCCTCTGTTACCTTTATTGGGAGAGATAGGATTTTTGGGATTGCGCGGTATCGGATTTATTTTAACTTTTTATGCTTTGAGTTCTTTAAATTTAAGTCAAATTCCCTTATTATTCACAGCTTTTAGTTTTGCTTGGTTACTTGGGCTTGTTGTTCCGGGTGCGCCTGGTGGATTAGGTGTGTTTGAAGCAACTGCGATCGCGCTTTTACAAAACTATTTTCCTACTGCGGTAGTCATCAGTGCAATAGCTGTCTATCGTCTGGTCAGTATGCTTGCAGAAATCACTGGTGCTAGCTTGGCTTGGCTTGACGAACGTCTCTTTAAATAATGCCGAAAAATCCTTAACACCAACCGTATTGCAACCACTTCAATCAATTTAACTACTAAGCAAAATTAGCTAACTCCTAGAATGCTTACTATACAAGTAAAACGGAGAGGGGGGGATTCGAACCCCCGTTAGGTTCCCCTAAAACGCATTTCGAGTGCGCCGCATTCAACCGCTCTGCCACCTCTCCAAAAAAGATTTATACTTATTGATAGCAAAATTATAGCTATGCCTTCGCTATTCTAGCATCATATCAAGATTTTTTATATATCAGGATTATAAAATGTGCATTTTAAGAATTAATTGAAACCAATTCTTCAAGTTCTTCAAGTTCTTCAAGTTCCGGTTCAACTACCATTAAATGTTGCTCTAAAATTGCCAAATTACGAATATTGGATTTATAGAAAGCATCAAATAAATCACCCACTAAAGGCACTGTACCAACAACTGCTTCTAAACCAACATTGAAAATCATTTTGGTTAGGTCTTGGCGTGGTATACCAAAGCGAGTAGCTAAATATATAATATAAGCCGAAAATGCTGTACTAATTAAATCGCCAGCACCAGGAACTAGACCAATTATGGGGTCTAGCCCGATGCGAAAGCCGATCAAAGGAATACGTATAGATGTATCCATCAGTCGGCTAAGTTTACGAATGCGGTTGAGAGTAGCAAGGCGTTTTGCAGCGTCCATAATTTACTAAATTTTTACACTACTCTTAGATTGCACCACTTTTACTACACTCGTCTTGTACCGCAAGGAGGAGGGAGCCAGGAGCAGGGATCGGGCATTGGGCATAAATCAGTTAACAGTTAACTGTTACCAATTTAATTTGATAACTGATAACTGATAACTGACTACCTATAATCCTGTCCCTGAATTTGGCGCAGACGGGCAGCATCACGCATGTTATATTCAGGGCGACAAAAACGATTTAATTGTGCTTCAAAAAATTCTCGATTTGCTTGTAAATGTTTGGGATTAGGATCATCTAATGGATATAAAAGTGCAGTTCGTAAAGCTTGAATGACAGCAGAGGTAACATTGTACATTGATCGTTGGAAAGTAATTCCCAATTGAATCAACATATCATCTTCACCACGACAATAATTTTTATAATAATCTAGAAGATATTGGGGCAAAAAATGCAACATATCTTGCATTAAAAGTGTGGGTGGAATGCCCGCAGTTCCTACAGGAAATACATCGGCATACAAAATACCATAGTGGAAATCTTCTTGTTTTTCAGGAACTTGTCTAGCTTGAGCATTGTAAGATTTTGTACCTCGGAATGGGGCAGTACGATAGAAAACAGCTTCTACATAGGGTAATGCTGCCTCATAAAGCCAGGTAAAACCCTTAGATTTAGGGATGATTTCGTAACATTCACCCCTGATATAAACATGATGGTAAATGGGACGACCTGCGATCGCAAAAATTCCATTTACCAAAAAATTCATCGCATCGGGGACACCTTTAAATCCGCCTTCATCGTAGATATCCGACATTTCAAAGAAAACTGGTGCCATAACTTCCCAAAACAAGCCCAGGTTTGCATAATAAGACATCTGGCGACACTGTTCCAAAAACATGTCTGGAAACAGTTTATAGAGTCCCAACATTAAGGGATTACCTTGGAAGTATGCCTTAATTGCGCGATCGGCATTGACTTTATATTCTTCACTATCGAGATAAGCATCAAATTGATTTACTGGCGCATACATCTGACGGTGCCAAAGCATTGCGCGCATACAAGCTTCGGCGAATTCCATATTTACACGATCATGAAACAAATGATGAAGTAATTTTGGCATTTTGAAGGTTTCGCCCTTTTCCATAAATGCCAAAAGTTCTGGATGTGCTGTTGCTTCACCTCGCCAAATTCGCAAATCAGCATCATCACCAGCATAATGATTATGGCGCTCTAAATACTCCTGAGAAATAAAGTATTTAAAAAAGGGAAGCGGATCTAAAAATACCTGTTCAGCAATATAAAGTAGATCACGCCAGTAGAAATCCATCGGCACTGCATAAGCTTTATAAATGCCGATAATTTGCATGAGATTTTCTGGCGTATCTGGTAACATTGAACCGCCAGCTTCTAAACGATGAATTACTTCTGCAAATTCATGATTAGAAGGCGGTAATTTAGTCGCTGTTTTATCTGGAGTTTGTACCATTTTTTAATTCCTTTTGTTATGGATTGGGGATTGGAGATATGGGGAGTGTGGGGAGTGTGGGGAGTGGGTTTCAAACAAGAACTTTCGGGTTTTAAACAAGAACTTTCGGGTTTCAAACAAGAACTTTCGGGTTTTAAACAAGAACTTTCGAGGTTCAAACAAGAACTTTCGGGTTTCAAACAAGAACTTTCGGGTTTTAAACAAGAACTTTCGAGGTTCAAACAAGAACTTTCGAGGTTCAAACCAGAACTTTCGGGGTTCAAACAAGAACTTTCGAGGTTTAAACAAGAACTTTCGAGATTGTGAATTGATTAACCACTAACTACTAGCGTTTATTTAAGGGCTATTTGTGGGGTGGCGGCTTTTTCGATAGGCGGAATCGCTGCAACCATAGCTGTCGTAGTTGGTTCAGCCCAACGCACTAACCAAGTGGGTTGTACTCCTAAGAATAAGATCAAAGCTGATAGAATCAAGGCTGGCATTTTCTCGTGCCACTGGACTTGTGGATAATAGGCGAGGTTGTTGTCGAGTTTACCAAAACAGGTACGGTTGAGGAGGATGACAAAGTAAACGGCTGTTAAACCTGTGGCAACTACACATAATAGGGTAGAGATGGGGAAGACAGAGAAACTGCCTTGGAAAACGATAAATTCAGCAATGAATCCTGTCATTCCAGGAATACCAGCACTAGCCATACCGCCTAAAACTAGTAAGGCGCTGATCAGAGGTAAACCGCGTACGGGACTCATTAAACCATTGAGTTGATCTAACTCGCGGGTTCCCACCTTGGCTTCTACAACTCCGATTAAGTGGAAGAGAATAGCGAGAATTATACCGTGGCTAACCATTTGGGCAACACCACCAACCAGGGCGAGGGGTGTACTAGCAGCAGCAGCTAGGAGAATGTAACCCATGTGACCGATGGAACTGTATGCTACCATGCGTTTGATGTCTTTTTGAGCGATCGCAGTTACTGCCCCATACATGGCACTGACTGCACCCCAAAGTGCTAAAGTTGGTGCGATCGTACTCCAAGCATCGGGAAATAACGCCATCCCAAACCGCAATATTCCGTAGGTTCCTAATTTTGCCAACACACCACCAAGCAGAATTGCGATCGGTGCGGAAGCTTCAACATAAGCATCTGGTAGCCAAGTATGGAAGGGAATCAAGGGGATTTTGATCCCAAAACCGAGTATGATTCCGGCCAAAAGGACAATTTGCATTGTTGCAGATAAAGTCTGAGTAGAAATAGCATCGTAATTAAAGCTAGTGGAACCAGTCAGCCAGACAATACCTAAGAAGGAAGCCAGAATTAATGCACCGGAAACAGCTGTATAAATCAGAAACTTAATCCCAGCATATGCTCTTCTTTGCCCACCCCAAATGCTAATTAGTAGATAAAAGGGTATTAATTCTAATTCGTAGAATAGGAAAAATAGCAGTAAATTATCTGCTAAAAATGCACCTGCGACTCCACCACTCACTAACAAAATCAGAGAGTAAAAAAGTCGGGGACGTTCTGTTTGCTGGTTACTGCTGTAAATTGCAATCCAAGTGAGTAAACTATTTAAAACCAGCAGTAAAATTGAAAGTCCATCTACTCCAATCTGATAGCTTAAACCAAGAGTTTCAATCCAGGGAATATACTCTTGTAACTGCATTCCTGGATTGTTAATATCAAATTTGAGTAAGAGAAAAAGATTCCACAACAGTACTATTCCAGAAGCAAATAATGCTCCTAAACGCACACGATTAGCAGAAATACTTCTAGGTAATAAGGCAATGATCGCAGCCGCAAAAATCGGAAGCCAAATTAAAACACTCAGCATAAGTTGGGATAGTAAATAGGTGTTTTCAAACTTTGATGTAAATCAATAATTTCCGGCAGGTAAAAGCTTCTTGATCTATGAGTTAAATCCAGAGTTTGTAGTGAGCGCTTTAGCGCTCACTACAAACTCTTCAAACTTAGGTTGTCAGATCGCTCGTAAACTTGCTAACTTACCATAGTGACTTTGCCAGTATCTAAATCATAGTACCCACCAACAATTTTCAGCTTATTTTCTTGAATTAATTGAGCAAGAACTGTCGATTTTTTCAAATTTTCTATTTGTGCCATAACATTGGCTTTACAAGCATTCTCTAATTTATCTCCAGGCTGTTTTTTTGATTGTTCGACACTTGGTTGGATAGCAGCTACTAAACTACCAATTTGACCAGGAACTTCACCACCTTTGATTGCGGCAGTTACCGCACCACATCTTTCATGACCCAAGACCATAATTACTTTTGCACCTAATTCTAAACTGCCAAATTCTAAGCTGCCAATTTCTTCTGGTGTGGCAACATTACCAGCTACACGACAGACAAATAAATCTCCAAATCCTTGATCAAAAATAATCTCTGCTGGAACACGGGAATCTGCACAACCAAGAATAGAAGCAAACGGTTTTTGACCTTTGGCAACTTCTGCTATACGTGTATAACTTTGATGGGGATTTTTCCGTTTTCTTTCACCAAACCGTTTATTACCTTCTAGGAGTTGTTTTAATGCTTGATCAGGAGATATGTTATTTTGAGCAATTGCTTTTGGTGGAGAAATTAATTGAGAGCCAACTCCGGCTGTTAATACTCCTGTACCTACTGCTCCCGCACCTAGCTTTAGTAGATTTCTTCTCGAAACAATTCCGCTCATTAAGATGCTCCTCCAATACCAAAATAATAGCTTGATAATTGCTATATAGCAGTATAAATCAAGGATACTTAAAAAAGATAGGTAATAAAGCTACCTTAATTTTATGAAGTTTGCTCATTATATTAAGGATTTTGCTTTTATACTGAGTGCTTAAGAAAAATCAAGTTTTCTTGGTACAATATCGCAGCCGATCAATAGGGGCATTGCAGATGACAACAAAGGGAAGATGCACATTTGGTATAATCTCTCGAATCCTTGCTGTATTAGGATTATAGAATATGCATCTTTAAAACATCATGTCTAAAAACTGATTTCCCCAGTAGGGCCAGGTGACGAATATTCCTAAAACACCGACTCCTAAAAGAACAGTGAAGGCATAAAATTGGGTTTGTCCAGAGGTACTATATTTGAGACTTTCACCACCACCAATAGAAGCTAAACCAACCATGTTAACAATGCCATCAACTACAAAACGATCAACAATGTCGGCGAGTTTAGAAAGGAGATCAACACTCAAAACAATGCTCATTCGATAGAGTTTGGGAGTGTAAAAATCGTAAGCAATTAAATCTTGTAAACCTTTCCAAGGTAGGCGAATTGGTTTTGGTACATTGCCCAAATAAATTACAGCACTAATACTGCAACCAAAAATACTTGACCAAATTAAAAGTAGTGCAACATCTTTATTTAGGTCAGCCCAACTTGGTAAGAGTGATAAACTCTGCAAAATTAAAGGAAGATGCAAAGTAAAGCCCAGCAAAATCATCATTGGTAGCGCCATTTGCCAACTAACTTCGGGCGATCGCTCACTCATTTGCTTAGACTTACCACCAAAAATCAGACAGAATTCTCTAGTTAAACTAAAAGCAGTCAAAGCATTAACTGCTATTACTATTCCAATTAGCCAAGGTTTTGTTGTCCACAGTCCATCTGCTAATTTTAATAATGCCCAAAAGCTACCCAAGGGCGGAAAACCAATTAGCCCTAAAATACCTACTACATAGGCTAATCCAGATATTGGACGACGTGACCATAGTCCACCTAATTGGGTAACATTTTGAGTAATACTGTTCCAGATCACAGCCCCTGTACTCATTACTAGCAAAGCTGCACTCAAAGCGTGGGTAAGTACTAGCAACAGCGCAGCTTCATCTTGCTCTGTACCTACGGCGATAAATACCAAACCCAAGTAGGCACTAACAGAATAAGACAAACAGCGTTTAATATCAATTTGAGCGATCGCAATCAAAGAAGCACCTACTGCTGTGATTGCACCGATACCAACCATCGCCATAGAAACTATCGGCGACAAACTAAAAACAGGTTGTAGTTTAATTAGCACCCATGCACCACTAGCAACCACCACCGAGTTACGCAAAATTGTACTGGGAACAGGCCCTTCCATTGCCTCATCCAACCACAGATGCAAAGGAAATTGGGCGCACTTACCCATTGGCCCAGCAATTAGTGCTAAACCGACTAATGCAATTAGTATTGGATCAACATTAGCAGTCGCTGCCCACTCGGCTAATTCTGTATAATTCCAAGTTCCTGTGAGAGGCCAGATTCCCAGTACTCCCATTAACAAGAATAAGTCGCCTACCCGTTTAGTTAAGAATGCATCTCTCGCACCAGTGACTACTAAAGGTTGGCTAAACCACAACCCAACTAACAAGTAGGTTCCTAGAGTCAGGACTTCCAAAATTACATAGCTAAAGAATAAATTGTTACACAAGGCAAGGGCGCATAGTCCCGCTTCAAACATTCCCAACAAAGAATAGAAACGTCCCCAACCCCAGTCCATTTCCATGTAGCCAATGGCATAAATCTGTGCTAGCAAATTTAAGCCAGAAACTACAATCATTGCGCCCACACTGATTGAGGATATTTCTAAATCAATGGACAGGTTTAAACCCGCAGTATTCAACCAAGGTATAAATACTTGATAAGCTGGCTGGTTCCAAGTTGCAGGAAATGCTAAAACAGCGTGAATAAACGCTAAAAATGTCATGATCAAATTGACATAACCTGCTGGTCTTGGCCCTGTACGCCTAATAATTCCCGGCGACCAAGGCACAGCCAAAAGCCCACCTATTAAGGCATATAAAGGTATTAACCAAACCGTTTCAAGTAGGAACTGAGTCATTAACTCACCTCTAAATTTACAGCAAAACCAAATGGCGGTTGTAAAAACACAACCGTTACTTCCAGACAACGTTGCTATGGGAGTTCAAACAAATTTATATTTGTTTAATCTTGTTAAAATATAGATTATCCTTAATAGCTCTCAAAATGGAATTATTTACCTAGACAATTCAGCGATAGTTACTGTAAAAAATTCTTATATGTTTTTATTAAATAGTTATTATTGAGTTAAATCTATGATACGAGATATTACCTCAATTTTTTATTTGCGTACTTTTACAGGCAAATATCAGATAATACAAAAAATGTCAAGTATTAAAATACTATGGTAACTATTAGTTTTAATTTATAAGTTGTTTTAAAAGCCATAACCCGCCGAGAAATAAATTTCAGGGCTAACAGCAAAACTCCACTTCAAGTGGACTAAAAGATTTTGAAGTGGTCTTCAGACGACTTAAGCTATAAGCCAAGAATTAAAATTCTTGGCAGTTTATAAAGATTTTACAAAACAACTAAATAGATTGAAATATTTACCAAATAACTTAAATAGCCAATATATAACAATAGATTGTTCTTGCTTGAGCTTTTTTAGTAGCTTATGTAGAATTTGTGGTTTAATTTTTTCATATTCTGTTTTCAAAATAGTTTTGCTTTCTCTAGGCGAAATCAGAGTATTGAAATTTTGGCTATGCTCTAACCAATCTTTTAGTTGCTGACGCTGGCTTGCTGTGAGAGTTAGAGTAATCACGTTAACGCACACTTTAGGATCTTCCAATGCAAAGAAAAGTAAATGATAGTAGCCAGTATTCGCTAAATTTTGTACTATTTTTTGTCCTTTAATATCTTTTAAATCTAAAAAACAAGATAACCATCTTGTTAATTGAACTTGAACATCAGATAAAACTGTTATCCATAATACCATTGGATATAAATTTTTTTTTAAAACAAATTCTGTAGAATTATTTTTGTCTAAAAATTTATTTATTTCTTTTTGAGATAACATTGCCCAAAAAGTAGGTACATTTCCATATTGTGTGAGTAGTAAATGTGGAAAACAAATTGAAGCTATTGGTTTATTTTTCGGCCAAGTCTTCTGTAAACAAATTTTTTCGGATAATGAAGTTACGGGTACTAATTGTACTAATTCCTGAGTTTGAATATTTTTTTTGGTGTCAACAATAAAATTATTAGATTGACGCTGTAACTGTTCTAAGTTTAATAATATTTGGTTAACATTTGCGGGGCGATCGCCTACTTCTTTCGCCAAGCAACTCATTACTAATTTTTTGAGTTCCTTGGGTATATTCTTCTGAGGTGCCACCTCTTCAAATAGAGGTGGTATTTCAAAGCGATGAGCTTGATACCATTCACCAAAAGAATTACTTTTTATTTGGAATGGATGTTTGCCTGTTAGCATTTCAAACATTAACACTCCTAAGCTGTAGATATCAGAACGCACATCTAAGAGTTTGCATCCTTCCATATGTTCTGGAGAACAATAAGGTAAACTACCAATAAAAGATTCAGCTAGTGCCATACCAGAACGATCAGTTAAAAATTTAGCAATTCCAAAATCTAAAATTTTTACATTATTTTCAATAATAAATATATTTTCTGGTTTAATATCTCGATGAATAACTGGACAAATCTCCCCTTTAATACTTACACCTTGATGAGCGCATTGTAAACCTAAACAGATTTGATAACAAATTTCTAAAAATTTTGAGAGTTTGAAAGACTCATTTTTGAGAATTTGTTTGAGATTTTTTCCTTGTAGATACTCCATAACATAGTAGGGAATTTTATCTTCAGTCACACCATAACTAAATACTCTAGCTATGTGTTTACTTTTTCGTCCTAGTTGAGCGCCAATGAAAATTTCTTTGGCAAAGCGTTGAGACAATTGCTGATTAGCCAAATTCATTGACAAAATCTTAACTGCAACTGGCATACCACCTTTTGCAATATCTTCTGCTAGGTAGACTCTACCCATCCCACCTTTGCCAATTATATCTCTGAGGAGATAACGATTGTTGAGAAACTTGCCAATGTAAGCATCTGGTTCTGTTTTTTGTATTGTTTTGTGATTCACTTGATTTTGCAACATAAAATAAGTGCTTTCCCAGGTATTAATCAACTTAAAAATAAAGTATAAATTTACTATATTCTTGTATAAGCAAAAAAATATAGTTATTAAAACTTGCTTATTTAATATGAAACACAAAATAAATAATTGTAAAAACTGGACAAAATCATATTGCCAAAATATGTAAATACTAGTAAGACTGGTTTAACATATTTATGACATGACAAGTATGAGAAATTTTACTGAAACTCAGCAGTAGTTAACTAATTCTTGTAATAAGATAAGTGGATACACTGAATTAATGATGAGATTAAAGTTGTGAGTGGATTAATTGTTGATGCTGATTGTTCCAACAACTAACAATCAATCATCAACATTTAGGAGCATCCCAATTTTTTCAATATACCGCGCTTGGGTTTATTTTTTTAGCTAATAGCACAAGTCGTCTGAAGACGATTTAAACAAATTAAACTAAGAATTTTTCGTCATAATTTTAGGTATGTAGAGACGTTGCACTGCAACGTCTCTACAGGGTTTAAATGTCAATTGATTTGTCTTATCCGAACCGTATTGTTCCAACAACCACTAACCAATAACTATTACTTACACTCTAAAGACTCTTTGGTAGACACACCAGTTTTAGAATTTACACCACTTGCTTTAGCACAAAGTTTTTTCAACTCAGGGCCATCTAAAACCGCATTGGTGAAATCAGTACCTGTAATGTCAACATTATCAAAAGTGGAATAGAGCAACATTGCATCTGTAAAAACTGCATCACTTAAATCAGCATTCCGGAAATCAGCTAGATAAGCAATACCATTGGTAAAATCAGCGCTATGCAAATTTGCTTTTTCTAAGTATGCACTATTAAAAACAACACCACGTAAATCAGCATTGCTAAAATTAGCCTGATCCAACTTTACCTTGGCAAACTCCTCACCAATTAAAGTTTGACCAGAAAAATCTGCATTACTCATTGGTTTATAGCCTGCAAAACGGCTGCTAGAAAATTTTGCTGCTTCTGCTGACAGGGGAAACAACAGCAGCACGATCGCTACGATAAAGGCAGCTAATACTCGCCAAGACTTCATAATGTTAACTTAATAAATCTCAATATTTACACCCTTCATTATTAAACATTATGGGTTCAAGATAACTTCCAAACCAGTCATCCTCTAACAGGATTTTGGATTTTGGATTGATCAATTAGCGATCGCCACTCATTACCCAGCGCCAATTATAGCGATTCCACTCGTAAATACCCTGAATTTCATACTCAGCACCGTTATTAAAGCGAACAATGCAATTAATACAAGATCCATTGCCATTTTGAATTTCATCAACTTGAATGACAAGGCAAGGGAACCATTCCCGTGGACAAGGGCCATTATCTTGTACCCATTCCCACAGTGCATTGCAGACTTCAATGCGATCGCCCACTTTTAGGTTTAATATATCTTCAGAAGAATATTGATTAAAATGATAAGGCTGAATGCGGTTGAGCCATTGTAAACCGTAGCGATCGCGAATAAATTGTACCTCTCCAGAGTTATTTTCACGTAGCCAGTCATTTAATAACTGAGCTTTCCATGAAAAGTCTTGTTTCTCTTGTGCTTTAATATACCGCAAAAAACTTTGTAACTCTTGCGGTGTCAACTCATCTAATGGGTTAGGTTGATCTGATAATTCTAGATCACAGTTGCCTTGAATTTGCTCTACTACTTGCAGTAATATTTGTTTTTGCATGTCAGTGAGAGGGCAGTTAGCTGTTTCACAGCGATTAAAGGCTGTTTGCAATACTGCTTCAATCTCATCTGGTTTCATAGGTAAACAGCGATTAACGGGCTAATTGTTCAAATCCTATAGATTATTTATCGTATCGTATTGTATTTCACCCCCCTGCTACAGGTGTAGTAGGTAAAATCGTTTTTTCTGGATTTGGCTCTTCAGTTACAGATGTCGCAGGTACAATTGTTTTTTGCTGGTTTGGCTCTTGAGTTTCAGGTGTAGTAGGTACAATTGTTTTTTGCTGGTTTGGCTCTTGAGTTTCAGGTGTAGCAGGTACAATTGTTTTTTGCTGGTTTGGCTCTTGAGTTTCGGGTGTAGCAGGTACAATCGTCATCTGCTGATTTGGCTCTTGAGTTTCGGGTGTAGCAGGTACAACCATCATTTGTTGATTTGATTCTTCAGTTTCGGGTGTAGCAGGTACAATCGTCTTTTGCTGATTTGGTTCCTCAGTTTCAGGTATTGTAGGTACAATTGTCATCTGCTGATTTGGCTCTTGAGTTTCGGGTGTAGCAGGTACAACCATCATTTGTTGATTTGATTCTTCAGTGCTGGATTTAGTAGGTTGTGGATTACTCTCGATTGGAGATGGGGATGGCTGTGATTCACTTTCGGGTGTTGGAGGCTTAGTAGATGGTTGAATTTCCCCCTCCGTTACAGTTGGAGTTGGAGTTGAAGTTGGCTGTGATTCACTTTCAGGTGTTGGAGGTGTAGTAGATGGTTGAATTTCCTCTTCCGTTGGTGGGGGGGGTGTTTGGGACTCGCTTTCAGTTGGAGGTGGAGGTGTAGATGGTTGAATTTCCTCTTTGGTTGGAGTTGGAGTTGGAGTTGGAAATGGTTGTGATTCGCTTTCAGGTGTTGGAGGTGGTGTGTATAGTTTAATTTCTTCCTTAACAACAGGTGGAGATGATTTTGTTTTGTTTTTGGTTGGGGATGGAGATGGAGTTGGTGCGATCGCAGGCTGATTTGATTCACGCTGCGGTGTGAATATTGATGGTGAAATTGTCGGTGGAGTCGTAAAGAAATTTTTGCTGCGTTTATTCGCTGGTGTTGATGGTGAAGGTTTTGACTTGTTTTTGATCGTTTCTACTGCTGGACTGGTGGTTTTGGTTGGTTGATTTTCCTGCAAATAAAATGGTAAAAAACGCTCCCCAATAATCACTAAACTAAACCCAACCCCAATCAAACTAAATAACCCCAAAGTTCTAATTCCTTGAGTCTGGGGTTTACGGGACGATGAACTAGATGAATTAGATGAACTAGATGATGTTTTGACTTTAGCTGGGGGTATTTGCTGTATTGTTGATGGTGGCGACAATGATGCTTGGAGTGCTTGCAAGGCTTCTGCTGCTGTTTGATATCGCTCTTTGAAGTTACAACGCACCATTCTGGTTAAAATATTTGCCAACTCATTGCTAGTATTAACCAAATGACTCCAAACCACTTCTCCATCCAAAGGATCAGTGGGTAGCTTACGTGGTTGTACACCTGTTAAAGCTTGAATTCCTAGCATTCCCACTGCATAAACATCGCTACACAGCCTTGGTTTACCATTGGCTTGTTCGTTTGGGATGTAGCCAGGTGTGCCGATGACAATAGTAGAGTTTACCTCACCTTCGGTATTACTTGCTAAACTTTTAATTTCTTTAACGGAGCCAAAATCGATCAAGACGATTTTTCCGTCTTGACGACGCATAATATTTTGCAATTTTATATCTCGGTGGATCACACCATGTTCATGGACAACCGCCAAAACTTCTAGTAGTTCTTGTAAGAGTTTTAGTACTTGAGCTTCACTGAGCTGTTTACCAGGAATAATCTCTGTAGTTAGATCGTGTCCATCTACAAATTCCTGTACCAAATAAAATTCCTCATTTTCTTCAAAATGAGCTAAAAGTTCCGGAATTTGGTCATGACGCTTGCCTAGTCGATACAGAATCTCTGCTTCTTGGTTGAATAGCCTTTTGGCAATCTGCAAGATTTCTGGATTAGGGTTGCGAGTTTTGAGATGCTTAACAACGCATTGGGGATTGCCAGGTAAATCCATATCTTCAGCAAGAAAGGTATCACCAAATCCGCCGCTTCCCAGCTTCTTAAGGATTCTGTAGCGATTCCGGAGAACTTTGCCGAAGAGCATCAGCTTTACCTAAACGCAATTTACATGCCCATTATTGGGCGATAACTCTATTAATTTTTACAAAAAAAGTCTTTTTAAGAAACTTATTTTGAGAGGATCTTTAAAAATGTTATTGCATGTTCTTAATGGCTAGATTGGGAGCCATTGTTACTAATATACATTGCTGCAAAGCTTGGATTTAAGTATTTTTACTTGATTATCCATGTAATTTCAATCTTCATAAATCCCATTTTATTAGCATTTTTGTGCCAATCAGAGCAAAATTCGGATATTTAAAGTATATGAGGTAAATAGAAAATATATAGTTTTATTTTTTACAAACAAAAAAATTATACTGCATTAATAAATATCTATATATCAATTTTTTGTCATATAAATTCTCTATAGAACGAAGAGGCAGGGGATTGGGGATGAATCAGTTATCAGTTATCAAATTAAACTGAAGTTCCCTAAACCAAAAGATAGATAACGCCTCTCAAACTATTATCTGGCAATGGATAGAAACTTTTACACCTGGCTTACTGTACCCATGTAAAGTCTTGTTTTGCTCGTCAGATATGTTTTATACTGAAAACAAAATATGCCCAACATCGAGAATGCAAGATAAATTCTTAAAATCTTTACCAGGAAGCTGTTTTGGGCATTATCAATAAAAATGTACTCAGTAGTAATAAATGCATAACTAGCTGTAAATAAGGCTGGGTATGACTTTGAGTGTTTTCAAAATTTATTTTTTGGGGTAACTTCAAATTAAACTGTTAACTGTTAACTGTTAACTGATTCATCACCAATCCCCTGCCTACTCTGACACACCACCGACAACAGGTTTAACTTCCGAAAATGGATTAGTGCCACCAGTCCAGTTAAAGTCGCTAATGCGGAAGCTAATTCCACCTAATTCGAGTTCTGGATTGTAACGCAGGGTAATACCATAAGTACGACGATTGTACTGTAAAAAATAGTCTGTACTGGTGTTTTCTCCAGTATCTAAATTAACTGATGCTTGAATACCAACAGTGAATGGACCATAAATTTGCTGTGTAATCCCCGCAGTCAAGGTTCTGGTATCAACAGCACGGTCAAATAAGAAGGGAGACTCACCACTATCAAGACCTTGGGAGTAACGAATATTAAAATTAGTGTAGTCGAAAAAAGATCTGGAAAAATGACCAATTTGTCCTTCTAAACCAATTGTGCCAATCAATGTGCTTTGGTTATCTCCGTTCGTGTAATAACTGGTAGTACCAGTCAAACCACCAAATGCTCGGAGGTAGGGAACTACGGGGTTAGGTGTGTATCGTAAACCTTCAGTAGCGGTGGGTGGTAAGGGTTTACCTTGCCATAATAATAATCCTCCATTCAGGGCGGCGCTAGCTTGGAGACGACCAAGGGAGACACGATTATTATCTCGGATAGTTTCTAGCAAATCTTCGCGATCAGTGTTGGCAGTGATATACTGAGCGCCTGCTTGGTAGCTGAGATTTAATCCAGTTTTACCGAGAGGAATGATTGGGGAAATAATGAGGCCGCCAAAGGTACTTTGAACAGTTTGATAACCAAGGCTACCGTTGTAGAGGCGATCGCGATAACTATATTCTAATGTTAAATTATGAGGGTAGCGAATATCACCTATTTGTTGCCGCAATCGTAAACTTGCCTTGAGGTTATCTTCAACATCGCTCAAGTCAAAACTAGTTAATGTCCCAGAACCTTCAACTGTTGTCCGTGGACTCAAAGTGCCATCAAGTGATGTTTTTAAACCAAACAGCGAGGGAACGTTACTAAAACCGTCCTCCACAGTCTTTTGAGCGAAAAACTGAGGTGTCAGACTAAAACGAAAATTCTCGGAATTTATCGGTTCCAATTTGCGTTCTATAAATACACCACCACGCTGATCCCCATCAAAACCAAAAGCAACTAATCCAGGCGTAGCATCTCGTTCTCTGCGGTCAATCACCTGCTCGTTTTTGGGAATAGGTACACTTACACGTCGGTCAAAAACTAAACGTTGATTCCGAGTACGAACACGGTCTTGCAAAGGTGATTCTCGTGTCAATGTCACTTTGTCAGCACGTAATTGCAATTCTGGTGGTGAAAAGGGATCATTGGTGAGCGTAACATCTGATGCTTGCCAGCCACGGGGATAAAAATCAATGCGTGCAGCTTCAAAGCGGACTCGCCGCACTTGTCCTCCCTGTTCGGGTTTGGGTACATTACTCGCATTTGTTCTACTACCAAAGCCAAAGTTAACTTCCCCTGGACTACTTACCCCAGTCAACGGTTGATTGCTTCTGATGCGATCGCTTGGTGGACGTGCTGGTACTCCCCCTGCTGTGGCGTCGGTAGGCAAAAAAGCAAAATCTTGGTCGGCTGTGGGTAGAAAAATCTCACCACGACCAGCGATCATTTCTCCATTATCCTGAACAAAATTATAGGTAAATCGCTGTCCACGTATTACTTGGTCGCCTCTGGTTAAAGCGACATTTCCTTCGCCCACAGCAATTAAATTGTCTAAACTAACTTGGATGCGATCAGCATCCACCACCGCTCCATCAAAACGGACAACAACATTACCGACTGCTGTGACTACTCGTCTTTGTTCATCATACTCCTGGTTATCTGCAATTACTTCTATAACTCTCCTTGTTTCTGGTGTGTTTGGTGCTGGTGCTGGTTGTGGAGTTTGGCTGGTGAGGTTGCGAGTTTTAAATTCTATAGTTGCTGTTTGGTTGTTGGTGGTTGTGGATTGGGTGTTGGTTGGTTGTTGGTTAGCAAGATTAAATTTGATTTTGATGGGTTGTGCTGCTAACTGGGAAGTCTGGGAATTTTGGGTAGTGTGATGATTTTGTTTTGACTGGACTAGTTGTTGAACCAATAACTGTGATTTTTTCTGAGATTGGTTCTTACTATTTTGGATTTTTTGGACAATTTGCTGTTTGGTTTGTTTTTGTTGACTAACGTTATTAGTGTCTTGAGAAACCTGTGGCTGTTGTTGTGAGTAGCCAATAGATAAGGGTTCTCCTAGTAAAACTGCACTCGTTTGAGCAATATTTAAAGGTGAAAATTCTGCTGAGAATGTTTCCGGTGTAGAGATTGTGGGTGGAGTTTGGACTACCGATGACTCATCAGGTGCAGACTGATGTCGCAGGTTAACTGGTTTTTGTTGGGAATTTTCTGCATTCGCCTGTTGTTTTGGGAAATGCAATTGGCGATCGCTTGCAGCTATGGCTGGCAGATTTTCTGCTAGTAATGGTTCAACAATAGCAGGTGGTTCGGGCGGCAGAACGGTATGAAACATGTTTCAGCACAATCTAGCAAACGAATAGCCAAAATTAATAGCCGGAAGGACTAATCTGGCTTTTACCTTCCGACTTTTACTTTCTGTTTAACTTTTTAGCAGGCCGCCTCAACAGCGTCTAGTGTTTTTTACCTGACGGTAATTATGGATAATTTAGTCTTAATCTTACTCGAAGTCCCGACGACCAGGGTTACGAGCAGGGTCATTTGACAAAAATCCAAACACAAACAGAGTGATAAAGAAGGCAACAACTATATATACAACGATTTTTAAAGTCAGCATTGAGTATCTCCTTTGAGTATGAAAAGCTTTCCGTATCTGCCATACAGATTTAGATAGCTCCTTTATCTTACCCAAATCTCATCCCTTTTTTGGAGAACACTAGCATAAATTGAGTAGATGAACTCCGCAACAAAACTGAGTGTAAGGCGATATCGCCTGATTAGCTGACTTCTTATCTTGATAGATGCGCCTTGCTAAGGAGACGTTGATGCCCAGTAGATGTTTCCAGACTGAGATTTATATCTTGCACTAGCTTTTCGTATCGCCAAAAATAAACGTTGGTAGGTTATCTCGAAGAATCAACTGTTTTCACCATCACCACAACTCATAACTTCATCAAAAAAACATATAAAGTCAAATTGAATAAGTAAAGTGCCATTTTGCTTTCTCGTTTAGGCATACTGCTTACTCAAAAAGCCATATTGTTTACTCGTTTCGATATATCGCGCACTCATTTAGGCATATTGCTTTCTCATTTCATTAGAATCAGTAAGCAAACAGGTAAATTCAGATTTTGCACCAGCTTTTCGTCCAACCAAAAAATAAGCAGACTTTTCGCTATGAGACTGCGATTGAAATTGCAGGCGGGTTTTTTTAACTCTATATATTTTGCAATTAATAAAATTGATTGAATAGACAAAATATTGATACTTATAAGTATCTAAGTTGAATCAAAAATTTTAAACCATTGTGTTTGTTTAAATCTAATTTCAATACAACCTCATGCAACAATAATTGACATATTTTTATCTTGCATGGCAAACTATTTACAAGATACATATACTCAACTTATAAAATGTAATTCTACAAAGCACATATCAATCACTTTAAATTAGGTTGAAAAAACAATTAAAACCCAAGGGTATTTCATTCTTAACAGTTGCTTGAATATGTTTAGAACCAAGAGTATTTCATTCTTAACATAACCCGCCCAGAAATAAATTTCCAGGCTCATAGTAAAACTCCACTTAAAGTGGACTGAAAAATTTGCGAGTCGTTTTTAGACGACTTAAGCTATAAGCCAAGAATTTTAATTATTTGCGGACTAAACGAGAATGAAATAACCCTGGGATTAGGCGTAGATTTTACACGAAAAATATTATGTGAGCGCTATTAAGCACCTGTTTTATAAATCCTAAGTAGGAATAGAGATGAAAAAAAACTTTAACAATAGTGATGTTTCACCAAGCTCATCTTTTGCTCTACAAGATTTTCCAGTGCTGCAATCTGCAAAATATATCCTCAAGCTTGCATCCACTGAAGCTGAATTAGAATCGATTTTACGGCTACGTTTTGAAGTATTTAATATTGAGCAAGGGCTAGGATTAGCTACTTCTAATGTTAGTCAAATGGATCGAGACAAGTTTGATGCAGTTTTCCATCACTTCATGCTCATCTCTAAAGAAACAAAAAAAACAATCGGAACTTATCGATTGCAAACCTACACAATGGCTTCTGAAGCTTTCGGATTTTATGCCGCTAAAGAATATAATCTCAATGACATTCCTGATTTGATCATCAAAGCATCTGTGGAAATTGGGCGTGTATGCATAGCAAGAGAACATCGCAATCTTCAAGCACTGTTATTACTTTATCAAGGGCTACTCAATTATCTGAATTTGAGTGGTAATCAATATTGTTTTGGATGTACTTTATTACCAACACTATGTCCTGTGCAAGCTGCTTGTACTTATAATTATTTTCAGCAGAATAACTTAATGCATTCAAGTATTTTAGTTTATCCCAATGCAGAATATCTTCTCGAACTTCCTCAGCAATATCCAGATTCATCTGATGTTGAAATTCCGAATATTTTGCAGGTATATTTTAATATGGGGGCAAAAATCTGTAGTCTCCCAGCAGTTTATCGACAGTTTAAAGTAATTGATTTTTTAACTATATTAGACAGTGCAAATTTTGCTAAATTGTAGAAACGCCAGGACATAATGTATTTTCTGTAATTAGAAGTGCGATCGCCTGTAGTGTCATTTGTGTAGTGAGCATCCTAAATGTTTAAAATCCCTTGGAAATCTGGAGCTAGACAAACTAAGTCCGCCTACACAGACTTCCAGTCTGCGGGTATTTTTCAAAAATTCGGATGCTCCCTTTGTATATTTGTAGTTCACACAATACAGGCGATCCGCAACCCCGTACTCGAATCAATCTCGTAGGATATATAAATGTTGACCTACGACAACAAAATTACCCGTGGCTAAACCAGAAGAAAACATTGTTTCCTTATCTCGAACCCCTCTATATATCCTCGCCCAAGAATTAAAAGCACGACTCACCAGCTTTGGCGGTTGGGAAATGCCAGTACAATTTAGTGGCATTACTACAGAACATCATGCTGTTAGAAATGCAGCAGGAATGTTTGATATTTCCCACATGGGTAAATTTACTTTACAAGGGAAATATCTGATTTCTCAACTGCAAACATTAGTACCTTCAGACCTCAGTCGGTTACAACCAGGTCAAGCCCAATACACAGTATTGTTAAATTCCGAAGCTGGTATCATCGACGACATTATTTTTTACTACCAGGGAGAAAACTCTGCTGGCGAACAACAGGGAGTAATCATAGTCAATGCAGCCACAACCAACAAAGACAAAACATGGTTACTTCAGCATCTTGATACTACAGACATCAAATTCCAAGACCTTTCACCAGAAAAAGTATTAATCGCCGTTCAAGGACCAAAAGCAGTAGCATATCTTCAACCCTTGGTACAAGCAGACTTAACTTCTGTCAAAGCTTTCGGTCATCTGGAAACAAAACTACTAGGTAAACCAGCTTTCCTTGCCCGCACAGGCTACACTGGAGAAGATGGATTTGAAGTCATGCTCGACCCAGAAGCGGGTATAGAATTATGGCAGAGTTTGCTTCAGGCTGGTGTCATTCCCTGTGGACTTGGTGCAAGGGATACCCTGCGACTAGAAGCAGCAATGGCACTTTACGGGCAAGACATTGATGATACCACCACACCCTTAGAAGCAGGTTTAGGTTGGTTGGTACATCTTGATACCAAAGGAGATTTTATCGGGCGTCCGATTTTGGAACGACAAAAAGCTGCGGGAGTACAGCGTCGATTAGTAGGTTTACAAATGCAAGGACGCAATATTGCCCGTCATGGCTACCAAGTATTATCAGCAGGAATAGTTATAGGAGAGGTGACAAGTGGTACACTATCACCTACACTTACTTATCCTATTGCCCTAGCTTATGTTCCTACCCAGCTAGCAACTGTTGGTCAGCAGCTAGATATAGAAATTCGCGGTAAAACATACCCAGCCCTAGTGGTTAAGAAACCTTTTTACCGTTCTCCAAATCGGATTACAAACTAGCCATTTGTCATTTGTCATTGGTAAGGTTTTCAATCATGTTCTATTTGTTCTCACCGACTGACTTAATTGCTAATTGCTAATAATGTCTTTACCATTAGCCATTAGTTGTTATCCTGTTCATTTTTTTTACGTGGAAAGGGAAGTGATATGTCTTTGGAATATCCACAAGATTTAAGATACTTGGATACTCATGAATATGTACGCTTAGAAGGTGAAATCGCCACAATTGGTATCACCAGCTTTGCTGTAAATCAACTGGGTGATGTTGTATTTTTGGAATTACCAGAGATTGGTGATGCTGTCACCAAAGGAGACAAAATTGGTACAATTGAATCAGTAAAAGCCGTTGAAGACTTAAACTCACCAGTAACTGGTACTGTTATAGAACGTAACGAGGAAATGATCGAATCTCCCGAACATATAGCAGAAGATCCCTACGGTGAGGGATGGTTTATTAAAGTAAGAGTCAATGACCCTGGTGAAATTGATGATGCACTCACAGCGCAGGAATATAGTGCTGAGGTGGAGGGGTAGAGTTTTGCAGAGGCGGGGATGCGGGATGCGGTAACACCAAGAGGCGTTAAACTCATGCCACTTGTCTCGGCAGTAGGATTTCGCGGCCATTGGGCAGTAAACAACTATTTGTATTTCGCTGATGAGTCTTTGATACTCGACGACGAGTCTTTGATACTCGAAGACGAGTCTTTGATACTCGACGACAAGTCTTTGATACTCGAAGACGGGTCTTTGATACTCGACGACAAGTCTTTGATACTCGAAGACGGGTCTTTGATACTCGACGACGAGTCTTTGATACTCGACGACGAGTCTTTGATACTCGACGACGGGTCTTTGATACTCGACGACGGGTCTTTGATACTCGACAACAGGGGAGAGTAAAAGACAAGAGAGAATCTATCAAAAATATTCTCCCTTGTTCCCCTTGTCTCCCTTGTCCCCTTTGTCCCTCTTGTCCCCCTTCCCTTCCTTGTCCCAATACGGTTCAAAGAAATTTGATGAAATTTAGGTGAATTGATACTTTAGATCCAAACACCTTAAATATACTTATTGCAAAATATTAAATAGTAACGTCTGGAGAAGCTCTTTGTGGTAGTATCTGCTCCTCGTCCCCAGTCAGGTAATCAACCAATTCTGGGCGAAAGCACTGAAAAATCAAGTGATTTTAAGCAAAGACATATTGGCCCTAACGCCGATGACATGCAGCAAATGCTGGATCTAGTAGGGGTGTCTTCCGTAGATGCCTTGATTAATAAAACAGTACCGCAGTCCATTCGGCTATCTCGTGCTTTAAATTTGCCAGAAGCCCTAAGTGAGTATACAGCACTGGCAAAGTTAAAAGATATTGGTTTAAAAAACCAAATTTTCCGCTCATTTATTGGTATGGGATATTACGACACTATCACCCCGGCGGTGATCCAGCGTAATATCCTGGAAAACCCTGGTTGGTACACTGCCTATACTCCTTATCAGCCAGAAATTGCCCAAGGGCGATTAGAAGCGCTGTTGAATTTCCAAACCATGATTATTGATCTCACAGGTTTGGAAATTGCTAATGCTTCACTATTAGATGAAGCAACAGCCGCAGCCGAAGCTATGAGTATGAGCTATGGTATTTGCAAAAATAAAGCAAATGCCTTTTTTGTCTCTCAAGATTGTCATCCCCAAACTATTGATGTGTTGCAAACACGGGCTAGACCATTGGGAATCGAGATTATAATTGGCGATCATCAATCTTTTGATTTCTCAGAATCGATTTTTGGGGCAGTTCTGCAATATCCTGCTAGCGATGGCACTGTTTACAACTACCGCGCTTTTGTAGAAAAAGCCCATGCTGTGGGAGCATTGGTAACGGTAGCAGCAGATCCGTTAAGCCTTACACTATTGACACCTCCGGGTGAATTTGGTGCTGATATCGCAGTTGGTAGTACTCAGCGCTTCGGTATTCCTTTGGGTTACGGTGGTCCCCATGCGGCATACTTTGCTACCAAAGAAGAGTACAAGCGGCAAGTACCAGGGCGGATTGTCGGCGTCTCCAAAGACGTCCAAGGTAAGCCAGCATTACGTTTGACTTTGCAAACCCGCGAACAACACATCCGTAGAGAAAAAGCTACTAGTAATATTTGTACAGCACAGGTATTGTTAGCGGTGATGGCCAGTATGTATGCTGTCTATCACGGCCCCGCAGGACTGAAAAAAATAGCCGAGAATATCCACACCTTGACTGTCACCTTGGCTGCTGGATTAAAACACCTGGGCTACAAAATTAGTTCTGAAAGTTTCTTTGATACTATCCGCGTAGAACTAGGAACACGCAGTTTCAAAGAAATTCTCGCTGCTTGCGAAGCTAAGAAAATTAACCTGCGGATTTTTGATGAAACTGCTGTAGGTATTTCGCTCGACGAAACCACCACAGTTGAAGATGTTCACAATCTACTAGAAATTTTCGCCTTTGGGAATGAGTTTACTCTCCTCACCTTAACCCCTAATCTTCCCCTTAAGCGCGAAAGCGCCTACCTCACTCACCCCATTTTCAACTCCTATCACTCAGAAACCGAGTTGTTGCGTTACCTGCACAAGCTGGAAACAAAGGACTTGTCGTTAACGACATCAATGATTCCTTTGGGGTCATGTACGATGAAATTAAATGCGACATCAGAGATGATTCCAGTCAGTTGGGCAGAATTTGCCAAAATTCATCCCTTTGCGCCGCAATCACAAACTCAGGGTTATCAAATTCTTTTCCAGCAGTTGGAAGAATGGTTAGCTGAGATTACTGGGTTTGCGGGAATTTCTCTGCAACCAAATGCTGGTTCCCAAGGTGAATACACAGGGTTGCTGGTGATTCGCCAGTATCACGAAAGTCGTGGGGAAGCACACCGCAATGTTTGCTTAATTCCCACATCTGCTCACGGAACTAACCCCGCAAGTGCAGTAATGTGCGGGATGAAAGTAGTAGCTGTGGCTTGCGATCGCCAAGGTAATATTGATGTGGATGATCTCAAGGCAAAAGCCGAAAAACACAGCCATGAACTCGCTGCTTTGATGGTGACTTATCCTTCGACTCACGGCGTGTTTGAAGAAGCAATTCAGGAAATTTGTGCTGTTGTTCATGCCCACGGTGGACAAGTGTACATGGATGGAGCGAATATGAATGCTCAGGTGGGACTTTGTCGCCCTGGAGATATTGGGGCTGATGTTTGTCACTTGAACCTGCACAAAACTTTCTGTATTCCCCACGGTGGTGGTGGCCCTGGTATGGGGCCGATTGGCGTAGCAATCCATTTAGTAGAATTCTTGCCTGGAAACGCTGTTATTGCAATGCAAGAATACAATCCAAAATCTATAGACGCGATAGCGGCTTCTCGTAGAGTAATCCAAAATCCAAAATCGATAGGGGCGGTTTCGGCTGCACCTTGGGGTAGCGCCAGCATCTTGGTAATTTCTTGGATGTACATTGCGATGATGGGTGCAGGTGGTTTGACTGATGCTACGAAAGTGGCTATTGTTAATGCCAACTATATTGCCAAGCGTTTGGAAGCACACTATCCTATTTTGTATCAAGGCAAAAATGGGTATGTTGCCCACGAGTGTATTTTAGATTTGCGATCGCTCAAAAAATCTAGCAACATCGAAATTGATGATATCGCTAAACGCTTGATGGACTACGGCTTCCACGCGCCTACTGTTTCTTGGCCTGTAGCAGGTACAATCATGGTGGAACCTACCGAAAGCGAATCGAAACAAGAGTTAGATCGATTCTGCGATACGATGATTAGTATTCGTCAAGAAGTTGCTGAAATTGAAGCAGGTAAGGCGGATTTGCAAAATAATGTCCTGAAAAATGCACCGCACACCGCCGAAAGTTTAATTATCGGAGAATGGAATCATCCTTATTCTCGTGAACAGGCTGCTTACCCTGCACCTTGGACACGCGAACACAAATTCTGGCCTGCTGTTGGGCGTATTGATGCGGCTTTTGGGGACAGGAATTTTGTTTGTTCTTGTCTACCAATGGATGCGTATTAAGTTCGTTAACAATCATGCCTCACTCTAAAAGGGTGGGGTCATAGCCACAAAGCCTGCTGAAGCAGGCTTTTATGTTATTATTATTTATATCACCTCATAGTAGCCTTCATTAAGTACTATCGTTTTGAAAAAATTTTTTGAGCAAGTCTTTTTTCGGAAACTAATGTTTGCTTCGTGAAGTTAAGAACTACTACCTTTTAGCTTTTGTTAATCTCCACTGCTGAAATTAATCGGTTGAGAAATCTTAAATTCAAGCTATACACCGTTAATGGTGTCTAATTTGTGCAATCAGTTGAATTGTCAGTCAGACACTTAATTCATCAAAGTTAAAAATAAGGGATGCTATGGTTGCTGATAGAGAAAAACCAGAAGAAGTAAAAGTATTTGAACAAGAAATTCTGGAAGCTGAAAATCAGATAGCACAGGCAACCTCAAAACTGTTTTTTCTGGAAGATATCCTTGACAATATTTGTCATGAAATTCAATCTGTGCTGGGCTTCGACTTTGCCACCATATCCTTGGTGATGCCAGCACACAATACCATTGAGACAGTACATGGAATTGGCATTCCCAAAAACAATTGGTTCAATCAAGCAAGACATTATATAGAAGAAGATCAAGAGTTACGAGATATTCAAGCAGATGTAGTCCAAACTCGTCAAACCGAAATTATATCTGGATGGGACAAGCGATTTGATCGCTGGCTCTACGAAACATTTCACCATCAGCATTTCATTCGTATTTTTACACCTATTATCCTGATCAGAGATGAAACTGGAAAAGTAATTGAAGATTGGTTTGAACACTATGACTGGGAGAATAACTTTATTCCTAGACAAACAATTGGAGGAGAAAAAAATACTACGATTCAGATGAATCAATTACCTAGATTTGCTGTACCTAAAGTTATTGGTACTATAGAAGCAGGCTACAAAAACTCTGAAATACCTATTACATATAAACAAGCAGTTACTCTGGCTAAACTTGTTGGTCAAAAAGCACTAGATATTCGTCAAGCACGTTTACCTTATGTTTTAGAAGTTATTTCTGAGAACGCTAGGCGTATTTTGCGAGCTGATTGGTCTACACTGCATTTTCTCTGGAATCGAGATCAAAACCGCTACGTATACGATATCTGTATCGGCTGTATAAATAATCTGTTCACACAGAACAATCCACCTCGTAAAGAAGGGTTAGGCTGGCAAGCAATCCGTGACAGACAACCTCAATTTATTAGCAGTTCCGAGCCAGAATTCTTTAATCCGACAGCATATCGTGAAGGAACCAGAGCATATGCCGCTTTTCCATTGCTGTTCGATGGCAAACAGGGATTGATACATCGCGAAATCTCCACTGACACACATGAAAATAATAGTGGTCGAAAAAAATCTGACTCCAGTTATGTCGGAGTCCTTTATATTCATTTCCTGCGCGAGCATCAATTAGATGATGATGAGTTGCGTTGGGGAGAACTCTTTGCTAACCGGGCTGTTGATGCTATATGGCACGCTATTATATATCAACAGATGCGCGATAAAGCACGTCAATTAAGTACTCTCCACTCAGTTACTCAATCCCTCAATCAGATACCAGAAAACAGTGATTTACTAAAGCACATTGCTTGGAATACTTTAAACGTGCTGGCAGCAGATGTTGTCACTATCTACGCATATATTCAGGCTGAAAAGCAATTTTTGACACCACCTAGTATTGCCGGACGCCTCAGAGCAGAACAGGAAATGAGTAAAGAGATTAGTCAACAAGATGTACCATTTCTATTGATCGCGCATGGAAAGAATGTCTATGCTCCACAGTTTGAAAAATCTATCTTTAAAAATTCACCTTTTACCAAGCGGGAAAATATCAAGTCTGTGGCTGGTGTCTTGCTGAAGGTAGACACAGATATTGTGGGGGTCATGTTTATTAGCTATCGCAGATCTCACAGTTTCTCTAAAGAGGAAATACAAATTATTGATTCCTTAGCTGCTTCAGCTGCGATCGCGATCAAAAACCAACGATGGTTGCAAACTTTAGGTGATATTGATCGTGAAATTATAACTACTTTAGACCAAGAAGAACTCTTAAGGCTAATTGTGCAGCGAGCAGTACAAATCACAGGGGCAGATTTGGGAATTATTCGCCACTTAGATCCAATCAGCCAGAAATTAGTTGCACAGACTAGGCATCCTGCTGATGAGCCAGTTGAATTAAATTTAACATCTATAAAGATGGATGAAGGGGTGGCTGGTTGGGTCGCAAGACATCGCCAACCAGCATTAGTTGATGATGTTCGGACTGACTCACGCTATAAAGCCTATTTTGTTAATACTCTTTCAGAGTTATGTGTACCTCTTCTTGATCAAGATGGTCGTGTAGTTGGTGTACTAAATGTAGAAAGTCGTAAGACTAATGCATTCGATCAAAGAGATTTACAAAGGTTAGAAGTTTTAGCTGATCTTGCTGTTATTGCAATTCAGAATGCGGAAAGTAAAGAAAAGCTTGCCAAAATGGAAACCATGGCTGCTGTTGGTGATTTAACCAGCCAAATTCTGCATCGCATGAATAATGATGTTGGTGCGTTTAAAGAATTCCTACAAGAAACTATTGATAGCCTCGATAGAGGTGATATTAATGATGCAAGAGATACATTGAACCGGATTCGGCTTTTAGTAGATCGAGTTCGTGACAATCTCCGAGGGATGAAAGTTTATAAGCAAGAAAGTCCCCAAGTTATCAATCTCTACCAAGTCATTCTCGAAGTTCTAAATCAAATACAAATCCCATCTGAAGTTATCCAAACAATTGATCTAGAATCCAATTTGCATGAAGTGTTTGGTGGTAAACAGCAATTACTAGGTGTGTTTGATAATCTCATCCGAAATGCTATTGATGCTATGCCTGATGGAGGTGTACTTTCCATCAGTGGCAAAAGCGTAGAGCGAGAAAGAAAGCTCTGGATAGAATTGCAAATTTCTGATACTGGTTTAGGCATTAGTAAAGAAGACCGTGAAAAAATTTTTCAACTAGGATTTACAACCAAGAGTAATCGTGGCAGGATGGGTTTTGGATTATGGTGGACTCAAAGTCAGATAGAAAGCTTAGACGGACATTTAACAGTAAATAGCATAGTTGGTGAGGGAACACAATTTACTGTAATATTGCCAGCATGTAATCCGGAGGTTTAAGTTGAGATTCGGCATCAAGTACCAGAAGCAATATAAAGGAGAAGTTTATGGCGGAGTACAAAATTCTTCTGGTTGAGGATGACTTATTTTGGCAGGATCTTCTTGAACGTAAGATTCGCCTTGCTTTGCGAGGTATTGATGACCCAAAGAGTGCCATTACAATTGTCGAACTTTTCGATCAAGCTTATAACACTATCAAAAATGATTGCTGGCATCTACTAGTTACTGACATTGGTCTGGGAGATCCATCAGTATCTATGCTCAAGAAAGGAATGCATTTAGCTGACCTAGCTCACGAGTTAAACATACCAGTTATTGCAGTCAGTGGAACACCAGGATTAAGTAGAAAAGATGTCAGTAACTTATACGAAAAATTTGGTATCTTTAGCTTTTTTGATAAGCTTGATTTTGATCACAGTAGTTTTATCACAAAAGTTCAAGCAGTTTTACAAAAGCAAATAACAACCTCCTCGCAACATCAAAATTCAGTCCAAAAACCATCTCAAATACCAGAGGCGATCGCTACAATCCAATCTAATTATTATGCTCTGGTAATTGGCATTGCCAATTATCATCACATCCGTCCACTCTCAAAAACAACTAATGATGCGAGTGATCTGCACGAAACGCTGATTCAAAATGGCTATAGTCAAACAAATGTCACTATTTTGCTCGATCAAGATGCTACAAAAGCCGCGATTAGTCAGAAATTAGAACTGCTTGCTAGTCATGTTAAAGCCCATGATACCGTAATCATCTTTTTCTCTGGTCATGGGGCGCGTTTATTTGGTGGCTTTTCATCAGGCGAATATTTGTGTCCAGTGGAAGCAGAAATAAACAAAATCAAGGATACATGTATTTCTGATGCAGAATTCACCAATGCTTTGCGGGCTATTCATGCTAGTCGCTTAGTTGTTTTTCTAGATAGCTGTCACTCTGGTGGGGTTGGTGAACCCAAGGATTTGCTTTATCAATTAGAAGCTGGTTTGTCAGAAAAAACCTATAATCACCTCGTTCAGGGAGAAGGACGAGTCATCATCGCCTCATGCAAATCAGATGAAGTGTCCTGGGAACTTCCAGGAATGCGGAATGGGCTATTTACTTACTACCTGTTAGAAGGAATACGTGGTAAAGTTGCTAAGGCTGATGGAACTGTTCGGATTTTTGATTTGTTTAGTTATATATCTGAACATGTACCTAAGCACAAACCTGAGCAGAATCCTTTCTTAAAGTCGCAAGCAGAAAACTTTATTGTTGCTATCACCAAATAATCTGACTTTAATTCTCAGTAGGGGGAGCATCTGCTAAATCAGTCAATTCAGACCTGGCGTAAGTTAAATAGTATAGCATTGATAACGGCTTAGAAGCCCATTCCACCAGAACAATTTTTGATTGGTGAAATGGGTTCTCGCCCGTTCAGTTTATTAAACCCTCATTTAGTTCAACTTCTTTATTGAGGGATATTTCTAAGAGATTGGTAAAAGATTAATTTAACCAGGAATGACTTGAAGAATCAGTGAGCGCTTATCAAGCGACTGAACTTTACCCACTGAAGTGAGATCATCGACAATGCGGTCTAGTAATTTTCCAGCTTGATCACGATATTGATGTTCTCGACCTCGTAAACGAATGGCAAACTTTACTGAATCGCCTTTACTTAACCACTGAGCCGCTTGATTAATACGTAAATTGTAATCAGCCGCACCCACATTTGGACGGAATCGTACTTCCTTTACTGTGGGTCTAGCACTCTGGGTCTGACGTTTTTTCTTTTGATACTGAAGCTTACCATAGTTGAGAATCTTCGCCACTGGAGTATCTTTGCTTTGAGAGACTACAACCAGGTCAAGATCCACACTCTGGGCTAGCTCTAGAGCTTCACGGGTGTCTATCAGACCACGATTGTTATTTTCATGGTCAATCAATAAGACTTGAGGTGACTTGATTTGGGAGTTAATAAGTTGCTTTTGGACTACGATAATGATTTCCTCTCAATTTTTCAAGAGTTTAATTTTACTAGTAATACTAAGGTAACACAACGTTAAGTGTGAGCAAGCTAGTGTATCACCAAAAATTGGGTTAGCTAGTAGTCTGTCAATTTTCAGTTTACGGGAAAAGGAAAAAGTAAAATCCTCAACAGTGAAAAACTGTCCGTCACAATAAACTTGAGAGTACATGATTCAGCAGCTTGATGAATACGTTAAGCTGACGACAGCAGCTTTAATCAAAAAAAACAATGGCAAATATTCCCTCAATTCTCGCCTTGGACTTTGATGGTGTAATTTGCGACGGACTAATTGAATATTTTGAGGTAGCATGGCGTACTTATTGCCAAGTTTGGTTCCCCGCTAACGAAACACCACCAGATGATTTGGCTTCTCAATTTTATCGACTCAGACCCGTAATTGAAACAGGTTGGGAAATGCCTGTTTTAGTCAAAGCTTTGTTAGAGGGAATTGCAGAAGTAGAAATTCTCCAAAATTGGCATAATATTAACCAGAAAATTGTACTTCAAGACAATCTCAATGCTAAACAAATCAGTACCACATTAGATAAATTACGCGATGAATGGATTGCTAATGATTTAGAAAGTTGGTTGAGTTTGCATCAATTTTATCCAGGTGTAATTGACAAACTTCAATCGACAATTGCCAGCACAAGCAAATTATATATTATTTCTACAAAAGAAGGACGTTTTGTCCAGCAATTATTCCAGCAAGAAGGAGTAAATTTAGGTTCAGAAAAGATTTTCGGTAAAGAAGTGAAACGTCCCAAATATGAAATTTTACGAGAATTAATTCAATTGCACAAAGTCCCACAAGAAACAGTCTGGTTTGTGGAAGATCGATTAAAAACATTACAGTTAGTAGACCAGCAAACAGACCTGAAAGATGTAAAACTCTTCCTAGCAGACTGGGGTTACAATACTCCTTTAGAAAAAACTACAGCCCAAAATGATCCACGCATTCAACTATTATCACTTTCTCAATTTGGGCAAGATTTTTCGCAATGGTTAGTTGTTAGTGGATAGCAGGGTGGTTTCATACGAAAAAAGAAAAATATGGAAGTCTGTATTTCTCGTTTTGAAGCATAGATTTTTACCCCTCTCCAAACCTCTCCCCTTATTAAGGGGAGAGGCTTTAAAAGAAGATTTTAATTTTCTCTGCTTGTATGAAACCACCCTGGGTTAGTTGTTAGTGGATAGGGGTGTAAAATCTGGATTTGTTGCAAACCGAGGTTTTGCCCTTAACGTACAAAATACCCAGAGAACGCAGCAGAAGTACAAATAAATTAAGATAATTCCTGTTGTAATCGCTTGTGAAAGGCTTCAATTCCAAAATTCGCGATCGCCATTTCTCGCAACCACTCACCGTTACAACGTTGATCTTCGCCTTTGAGGATTTCAATACAAGCCGCAGCTACAGCATTTGGATCGCGGTGTGGGACTCGCCATCCAAGTTTACCATCTTGTAGTGGCTCGGCGGAACCGTCGGCATCACCAGATAGTACGGGTACACCACAAGCCATTGCTTCTAAATAGACAATCCCAAACCCTTCCTGAGAAGGCATAATGTAAGCATCAGCTAGGCGGTAGTGTTCCACTAGTTCTTCTGTAGGGACAAATCCAGCAAACACAACGCGATCGCTAACTCCCAAATCTTGTGCTAACTTGGCAAGACGAGGTTGATCATCACCACGACCGATCACTAAATATTTCACTTCTGGGAAAACTTGAGCTATTTGTGGTAAGGCTTGAATTGTGATATCTACGCCTTTGTAAATATCACCAGACCACAACCGGGCTACAGTCATTAATACTTTAGCTTTTTGTAAACTATAGCGTTCGATGAAATTAGCTGGTTTTTCTCCAGGAGTCAGGCGATCGCTATCCACAGCACAAGGTAAAATTTTGACGCGATCGCGATTAAGATGATTGGCTATACAGGCAACCTCACGAGTGTAGCGGCTAATTGTCCAAACTTGCGCTGCTTTTTGCAAACTGGATTGCATGAACTTTGGTAATGGTTCCCAAACCTCTTTACCATAGGTGATCACAGTATAAGGAATTCCCAAAAATTGGCATAACATCCCTACCAAAGGCGCTAGCTTGATATGACCACAAAAAACACGCTGGGGTCGTTGTTGGATCAAATGATTGAGTAATGCGACCGCCATTTTCACTCGTCCAAGTTGAGGAGACGAAGTTTTAAAATAATGAAATTGGCAGCGTTCAGATGTAAAAGGATTGGTGCAATCAGGGGCATCACGTAATATAAATATATCTGCATGTATTGGTTTAGCTAATTGCAAATAGGCTTGAAAAATATCTTTGACATAAGATTGAATTCCACCTTCATAGGAAAAAATTTCCAAAAAGACGAATACATGGTTAACTGGTGTATTGATTGATTGGTTTAAATCTAAGTTTTCTTGGATTGGTGAAGTTAGCATTTGTAATAAGACTCGTGATTATTAAAATCTAGAAAATATCACAATAAAAATACAATACATCCGATTAAATTTTACTTCGGATATATATAACTATGATGCTTTCAAATCCTAGCAAATTCGTTCTTGAAAACCGAATGTTGACTTTACGGAATAGAATATTTTTTTGAGTTGGTACTTAATATTCTATTTACAGGCTTTTGACTAAACTAAGTAATTATTCTGAAAAGGGGGAGTTAATTTTTTGTCATAATTTTGGGGTTGTACCAGACGCGATTATACTCTTACGAGCGTCTACGCGTCTGTACAATTATTAGGATTATACAAATGCTAAGGCTGTGATTTCGGAAATGAGAAAATGGGGAATGGGGAAGGAGTCGCTAGGATCAAGATTAGTAACTTTGCTGGGATGAAGTTCTATGTCTTTAACTGAGGAAATTCTTTCGCAATTACCGGGTGATGTTTTGGGGGGGTTGCGTCGGAGCGATCGCATCTTAACATCAATTAGAGAAGGTAAAATTCCTGTACCGACGGCAGTTAAAGAAAATCAACAACAATTGGGTGCTGTTGATTGGGATGTGTTGATTTGTGGTGGCACTTTAGGAATTTTAATTGGTTGTGCTTTAGCTGTGCAAGGATTCCGGGTGGCGTTACTCGAACGGGGGATATTGCGGGGAAGAGATCAAGAATGGAATATCTCTCGCCAAGAATTAGCAGTTTTTTTAAAATTATCTTTATTAACAGATGCAGAATTGAAACAAGCGATCGCCACAGAATACAATCCAGCCAGAGTCGGGTTTGACAATGGTGTAGAAATTTGGGTGGAAAACGTCTTAAATATTGGTGTAGACCCAGTGTATCTACTGGAAACATTAAAACAGCGATTTCTGGCTGTCGGCGGAAAGTTATTTGAAAACACGCCTTTTGAAGAAGCAGTGATTCATCCAGATGGAGTCATAGTTAACAATCAATACAAAGCCAGATTGTTAATTGACGCGATGGGACATTTTTCTCCGATTAGCCAACAAGCGCGACAAGGACAAAAACCAGATGCGGTGTGCTTGGTGGTTGGGAGTTGCGCCCAAGGTTTTCCCGAAAATCACACTGGCGATTTAATCTTATCTTTGACACCGATTCAAAAACAATGCCAATATTTTTGGGAAGCTTTCCCCGCCAGAGATGGTAGAACAACTTATATGTTTACTTATATGGATGCAGATCCACGACATATAGGATTAGAAGCTTTGTTTGCAGACTATCTGCGCTTGCTGCCAAAATACCAAAATGTGGAATTGTCACAGTTAACCTTGCAAAGGGCGCTATTTGGTTTCTTTCCCTCCTATCGCCAAAGTCCCCTACATACACCCTGGAGTCGCATTCTCCCAGTTGGAGACAGCAGTGGAAATCAATCGCCTTTAAGTTTTGGTGGTTTTGGGGCGATGGTGCGTCATTTACAGCGATTAACCCACGGAATTGATGAAGCACTGCAAACGGATCAGTTATCTGCCAATGCATTAGCACTATTGCAACCATATCAACCGAGTTTGAGTGTGACTTGGTTATTTCAAAAAGCCATGAGTGTGGGTGTCAATCAAAAAATTGCGCCGGAACAAATTAACGAATTACTATCAGCAGTATTTCAGCAAATGCAAACATCAGGTGAGATAGTTTTAAAACCATTTTTACAAGATGTAGTGCAGTTTCCAGCCCTGACGCAAACCTTATTAAAAACAAACTTCGCCCATCCTGGAATTGTGGTAAAAATTATTCCCCATGTCGGTTTATTAGCTTTGTTAGATTGGCTGGTACATTATAGTAATTTGGCTGCATATTCTGCGTTGTTTTGGCTCAGTCAAAATTTTGCACCCTGGGAGAAATATTTACCCAACACTTCTAAATATTACTGGCATCGTTGGGTTGATGCTTGGAAGTATGGTTCTGGTGGTGATTATGAGAAAGGGGAATAGGGGATTGGGGATTGGGGAAGGTAGGGGTCCCCTTTGGGGAACTCGGGGCCCCCACTCCCCCCAAGGGAGTGGGGATTAGGGGCGAAGGGGTAATGGGGATCGGGGATCGAAAAAGGTGGTGCGTAGACACGCAGTGGCTTATCGTCAGATATCGCTTTTTGTTCTTCTCTAGAATAGTGGGATCTGGTTTGGGAGGGAGTATCGCAAATGTTCAAAACCGCCTGCGATTGAAATCGCAGTCTCATAGCTAAACTCTGCTGAAGCAGACTGTTTGATTTGTTTGAGTGCGATTGATCACGCTTGAAACGAGAAATTTCCAGGTTGGAACGAGAAATTTCCAGGTTGAAACGAGAAATTTCTAGGTTGAAACGAGAAATTTCTCACTTGAAACGACAACATTCTCACCTGAAACGAGAATATTCTCACTGAAAATAAGAATATTCCCACTTGAAACGAGAATATTCTCACTGAAAACAAGAATGTTCCCACTTCAAATGAAACAAATGCGTAGGTTGGGTTGAACGGAGTGAAACCCAACAATTATAAGACTTTGATATGTTGGGTTGAGGGACGAAACCCAACCTACATTCGTATCATATTTTTTGTGAAATGGTATTAGTGGTACGATCGCCATTCATAACTCATCAACAAGCGATCGCCTTTGGTGTCGGATGTGCGATCGCACCCTCGTAAATACCTTCACGACTCACTGCATAATCAGATAATGGAAGTGCATCTGACCCAACACAAGCTGCAAAATCATCAGCTAATTGATCAGCAAGTATCTCAAATTCATCATCATGAATTTTAGTATCTGTTTTTTGTCCTAGTAATACTTCTACCGTTGGTGCAAATGCATCAGCTAATAGCTGTCGAATGGTTTGGGTATCTTGACGTGCAATACTTTCTCGCAGTTTTTGCTCTAATTCTGGTGATAATTGCAGGGTTATTGTGGTCATACCTTAATAGTACGGCTAAGAGAACGGCTCAACTTTTTTCATCTTATCAAGGTAATCAACCACCATTGTTGGGAATAAGTTTCTGCGTTCGCATTCACTTCTATCAAAAAGCGATCGCATTCTGATACCAATCTGCGTTCTAATTTAATTAAAAAAACTTGTTGAATTTCAAAGCGCTGGTTTGAGACATTGCAAAAAAGCAAGAGCTTCTGGGTGGGGCGATCGCATAAATTCTTCTGGTGTTCCCAACACTACCAATTCTCCCCCATACATTAAACCAATTCTCGATGCCAAAACAAAGGCTTCTTGAATATCATGAGTCACAAAAACAACTGTTTTACCTAACTCTTGTTGTAACCGTTTGAATTCTTGCTGCAATTCTAAGCGCGTAATCGGATCAAGGGCGCCAAAAGGTTCATCCATCAGCAATACAGGCGGATCGGCTGCTAACGCCCTCGCGACACCAACTCGTTGTCTTTGTCCTCCTGAAAGTTCGTGGGGATATCTTTGAGCAAATTTTTGTGGTTCTAAACCCACCAACTGCAACAGTTCATAAACACGGCTTTTGATGTGGTTGGGTTTCCAACGTTCTAAAGAGGGAACCAAACCGACATTCCGCTCAACTGTAAAATGAGGAAATAAACCAGTTTCTTGAATTACATAGCCAATCTTGCGCCGCAATTTAATTTCATTCCACTGGGTTGTAGGAATGTCGTTAAATAAAACTTCGCCTTGGCTGGGTGTGAACAAGCGGTTGATTAATTTCATCGTCGTAGTTTTACCGCTACCACTACGTCCAAGTAATACCAGCGCTTCTCCTTGAGGAATACTGAAATTCAGATTTGCTACCAGTGGGCGATGGTTTCGGCTAAAGGTGACATGACGAAATTCAACAGCAATCTCCTGGGACATGGATGAGTTTTTGTGGAGGTTGATTTTCTGTTATTATCTGGTATTTTGCTTTTGATTGCAGAAGATGGGGAAATTTAACGTCTTGCATTCAAAAGATATCCGCCCAGAACTAAAGTTCCGAGGCTCATAGCGAAAGTCCACTATTTGTGGACTCAATAACCCGCGCAGGCGGGTTTGGTTTGTGTAGCCGTGATTTATAATCCAATACGCTTGGTGTTAAGGATTTTTCGTCATAATTTTGGGATTGTACCAGACGCGATATATCGCGTCTGGTACAGGATTTAAATGTTAATCGATTTGTCTTATCCGAACCGTGGTGATGCACTAGGATTAATGCAACAGATAGGAGTGATCCCCATACCAGGACTAATGCTTTTTTCGCAAATGATTAAAAGCTTACTAGCTAGGCTTTTTCAAAAGTTAGCTTCTGGATTTGACAATCCTAAATATCGTTAATATTTTGATAGTTTTAAGGTTTTCAGTATGTTCCACATTAACTTCACACAGTTTTACAAAAAAATTGCGTAAACAAAACTTCCAGCAGTGTAGGTATATATAGAGCAACTAAATTAATCACTATAAAAAATGAAATTAGCATTATCAGGTCAAGTATTAGCAGGGGTTGTGGGGTTTTGTGGTGTAGCGATATTTACTTTGAGTGCATCTGTAGCGCCCGCTAATGCGACACAGATAACAAATCTTCTTAAGACAGAGCAAGCCATAACCACAAAAGCTGATGACTTTTACAATCAAGGAGTCAATAAGTATAGTCAAGGGGATTTACAAGGTGCGATCGCAGCTTTTTCCGCAGCTATTAAACTTGACCCTGATGATGTGATCTCCTATGTTAACCGGGGCTATACACGCTACGATTTAGGAGACAAAAAAGGAGCAATAGAAGACTTCAGTGCAGCAATTCGCCTCAACCCTAGTAATGCTGTTGCTTATGTCAATCGTGGATATAGCCGCTATGACTTGGGAGATAGCCAAGGAGCCATCAAAGATTACAATACAGCGATCACTCTTGATCATAGTAATACTCTTGCTTACTACAACCGAGGTTTGGCTCGTAATCAATTAGGAGACAAAAAGGGAGCAATAGAGGATTATACCACAGCAATTCGCCTCAATCCTAATGATACCCTTGCCTATGTTGGTCGAGGTAATGTCCGCGATGAACAAGGAGATCATAAAAGGGCAATAGAAGATTATAATCAAGCCCTCCGCCTTAATCCCAATGAAGCTTTTGCCTATTACAACCGAGGTGTAACTCGCTATAATCAGGCAGACTCTTCAGGAGCTTTAGAAGATTTTAAGAAATCAGCAAGTCTATTTTTAGAACAAAGAAACACTACAAAGTATCAAGAAGTTTTAGAATTAATTACTAATATTGAGCAGCAAAGAGGCGAAAGCTTGGTTCGTATTTAATCAGCCAATGTGGATTCTTAATTTTAGTTTGTAGTGAGGACTTTAGTCCTCATAATATGTTCAAAAAGCCGCCTGCGATTCAAATCGCAGGCTCATAGCAAAAGTTTGCTTAAGCAGACTATTTAATTTATTTGAGTCGTCTTCAGACGACTTGTGCTGTTAGCTAAGAGTTTAAATTCTTAGCAATATATTGGAAAAATTAAGAGACTCCCCCAAATGACTATTTTTATACCATCACAGCAGTCTGTTTACTATAATACTCCTTGGTTGCATATACGCTAACAATGCTGTCGCCAATTAGAAAAAATCTACCTTCTTTCTCATCTTTGGAAAACTGCAAACACGGATATTTTATAGCAAGTTCTTCCGCAGTAATTGCCTTTGCCTTCATTTTTTTTGGTAACAGTCCAGTAGAACCGATATACAATACTAAAGGACTGATTTTTTCTTGGTAGATTGCTGAGATAAATTCCTCCAATTTTTCATTTGCAATAAATAGAACTTCTATCAAAGCATTTTTGTTCACGTTTTGATGCTCGCGTTGTTGCTGCAAAACTTGTGCCAAATTACCAGCATCAATTTTGGTCAGAATACTAGCAATAATACCATTGTTATCTAATCCGAGAAAATCATCAAAAATTGGTTTCATGAATTCATCCACGGACGTAACTTTTATCCGGGATGATAATTGCTTGTGTCTACAAGCAATATTTTCATGAAACAACAGATCAAAGCTAGGCTTGGAGATAATTTCTCCTGTTTGTTTATGATAAACTTCATACATTCTATCGAGAAACTTGTTAGCAGAATGTAGTTTACCAAGATTCAGAATCTCTTGACTACCAATATCAATTTTGTAGCTAATGCGTGTATCGATATTCTGTCTGGCTAGAGCTTGTTGAATGTTGATGTATTCGTTAGTTGTTGGAAAGTTGAGATTTAAATGTTTAGAAAGATAATGCTTTCTCAACTCTTCTAATTGTTCTGGTACAAAGATATCTGATTCTTTTTTCAAAAGCGCAGAAATGATACTTGTAAGTACTTTTGCTTCTGCAAGTTGATAGAATACACCCTCAATACTGCTGTAATTTCTATCAGGAGGTACAAGAGGTAAATTATCTAATCTGATGGTATATTCACAGCGAAAATCGTACTCTTCGTTTTCTATGACGCCTTTTGCTTTGAGTAAATCAAAGGTTTTTTTGTTGCTAATTTTAATTTGTAGTGATTTGATGTTGACTGCGCCTTCACTAACAATGGTGTAATTGTTAAAGCTATTTAGGTCATTTATCAATAAACCTGCAACTTCACTAATAGGGGTTTGAGCTTCTGTTTTAATCAATCTGACTTTGCGGGTAATCAGCATGTTGATATTGGCTGTGTTTTGGTTAAGCTCAAATGTACCCATACCAACATACTCACCATTGTCGATATATTGTGTCGTCAACCAAGGCTTAATAATATTACCATTTTCATCTTTGTAACCTTGGACTCTTTTGACACCTTTTCTTTGATAATTTGCTTGTAGATGTTTAAGGTTAATGATTATGCTATGGCGATTTGATTCTAAAAGTTTAAGCAGTTCCAATAGAGAAATTCTATTGTTGATTTTTCCCGATATGCGTTTGCGACGTTGAGAAGACATGACACGATTTGTGGCAGATTTTTTTGCCATAGTTAACCTACCCTGATTTCCTTAAATATGAATTTCAATAAAATGTTAGGGTTGGTATTGCACAAATAAGAGAGCAATTAAGCCCACGAAGCTAATGAGTTAATTCTTTGTTAACAGATAAGATCAATTCATCCCGTAAACATGCAATACCAATTTTTTAGTGTGCGTTTATTTAAGGAAAATGGTAGATTTCCATCACACACTCAATTCTTATCTTGTATAGTACAATTGTATCACATAAAATTATTTGTAGCGATGCGATCGCTCGCACTTGTAGCAAAAGCGATTACAGATTTATTTACCCAAAACGCCCTGATACATAATCGCGGGTGCGTTCATCAAGCGCTGTAGTAAAAATTTGTGATGTTGCTCCAAATTCAATCATTTGACCAATGCGGCTTTCATCTGTGCTGAAGAAAGCTGTAAAATCTGAAACGCGAGCCGCTTGCTGCATGTTATGAGTAACAATAGCAATTGTTAGTTCTCCACGCAAAGTATGAATTAATTCTTCTATTTTCATAGTTGCGATGGGGTCAAGTGCTGAACAAGGTTCATCCATGAGTAAAACTTTTGGCTTAACTGCTAAAGCACGGGCTATACAGAGTCGTTGTTGTTGACCACCCGAAAGTCCTAAAGCAGATTTGTGTAATTTATCTTTGACTTCATCCCACAAAGCAGCAGATTTGATTGCTGATTCAACTATTTCATCTAATTCTGTTTTTGGACACCATCGAGCAATTTTTACGCCGTAAGCAACATTTTCGTAAATGCTCATGGGAAATAAATTCGGTTTTTGAAATACCATCCCAATCTGGCGACGCAGACGATTAATATTCACACGACGGTCATAAATATTTTGACCAAAAAATTCCAGCTTTCCTTCTACTCGAATTTCCCCTTCTAGTTCTGCAATTCGATTTAAAGATTTAATAAAAGTAGATTTACCACAACCACTAGGGCCAATAATAGCTGTTATTTGATTTTGATAAATATTTATTGATATTCCTTCAAGTGCCTTACTACTACCATAGTAAAAGCTAAGATTTTTGACTGTGATTGCTGGAACTAATTTACTCATAATTGACTAGTTTATATCTAGATATATGAATCTGATTTGGTTTGGTGAACTAGCTTTTTCAAGGTGTAATGTTTTTTCTTGATGTCTACCTACAGTAGGCGCGTAGCGACTTCTGCAAGTAGCTGCTTGCGCGTCTAAAGTGTCTTAGTGGTTTAAAAGTTAAATTTTTCACCACCAAGACACTAAAACACGAAGATGAAAAGCCTAAAATTAGGAAATTTTTTGAGTATTCTTGTCCACCTTGAAAGTGCTAGTTTATGAACTTACTAGTTGAGCTAGGGAACTAATATTAATTATTTTTATGGGTTATAAGTATATCTAAAATACCCTATTTTTTCCTTGTTTTGTTAATCACTAGTCGCGAAATAATACTAGTAAACAACACTAAACTTAGCAATACTATACATGCAGTCCAAATAAGTTGGTTTTTTTCTGGTGATGGATCATTATAAAGGTTAAAAATTAAGACAGATAGTGATGCTGTGGGACTGAATAAATCCTGTGACCAATCTAGACTAAATAAAGCGGTAAAAAGCAAGGGTGCTGTTTCACCTGCGGCACGGGCTATAGCTAATAATATACCAGTAGTGATCCCAGGTATAGCAGCAGAGACTACAACTCGAAAAGTTGTTTGAAAACGAGTTCCTCCTAAAGCTGCTGATGCTAAACGCTGAGGAACAGGAATCAATTTTAGTGCTTCCTCAGTTGTTAAGATAACAATCGGTAGCATGATGATTGCTAGAGCAAAACCACCAGCGATCGCACTAAATGATTTTGTTAATAAAACTATCACGCTGTAGGCAAATACGCCCACAACAATAGAAGGAACGCCAGTCAAAATTGTGGTGATAAAGCGAACAAAACTTGCTGTTTTTGTTCCCTGGCTAAATTCTGCCAAATATATACCTGTGACAATACCAATGGGAATACTGAGTAGTGCAGCAATCACTACCATTATGAAAGTACCAACAATTGCATTGGCAAATCCATTATCAATTACTGACGCGACAAACATTTCTGGTTTGAGTCCAGAAGTACCCCTGACTATAATTTCCCATAAAACTGATAATAAAGGCAGTAATGCTAAACCTGTAAAAATAAAAGCGATCGCACTCATACCGTTATTAAACAACAGTCGCTTTAAGGGTAAAGAGGTTAATAATTCGGTTGCGAAAGATTCATTTGTTTTCATATAGAGAACGGGGAACGGGAACAAGGAAGAATAACAAATGACCAATGACCAATGACAATTATTTCTTTTTGTCACCAACTATTTGTACTAATAAGACAGCGCCGATATTTACGGCTAAAGTTAAGGCAAATAAAATTAAAGCTAAATATGTGAGAGAACCAACGTGTAATCCAGTTTCTGCTTCTGCAAATTCGTTGGCTAATACCGCAGGAATTGAATAAGCGGGATCGAGCAAGGAAGCGCTAATAACAGAAGAGTTACCTATGACCATTGTGACAGCCATTGTTTCACCTAAAGCTCTTCCCAATGCCAACATTGTTGCACCGACAATTCCCGAAAAACCTGCTGGTAATAATATTCTAAAAATAGTTTCCCAACGTGTACCACCTAAAGCCATTGATGCACTACGTAATTCTTTTGGAATTACTAATAATACCTCACGAGAAATTGCTGCTAATGTGGGTAAAATCATGATGGCAAGAATAATTCCGGCAGTTAATATATTTAACCCAGAAGGCTCTACAGTATTAAATAGCGGTATCCAATTAAAATTAGCTGCGAGCCATTTTTGTAGGGGTTCAATAAAGGGGATAAAAACAAAAATACCCCACAATCCAATAATGACACTGGGAATTGCTGCAATTAATTCCACAACAAAAGCTAAAGTTGCTCGTAACCATTCTGGGAGAAAATCTTCGCTTGTGACTAAAGAGACTGCTAGTCCGACTGGTATTGCTAATAAAACTGCGATCGCACTACTAACTAAAGTTCCATAAATATAAGGTAAAGCACCAAATAGTTTATTAGGTACATCCCAATTTTGACTCCATAAAAATCCGAATCCAAACTTTACAATTGCTGGATGAGCTTTATCATATATAACCCAACTCATCCAAAACAATACAAGTACTGTTAAGGCAGCAAAGCTATAAACTATCCAAGTGAAACCTTGGTCTATTTGGTAATTTTTTCCTTCAATAATTGTAATATCAATACTAGGATCAATTTTCTTTGGTTGCTTAGGGTCATTTTGATAGGCTGAACCAGATGAAGTCGTCATTTAATTGTTGATTTTTCGTGCTTGGTGGTTGTTGATGACAATTAATATTGAGGGGTTATAGATCCCTGACTTCTTTAAGCAGCCGGGGATCTAAAACACCCGCAAACCATCAAAATTAATGTGGTGAAATACTAGTTAAATTAGCAAATGGTCAATTATTTGACACTGCTATTTACAGTATTGATGACATCATTTGCGACGTTAGAGGGAATAGAAGTATAGTTCAAATCATCATTGAACTTTTGACCTTTAGTCAGAACCCATTTAACAAAGTTTTTCACAGCTTGGGCTTTAGCAGGATCTTTGTAGCTCTTATAAACCATAATCCAAGTTAAGCCAACGATGGGATAACCTTGACCAGGATCGCCAACAAATACACGATAATTACTAGGGAAGCTAACAGAAGAAAGAGCAGAGTTTGCAGACTGTAAAGAAGGAGCTACAAATTCTCCTTTTTTGTTTTGTATTTGTGCTGATTTGAGCTTATTTTTATTGGCGTATTCATATTCTACATAGCCAATAGAACCAGAAGTACGGCTTACCAAAGCTGCTACACCTGGGTTTCCTTTACCTTTGAGGGCGTTTGAGAGAGTCCAACTTGGAGATTTACTAGTACCAATTCTGCCTTTAAAATAAGCGCTGATATTGCTTAAATGGTTGGTGAAAATGAAAGTTGTACCGCTACTATCAGCACGAACTACAGCTTTAATTGGCAGATTTGGGAGATTAACACCAGGGTTATCTGCTTTAATTTTTGCGTCGTTCCATTTAGTAATTTGACCAGAGAAAATACCTGGTAATGTAGTACGAGATAATTTTAGATCGCTTACACCAGGAACATTGTAAACAACAGAAACTGCACCACCTGCGGTCGGTACTAAAATTACTCCCTGCTTGACTTTAGCTATTTCAGCATCAGTCATCGCAGCATCACTAGCACCAAAGTCAACAGTACCAGCAATTGTTTGATTTACACCGCCACCACTACCAATACCTTGGTAGTTGATTTTCATGTCTGGCATGTCTTTTTTGATTTCACGAGCATATCTCTCATACAATGGAGCAGGAAAGGTTGCGCCTGCACCATTGAGAGTTACTGCTTGGGCGATCGCTGCAAAAAATGGCCCAAACGCAACAGCCGCCGTTACAACTGAAGTGGTAGCTACACGATTAAAAGCGCTGATAGAAAAATTCATATTTCCTCAGATTGAATGACCAAATTTATGCTGAAATTTCAACCTGAGATAAAACTACATTCTTTGTAGTTAAGAACAGTTTATGAATTACCTAATTAGTTGATAAAAAATAGTTAAAAATTTATTTTAAAAAATCTTTTTTAAAGGAAAAAAGCAAGTTAGTTCCTTTTTAGACAACTTTTAAAGAATCGACATTGCTGATTTCATGTATGAAAATGATTTTGCGTAATGCCAAAATCTTTGTAGAGAGGGGGTAATACGGTTCGGTTAAGAATTTTTCGTCATAATTTTGGACATGTAGAGACGTTGCACTGCAACGTCTCTACATTCGGATTCATACTGCATTCAGCAACGCCAAAGAATCTGCGTCTCTTCAGAGCGCAGAGTGTCAATTACTTGAGATTGAGCCATGACGACGCGATCGCGTCCGGTTTTTTTGGCAATATATAAAGCTGTATCGGCGGCTTCTATTACTGCTGTACCTGTTAAACCATGTTCTGGATACATGGCTACTCCTAATGACAAACTAATACCACCAAGTTTCTGACGTTGATGTTGGAGATTTAAAAGTTTCACTGTTTGGCGAATACGCTCGGCTCTTTCTTGACAAACTTCTAAAGAACTTTCTGGTAGGATTAACATTATCTCTTCGCCCCCATACCGACAAGCAATATCTGCTTTGCGAACTTGTTTTTTCAAAAATCCACCGAGTTCGCGCAATACAACATCACCTGCTTCGTGACCAAATTTATCGTTGAAGCTTTTAAAATGATCAACATCCATCATAATAATGCCAACATGTTTGTGGCTGCGTTCGGCGCGGCTGATTTCTCGTTCTAGAGATTCTTCTAAGTAGCGGCGATTAAATAAACCTGTGAGAGGATCACGAATACTCTGCTGTTGCAAAGCTTCAGTGAGTCGTAAGTTGGCTAAAGCTAAGGCGATACGTTCCGCAACCGCAGAAGCTAGTTGTTGTTTGGCTATTGTGAGTTGTCCTTTTTGTGGGAAATGGAAATGCAGCATACCCAAAGCTTCACCCTGAGCCATCATTGGTACACAAAGGGCTTCGCCTACAAATGATTCTTCAATGTGACTACAATGTAAACCCTGATGATCTGATGTGGAAAGATGCGATCGCCCCCGTCGTAAAGCCCAACACTGCTTGGCTGAAAATACTGTTTTACTCGCAATAGTTGAGTCACCCCAAGTCGTCACAGCTTCGACTAGGTGTTTTGAGGAACTAATGATAAACACTCCACCTGATGTTTCCAGAAACAAAGGTTGGATTAACTGAGCAATTACTTTATATGCTTCTTCAACCGTCAGACAAGCTTGCAAAATATCGCTCATTTGACTAAGTAAAGCAATTTCATGGTTGCGTTGTTCGAGTTGCTGCACCCAAGAGGAAAGTTGTTTATTCGCTTGTTGCAAAGCTGCTTCTGCTTGTTTGCGTTGTGTGATTTCCAGTTCCAGCTGCTGATTGGCTTGCTTTAGTTCTGTCAAGTTGGGAATAGTCAGAAATTGAGGAAGCGATCGCATCAGTAATATCACCACACACACTGAACTAGAAGCCGTGATCGCTTTGAGTAAACCTAGCAACCAATACTCTGATCGCCAAAACATCCAAGCCTCTATAAAAATATAGGTACTATTTATGGCAATTAAGTTTATATTTGCTAAGTATATACACTTAAAAAGAAAATCTTGTCGTTTGCGAGCAAAATCAACAATCATGATGGGAAGTAAGTAATATGCGAAGGCGATCGCAGAGTCAGATATGGCTTTTAGCCAGGTAAATTGTGCTTGACATAGGTAGTAATGTCCGTATTGCTGATACACCGCACCCGCCTTTGTTTTACGAGAGTTAAAAAACTAGTTGAAATCTTGGTAGTCAAAACATAATTCGTGTGGTAGCTGAGTAAAATTTATACAAGCAAAAATCTGCATGTAAATTTTTTAACCTTTTTTTTAGTGAAAATTCAATAGTTAGCCCAAAAAAATTTAATATTCATTTAACGTTTACGTTAGTGGGTGCGAGTGATCACAGTAAAAATAACGATGGCACTTCAAAATTCAAAATAGCGTCACTTTTGTCAAAACCCAGGCATCTTTACTCAAGCTTGATTCAAGTTAACTTTTTGTTGCACGTGTATAAAAAACTATGCATCAGGGACTACAAAATGTAATAGAAGGCATCTATGAAGTATGTATTGGCGTTCCAGAACCAATTGCGGCGATTCAGTATTGGCAGCAATTCGGTTATCGTATTGGTGAACAGGGCGAGTTATCACCAAGTGTTGCGAAACAATTGTATGGTGTGGACTCGTCTTTACGCTCAATTCGCCTTTACCACCAAAATGCAGATCATGGTTTGATTCGTTTGATGATTTGGCAAAATCCTATCAATAACGGGTTAAAGATGGGATCAATGAAAGTGAAGGGTAATCGTTGGGCAACAACTTTAACTGCCGATATTATCAATATCTTAAATCATGTAGAAGAAGCAAAAGCAGCTGGTTGGCCGCTTTGGTTTACCCGTCCCCATTGGGAAGTTATCTATAACAAAGAAAAGAAAAAACATCCTTTTATTGACGCGATGGTTGGAGTGCGTGAAATGCTATTTCTACAACCATTCACACGACAAGTTTTTTTTCAAAGGTTTGGTTATACACTTCCCGATTACGGAAATATTGATATTAATTCTTTTCTCAAGACTAGTCAGTTTACCCACATTGGGATGGTAGTTCAAGATGACAGCAAGGAAACATTGAAGTTTTATGACGAAGTTTTGGGTTTGTTGCGGGTGCGTGATGATGTCGAGACTAGCTACGAATCATCTTTAGCTGGGAGAGAAATTTTTGATCTTCAACCAGGTGAAAAGTTTTTCGTCACCGCTTTTGATGATCCACGTTCTTCCACAACTGACTTTATGGCAGCACGTAGCGGTAGACTTTATATTGTTCGCTTTCCCGGTTCCATAAATCTAGATTCTCGTTATGAAGCAGCACAACCAGGTAGTTTGGGAATGTGTCTGTATACCTACCGAGTACGAGAACTCAATCAATTTTGCGATCGCATCAAAGCAAGTTCCATACAAAAATTTACAACTGTTGCTGAAAACGAATTTGGAGAACCAAGTTTTTCCTTTGTCGCACCAGATGGGTATTTCTGGAATTTGCTTGGGGATTAGGGATTGGGGAAAGGGGACAAGGGGGACAAGGGGGACACGGGGGACAAGGGAGAATAGCTAATGAACATTGAACATTACCCATTACCCATTAGACCTCTGTGAAAACTAATGTAGAGACGCGCCAATAGCGCTGTAGCGCATGGCTTCGCTAAGGCGCGTCTCTACAAGGATTTTGGGTAACGCAGAATTAATTTCTGGAGATGTCTATTACCCATTACCAATTACCAATTACCATAAATGCTGTATTATGAATGGCGTTAGTATTGTTATCTTGAAACAATACTTTTGTTAATTTTTATAATAAATAGGTGTATTTTGGCATTTTTGTGTACGGCTAGAAATCTTTTTGAATTATCCAAGTATTAAGACAAAATTTTTTGAATTTAATTTGCCTTAACAATCACCAGATTAATAAATAAGAATATCGAAAACAGCCTGAGCGATAATTCCTTGATGGTACGAGAAAGCGGATTTATCTGTGGGATCAATCCAAAATCCATAGACGCTTGTGTGATTTACCGCAGGGTAATCCAAAATCCAAAATCGGATGACTGAATGGAGAGATTATGGCTAAAAACATTTATGCGCTGCTAGTTGGTATTGATGAATATGATCCCGCTTCTGTTGTGTCTATACCATCTTTGCAGGGTTGCGTTAATGACATCAACGCGGTAGAAATGTATTTGCGGGAACGTGTGGCTCGCGATCGCGAATGGAATTTGGTAGAACCAACAAATCAACCTTGGATACTGATCAATCAAAATGCTACTCGTCAGGCAATTGTTGATGGCTTTCGGCAACATCTATGCAATGCTGACAGTGAAGATGTTGTCTTATTTTACTATGCAGGTCATGGTGGACAACAAAAATCTCCGCAGGAATTTTGGAGTTTAGAGCCAGATCGTTTGGATGAAACTTTGGTTTGTTACGATAGCCGGACAGTAAATAGTCGAGATTTAGCTGATAAAGAAATAGCTTACCTGATTTCTGAAGTTGCTCAAAAAAATCCTCATGTTGTTGTGATTCTCGACTGCTGTCACTCTGGTTCGGGTACTAGAGATATCGCAGTTAATGTGCGTCAAGCTCCTATAGATTATCGCGATCGCCCGTTGAGTAGCTACATTTTTGCTGATGAGATAAATATTGCAGAATCCTTAAGTGCTGATCGCAGCTTAGATAAAAAAATCACAGGAGTGGTCTTACCAAAAGGTAGACACGTCATGTTGTCTGCGTGTCGAGAATACGAACAGGCGAAAGAGTATAAAGCTGAAGATGGGAAATCTCGTGGTGCTTTTTCTTACTTTTTACTGCAAACCCTGGAAAGAACGAATGGTAAGATCACTTATCGGGATTTAGCAAGAAATCTCAATGCTTTAATTAGTGGCAAACTTAAGGAACAGTCACCACAAATTGACACAACTGACCCACAGGAGCTAGAAAAGCCATTTTTGGGTGGTGCAATTCGAGAACGTTCTCATTACTTGACTTTGACTTACAGCGAAAATGAAAAAAGTTGGGTAATTGATGCGGGTGCTGTTCACGGTATCCCGAAAGTTGACAATGGTGGAGATACTCTTGTTGCAATTTTCCCAGTTGGAAGTGCTGAACAACAGTGGGGTGATTTAGGAAATGCTTTGGCTCAAGCGCGGGTGAAGCAGGTGTCACCACAACGGAGTAAAGTAGAAATTATTGAGGGAAGCAATAATTTATTTGAAAATGCCAGTTATTGGGCTATAGTTACCAGCTTACCATTACCCCCGTTGAAAGTATATCTTGATGGTCAAGCCGCAGGTATGGAGTTAGCGCGTCAAGCACTAGCGAACACTGGTTCTTTGTATGTGCAACAAGTTGAGAAATCAGAAGATGCAGATTATCACTTGTTAGCAAAAGACAATCAATATTGGATTATACTTTCTACTAGTAAACTTCCTGTAGTTGCCCCGATTCCAGAACAATCAACTCAGGCTGGTTACATGCCTTATTTTACTAGCAAAGCTATTGGGCGTTTAGAACATATTGCTCGTTGGCAAAATATTTTGCAACTCCAAACCCCCGCTACTAGTCGCATCCATTCTGATGATATCCAGATGGAAATTATCGTTTTGTCTGGAAGCCAAGAATCTGATTCAGATTCAGAAATGCGGTTAGAGTATACTAGCAATCATGGCGAATGGATACCGCCAAGGATTCAAATTGTACTCACAAATAATAGTGACAAAACTCTTTTTTGTAATGTCCTGAATCTTACAGAAAACTATAGCGTCGAAGTACCGTTTTTCCCAGAGAAAAGCAGTGTTCGTTTAGCACCAAAAGGTAGTGAAGCTAGCGTCACAGTTGCGAGTTTTGATGATTTGGGTTTTGTAATTCCCGATGAGTTTTTAGCACAGGGAATTACTGAATACAAAGATATATTGAAATTGATTGTTAGTACTTCTGAATTTGATGCAAGTTTATTAGAACAAGATGGGTTAAATCCACCTTCACCCAAACGTTCAATTGGGGGAAGGAGTTTTTTAGAAAGTTTAATGCAGGAAGTTGGCGATGCTCCTAAAGGAGCCACCTTCGGTGATCGCAATGCTGTGAGAGTACAAACTAGAGTTGACAACGATGATTGGTTAACCCAAGAAGTCGCAGTCACTATTGTTCGTCCTCAAAATCCTGAAAGTTTGCCGAGCGATCGCCCCATGCAATTGCAAAATGGTTTAGTAGAGGTGTTACCTCATGCAAATTTACAAGCAGAAGTTAATCTGACCACCGTACCGCAAACCAGCAGAGACTTAGGAAATGTCACCTTACCTCCCCTTCTGCAAGAACTCGCGAATACCGAACCCTTTCAATTTACCACCAGTCGAGCCAGTGATCCTGGTTTGAGTGGTTTGGAATTAAGTAACGTAGTTGATCACACCGTCGTCACAAAAGCAGCACCTTTAAAATTACTAGTTGATCGAGAAATTGCAGACAACGAATATCTTTTACCAATAAGTTACGATGGCGAATTTTTCTTACCTTTAGGAACAGGTAAAAAGAATCTAGATGGGAAAACAGAAATTACAATAGAAAGACTACCCACACCCACCAAAAGTCATCGTTGTTTACAAGGTTCCATCCGCATCTTTTTTCAAAAAATAATCTGTCGCAAGTTGGGAAGAAAATTTGCCTATCCGATTTTAACAGCCGCAACAGTTGATGAAAACGAGCAAGTCATCTACGACAAAAACACCGAATCAATTAGAGAAAAAGTTACTCAAGCACAGCGAATAATTCTCTATATTCATGGCATTATTGGTGATACAGAAGCTCAACTTCCTAGTATTGGAAAAGTTATAGTCACCGCAGATGGACAACAGAGTCTGATCAAAGATTACTATGATTTAGTATTGGCATTTGATTACGAAAATCTCAATACAACTATTGAAGAAAATGCCCGACTTTTAAAACAAAAATTGCAAGCAGTCGGTTTAGACGCTAATCATGGTAAACAATTACATATTGTTGCTCATTCTATGGGTGGCTTGGTATCTCGTTGGTTTATTGAACGAGAAGGCGGTAATGAAATTGTACAACACTTGGTGATGTTCGGTACGCCCAACGCTGGTTCTCCTTGGCCTGCGGTACAAGATTTCATTTTCACAATTTTGGTGTTTGGGTTAAATCAACTTTCAGCAATTGTTTGGCCTGCAAAAGTAGTAGCTGATTTATTAGAATATCTCGAAAATAACAATCATTCCCTTGAGCAAATGCATCCAGATTCAGATTTGCTCAAACAACTAGCCGAAAATCCCGATCCTGGTGTTCCTTATACAATTGTCGCAGGCGATCGCTCCTTAGTTCGCGCAGCCACAGAAATGCAACTAGACAAACAATCAAGTCCTCTGCAAAGATTAATGTCTAGGCTTTTTGGTCAAAGTGTAAATCAAGTAGTAAACTTAGTTTTCTTTGAACAACCAAATGATATCGCCGTGACTTTGGCTAGTATCAAATGTGTGAGTTTCAGCCGTTCACCCCAGCCTCAGATACTAACACCAAATGCAACCTGTGATCACCTCACCTATTTTAATCATCCGGCTGGTTTAGAAGCACTGGCTAAAGCACTTTCTCAATCACCAAGTCCGAGAATTTCCTCTCAACCACAGACACAATTTCCAGCGATGCGCCATAGCAGGATAAATTATGAAGATATCACCATGATTATCCCACCAGGCACACGACACAACCCCACACCCGATACTACTCCCAATCCATCCCCAGTCAAAAATCAACCAACAGAAAATCAAAATCGTTCAACCGGAAATGGCCCTGTGATCTGGGTAATTGCTTTAGTGTTAGTAGCACTTGCGGGTTTAATTCTGTGGAATCGTACTCAGGAGAAAAAACCAGAAAATCAGCAAAGGTCATTTGCAGAGACACGATTCATCGCGTCTGTACGATAGTCATTGGTCATAAATCAGTTAACAGTTAACAGTGACCAGTTTAATTTTGATAACTGATAACTGATAAGTCCCCCTTACTTCCTCACCACATCCTCTTGTTTCTCATCATATTCCGCTAGATCATTCGGTGCGCCGCAGGCGGAAATATTACCTGTAAAATTTACATCAGCCATCAGTTCTGGATGTTGTTGCTTACGCTCGGCGATTTGTTCGCGAGTGAGAATCTTCGACTCATCAAAACCTAGTTCTATCTCGGTTTGTAGTCCCTTGTACTTGACTCGTTTGAGATTATAGAAGCGCTTGTTGAGGGTGGTTTGCACAAATGCTTTCAAGCAACCTAAAAGATATTTGCGTTTAAATGGATCTTTGACAAACCAATATTCAAAAGTTTTGCGGAGGTAAAAACGGGCGTAGTTCCGGAGTACTCCTTTGAGAACATCTTCTCGTTCCATTGCATCCGGTTTCATGATTGGTGTGACAAAGTTATATTGGGAATAATCGCGAACTTCGACGCGATCGCCTAAATCTTGAAATAATTCGGAAAATGGCCAGGGAGTAAACATATTCCAGTTCACCATGTCTGCTTTCCAATCCAAAGCCATTTGATAGGTTTGTTCAATTGTTTCTGGGGTTTCGTTCTCTAAACCCATGATAAATTGAGCTTCGGTAACGATACCATTTTGATTTAAGAGTTTGATGGCGCGTTTGTTTTGTTCGATAGTTGTTTCTTTGCGGAACAAATTTAATTTTAACTGCGCTGCTGCTTCTGTCCCCAAGGAAACATGAACTAGTCCTGCTTTGCGGTAAAGTGGTAGTTCTTCCTCATCTCGTAAAATATCTGTCACTCGTGTATTGATTCCCCAGTGAACACCTAAGTTACGTTCTATTAATTCGTTACACAAAGCGATAAATTTTGGTTTATTAATAGTTGGTTCTTCATCTGCGAGAATGAAAAAGCCGACTTTGTGTTTTTTTACCAAGATTTCAATCTCATCGACAAATCTCTTGGGAGTACCAGAACGATATTTGCGCCAGAATTTCCACTGAGAACAAAAACGACAGGTGAAGGGACATCCTCTGGCGTAGTTGGGAACTGCAACTCGGACGTTGAGTGGAGTATAGATATATTTACTCCAGTCTAATAAACTCCAATCTGGAGTCAGAGTATCCAAATCAGCTATCGGGGGATGGGCTGGTGTGGCGACGACTTGCCCATTTTCGAGGAAAGCAATACCTAATATATCACGGCGATCGCTCTCATCTGTGCCATTGGCGATCGCTCTGAGCAAGTTTACTGTGATTTCTTCCCCTTCTCCCCGGATAATATAATCTACCCAAGGCGCTTCGTGGAGAACTTCATTATACATATAGGTTGGGTGAATCCCGCCCATAATTGTTTTGGCTTGGGGACAAACTTGTTTAACTATCTTGAGAGTTGTTTGAGATTGATAAATCATCGGCGTAATCGCCGTTGCTAGCACCACATCCGGCTGATGCTTGGCAATAATCTCCGCCAAAGCATCATCGGCAATATAATCGGTCATAGCATCAACAAAACAGATGTCAGTAAAGCCAGCTGTTTTCAACGCTCCACCCACATAAGGAACCCAACTGGGTGGCCAATTTCCCGCAATTTCCGCACCACCAGAATGATAGTTGGGTTGAATCATCATGATCCGCATAATCTGGCTCCTTAATTTTGACAGATGACTGAATAAGGCAAAAGGCAAAAGTTAAAAGTTAAAAGAAAGAGAGAAAAATGATTACAAGTCCCTAAGTGGATTTATGGGGATTCTCTTTTGACTTTTTACTGTTTGCTAGGATTTACGCCATCTCCCCAAAATTGGTTTGCTATGTCGGTATTGACGATTGAGTTTTCCCACTTTAATTTTTATATAACTTTATTAAGATGATTTTTGTTAAAAAAGCAAAGATTTTCAATCTTAACCAGGATTTCAGCATTAGCGATCGCTTTCATCTGAACGGACATCTTGCACCTACCCCATATCCCGTAAAACTAAATCTGATCAGGATCTATTCCCTGAGCGCGTAAAATCTCTCGCAATCTAGATAATTCTTGCTCTGTTTGTTGTAAGCGTTCTTCCGCTTGTTGGGCGCGTAATTTTTCTTGTTCTGCTAGTTCTTCAGCAGAAGGTAGTGAACTACCCACAGTTGGCTACGCCTGAACTGTGGGCTTCTGTACTCACGGGGGAGTGCCGCAAATGAGACTTTCGTCCCATTTTTGGTCTTACCTCCCCTCCTACAGCAGAGACGGCTGAACCTTCCGCCTTTAGCATTCTGATTCCCTCTGCTCTAATATTTATCGCTGCGTTCCCATCCCGATCATGATGAATGCCGCAGTGCGGACAAATCCATTCACGGACATCCAACGGCATTTCTTTGACTTGATAAAAACAATTAGAACAGAGCTTGGAACTAGGAAACCATCTATCAATCTCCACCAACTTCCCACCTTTGCGTTCTAGTTTATAGGCTAAAAAGTTAGTGAATGTTCCCCAACCAACATCAGATATTGCTTTTGCCAAATTGTGATTACGTACCATGCCTAGAAGATGAAGGTTCTCTACTATGACAGCTTGGCTATCGCTGACCAACTTATAACTAAGTTTATGCAGAAAATCCTGCCGCGAATTAGTAACTCGCTCGTACACCTTGGCAACAACTTTTCTATATCTATTTCGAGAATTACTTCCTTTTTGTTTACGTGCTAATTTTTGTTGCTTGCGTTTGAGATTCTTTTCATGCTTGGCAATGTGTTTAGGGTTGTCAAATTTAGACACTTTTTCGCCATCGGTGACAACAGCAAAGTGTTTCAATCCTAAATCAACGCCGTAAATCTTGCCTTCTGCTGTTGATGGATTTTCACTTTCTATTTCAGTCAGAATAGATGCAAAGTACTTTCCTGATGGAGTCTTGCTAATAGTAACAGTTTTAATTTTTCCCTCAATAGGTCTATGTATTTTGGCTTTGACTATCCCGATATTACCGGGAAGTTTTACATTACCATCTACAATCTTGACGTTTTGAGGATATTGAATAGACTGTTTACCATGCTTAGATTTGAATTTAGGAAACCTTGCTCTACCATCAAAAAAGTTCTTATACGCTGTGGTCAAATTAAGTGTTGTAGCTTGCAAAACTTGGCTATAACAATCAGCCAACCATTCCGTATCTTTTTCTTTTTTGAGTTTGGGCAGCAGTGCATTGAGTGCTACTTGTCCAAGTCCTTTGCCCGTTTCTTTATAGGTTTCAATAGATTTATTCAAGGCATAATTCCACCACCAACGGGAACATCCAAATGTCTGCGCCAATAGCGTTTCTTGCTCTTTTGATGGGTATAAGCGAACTTGAACAGCTTTGTGTAGCACTCGATATCACCTCCTTGATTTTTATATTTTACTACTATCTACACTTACTAGTAAACTTATTCCGGAAAATATTTGGCTACTCCTCATACATCTTTTCTTTTACCAACCTACGGTTGATGATGGTCAAAGATGCACTCATCACCGCCCGCTGTCCATCCTCACCCTACAAAGCGTTGAGGGTGAGGACTTCCGCGATTCCGTTAAAATTTATTTTCTGGCTGTATGAAAAGCTGGTGCATTTTCTTTAATCTTAATGAAAAGTTAAAACACTTGTGTAAATCTCCATACAGAATAGTTGGCAGAACACTATTGAAGCGATTATGTCTCAACCAACGATAGAATCAATCCTCCAAGAAAAACGCTTATTTTCCCCAACTCCAGAATTTTCTCAAAACGCCCATATCAAAAGCTTAGAACAATATCAGCATCTTTACGAAAAAGCCAAAGCCAATCCCGAACAATTTTGGGCAGAACTGGCAGAACAAGAATTAGACTGGTTTGGTAAGTGGGAGCAAGTGTTAGATTGGCAACCACCATTTGCCAAATGGTTTGTTAACGGTAAAATTAATATTTCTTACAATTGTCTTGACAGACACCTCACGACTTGGCGCAAAAACAAAGCCGCGATTATTTGGGAAGGGGAACCAGGAGACTCACGCACCCTCACCTACGCCCAGTTACATCGAGAAGTTTGTCAATTTGCCAATGTGCTGAAACAATTGGGAGTACAAAAAGGCGATCGCATTGGTATTTATATGCCAATGATACCCGAAGCTGCGATCGCCATGTTAGCTTGTGCGAGAATTGGCGCACCCCACAGTGTTGTATTTGGTGGTTTTAGTGCAGAAGCTTTACGAGATCGATTAATTGACGCCCAAGCAAAATTAGTAATCACTGCTGATGGTGGTTGGCGTAAAGATGCGATCGTTCCTCTTAAGGAACAGGTAGATAAAGCTTTAGCAGATGGTGCTGTCTCAACTGTGCATAACGTCTTAGTCGTCCAGCGTACCAATCAAAAAACTAACATGGAACCTGGGCGCGACCATTGGTGGCATGATTTACAAAGGGGTGTGAGCGCAGATTGTCCCGCAGAACCAATGGACAGCGAAGATATGCTGTTTATTCTCTACACTTCTGGTAGTACCGGCAAACCAAAGGGCGTTGTGCATACGACTGGTGGATACAATTTGTATGCTCACATGACGACTAAATGGATTTTTGATTTACAAGATACCGATGTGTATTGGTGTACAGCAGATGTCGGCTGGATTACGGGACATAGCTACATTGTTTATGGGCCGCTTTCCAATGGCGCAACCACTGTTATGTATGAAGGTGCGCCCCGTGCTTCTAATCCTGGTTGTACATGGGACATTATTGAAAAACTCGGTGTGACAATTTTTTATACCGCACCCACAGCGATTCGTGCTTTTATCAAAATGGGTGAACATTTACCCAAAGCTCGGAATTTATCTTCTTTGCGTTTGCTGGGAACCGTTGGTGAACCAATTAACCCAGAAGCTTGGATGTGGTATCACAGAGTTATTGGTGGCGATCGCTGTCCAATTGTTGATACATGGTGGCAAACTGAAACTGGGGGAATTATGATCACACCGCTTCCAGGAGCAATTCCCACCAAACCAGGTTCGGCAACTCGTCCTTTCCCTGGGATTCTTGCCGATGTGGTAGATTTGGAAGGTGATTCCGTTGGCGACAACGAAGGCGGTTATTTGGCAGTTCGTTATCCTTGGCCGGGAATGATGCGAACAGTATACGGTGATCCAGAGCGCTTCCGTCGCACATATTGGGAACACATTCCCCCCAAAGACGGGAAGTATATTTATTTTGCAGGCGATGGCGCTAGACGAGATGAAGACGGCTACTTCTGGGTGATGGGTCGAGTTGATGATGTAATTAATGTATCAGGACATCGTTTGGGAACAATGGAAATTGAATCAGCCTTAGTTTCCCATCCGGCGGTAGCTGAAGCGGCTGTGGTAGGTAAACCAGATGAACTCAAAGGTGAAGATATAGTAGCTTTTGTTACTTTAGAGGGTGGTAATAACCCCAGTGAAGAACTGAATAAAGAATTGAAAAAACACGTTGTCAGTGAAATTGGTGCGATCGCTCGTCCTGGAGAGATTCGTTTTACTGATGCTTTACCTAAAACCCGTTCTGGTAAGATTATGCGGCGATTGTTACGTAATTTAGCAGCTGGACAAGAAGTCTCAGGTGATACTTCGACATTAGAAGATAGAAGTGTATTAGATAAGCTACGCGAAGGTGCGTAGTCAAAAAATAGGGGTTTAGGGGTGTAAGAGGAGAAAAACAATTAAATATTTACCCTTACACCCTCACACCCTTACACTCTCGTCTACATTTGCACCGCACACATACAGAGAAGATAGAAAAAAGTAGAAATTTTGGTATTTGAAAATTGTTAATATATTTATTGATATAAAAATCAAATTCTAAGTAATCAAAAATTACTGCGTGATGAAGCCAAAAAATCCTTTAAAACTGAGATTCGGTCAAATTGCTTGTTACTTGAGTCTGGGTATTTTGATCGTCACAAATACATCGCAGTTTGTTTCTGCACAGGAACAAAGACTAGCACAACTTCCTGGTGGTGATAGTGGACAGACAGAGCGATCGCAACTAATTCAAATAGCAAATAGTTTATTGAACCAAGGTAATTTTGCTGGTGCGGAAGAGAATTTGCGGAAATTGATCAAGAAGTATCCCAAAGATGCTTTTGGATATTTTCAGTTAGGAAATGTTCTGTTTCGTCAAAATAAAAATGGCGAAGCTATGAAACAATATCAAGAAGCAATTCGTTTAGATTCTAAATACGCCCTTGCACATAATGGTATAGGGCTTGTATTTGCCAATCAAGAACAATGGGAAGATGCGATCGCAGAATATAATAAAGCACTAGCGATTAATCCCAATTATGGTGATGCACTAACTAATTTAGCTCAAGCACTTTGGGAAGTAGGTAAACGAGATGAAGCGATCGCATCTTTAGAAAAAGCTTTGAGTGTTTTTAAATCCCAAAATAGACCACAAAGGGTACAACGAATTCAAGAGATTTTACGCAAGCTTAAAGTTGATGATGACCCAAGTGTATCGTGATCATTACAATTGATTGGGGAGCATCCAAATTTTTTCATTTTTCAATATCTCGCGCTTGGGTTTAAATCCTTAGCTAATAGCACAAGTCGTCTTCAGACGACTCAATAAATCAAAAAGTCTGCTTCAGCAGACTTTTGTTATAAGAATGACACTTCCAGAAGCTAATCCTAGTTTATAGTTTCGCCTATTATTATGAGATTATTATGGTAAATTAGCAAACTTAATTAAACCTAACAATGAACAATAATAATGATGACCACGCTCAAAAATCAGATTCCTCTAAAATAAATGAAATGAGGGTGACACCAGCCTCTCAAAAAACAGGATTTTTACCACGTTCACTTGGTAGAACATTTAATAGAATTAAATCTGATTTTTCTCCAAATGCAGAAGAACAGTATATTAGGAATTTTCAAATTGCGCGAAACAGGACAAGAATAGCAATCCGATTTTTAATCATGCTGATTGTTGTCCCACTGTTAACTCAATATCTATCTAAACAATTATTGATAAGTCCGATTGTTGAACGCGTGCGAGGTGAAAATATATCTCATCTTTTCCTCAATGAGGAGATGGAAGAAAAAGCACTAAAGGAACTCAATTTTTATGAGAAAGAACTTAAGTTTGAAAGTTTATTGCGTAAATCTCCGCCACTTGCTCCAGAAGTTGTCGAAGCAAAACTAAAAAATAAAGCCAAAGAAATTGCGGAAACTTTTCGCCAGGAAAGTCAGAATGCTATTAGTAATGTGTTTGCTGATCTAGTATCACTTGTTGCTTTTGCTTTTGTCATAGCTACAAATAAACGAGAAATAGTGATTGTGAAATCATTTATAGATGAGATTATCTATGGTCTTAGCGATAGTGCCAAGGCTTTTTTAATTATTTTATCTACAGATATATTCGTTGGATTTCACTCACCTCATGGCTGGGAGGTACTTCTAGAAGTAGTTGCAGAACATTTAGGATTACCAGCTAGCAGAAATCCAATATTTTTATTTATTGCTACCTTTCCCGTGATTTTAGATACTATATTTAAGTATTGGATCTTCCGTTATCTCAGTCGGTTGTCGCCTTCAGCACTCGCTACATTAAAAGAAATGAATGAGTAATTTATGCTTATGCGTGCAATGCTGTTAGAAGCGCCACGTCAACCTCTGCAATTAGTTGACTTACCTGTACCCAAACCGAACCCAGAACAAGTACTGATTCGTGTTCATGCTTGTGCTGTCTGTCGTACAGATTTGCATATTGTGGATGGAGAACTGACAGATCCAAAACTACCTTTAATACCTGGGCATCAAATTGTTGGTATTGTAGAAGCAGTAGGAGAACAAGTAGAAAAATTTCAGCCAGGCGATCGCGTTGGTGTTCCCTGGTTAGGCTATACTTGCGGTCACTGTCGCTACTGTGTTTCTGGACGTGAAAACCTTTGCGATTATGCCAAGTTCACTGGTTATCATCTCGATGGCGGCTATGCTGAGTATACCGTCGCCGATCACCGCTTTTGCTTTTTTATTCCTGAAGGTTATCCCGACTTGCAAGCTGCACCATTATTATGTGGTGGATTGATTGGTTATCGCGCCTATAGAATGGCTGGTGATCATGTCGAAAAACTCGGTTTTTACGGTTTTGGTTCTGCTGCCCATATTTTAAATCAACTGGCGCGTTATCATGGGCGGCAAGTCTTTGCTTTTACTCGTGCTGGTGATACTCAAGGACAAGAATTTGCTCGTCAATTGGGTGCTGTGTGGACGGGTGGATCTGATGAATTACCCCCAGAACCGCTAGATGCAGCAATTATTTTTGCTCCCGTAGGTAAACTAGTTCCTGCTGCTTTACGTGCGATCGCCAAAGGTGGTGTCGTAGTTTGCGCTGGAATTCACATGAGTGAAATTCCCGCTTTCCCCTATGAAATTCTATGGGAAGAAAGAGTATTGCGATCGGTTGCAAACTTAACTCGCCAAGACGGAGAAGAATTTCTCGCCTTAGCACCCCAAGTTCCAATTCGCACAGAGGTTAATTTATTTAATTTGAGTGAAGCAAACGAAGCTTTAGACGCTCTGCGTAGTGGTAAAATCGAAGGCTCGGCTGTATTGGTTGTTGATTAGTACCTACAACAGGGAACAGTGAACATTTCAGCAATATCACCCAAAAAATATGAGATATCTATAATTAATACCAATTTGAAAAATGCGACAAACCAATCTTGTAGAGACGCGATTTATCGCATCTCATATCCTAAATCGCATCTCATATTCCAAATGCGTCGTAAACCTTTTTTGAATCGGTATCAACCAATTTTACAGTGATTACGCTATGGCTCAAACTCGAAACATCTTGCTGTTATCAGCAAATCCTAGAAACACCAGCCAACTGCGTCTAGCTGAGGAGATGCGCGATATAAAAGAAGGGTTAAGACTTTCAGAAAATCGTCATCTATTTACAATTAATACAACAGAAGCTATACGCCCCAGAGATATACGTAGACTCATATCTTGCACCTACAGAATAAACCCGTAAAACGGAAACAAGTAGTTCAAAAAGATAACAGTGTGATGAAAACAAGTGATTCAGTATCTATTGTCGCAAACAAGACGTAATGGGCGCGTAATGTTACAGAATTAGGTTCAATAAATATAATTTCTTGGGATGACGCTTGGCTTCATCCCAACAGATGCGATCGCTTTAGAGAATTAAATTTACTTATGTTGCAGGAAATATGAGAAAAAGCCCATTGGACTTATTTATTAACCCAGAATCGTCCACTTCCTGATTGGGGTGAGGCTGCACAGACTGCCCTTGAATTTATTTTTCCTCAAATGCTTGTGTCTCATATGTTACTTAATATTGAGCGCCTACTTCCTCTCATACGTAGTTGTGGTTTTGACATCTCTATTTCCAGGTGCAAACTTCGTAATAGACCTGCGCGAAGAAGCTCACGACGAACTTCATAATCTGAAATCTCAGGAATGGCAACTCTCTCTCCACGCCGTAATAGGGATTTTAGCCATAGTTGGCAATCGAGGGGAGTGCCTGTAGCTTTGGGATTCGTTACCATTCCCAGTGGTCCAGAATCTAGCAAAATCAGACGACTCATGGAAACAAGGGGCGATCGGACAACCGATCTTCGTCAAGCGCAGTTTTCAGAAAATCCCAGGCTTGCTGATGTTCCGAGGCATTTTCAGTGTCATCTAGCCACGAATCTAGAAGGTCGATCACCTGATCTTGATTTTTCACCGTAATTTACCATTTAATATAGTTGCATTAATTACTAATTGTTACGTAAGCTCATTTTCGCTTCTGGTGTCACTTTCTTACACCCTCTATTCGTGTATTAGTGGTTTATCCACAGAGGTGCAAGATATAAGTCAATCAGCGCGCCCTGATTTACCCCCAACTTACCCCCAAAATTTAACTAACCCCGTCCAAAAATATCCAACGTGGCATAAAATTACACCACATTTACACCACCAAAAACGGCTGAAATGGGGTTTTTATGGAAACAGTAAACCCCTGGAAGTCTTGCTTCCCAGGGGTTTTGCTTATGATGCCAGGAACCGGACTTGAACCGGTGACACGAGGATTTTCAGTCCTCTCTCAACCTCTATTTATCAGTACTTTCACGCTTTACAAAACTCCTTTACCCCCAAATTACCCCAAAAAAGTTCTGACAATATTTACCTTGTCTAATGATTTATGACCTTGGTTTCAACAACCATTTAGGCATTGTAAAAATAAGCATATAGAAACTCAGTAGACCGAAAAGTTCTGCGCTCACTAAAAATAAGACTAGCTGATAGCAAAGCCCCAAAAATCAACCAAAATGAGCCGGACGGTGAACAAACTTCGCAATCTACCCCATAGTAATGGTCTATTGCTTGGGGATCTCCAGAAAATAAAAACTTAATTTTAACAGGTGTCATAGTTGCTATCAAGAGGAATCTTTTTTTCTTCAACCAGTAATTCCTAGAACAATGTAAATAACTGGTAGTTACTAGCTATTATTTGCAGTCACTCCAGAAAGTAAATAATTAGCTTTATCAAAAAATAATCTGTAAAGTTTTGCCGGAAAAATTTCATAAAAATAAGACAATTTTTCAAACTTAACAGCAAGTATTTTTAGCCAAAATATTTGTTAAACTTCTAATTTATGTGTTATTTCAAGTCTGTTAATGTACTTTGCGAGCTTAATCTCAATTAGTGATAGAGATAGTTAATTTTTATTCTGATGCCCTTTCCCTACACTTCAATTTAATGCAACATAATGTCTCCTTTACCTAACTATCGTCCTCAGAAACTCTCCCTTGGTTTCTTGGAGAAAGAAATTTTGCACATCATCTGGGAACTAGGTAGCGTCACCGTCAAAGATGTGCATGAACGTATTTTGGCTGATTCAAAGCGACGGCTAACCTCTGCTTCAGTGACAACTGTCCTCAATCGTTTGACTAAAAAAGGATGGCTTGTATGCAATAAAGAGAGTCGTCGGAATTACAGATGGCAAGCACTAGTATCACAACAAGAGGCGCAGATACTCCAAGCTTATGAACAGCTGCATCAATTCTTGGCAGTAGGTAATCCAGATGTGGTTGCAGTCTTTGCCGATAGCCTGGATCAAGATAGTTTAGAAAAGTTTGAAGCGATCGTCCGTATTTTGCCGAGGCATTAAACCTGAATTTGATCCGCCAATGCAATACGAACAAACAAAGCGGGCGTTGGTGAATAGAAGTATGAATCAGGCGATCGCTCTAATTCATACTTATTTCCCTGATCGATGACTTGTAGCTAACCTGCGGCAGCTAGCTGTGTTGGTAAAAAATCGCGGCTCAAAATTCTGCAATAATGATATAGTTACTCCCATCGGTTCTGATGAAAAGCAGCCATCAGACGCAAGGGGGAAAGTCCGGTGCAAATCCGGCGCTGTCCCGCAACTGTGAACCAAAATTGGGTGAGTCAGGATGCCCGCCGATGGGAACCAATTCGTTGACATAAATCTGCGAGGTACAGATTATGAAAAGAAAACAGGCGTTAGTCAGTCTAACCCTGATGGGAGTTATCAGTTTTTACCTAGTAATTGGTTTACCCAAACCCGCCTATGCCATGCACATTATGGAAGGTTTTTTACCAGTGCAGTGGGCGATTTTTTGGTGGATTGTGGCATTACCATTTTTTATATTAGGATTGCGTAGTCTAACTCGCATTACCCAAGCTAACCCACAGCTAAAACTACTACTGGCCTTGGCTGGTGCTTTCACATTCGTACTGTCAGCGTTAAAAATCCCTTCGGTTACAGGTAGCTGTTCTCATCCAACAGGGACGGGGTTAGGTGCGGTGCTGTTTGGGCCGCTTACTGTGTCGGTTTTGGGTGGTTTAGTGTTGTTGTTTCAAGCTTTGTTACTAGCGCATGGCGGCTTGACAACACTGGGAGCAAATGCTTTTTCGATGGCGATCGCTAGACCATTTGCCGCTTACTGGATATATAATTTGACAATCAAGTTGGGTGGTAAAGACAAAATCGCCATATTTCTAGCAGCTGCGATCGCAGATTTACTCACATACGTTATCACTTCTATCCAACTTGCCCTAGCTTTTCCTGCACCTGTTGGTGGGTTTATCGCTTCATTTACCAAGTTCGCCGGAATTTTTGCCATAACTCAAGTTCCCTTAGCAATTAGTGAAGGATTGCTAACTGTATTAGTGTGGAATTGGCTGCAATCTTATAATCCTCAAGAATTGGAACTATTGCAATTAATCAAACGAGGAAATGGCAATGAGTCAATCTAAAAAAGGGTTGAGTAATTGGGTATTGGTGGTAGCTGTATTAGCTTTAGCAATTGCACCGTTAATCTTTGTCCGTGATGCGGAATTCGCTGGTGCAGATGGCAAAGCAGAAGAGGCTATAAATGAAATTCAACCGGAATATAAACCCTGGTTTAAATCATTTTTTGAACCCGCTAGTGGGGAAATAGAAAGCTTATTATTTGCTTCGCAAGCAGCTTTGGGTGCTGGAGTCGTTGGTTATGCAATTGGGTTATATAAAGGACGTTCCCAACAACGAAAACGTGAAGAATGAGCCTGCAACTAGATACTTTGGCTTACACTAATCGGCTGCGAAGATTGCCACCAGAACATAAACTGATTTTTGCATTTACTACTCTTGCTATTTCCCTTGCAACCCATCCCTTAGTGCAAATTTTAATGGTGCTTTGGATGAGTATTTGGACAATGATTTATGCCAGAATTCCGGCTAGAGTTTATTTTCGGTTGTTAATGTTCACCATAGTTTTCTGTTTGACAAGTTTACCAGCCCTAATGGTAAATGGAGTTGCAATAACTAATTTACAAAACGTCAAATTAGATTCGTGGTATGGACTAACTATCGGACACTTCTATATTTATATCAGTCATAGTGGCAGTATCCAAGCATTGGGAATTTTAACCAGAGCATTAGCCTCTGTTTCTTGCTTGTATTTTCTGATGCTAACTGTCCCTTTCACGGAAATATTACGAACTCTCCAGTACTTACGATTTCCAGTACTGTTAACCGATTTATTATTACTAATGTATCGATTTATTTTCATTCTCCTGAACACAGCCAGTGAATTGTGGACAGCACAAAATTCCCGTGGTGGCTACCGCACTCTTGCTCTTAGCATGAAAAGTTTAGCAATACTCATCGGACAACTATTACAGCGAACCTTACAACGATATAATCAGTTCTCTCTTGGACTGGAAGCACGGGGTTTTGTAAGTGAATTTCGAGTTTGGCATCAGAGTCGCTATCGTCCTCAATTACGGTATATTATCGAAGCCATTTTCGGCTGTGTAGTATTAATAGGATTGGACTTTTGGCGAAATGCAGGAATATTTACTCGAATTTGAACAGGTATATTACACCTATTCAGGCGCACAACAATCAGCTTTGAATGGTCTAGCATTGAAGATTCCATCAAGTAAAAAGTGTGCGTTAATTGGTCAGAATGGTTGTGGTAAAACGACACTATTCTTACTAGCTAATGGTTTATATAAACCTGATTCTGGTATTGTCCGGTGGCGTGGTGAACCGTTAAACTATAACCGAAATTATCTTGGTAAATTAAAGCAGAAGGTCGGATTAGTATTTCAAGATCCAGAACAACAATTAGTAGCTTCTACTGTTGAAGAAGATATATCTTACGGTTTGTGTAATTTGGGTTTGCCAGTATCCGAAATTCAACAGCGAGTAGAGCAAGCATTAGTTGAATTTGAACTGACTGCTTTAGCAGAAAGACCAGTGCATCATCTGAGTTTAGGGCAAAAAAAGCGAGTTTCCATAGCAGATGTAATGGTACTAGAACCAGAACTGTTAGTGCTAGATGAACCTACTGCCTATTTAGATGTAAAACATACTCGTAATTTGATAGCAACTCTGAAAAAAATTCATCAAGACGGAACTACTCTAGTAATGGCAACTCATGATTTAGATTTAGTCTATCGGTGGGCAGATTGGGTTTTTGTTATGGATAAAGGGCGACTGATGGTAGAAGGCAAACCCCAAGATGTATTTAACCAGCGTACTCTTTTAGAAGAGCTAGAGTTGGGCGTACCATTGATATATGAGATGTTATTTGATGGGTTATCTGCCGAAGAGGAGTAGTTAGGATATTAGAATTATTTCGCAATTTTTCCTGAGTATACAGTTAAAGAATGTCAATCAATTAAAGACATTACTTTTATAAACAATCCAAAAATTCAATCAGTTCATACAAGGAATGATGAGTATATACAGTCTTGCTATTTGTGATTCGCCATAAAAATTGTTCTGAGTTTGATATAACTTCTACTGAAATTTGCGTTGGCGTAACGTCTTGAATAACAGAGAAATTTTCACATTGTTTAACCCTAAACCCAACTCTTTGTAAAGCGCGAATAGTCCACACTACGGCAATTCCCTCACCGCCTATCAAATTAATTTCTCCTTTGTGGGATGTATGGAGATGAAATTCACCAGAAGTAGCATCAAACTCTACACCTTCACTTTTGAAAATATCAGCAAATGCACCACTCAAGACCAAATCTTCTGGTGCGCCAACGTGTAAAATTCCATTAGTTGCTAATAGCCAAACTTTATCCGCCAGACGTAAAGCTAAATCTAAATCATGGGTAGAAAGGAGAATTGCTTGATTGGTTTCCCGTGCTAACTGACGTAACAATTGCATAATTTCTACCCGTCGCGGTAAATCTAAAAATGCCGTTGGTTCATCTAGCAACATCACCATAGGGGACTGTGCCAAAGCACGCGCAATCATAATTTTTTGACGTTCCCCATCACTGAGTTCGCTAACTTGGCGTTGTGCTAAGTGTAGTGCGCCCACAGATTTTATCGCCCAATGTACAATAACCTTATCTTCAGATGTCAAATTTCCCCACCAGTCAGTGTAAGGATATCGTCCTAAACTCACCAAAGTGTAGGCTGATAACATTCCCACATCAACTTTTTCCGTTAGCACCAAACTCAACCGCTTGGCTAAATCCTGCGGTGCTAACTTATAGATATCATCACCCAAAAGTCGCACCTCACCCGCTATAGGTGGTTGCATTCCCGCGAGCGATCGCAGTAAGGTAGACTTACCCGCACCATTTGGCCCCAGTAAACATACCAATTCCCCCGCTAAGAGACACACAGAAATATCCCTCGCCACACACCGCACCCCCTTCCCCGACTTATAACCAATACTCAACCCGTAAGTCGTCAACACCCCATCACTCATACAAACCTCAAAAAAACTCCGCGTACCTCCGCGTTTACCTTTGCGTACCTCTGCGTTTAAAAAGATTTACCAGAACCACGCTTTAAAATCACCCAACTCACCACAGGAGTCCCGATTAAAGCCGTAATAGCATTTAAAGGTAAAACCATTTGACTCACCGCCAATTGCGAAAATAAATCCGCCACCAAAGCCAATATTGCCCCCATAATCATCACACTAGGGATTAAAATCCTATGGTCAGAAGTCATAAACAGACTGCGACACAAATGAGGAATAGCCACACCTAAAAATGCGATCGGCCCACAAAAAGCCGTAATTCCACCCGCTAAAATAGAAGCACTACTAATAATAGAAAACCTAGCTTTCTCCACCGTTAAACCTAAACTCCGCGCATAAGATTCACCCAATAACAGCGCATTCAAAGATTTTGATTGCAACACCGCTACCAATAAACTTAAAAGTATCACCGGAATTAAAACAATTAACTGTTTCCAAGTCACCCCAGCGAAACTTCCAAAAGTCCACATAATATAACTTTGAATCTGTTCTTTTGAACTAAATTGCAACAAAATACTCACAATTGCACTAGTAGCATAGCCAAACAATAAACCTAAAATTAGCAGCGTCATCGTCTCTTGTACTCGACGCGAAACCACTAACATCACACCCAAAACCGACGCTGCGCCAAGGCTAGCTGCTATCACCAACCCAAAATCCGTAATAATTCCCAAATCATTTAATAGCGTTGGTGTAGTCACACTTGCAGTTAACACCACCAAAGCCACACCTAAACTTGCACCAGAACTAATTCCTAATACAAAAGGCCCCGCCAAGGGATTTTTAAACAGAGTTTGCATTTGCAAACCACTCACACCTAAAGCCGCACCTGCTAGAGTTGCAGTTAAAGCTTTTGGTAGACGAAACTTGAGAATAATATGAGCCCATGTTGCTTTTTCTGGTGCTTGTCCGAGCAAAATTTTGACTACTTCGTTGATAGGGATATCAACTGAACCTAAAGCTAAATCTAATAAAAAGGCAAATAGTAAAGCTATCAGTAAACTTGAGAAAATAATAATTTTTATAACCGTAAGTTTGTGGTTTATTAGTGAGGTTTTTAATTTATATTGGCTGCCTAACATTATTAAACCTTATCCATAGTTGAACATAACCGCTTCAATGGAGGCTAACTAGGCAATCAATACACGCCTGCAAGTTTCTCCGAGCAATATAACTGTCAACAGCTTTGATATTTTAATCTCTACCTACGCTGACTCAAAAGTATATGGTGTTGGTGTTGCTTAGTTCGCTCACATAGAGTAGGAGCGTGGGTAATCAAGTGTAAACATCTCGGCGATGTCCAATTTTGTGAACTGTAATGCGTTGATTGCTACTATCAAATGAGTAGATAATTCGATAATCCCCAACTCTGAGCTTAAACAGTCCACTCAAATCAGCACTCAGAGCTTGGGGAGTCAAATTATCAAGATTCTCCGAAAGCCAACGGATTTTACTCAGGATGCGTTGTTGAATAGTTGAAGTAAGCTGCTCTAAACCATCTGTTGCTTCTGACGTGAATTCAACGTAGTAAGTCATTACCAGTTCAAGCCCAATTTCTTTGCAACTTCCTCAGCCGAGATTCCACGCTCTCCAGCTTGGGTACGATGTAAAGAACTAAGGAGTTGCTGCTTAACCTCTGGCTTAACTTGTTTCCCTTCATCAGGGTCAATCAGCAAGGATTGGATAGTTTCAGCAACAGTCTCTTGAATCAAGAGTTTGAGTTCTTCAATAGTCAAATCCTTAACCTGCATAGAATTGGGTAGAAATTAAGTTACCTTAATATTGTGGCACTTAAAGCGTTTGGTGTTGATGCGGCATAACAAATCGTTGGAGCCGACCGCTGAGTTGCTGGGCAAAGAACTAATGACATTACAAGAAATACAAAATCAGGCGTTGCAATTGCCCATTAGCGATCGCAACGCCGTTGGTACAGGCTCTTCTAGAATCTCTGAAACAGGAAGCCAACCCAAAGCCGAAACGGGGAAATCTGTCGCGTTTACGAGGCATTGCTAAAATTTCGGCAACTACAGGAGAAGATAACGCCCAAGAGGATTATGTCACCTATCTGACACAGAAGTATCAGTTCTTGTTGTTCGACAGCAGACATAGCCTTATTGGTCAGCTTAACTCCTGTTTCATAGGTTTGAGTTATTAATTTAACTACTACAGGATGTTTACCTTTCCATGTCATATTTTCAGCAAAGTTTAAAGCAGTTTTAACTTCATCTAAAATACTGCCATTCCAAGATTTTTCTAATATACCCCATACTCGCTCGATGGGATTATATTTACTATGATATGGCTTTTCCAAATAATAAAATGCCCAGCCGTCGCTTTCGCCTGGGCATTTTATTATTTGGAGATCCCTATGGAGGATAATAAGCTAAACGTATATTAAGTTGATGTTGATGAGCAAACTCGACAATACGTTTCATGAACTGGGTACGGCGTGAATTATTTTCTCCACCATTATCTTGATTAAGAATAAGTGTTTTTATATCTGGAAACCGCCAACTCTGACTTTTCCAAAAATCTGATAAGACATCAACAATAAAATCACTCGTTAACTGAGACTCTGTAAAATATAAAAATAGTTCATCTAACTCTGGGAGAAAGATACCATAAGGAGTTACTGTTGTTTTTGGGTTATAATCATGGTCATCAGTTTCGGTTGGGATTCTGTTTCTACCTCCTCGGTCAAACGAGCCAATGTTTACACGAGCTTTTGCATCAAGACTTAGACGTAAAATGCTCTTGTCATCCAAAGCTGATTGATTAAAAGAGTGCTAGTTGCTCAAAGATTGCGTCAGTTTCTGGGATTTTTTTTGAGGTAAAACTTTTGCTACTCGTTTGAGTCGATAACCTAAATAATTCAATTTGATGCGAATTATTTCTTCAGTTGGCAACTGTTCATCACTATAATCAAACTTTTCAATTAATAGCTTTCTTACTTGACTTGCAGTCAGGCGTGTATACAGCCTTTGACTTTTAAAACTTGGATCAGTTTGGCTTTGGTCATCAACTAATTTTTTGATATCTTCTAAAAGATTTGGGAAGTGTTCTTCTGCCTTCCAACGTCCTCTTTGAGAATAATTATCTACACAAGTAATTCCACTCGTTAGTTCTTGAATTCCTTTACGAATAGTATTTCTATCCCATCCCAATTCTTTTTGAGCCAGTAATTGTCCTCCGTAACCTAGCTCCATCACAACTTGTGCTTGAAACTGCCGTCGTGCTGCTCCTTTGAGTTGGCTTGCTGTTTCGTTAAACAATTTTTTGACTGAATCAGTTAATTCTATCAACACTCCCAACACCCAAAAATTACACTCCAAATTGAATTTACTACAAAAGGGGGGGAAGGAGAAGCAGCCGACGGCTGCTTCTCCTTCCCCCCTATCAGAATGATTATCATTATTGTATTTGGTTATTTTATTCCTTGGAAGTCCCTAATTGGAAAGGCCCTACTCCTCCCCAAAAGAATGATTATCATTTTTATTTGTACCTTGATTATATTCGCAGCTTCAAAACTCTAAACCCTTGTTGAATAAAGGTTTTCGGGTGCTTGTCACCCCTTGAGGTCTTGTAGGCTGGGTTCCCTTCTTTAACCCAGCCACTTTTTGCTCAATCTCCTAACTTGCTTCGGCAATCGCTAATTTCATCTTTTAAGAGAAAAGCACTGATATAGTGATTGGAATCTCCTGAAACAACCCACCAAGCAATTGGTAAAATAGGTGCAGGCTAGTGATGCGCCTCTGTATGACAAGCGAGCATCCTCAACCTTTTCACCAAACCTCAAACGAGGAGATTCTCAAATGCCATTGGCTGAACTCATGTTACAAATCCAGGGGCTTCCAAAAATTGACAAGCTTCGGCTGATGCAGTTTCTCGCAACAGAACTGGTCAAAGAAGAAGATGCAAACTTCTTTGTTGCAAACCAAGAGTATCCGGTCTGGTCGCCCTACAACTGTTCTGAGGCTGCCAATGTTCTAATGAATCTTCTGGCGACAAAGCAACAAGAACAAAATGGCTGACGCTCAGAGATTTCCCTACAAAATCCTTGACAGCAGTCTTGGCATGGTCGATCGGATGCCATATCTGCCTTTAACGCTTAGTCTGAATAGTCAATCTCTGAACGCCGAAGGCTTATTAGCGCTCTTTCATCACTCTGGATAGAGAAAAACAACTATGTTTGAAATTTATCCAGAGTCGAACATAACGTAACCAGTAAATTGATTCATAATATTTCGTAACAACAAAAGTCCATTTTCTAATG
>JAHHHW010000012.1 GCA_019359115.1 Pelatocladus maniniholoensis HA4357-MV3
TTGTTCTCTACAAGAATTATCTCAAACCCTTATTTATTCGTATAGACTAGCTGAATCGCAATGCTTGCATTTGCACCCTAAGAGCTAGTCACATAAAGGCTTTGATAGTTGTCGGAGATGTCTACTGGAACTGGAACAGCATATTTATCGAATTTAATGCCAAAAAATTCTGCTCAAGTCGCTGCTTATGTCAGTCTAACTACAGCTGTGGGCTTCTCTAGCGGTGCTTTGTTCACAAATATATCCTTATGGTTCAATCGTTCATTGGTTCCATTTAGTTATCCAACTGTTTTTATTTTGCTTCTAGGGTGTATTGTTTTAGCAATTCGTCTATCTGAACAGCCCGTCACTCTCGAAAAACTAATTCGTCTACCTACTTTTCCATCAGGAACGATTTCAACTGGTTTGGCGATCGCACTTGCATGGTCATTGGCTGGAATTGTCAGTGTCATCCTACCAACACAATTGATGCAATACGGCTTGCCAAATTGGTCAGGGCTAATGTTATTTATTTTTGTGATTAGTGGTGTGTTATTCCAGCCATTGGCTCGTCGCCTTAATTCACGGCGATCGCTTCAACTCGGTTGTGTGCTACTGATTCTGGGGTATACAATCTTTACCTGTGGTGCTTGGCTGGGTGTACTGAATCTCGTTTTGATGGGTGTTGCGATCGCGGGTACAGCTTGTTACGGGTTTACTTATTTAGGCGGAATGGCAGAGGTTGTGCGTCTGAGTGGGTCACAATCAGCTAGAGCAATTTCTGGCTACTTTGTTTGTGCATACTTGGGGTTTGGTTTACCTGTAATTTTCATTGGCTTGTTTTCCGACCAATTTGGAATTCTCAATGCACTCGTTGGATTTGGCATAATTTTTATTACTGCGAATCTTATGCTTGGTGTACATCAAAGTTTAGCCTCACGCACCAATAGACTTTAATCTAACAACCAAGCAAACAAATCTTTGATAGTTAGGTGTAGCTCACTTGCAAAAGATGGTATAGAAAGAACTGCATCTAGCTCATCAAACACTTTTTTAGTTGTTTGTTATAGTTCTGAAAGAGTTTTGGAAAAAATCATGCGTTAGACTTGTTTAGCCTTATCCACTCCACTGACTTCACGAACAACAAATGACAAATGACCGAGAACAAATAACAGTTATTGGTTGCGGTAATCTTAACCGCAGTGATGATGGAGTAGGTGTCATAGTCGCTCAACACCTACAACAATATCTTGCTGAACATCCCCATCCTCATGTACAAGTTTACGATTGCGGTACTGCTGGGATGGAAGTGATGTTTAAAGCAAGAGGCTGTAAGCAGTTAATCATTATTGATGCAAGTGCAACAGGTTCCGAACCAGGTGCTGTGTTTAAAGTTCCTGGAAAAGAACTAGAGAGCCTACCAGAACCCAGTTATAATTTGCATGATTTTCGTTGGGATAATGCTTTAGTCGCAGGTAGAAAAATCTTTCAGAATGATTTTCCCCAAGAAATGATAGTTTATTTAATTGAAGCGGCAAATCTTGATTTTGGTTGGGAGTTGAGTCCTGCTGTTAAATATTCTGCTGACTTGGTTTTTGCAGAAATTAAAGCGATGATTTAGCAGGATGTTAGTAGTTAATGGTCGTTGCTTGGTTTTTAAGCAATCCCCAATCCCCGACTACGCCCGATCTCGATAAACTGCTAGCTCATCTACTCTCATTTCAAAAGGTAATCCCTGCTTTTTAGGCGGACAAACGCGAATTTTAGCGCTGCTAATAATGTCACCTAAAATTGCTGCCATTGGCACGATTTGTTGCAGAACACGCCAGTTAGTAATTTGGTCTGGACATTCAACAACTAAAGTTAAAGCGTTGGGGTGACTAAGAATGTACCAGCGACAACTAGATAATAGTTTTTGAATAGTGCGATCGCAAGCATTATAAAAATAACAACAAATAGAACTTTCTAGTTGTTGACGCAATATAATATCTGCTGAAGTTAACTGAATAGGGTGGGAATCATCCTTTGGTAAATATTCCTTGTTCATCTCCTTCTCTCTCAATTATTCTATATAATTTACACTCAAAATTACGAAATTACAGATAGATTTTCAGTTATGAAATCCTAAATATTGGTTACATAGCAACCTCCATTAATTACAACATAACTAATAGAAGTGAGAGGTTTGTTTTACTGACGTTAAAATTAAAAATTAATTTTAGGTTTATGTCTGGATAGTTCCAGCTAGATTTATGATAAACAGAAATTATTAAAAAAAAGAATCACTTGATACTATTATTTTGTCAAATATCAATTTTTAAGTTAATATCAAATTTATTTCTCAAGGATGTGAGAAAATTATTCTCAATTTATAACTTATAGATATGAACTACTAGCCTGTATATTCCTAGAATCTACACCTAAATAGCCGTGTCAGTAAAAGGCATTTTGCTTATAAAAATTGACTATTGATTTCTAAAAATAGTTTTGATAAAAGTTCTCAAATATAATTACACTGAAAACTCATTGATAAAGTGAATCTTAAATTATATAGGGTGCGTTACATTGCATTAACGCACCCTATATAATTTAATACTCGCCTTATTAACCTACACTTACTGGAAGGCGTCCATTAGAAAATAGTTGTCTTGCTGATTTTTCTGACTTTGGTGCGCCATAAAAACATGCTTCTGCTTCGAGTTCTTCTACAAAATCCCAAGCTTCTACAGCTTTTTTAGAATCCGCGCCGTAATTACTAGAAATTGAGCGAGCATTTGATATGGCTTTTTGGAGTTCTTTTTGCAAGAAAGCTAATTTGGGCTTTTCAAGGAAGTCACCCTTGGTAATAATATCAGTAACAGAAATGATGCCAAGTAATTCACCTTGAATAACGGGCGCACGCCAAACACCTGTATTAGCAAATAACCGTGCAACGTATTCCACATCAAGGTCAGGATTGACAACGATGCAAGGCTTACTCATAATTTCATAGACATGTACTTGTTTGGGGTCTTTTCCATAGGCAACCACCTTAGATACAATATCAGTCTCGGTAACAATCCCGTATGCATCTGCATCGTTACGAGGTTCTACAATCAACGCCCGTAATTCTTTGATCCTCATAAGTTTGACCGCTTCCGCCACAGTAGCCGAACCGCGAATAGTGGCTACATCTTGAGTCATAATATGCTTGGCTCTCATAATTTCTGCTCCTTTTCCTTGATGTAATGAAATCGATTCTGTAATTCTTTCCTAGCTGCGTGAGTGTTGAAGATACACGCCTGTTTTAAATCTAAATAATTAGGCTTAATTGCAATTCCTGAAAGTCACAGCTGTCAAAAGTGATTATGAATGGATTTTAGCCAATTTTTGTTCTCTAATTTCTAAATAAACTTGGCTATTTTTTAGATTAAGATTTACGCATTTACCCATTATCAATAACTAAAATACATCTTTAATAGTCTGAAATAGAGAATCTAGCCAAGATGTAGAAGATCATTAATTAGAGAATTAGATAATCACTTTTTACAGGGTTGTTTTGGTTGACAGGCAACAATTCATCCTACATTTATATCTTATATATCTCAGCAAATTAGGCAAGGGTTCAGTTATAAAACTTTGCAGTAATATTCATTAACAAAACGATTAAAAAAAAGTAAGTTTCTAATTACTATTATTATTAATATAGTAAATTATCACTTTTTACATAAAAAATATATTGAGATATGTGCAATTAAATCTCAATAATAAATTATGAAAATATTCTCATTATTAAAATCTGATAATATTGCCCACTTTATTATTAACAACTAGATTTACTAAGTAAACCAGGCTTGAAGGCATTTGACTTGTTGTCAATTATTTTAATTTCGTTCGTACAGACAGATTAGTACACCTGCGCGGACTACTAATAAAGAATAATTGTAGACAATTTTTAGTTTGTTTAGAATTATTTTTGTTGATACGAAGCTTGTTAGTACCATTATAAAAATAATTATTTAGTCTGTATATTAGGTTACTAAATAATTAAAAATTAATTTTTCTGAGAGACAATAACCCCGACTTATTAGAAAAGTCGGGGTTCTGAGTTATATTATTACTATGAATTTCAAAAAAATTATAGGTGCAGTAATCGACAATAAATTAGGTTTGCTATATTTATAAGCTAGTCGCAAAACAGAGTATATTCTTATATTTTATCTTGTATAATTTATAACCATATAAACATAAAAACAATCTAAAGAAATATATGTGTGTTCTGATTGGATGAGTAATATTATTGAGTCAAATAGGTCAAGATACAAAAAAATGAAAATAAGCGCTCGTAATACTCTGAAAGCTACTGTAAAAAAAGTTGTGCCAGGCTCTGTAAACACCGAAGTAATATTAGAATTAGCACCAGGTGTAGAAGTAACTGCAATTATTACAAAAGCTTCAGCAGATAACCTTCAACTTGCTGAAGGTAAAGAATCTTATGTTGTGGTGAAAGCAACAGATGTAATGGTTGCTGTTGATTAAAAAATAGTTCTTTGTTGTTGGTTAGTGGTTAGTTTTAACAACAAACAACTACCAACAATCAACAATATTCAGTTAATCAATCTCATGATTACTTGAGTGAAATGATGGGTAATTGGTAAACTATCAACTACCATAGCAGCACATAGCAGCATCATGTAAAGAATAGAGTAAAGAAAGAGCGATCGCGCAGATTGTTTATTCTCTGAGTCTTGCAAAAGCGTCCAGGCTTTTTTGATCAAGATAGCCCCCATCATAAAGGCTATACAGCCATAAATCGCACCCATTCTTTGCAGAGGATCTATCAATAAAAATGTTGCAGGGACAAGCAGTAAAGTATATACCCAAATCTGCCGAGCGGCGGTGATATTATCAGTAACTACAGGCAGCATTGGTACACCTACCTTGGCATAATCTTCACTAATCATCAAAGCTAACGCCCAAAAATGGGGAGGTGTCCACAAAAAGACGATCGCAAACAATAACCATGCTGTCCAACTCAGTGTACCTGTCACCGCAGCCCAACCTACCAACATCGGAATCGCCCCAGCAGCACCACCAATGACGATATTAAGTGAAGTGTGGCGTTTGAGTAAGTGGGTGTAGACGCCCACATAAAATAAAATTCCAGACATTGCTAACAAAGCGCTGAGTAAATTTACAAACACTGTCAGCAATGTGAAAGAAATACAAGCTAAAGCGATCGCAAATATTAAAGCATGAGTAGGCTGGACACGTCCAGAAGGTAAAGGACGATGACGCGTGCGTTCCATCTCATAGTCGATATCGCGATCATACACACAATTAAAAGTTTGAGCGCTAGCAGCAGCAAAAGTACCACCAGTCAGAGTTACTAACATTAATATCGGATTTAATTTTCCCTCAGATGCGATCGACATACTAGCACCTGTAGTAATCAATAGCAGAGGAATAATTCGCGGTTTTGTGAGTTGATAGTAACTCCGAACGACTTGTAAAAAGTTGTGATAGTAGTGCGTGACGGTATTCTCGGTCATTCGATTTTAGTTTAGATTTTAGATTTTGGATTTTGGTTTCATGTAATTATCGATTCAATATCCGAACGTAAATTTTACGAGCAAGTTCTTTATTTATTACTAATGTTTGTTGCTTTACTTTAATAACGACGTTAGGAAAATTTTGTTCTAATGTAAAGCATATTCCCGGAGTTATACCTAAAGATATCACTTGATTCAGAATCTTTTCGTCCTGAGTTTTACAAAACAAAATGATTCCTTGCTCTCCGATTTTTAGTAATTCTAGTGAAGAACCAGTGACACTAAAACTCTTAAACATTTAATACTTATTTTTGGTTGTTATTCAGGGCTATTTCATTCTAGATATAAAACACCCATAACTAAAGTTCACCGGCTAATACTTTAAGTCTGTTAAAACAGACTTAAATACCAATCAATATTCGGTTTTAACCGAGTTTTACTATTAGCATCAGAATTAATTATGAGGCGGAATAAATGAGAATTAAATAGCCCTGGTTGTGAATGGCTAGAGTGTACAATGATTAGTCGGTATAAAAAAAATCATTTGTAATTAATAACATCAACTAACAAATATTTATTTGTAAAATGAATATAAAGAACAAGAAAAGAGCTATAAAAATACGTTATCTTATAATTAAACAAAACATTTACAAAGTGATTTATATGAATTATTCACCTCACCAAATATTTTTTTGCTTAATAAAAAAGTCATAGCTTATGTTATAGCTATGACTCCGAGAATAGCTAAGTAAAGAAAAATACAGGGGAGAAAAAAATGAAATGTTTAGACAAGATAAGGTTCTTGATGGGTTTTAATTGTGCAATTAGAGCGAGGATAGGTAACACAAAGTAATGCAAATCCTTTGGACATTTGCTCATCATCTAAGAAAATTTGCTCAGACTGATCTACTTCACCTTCAACTACCTTACCAACGCAGCTAGAGCAAGAACCAGAGTGGCAAGAAAAAGGTAACTCAATACCATTTTCTTCTGCTCCTTCTAAGATAGTAGTTTCTTCGTCAACTTCAATTGTGGCGTCGAGGTCTTCTTTTTTGTTGATTAATCTTACTTGGTAGGTAGCCATTGTTGTGTTCTCCTCAAAAATAAATTTGTTGATATTTGTTTGTTGATAGTTGTTTGTTACTTGTTGCTTCCCAACAACAAATAACAAAGAACAAGCAACATTCATTAATTAGTTGCAAGGTACACCTGCTGATTGACAATCACTAGTTTTAAATGATTTGCCACAACCACAAGTTTCTGTTGCGTTGGGGTTGATAAACTTAAAGCCGCCTTCCATTACACCATCAATAAAATCGATGACAATTCCTTCTAGTAATGACGCACTTTCAGCATCAACGTAAAGAGTAACCTTCCCTTGCTGGATGACCAAATCGTCTGATTTTGGCTGGCTAGTGACATCCATTGCATATTCATAACCACTGCAACCACCATCTTTAACAGATATGCGGATACCTTTTGTGGCGCCATTGGCATCGGGAGCAGAACCTGCTAAAAATGTCCGTAGACGAAATTCTGCTTTCTCTGTCAAAGTAACAGTCATCAGACCTCCTGAATTTTAAAATTTTAATGACTAATGACTGTGGATTTAGATTGCAAGTATCTCCAAGGTGCATTATTTCCGCATACTGGACAGCAGCGATCGCGATAAGAACGACGTTTAGCAAATTCCATGCGGGTTAAATCCATTGTCAGTAGTTGCGATAACAAAGGTTGACTATAGCCAGTGATCAGCTTGATTGCTTCCAAAGCGGTCAAACAAGCAAGAGTTCCAGATACAGCACCTAAAACTGAAAACCCGCGTCTATCCCAGTCTGGTTTCTCTGGAAATAGACAAGATAAACAAGGCGTCACACCAGGAATAATCGTAGTTAGGTAAGCCTCCATCCCGTCCATCGCTGCTTCCACCATTGGTTTGCGCCAACGTACGCAAGCAGCATTGAGCAAATCACGCTCTGTAAAATTATGGGCGCAATCTATGGCCATATCAGCAGATTTCACCAAGGAATCAACATTTTCCTGACTGATATACTCATGAACCGCTTCCACCTGGATATCAGGATTGATAGCTTCGAGAGTTTCTTTGGCTTTGAAGACTCTTGGTTTACCAACCCAATCGTGCGTCATCAAAATCTGACGATTCATATCATCCAGTCGCAGATCACCACCCCGGACTAGGATTAGCCGCCCAACACCTGCTACTGCTAAGTAAAGCGCTGCTGTACCACCTAATCCTCCCACACCTGTCACCAGAACAGTTGCTGACTTGAGACGCTTCTGTGCTACTTCGCCAAAATTTGGGAGCATCATTTGGCGACTGTAACGTTCTAACTCGGTAGGCGTTAGGTCTATCACTTTTTACCTCCTAATCAGAAGTGATTTCTGTCAGCGTGACTACATTCTTAGGCTTCTGTTTAAATACTTTGAACAGCTTTTGTTCTTGAGGTGTGGATTCCAGAAAAACCTGATAAGCTTGTTGTAAAGCCTCACAATATTTATTTAATCTCTCTTCTGGACTTAGGTCGGTATAATTCTCATCAATTTCTTGAATAGATTGCGAGAATTTTTTCAAAATATGTAGACGATTTACACTTACAACTGTTTGGTCGTAAGATAGACCAAAAAATTCAAAATATTCTTCTGCTTGTGTAAGATTTTGAAATTTGTTCCAATCTTCACTCATTTGCTTTGCTCCATGATTTTAAGTTGTTGCTTCAGTTCATCTAGCTGACGATAAATTTCATAAGTCGCAGCCGCAACATCCATAAGTTTTTGGTAATCTGTTGGCAACCCTTCCGCCAAATCATGCAGATCCATTTTCATTTGACCTGCTTTACTATTGAGGCGCTTGATTTTAGTTTGTAATTCTTCAACCTTCATTTGGTGGTTGTTAATAGCTGGTGGTTAATAGTGATTCTTGACTATCGAAATTTACCCTTGATCATTGGCTAAATTACAATCTTCCAACTTCAGGAAAATTTTGAGCCAATTCAATACCTTTTTGTACTAGCTTTTCTCCTTCTTCTGCTACTTTTTCCAGCGATTCAAAACCAAAACGATGGGCATCTCTTACTGTTTTTACTGCCAACAAAAGACGACCAGAAAAAACTAGCGCCCAGCCAAAACCTTCGTGACTCAAATCAACTACAACTTGAGATAACAAACCAGTTTCTTGTTCAATACGGGCAGCTACAGCACGATAAAATGCCATAATCCTAGCAATTGTGACTGGATCGACCTCACCTTCAACAGATATTTCGCGTTTCTTTTGTTTGCTCACCACAAACGGTTTGAGGATTAATTCATCTGACCAATTGCGGAAAACACCGTAAGTATCTTGACCACGAATTTGTTGGACGATCACTTGCAAAAAAGGTGAATTTACAACTTGACTAGGCGCGGTTCCATTGACACTATTTGTTGCACTCATACAGTTGTTTCTTCTTCTAGTTCTAATTCATCAAAATTCAGATTATTTTGCTGCAAAGCTTTCCGTAACCAAGGTGGTGGACTACCCTTGAGAGTTTCGACTAATTTGTTGAGTGTATCAGCAATTTGATCTTGCTCTGAACGTGCTTTAATTGGAGTCACACCTGTTTTTAGTAATTTGGCAGCAGCACTACTACCAATTGCTGCAACATACACAATTGTGCATTCTTTTAATGCATTAAGTTTGGGGACGAGTTTATCCTCGTTACCATCTTCTTTGAGGTTTCCATTAAAGTTGATAGTTTCTACAAATTGATAACCATCTTTGGAAACTTCATAAACATCAATCATCTTTGCCCAACCAAAATGAGCATTGACATGAACTTGGTCGCTAGTTGTGAAAGCAATTTTCATTTGTTGCTTATTAGTTAATGATGAGAAACCAGTGAACAGTTAACAATTTGCTTTGATAACTGATAACTGATAACTGATAACTGATAATCCCTAATCCCCCTGAACATCTCTATCTCTAACTTTTGTTTCCTCTGCATGTAAAAAGAGATTACCGAGATCAAATAAGAGTTCCATTGTGCCTCGGTAGCCTATTTTGGTAAATTGACCATTACCTAAGCGATCAAAAATGGGGATACCTTGGCGATAGAGGGGAATTCCTAAACGTTTGGCGATCGCATTAGTATGAGAATTACCAATCAGCAAGTCAGAACCAGCAGCTAAATTTTCAAAGTCTTCAAAATCACCGATGGTGACACTGTCGATCGCGAGTTTTTCTAAAAGTGGCGATCGCGTTGTTGTGACAGCAGCTTGAATTTCTGCACCCATTGATTGCAGAAAATATACTGTTGACCACAGCAAATCTGGTTCTAGCGCCAAGGATACTTTTTTTCTACCAAAGTAAAAATGAGTATCTAACATCGCATCTTGGAGTTGGCGACGTTGACGACGATATTTTTCTGGAACTGCTGTTCCACTCAAATTCGCCAAAAACTGCATAAATCTGTCTACCGCTTCTAATCCAGTCAGTTCGGTAAACACCTCGGAAGGTGTGCCAAATTTCTGTTCTAAAATTTTGGCTGCACCCCGCATACTGTCACCCAGCGCTAGGGTATAAACAGAACTACCAATTTTACGTAGTTGTACTAGAGTTGTCCCACCCCCGGTAATCGGACTGTAGGAATCATCCAAGTGACCATCCAAAGAAGCCGAAAGGTCAGGGACTACAATTGGCATTAACCCAAAAGTACTGACAATTTCCTTGATTTGTTGCACATCCCCTGGCGTAAAGGCGGAACTCATCAAAATTGTCACCTGTTGCACCTTTGGTTCCCCCATTTGCGGAACCTCTTTGACGATACTTTCTACCGCCCCTGCAAATCCATCTTGCAGCGCGCCTTTGAAATCTGGTGAGGAGACAAGTACAATTGGCAATTCATCCAATTCCGGGTGACGTTTACGGAAATCCTTGAGAATCCCGTCCATGTCATCCCCTCTGGTTTCCGTTAGTCCAGTTGTACACAAACCAATAATTTCTGGCTGAGACTTCTGTACCAAAGTCAAAATTGCTTGTTCAACATTATCCTCACCACCCAAAATCGTACTAACTTCCGTCATCGCTGTGGTGGAAAGGGGTATAGCTTCTCGGAAATGCCGTACCAATATCACTTTCGCAAAAGCTGTACAACCTTGGGAACCGTGGAGTAAAGGTATCATCCCTTTCAAACCCAAAAATGCCAAGGCTGCGCCTAAAGTTTGGCTTTGCTTGAGAGGATTAACTATAACTGGCTTGTTAGGAGTGACTACTTTGGCCATTAGTAGTCCTCCTCTTCAAAAGATACAGAGATGGGTAGGTGGGTTGAGGACGAAAATTTACCTGTGTCTCCCTGTCCCCGTGTCTGCGAGTCGTCTTCCCAGGGTGCTGGTTTGCGGACTTGTTCCCACACAGGACTGTAGAGGGCTTCATCTAATTCCCTAGCCATTTCTACCATGCCGCTATAGCCTGCGTAGGCATGGTGACGTTCTTGGTTGATGTCGAGGAAAGGAATTCGGGCTTTGAGCGCGGTGTATTGGTTACGACCACCAGCAATTAACATCTCTGCGTTGGTTTCGTTAATCACCCGCAGAATTTCCTGGGGATTGCCTTTTTCTAAAGTAATGCCATCTTTGCCAAGTAATTGCTTGATGCGGGCTTTGTCTTCCTCAGTACTTTTTTTAGTACTGGTAGCAACTACTTCCATTCCCAGGTCTTTAGCGGCGGAGATAATTGACCAGCTTTTCACACCTCCGGTATAAAGGACAACGCGCTTGCCCTTGAGGCGAACGCGATAGGGAGCGAGTTTAACATTGAGGGCGGCGGTTTCTTCCGCAATTAATTTTTCTGTGCGTGCTTGTAAATCAGGATCGCCCAATTTCGCGGCAATATTTCGCAAACATCGATTGATATCTTCTACACCATAGAAAGATTCTTCGATGTAAGGGATACCGTAACGTTCCTCCATTTTCCGCCCCATGTTGATTAGAGCTTTGGAGCAAATCATCACGTTGAGTTTGGCACGGTGGGCGCTGCAAACTTCTTTGTAGCGAGCATCACCAGTAATTTTTGCTAAAACACGAATACCTAATTTTTTCAATAAAGGTAATACATTCCACATTTCACCAGCGATGTTATATTCGCCGATGAGGTTGATGTCGTAAGGTGTGGTGTATTCTGGTTCTTCAGTACCAACGACATATTCTAGTAAAGCTTCTCCACCGATGCGATTGCCAAGGTTTTTGCTACCAACAAATCCAGGTGAATTTACGGGAATTACAGGAATGCCGATTTTATTGGTAGCGGCTTTGCAGACTGCATCCATGTCCTCACCGATGAGAGCAGTAACACAAGTGGAGTAAACAAAAACTGCTTCGGGATTGTAGCGTTTATGAATGTCGAGGATGGCTTTATAAAGCTTTTTTTCACCACCAAAGATGACATCATTCTCACTCAAATCGGTGGTGAAGCCGAATTTGTAAAGTTGAGGGCCAGAAGAGAAGCTACCACGACTACCCCAGGAATTACCAGCGCAGGCGATCGGTCCGTGAACTAAATGAGCAACATCAGTAATGGGTACTAAAGCAATCATTGCACCGTCAAAGGCACAACCCCCTTGAGCGGCTCCCGGTTGAGCTTGTTGCGTGCAAGACTTATTTTTCTTTTCCCCATTTTTGTGATGATTATGTTCGCATCCTGGCTCAGAGAGCAGCTCGTTGATTTTGCCTTGGGTGATTATCATCTGTTTCCTCGCGCTGGATGAATTTTGTTAGTGAGTCAATTGTCCTACTCTACGAGAAGCCGCTTGCGCGTCTATGTCATTTGTCATTTGTATTTACTATTTATTTTTGTTATTTACTAATGACTAATGACCAATGACCGATAACTAATTAGTAATGGATAATGAGTATTAATAATGAGTAATTTGTAACGACTAGCAAATGTATTTCGAGACATCTTCTCCACATTCATCGCTGAGGTAAGATAATGCTCGAAAACGCAATCCTACAAAATTGTCATATAAAGGATTGAGTTTGCATAGCGCAGGAACATGGAAGATACGCCCAAACAAGTGAATATCTCGCTGAAAAGGACAGCAGCAAGGAATTATTTGGCAGATTAAGTGAGCGAGACGATAATTTTTGATTTGGATGGTATCTACTAACCGACGTAATGGATGTAGAAGAGCAAAGCCGCCAGATTTTTGATGATTAGGCGGGTGGTAATTAGGATGGGCATGAGTGTGATTTATCGATTCCATAATTCTATCGTGAGGAAAAAGTAAAAAGGAAAAAGTAAAAAGCTAAAAGAACATCTTTAAAGTTTTTACTTTTAACTTTTTACTTCATTGGCACGCCGCGAGTTGATGAGATTCTTAACGAATCAAGTCAAAGGAAATATCGGTTACACCAGTGATATTGGTATTGCGATCCATTTCATCGAGAATGGTATTGACAACCCAATTGAGGAGGTTGATACCACCTTGATAACCGATGGTTGAATAGCGGTGTAAGTGGTGGCGATCGAAGATCGGATAACCAATCCGTACCATTGGGATCTTGGTATCACGCCACAGGTACTTACCGTAGGAGTTACCAACAAAGAAGTCTACAGGTTCAGTGAACAGCAAACTACTAATGCGTTCTCTATCAGGTAATATAGTCTAAGACTTCTATGGTACGCTATATGGACGTTTGGGCTTACGCAAGGGTTTCGACGGATGAGCAAAATGAAGACGAAGGTGCTTTAATAAAACAAATGCGTCGGTTGCGTAGTGCTGGAGCAACACAAATATATTACGATGTTGAAAGTCGTACAAGTGATAAGCGTAAAGGGCTTCTGAAGTTGATTGAGGATATCAACGCATCTACACCAGGCAAAGTGTCCAAGCTGCTATTTATTCGGATTGACCGTTTAACATCCTCATCAATGACTTTTTATCGTTTGATGGATGCGTTGAAAAAGAAAGGTATACAACCATGTGCATTAGATGAGCCATTTGATATGTCGAGTATTGGTGGCGAGTTGACAATTGACGTTCGATTGGCGGCTAGTAAGTACGAAGTGAAGATGCTGGGGATGCGAGTCAAAAAAGAGCGAGATACGCGCAAAGCCAATAGAAAACCCCATTGGAATGCACCTTTGGGGTATATGGTTGAGAATGACAAGTACAAACGAGATGATCGTCCGTGTGTTTGTTTGATAGCAGAGAAGAGGGAGTTAACGCGATCGCAATTAATGCGATTTGTATTTGATACTTTCTTCGCAGTCGGTACGGTGTCCCAAACAGCCAGAATACTGCATGATACTTTGGGTATTCAAGCAAACGCCGTCCCAAAAGCCACTGATGCTAGGATTAACCTTCTCGATCAGGAAGAGGAAATCGTGCTAGAGAATATCAACAAATCTCGTAGCGGTGGATTAAATCTGCGTTATCCCCACACTGGCTTAAAGTGGTCAGTTTCTGGCTTGCGGTCTATTCTTGTAAATCCTGTCTACGCAGGAGGAACACTGTACAACACTGTAGTTCGTTCCAAAGGACACAGGAAACCATTCGATGAATGGGAAGTTGCATGGGGAACTCACGAGGATGAAGCGATTATCACCCGCGAGGAACACGAACGCATCAAATCAATGATTAGGGACAACCGTAAAAACCGATGGGCAACCGAGCAAAAATATACCAATCCATTTGCAAACTTAGTCAAGTGTGTCCATTGTGGTGCTGCTTACAGTCGCCAATGTAAGAAATTGGTTAAGAAAAAGAATTTTGTCAGACATCACTACCAATGTAGTTTTTATCGTACTGGGGCTTGTAGTAACGGAAAAATGATTTCTTCTGACGAACTGGAAGCACAAGTGATTAATCATTTAGTTCGTGAGGCTGAACGTTTAGCTGGGTTAGTAGAGAAAGAGGTGGAAAAAACAACAGAATCACTAGAAGTAAAAACACTTCGAGCATCTTTAAATACTCTCGAAGCACTGCCATCAAATCCAGCGATTGAGAAAGCTAAACAAGATATTTTGATGCAAATTGCTGATGCGATCGCTACAACAAACAATACGTCAAAACAATATTTAATTGCCAAAGAACGGATTGTTGTCGCATTTTCAAACCAGAGGTATTGGCAAGGGCTAGAACCACAGGATAAACAAGCTCTACTTAAAGGATGCGTAAAGAAAATAATGGTAAATGGCAACACAGTCACTGCGGTCGAATTGCTACATTTGCATTAAGCAACCCTAACTATTTTCAACAGTTTTTGGGTGGCTATTTTAGGCTACCCCTACAATCACACCAAGCACAGGAAAAAGCCACATGCATAATCGTAGGAGTGAAAATATTAATCAATGGTGTTTTCGTACTTAAAATTTCGGCGTTGCATAAATGCGGGATAGATAATATGCTCAGGGTAAATCCATCTCATACCTCACAAATCAAAAGAGTTTTCAGGTCTACTGAGAGGTTATTAAAGCCAAATGCTCTACCCTGCTTGCCTCACAAACAGTTGGTTGAAGGACAAAGTTAAATTCGGTTGTATAGAAAGGTTTATTTTGGTTGTGCGCGAACAATTCCTCTGGTCTTTCGTGCTTTTGCAACTTGACGATCGCCGACTTCACCGAGAAAGTTGTATCTGAATCAATATGAGCGTCTCCATCAATAAATATTTGCGTGATCAGTGAGGAGTAGCCTGCCGCACTCAACTGAAAGTGAATATGTGCAGCCCGCCAAGTGTGCCGTCCTAAAAGCCGTAGCACCTCGCCACACGGTCCGCTAGCTGGGATGTTGTATCCCTGTGGTACGACAGTTTCCAACTCATACTTACCATCTGCCTGAGTTCGGAAACAACCTCGAAAGTTACCTTGGGGCTGGGATGAATCTTGAATGTCGTAGAGTCCTTGGGAATTCGATTGCCAGACTTCAATGAGCGTATTAGGAATTGGTTGCCCGTTCACATCCAAGACGCATCCTGATAACAAAAGCGGATCACCTTCGTGATCTACTCCTAGGCAATTGCCCATTTGGCGTTCTGGTACATCTGGTATATACATAGGTCCTTCCAGATTGCTTTCTGTGGCTGTACCTCGCTCTGTATCGTGCAACAACTCCACTAGTTCGGAGATTCCTAGTAAATCTGTCAGCATATGGATCTCTCCGTTGGGAATCTCTTGGGTGTGATGACTCGCTCGATTCAGGAAACCACGCCCCATTTGCAACTCCTGCTCGGTGAGATTTACCTCCCGCACAAATGCGTGCAGATGTGTAACTAGACTTCTATAAATCTCGTAAAGTCGCGGGTGAGATTTGCCACCATCACCGTGATTAATTACTGCTTGAGTAATGTTGTCAAGAGTGATATTCTGCATAATTTAATTCCTGTTTTGATAATTTGTTCAGGGAATTGGCATGAGAAAATTTAGGAAGGCTGTTGTTCGGAAGGTGTTAATTTAGACGTTGCTACGTCAACAGGAGGCTGGAAAATAGTTATAATTGCTCGCACTGTAAATGCAACCATCGCCAATACTCCTAGTGAAAAGACAATATCTCCAGGAATACGTAGCCAAACTGTCCACTGCATCCAAGGGCTGCCAATCACTTGAGCGCTACGAGCATACCAAGTGCCATGATTTACCGAAGCCACCAATTGGTAAAAACCATTGGGAATCAAACCCAATACCAACATCATCACCAAGCCGCCATTAATTGACCAAAAAGCGAAGCGTAGCAGTTTTTCATTCCAAGCGCGTTCAGGTACAATCTCACGTAGGGCAAACAGCATTAATGCTAGTGCTAAAGAACCGTAAACTCCAAACAAAGCCGAGTGAGCGTGAATAGGAGTAGTGTTTAAACCCTGAGAGTAGTAGAGAATAATAGGTGGATTCACCAAGAATCCAAATATTCCAGCCCCTACTAAATTCCAGGCACAAGTAGCTAGAAAGAAGCGCAACGGCCAACGATAGAATCCGTCTGCTCCTTGAGACATCTTCAAAGTTTTCGCTACCTCAAATCCAATCAGAGTTAGAGGTACTACTTCCAAGGCTGATGTGACAGAACCTAATGCGGCAATAAACACTGGAGTTCCAGCAAAGTAAAGATGGTGGAGTGTACCAATTACGCCGCTACCGAGATACAAAATTGTAGTGAGATAAGTAGCACGCAAAGCTGAAGAGCGTTTTAAAAAGCCTAACTCACTGCACAGATAAGCGATCGCTACCGTGGCAAATACTTCAAAAAAGCCTTCCACCCACAGATGCACTACCCACCAACGCCAGTATTCAGCAACACTCAGGTGAGTGTGATTCGTATACATCAATCCGGCTGAGTAAAATAAGGGGATTGTAATTGCACTGTACAGGAAAAAGTGATTTAAACCTGTGCGATCGCCTTCACTTTTCAAAGCAGGTTTGAGGGCGCGGTACATCAACCACACCCAAAACACCATCCCACCAATTAGTAACAATTGCCAAACTCGCCCTAACTCCACATACTCATAGCCTTGATGTCCCCAAAGGAAACTGTGTTTTCCCAAAATTCCTTGCACCGCTGCCCAAGAACCAACTAAGGAACCTACAACTACGACGGTTAAAGCAATTAACAAAGCTGCACTACCAACCGCTTGATGTTTGGGTTCGCGCTTGCCAAAACGCGGGGCAAAGAACAAACCAGCTGCCAACCAGCAAGTCGCAATCCAAAACACAGCTAACTGCAAATGCCAGGTACGAGAAGCAGCATAAGGTAAAAATTTATTCAGAGGTATACCGTAAAAACCGTCACCTTCCACAGCGTAGTGAGCTGTCACCATACCCATGGTAATTTGTCCTAAAAATAGCGCCATCGCTACGCCAAAAAATAGTGAGGTCACTTTTTGGCTAGGGGTAGGGATACAAATAGCAGGGCGTGTTATTACTGGCTGCACTTCTTCTGCATCTTCTTGGAGCAGATACACCAATAAAAACAGACCAGTTGCCCCAATTAATACAATTACTGATACTATCGACCACACTAAAAATTGCGGTGGAGCTTGGTTGCCAATTAGGTCATCATGAGGCCAATTGGCTGTATAAGAAAATGGTGCATTGGGACGATTTGCAGCCGCCGCCCAAGCTGTCCAAGCAAAGAAAGCAGTCACATTGTGAATTTGGCTTGAGTCTTTAAACCAACCATCAGGAATTGAGTGAATTTTGGAACCATTAGCTAATAGTTGTTGATAGTGGGAGAAGACTTGCTGCAAACCTTGAGTTTGAGCAGTAGTGAGAATTAATTCGTCAGTTTTTGAGTCGTAGCGATTGGTTTTAAATTGTTCGCTCACTTTCGCTTGTAGACTAGCTCTGTCTGGCGCTCTCAAAGCTTCTAAGTCAGCTTGGGAAAAATTAGAATTGCCATTTGTTAAAACTCCAGCCGTCGCTAAACCCCAACGATGCAGAAAATCAGCCGTCCAATCTGGCGCTAGATAGCTACCATGTCCCCAAATACTACCAATGTGCTGTCCACCACGCGCTAAATATGTTTCTTGTCCAGCTTGAATTTCGGTTGCTTTCAGGATAATTTCTTGTTGTGGAGAACGAATAAATGTCGGAATAGGTGGGGCATTTTTCCAGATAGTTGCACCTGCTCCTAATAAAATGGTGAATGTGATCACACAAATTAATATTAACCAAGCAGGTAAGCTCAGTTGAAACTTACGAGTTTTGCGAAAATCTGGAATATTAGTGCCAAGAGAAGGACTAGTCATGGTAGTAAGTTCCTGTCTTTTGAAGAGATATGAACCCCAAACAAAAGTTAAAAGTTAAAAGGCAAAGGAAAAAACATAAAAGTGCTTTCAAGCCTCTAAATTTATTTATGGGGATGATCTTTTAACTTTTAACTAGTTGTGATTTGTTGTTTGTGCTAAAAATAGCTTTTTACTAACTTACTATTTTTGACAACTCCGCTTTAGGATGGGTCGCCCATTGTTATAAACTCTAAGGTAGGCAGTTTGGCTATTCCAGGGATCTTCTAGTTCATAATTTGTTTTGGCATTGTTGAAACTGTAAATCCAAGAATTGCCACTATTTTGCGAACTACCACTCGTAAGATATATGTTGCCATAGCGACTACGAGCGCTGTAGGAGTATTCCTGACGAGCATATTCATTCAAAGTAATAGTGTATTCATTACAGTAGTAAGTATCTTTCCAACCAACATGGGCTTGTGCTGTCTTAGGAACAAGTGCAGTTGTGGCGATCGCCATTCCCGCAGTCATTGAAATTACAAACTTTTTCATGATGTTTCTCCGTTTTATTTAATCCCATTAGATTTTTGTTGCAGCTAATATGATGTAGCCTAAGTCTTGCTGATATTGTTGAAACACTTGGTGCAGTGCTAATACTCGCGATCGCATTTGTGGTTTTGTGGCAATGTTCCAAATAATTTTGAGGGTGCTATTTATGTCTTCGTCTGCAATCAAAGATGGTAAATGTAACAGACGCATTGCCCCTATTTGGCTATTGTGAATGTGCAGACCTGCGGTTTGTAGAGTAGTTTTCCAGTCTTCTAGAGATAGAGGTGTGGCATTTACTCGGTTGACTGAAGACAGGACACGATGCAGTTCTATTTCATGGTTGCGTGCTAACAATTCATGGGAAAGGAATTGACCACCTGATTTAAGACGTTGGTATACTCCCTGCAAAATTTTGGCTTTGCCAATGGGGGATTGCATCGTCAGAATTGCTTCTGCTAATACATAGTCAAAATGCTGAGAAATTGTCTCTAGTGCAAAGACGTTACCAGGAAGAATTTGAACTTGACGCTCTAGTCGAGCTGATTGCACTCGTTGAGTTGCGATCGCAACTCGTTCGTAGTCCTGCTCAATGCCAATAACCTGAACTCCATAGCGTTTTGCTAAGGCGATCGCACTAGTACCTAAACCTGATGCTAATTCTAGAACTGTTTCACCTGGTTGAAAGTTTGCCCATTCTAAAAGTTTTTCTGTTGCTGATCGCCCACCAGGACGCAAAACTGTTTTACCAGCGTTAGCCAATACTTCATATCCAGGTGCTGTTTCAAAATCCAGTGTTTTTCTGATCATAATTATTTATTTCACCGAATTATTATTAGAAGTTGACCATTGACAAACTAATTTGTTGTTTACTTTTGACCACTGAGCAACCAATCTGATTCTCTCGGTATTTGGGGATGTCAAAGTTAATGATTCAAATGTAGAGCTAGACTTTTGAATAGTTACAGATTTCATAGTGAACCTTCCTTAATGGAATTACTTTTATGATGGATAATGATGATTTGAAATGTCTCAAAGCGATATTGAATTTAACTTTGATTCTTGTTTGCTCTCGTCTATATCTCTATTTATATAGGCTAAGTATCGTTGATTCTATGAGCTATCTCATACTTTGAGAATTGTTTGAAATTTCACCAAGAAGGCATTCTATTCAAAGGGAACTCTTAACTCTTAACAGGAAGTGTACCTAGCTTCACAAAAATCAAATACTAGTCTTATATATAACTTATTTATCGTATATACAGCGTATTGCAGGTTTATGAAGTACAGTAACAACAGTTTGTAAACCAGTTTTTTAAATGTATAGGATTAATCAAATCAAGTGCAGTTGCAATTAAAATATCAACCAGCTTTGCAGTAGTTGG
>JAHHHW010000013.1 GCA_019359115.1 Pelatocladus maniniholoensis HA4357-MV3
TTCCCCAAGAACGCTTTGTCGTTGATATTACTATGCCTTGGGGGACTGGTAGCTATCCTTTTTTTATACCTGTGTTGAGTTCGCGTAGAATTTACGCGAACTCATTCTTTTTTGTCCAAAGTCCAAGTACTAGAAACACAATCAATTAATGCCGGTCGTCGAGTACGCACAGAGTTAAGCATCACGCTTCAAATTTCCTTAAATACTGAAAGTCAGGAGTTGCGATCGCGTATTGGTTTTAATGAGCGAGGAATAGTACACATCTCCTACTTTGGCATTAAGAAATGAAATTAGGATGAAATAACCCTGTTTTGTCACTCTGAGAAAATAGGGTTATATTTACTTGGTTGACTGACAAAACTAATCAACCTGATATTAATACATCTGTATCGTGAACTTCAACTGATAGCTCCGTCGTTGATGTTGTTTGCGTGAGGCTATAGTGTGGCATCACAATTTCATGGAGCAACAATTACGGCAGCAAAACTTACTCCACAAGAGAAAGTAATTGCTCTAACCTTTGATGATGGCCCTTGGCCGATAAGTACTGTACAAGTGCTGGATATCCTTAAACAAAATCAGATCAAAGCGACATTTTTTGTTACTGGGCAGAACGTGAAAAATTACCCAGACTTATTAAAGCGGGAGAGTGCTGAAGGTCACATAATTGGCAACCATACTTGGCATCATCGCTATCAATTCCTAAATCCACAAGCAATACCTTCGCCAAATTTATACAGTACTATGCTGGTGCCATCGGTGCAATTGTTGGTGTCATATTTATTGTTGTTTCTGTGACTCGGACTATCCAGGATTGACATTTTCCTGTATACTCGCAGCGTGAAGCGCGATCGCTCAAGAACAACTGGTATGTTCTGAACGTAAAATCCCACAACGGTGCGAAAATTTATCATTCGTGTATGTAACGCCCGATGATTACCATGACCGATTCTGAGGCTGATAACCAAAAACTCCCAGCGCAACTCGCCCAAGCATACCGTCAGCTAGCACCCCTAGACCAAAAGATTGTGCAATTATTTTCGGTGATTTATGAACCGATAAATAGAAATTCGTTCATGGGTTGTCTCAATCAAATCGGCGCGTTAGATGAAAACAATAAACCTTTTGTTAACAAAACTTTAAGTCGTCATATTGATGGATTGCTAGCAGCAGGCTTGCTGATTCAAGAAAGCGGGCAAGGGCCTCAATGCCATCCGTTACTAACAGAGATTGCTACTCGTGATGCGGTACGAACCGGACGGTTTGAAATACTAGCCGCAGCAGTAGAGGAAAAGCTACCTATACGTACTCATTGGCAAAATGGACCTCGGTACTTCCAGAATGATCGCCAATTTATTAGAGAAGTCCGTATTGGCCTTTACCGCCAAAACCTCAGTTTCATTAATAAACAGATTGAAGATTACAACAAATACAATAACAGCAAAGACAAGATATCCGTAGAAAATATCTTCGAGCAAGTATGCACTAACCCATTCGATGCAGATTGGTTTCGCAGCCTGCCACAAGAATTGTATGACAGCTGCATATCTATCATCCTGATCAACGCCGCGCTCAAGTGTTCTCCTGCTGATGAAGCTTTTGCCCTACTTCAAGAAGAATGCGCTACAGGAGGTGGACATTCCTCAGATTACTTACACCTAATTTTAACAGAACAACTGTTGCTGCGGGGTTGTATCCAAGAAGCACAACAAAGTTTGGAGTGCATATCCTCAGATTACCAAGCGGAAGCCGCAGTATACAAAGGTTTGTTAAATTTTTTACGCGGCGATAATCAGCAAGCCATAACTGATTACACTGCTGGTCTCAAATTCCTCAAAAAAGCCACAGGCAAGCGTCAGGTGTATTTCAGCACTATGGGCGGCTTGTTTTTTATCTTGGCACTGATAAAAGATGGTTCACGCGACAGTCTCCAAACAGCACTCGATTACACAAGTCTGCTTGCACGTCAATCAGACCATTGGCTGAGGTCGATTTATGCACAGTTGAAAATCTTGCTGCAAGTCCAATTAGGCGACATCGCTCAAAAAGAATTCATCATCAGCAACCGCATCCTGTTTCCTGAAGAACACAACAGCCTAGAAACCCTATTTTTCGCCCTGTGCCATTACTGGGTAGATGCCGACAGAGCCAAAAAACACCTGCCCAGAGTGTTAGAGGAATTTTACCAACAAGCCGTAGCATCTGGTTATCACTGGTTGGCGATGGAAACCGCAGAACTCCTGTCCCGACTCAAACCGCACAGCAGTTATGCTACCCAGGCAGAAATCCTGGGCGAAGATATCGGCATCGACAGCATCGTTGACCTGATGCAACCACAAGAACCTTGGGAGATGTGCTTAAAAGCACTGGCAAATCTGCAAAAAGAACCGCAAGCACCTGTAAAAGCTCAGACAGAACTGCGCTTGGCATGGTTTATTACTTTCTATCCCAGCAAATGTGTCTTGCAACCACGCGAGCAAAAGGTTAATGCCAAAGGCGAGTGGAGCAAAGGTCGCCCGATAGCCATCAAGCGTCTCAGTGGAAATTTGGGTGAATTTGATTATCTCACGCCCCAAGATATCCGAGTATGTGGCTGCATTGAAACATTTACTTCCTACGATTATGGATATTACGGTAAAACTGAGTACACATTCAGCGCCAAGGCAATCTCTGCATTGATTGGACACCCCTTAGTATTTTGGGAAGATTCCCCCAATACCCGCGTAGAAATCGTCAAGGGAGAACCAGAACTAATTGTTAAAAAAGGCAGACGAGATCGCTTAACTTTAGAATTTTCTCCCAAACTAGAACCATCACAGAATATCCTCTTTGTCAAGGAAACCCCAACTCGCATCAAGGTAATTGAAATTAGTGCCGAACACCGACGCATCGCCGAGATTATCGGTAAGGAAAATCGACTCAACGTACCCGCTACTGCCTCCAAACAAGTCTTAGCCGCCATCAATGCTGTCTCTGGCATCGTCACTGTGCATTCTGACATCGGTGGTGGACTAGAGGGAGCCGAAGAAGTAACAGCTCAGACTATACCCCATATTCACCTGTTGCCTGCCAATGCCGGATTGAAAGTATCCGTGCTATCTCGCCCCTTTGCCCAAGGTGGCCCCTACTATCGTCCTGGCACGGGCGGTGAGACTGTGATTGCAGAGATTGATGGCAAGCGTCTGCAAACCAGACGTAATCTGCATGAAGAAAAGCAACTTGCCAATGCTGTTATAGCAGCCTGTCCTACCCTAACTCATGCTGAAGAACAAGATAGGGAATGGCTCATCGAAGATCCAGAAGACTGTTTAGAACTGCTGCTGGAATTGCAAGCTTTAGGGGATACTGTGGTACTGGCATGGCCGGAAGGAGAAAAACTACGTGTCAAGCACCAAGCAGACCTGAAAGATTTCCAAATGTCCATTCAACGCCAGCAAGATTGGTTTGCTGCCACTGGCGAGTTGAAACTGGATCATGACCTAGTGCTGGATATGCAGCAACTACTAGAACTCTTGGATAAAACCCCCAGCCGTTTTATCCCCCTTGGTGATGGTCAATTCCTGGCTTTAACCCAAGCGTTTCGTAAACGCCTCGATGAATTGCGGGCGTTTTCAGAAAAACATAGTAAAGGTATACGCTTTCACCCCTTGGCAACATTAGGCTTAGAGGATTTTGTGGATGAAGTGGGCAAGGTGAAAGCAGACAAACACTGGAAGGCACATATTCAGCGTTTGAAGGAGGTGCAAAGCCTGCAACCGGAACTCCCTTCTACGTTTCAAGCAGAACTACGCGACTACCAGATGGAAGGATTCAGTTGGCTGGCGCGGCTGGCACATTGGGGTGTGGGAGCCTGCTTGGCAGACCAAATGGGACTCGGTAAGACCGTGCAGGCGTTGGCTGTGATCTTGATGCGCGCCCATGAGGGACCCACCTTGATTGTTGCTCCCACTTCGGTGTGCATGAATTGGGTAAGTGAGGCTTCTAGGTTTGCGCCTACTCTGAATATCGTGCAATTTGGTGGGAGCGATCGCCAACAACTACTCGATAGCTTACAACCACTTGATATGCTGGTGTGCAGCTACGGTCTGTTGCAGCAAGAAGAAGTATCGCAAATGCTTTCTCAGGTGCAGTGGCAAACGATTGTGCTGGACGAAGCCCAAGCAATCAAAAATATGACCACCAAACGTTCCCAAGCAGCAATGAACCTCAAAGGTGGTTTCAAACTGATTACTACCGGCACTCCCATTGAAAACCACCTGGGCGAATTGTGGAATTTATTCCGCTTTATCAATCCTGGGCTTTTGGGTTCCTTTGAAAGCTTCAATCAACGCTTTGCTATCCCCATTGAGAAATTCCAGGATAAACAAGTACGCAACAAACTCAAAAAACTCATTCAACCATTTTTGTTGCGTCGCCTGAAAAATCAGGTGTTAGAAGAATTGCCCTCTCGTACCGAAATTCTGTTGCACGTAGAGTTGAGTCGGGAGGAAATGGCCTTCTATGAAGCATTACGCCGTGAGGCAATATCCAAACTAACTGAAAGTGAGGCAACTGCTGGTCAGAAACACCTGCAAGTGCTGGCAGAAATTATGAGACTGCGGCGGGCTTGCTGTAATCCCAGTCTGGTGATGCCTGATACTGAACTATCCAGCGCGAAACTGCAACTTTTTGCTGAAGTGCTGGGGGATTTACTAGAGAATCGTCATAAGGCTTTGGTGTTTAGTCAGTTTGTTGACCATTTGCATATCATCCGCAATTATTTGGATAAACAAGGTATTAATTATCAATATTTAGATGGCAGTACCCCAGCCGCAGAACGGAAAAAACGGGTGGATGCTTTCCAGGCTGGGTCAGGTGATGTATTTTTGATTAGCCTGAAAGCGGGGGGTACGGGACTCAATCTTACCGCCGCCGATTACGTCATCCACATGGACCCGTGGTGGAATCCCGCCGTAGAAGACCAAGCCTCCGACCGCGCTCATCGCATCGGGCAACAACGCCCGGTGACTATCTATCGCTTAGTAGCAAAAGATACTATCGAAGATAAGATTGTGGACTTGCATCACCACAAACGAGATTTGGCAGACAGCCTGCTCGAAGGTACTGATATTAGTGGCAAAATATCGACAGAGGCGTTATTAGAGTTGATAGGGGTTTGATTAAATTCAGCAAGGCTGGTGACAGCCTTGCTGAGTTTAATCAAATCGGGAGCTAGTAGTTCACCAAAGCAAGTTTGCCTGGTAATAGGCGAAGCAATACGGTTCGGTTAAGCTAAAAACCAGGTAGACTGAGGGTTGTCACCCAAGTGTACTGATGTTGAATGCAACTCAAAGAATTCTCAGTGATCTCGCCAGCAATTGAATCAGGTACAGTACAGGACTTACGCAACTGGCACAGCGCGATCGCAAGATGATTATGGTCTTATGCAAAGTAATTTAACACTGAAGCTAAAATTGCTGACGAAAGCTACAGCTAGAGACAGTTTCGTTGAAGTATTCATAGTGTAAAGTCATTTGAAATCTAGGTTTGCGATTATAAGCAGCAAAAGTCAAGAACTTGGAAAGATTCAGATGAACGACTTAATTTTTTTTATGACCTTATTACTGAAGCGATCGCAGCATAATTTTTTAAATTGAAGCAAATCTTTCCAAGTTCTTCACTTTTAGTGTGTAAACTACAACCGCTAATCAAAGGCGATTGGCGATTAACTGAAGAAGCATGAAATTGAGTTTTACTCGCACAATTGAACAGTGGTTGATTAACACAGGAAAGCGTCCATTTTTAGCTTGGACTTTATCAGTTATGTGGTTGTTGGTAATTGCCTGGGTGGCATTCTTTTGGCATTTGGGCAGTATTGGTTTGGTTGACGAAACGGAACCACTGTTTGCAGAAGCCTCCCGGCAAATGATAGTGATAGGAGATTGGATCACACCATATTTCAATGGTGAAACTCGTTTTGATAAACCCATCTTGATTTACTGGTGTCAAGCTTTAGCTTATTTAATTTTTGGAGTCAATGAATTGGCAGTGCGTATCCCTTCTGCCTTAGCAGCACTAGGGTTAATTTGCTTACTGTTCTGGACTTTGCAATCGGTGCAAATAACACCTCAACGACAGCCTTTAACTGCACCTTTAGGAGCTGCTATCATGGCATTTAATCCCGAAACCATTGTTTGGGCGCGGACTGGTGTCTCTGATATTCTATTGACTAGTTGTATGGCATCAGCTTTATTATGCTTTTTTCTTGGATATGCCCAACCGTTGAAACCCGTAGTCCAAGCCAGATGGTTTTTAGCTTGTTATGTGTTAATAGCCTTGGCTGTTTTGACCAAAAGTTTAGAAACTATGGTAATGACGGCGCTGGAGCGTCCTAGTTTTTATTCAAATATTCAAGTAGAAGAGGTAAGTGCTATGACAAACAACCCCGGTGGATTTTCAATTGGTGGTTCAGTTGGCGGCAACGTCAACAACGTTCAAGGTGATGGCAACCGCGCAGTGCAAGGTGACAATAATCAGGCTGTCCTGGGTGATGGTAATCAAGTAACACAACAAAATCAAGTGGGTGCAGATGCCTCTGAATCTCTCTCTAAAGAAGATGTTGTCAAGTTACTGGCTCAACTGGAAACTTTGATTAAAGGGGCCGAATTACCAGCCGATACCAAAGAAGAAATAGTTGAAGATTTAAGTGCCGCTAAGAAAGCCACAGATAAAGAAGAACCAAATAAACAACGTGCATTAGACCGTTTAACAGGTGTGGCAGAAACACTTGAAAAAACTAGCAAGAGTGTAGAGGCAGGTCAGAAAATTTGGACAACAGCCAAGCCCATTATTGTAAAAATTGCAACTTGGTTAGGTGTGGCTGCTGGTTCTCATTTGTTGGGATTGTAAAACTGAATTATGAGCCAGCCGCCTGAGAACTTGGAACCACAACAGCCTGATGTAAATTCAAAGCAACAGGCTGATAGTTCTACGCCTCAAAATGTGATGCAGGGAAATCAAAATCGAGTTCTTCAAGGTGATGAAAATCAATCTGTTTTAGGTGACAACAATACAGTAGTTCAAGGTAATAACAGTACCCAAAATATCCACATCACCAATTATTATTACCGTGAAGATATTTGTTACGCTTCTGTTAAACCTGCCGAAGATGGTTCTACTGATGAAAAACTGCCATGCCCTTATCGTGGCTTATTTCACTTTAGTCCAGATGATGCTGAATACTTTTTTGGCAGAGAAGTTTTTATAGAAGAACTGTTTGAGGCAACTAAAACCCGTAATTTTATTCCTGTGCTGGGTGCATCAGGAAGCGGTAAATCTTCTGTGGTTTTGGCCGGATTAGTACCAAAATTGCAACAACAGGGTCATTGGTTATTTACTCACTTCCGCCCTGGTTCTGAACCTTTTTACGCTCTGGCTGAAGCATTAGTTCCACTCTACACACCAGATTTGGATGACACGGATCAGATAGCCCAAACACGCAAGTTGGCGAATTACTTCTGTAATGGCGATGCTCTTGTTGTTGATGTCATTGCCAAAATTCAACAAAACCATCCTAACCATCGTGTGTTACTGATTGCAGATCAATTTGAAGAGTTATTTACCTTATGCAATGATGAAAAAATCCGCCGCAATTTCTTGGACTGTCTATTAGAATATTGCAGAGATGTTCAAAGGAGAAAAGTCTCATAGTGATGGTGGAAGCCTGAAACACTCATGCCAAGCTCACGTGCAATGTTTTCAATCTTGATCGGCTCCTTAAAGTCTTTACGAAGTCGCGCGACGGCAAGAGCGATATGGTGAGTGTAACCACCCAGCACTGCAATATGACGGAGCCGATTACCTTGCTCTCCCATCAGGAGCAGCAATTCCAAATTCAAAAATTTAGGATGAGTCAGTGGTAGAGGAAATGGCTCTCTCAGAGAGCATAAAGTCAATCAAATGCTGCCAACTGTCAAACAACAACAGAAATATAAAAATTAAATTGGTCTGGTAACATTGGGGTGTTGCCACCCCGCAGGTCGGGTAAGAAGATAGCGTTACCGCCATCCCCTCGGTGCGCGAACTAACCTTTGAAAGTTTCCCCTCAGTTAGCTCAAGCATTTCAAACGCCCGATTGTGGACGCGGCTTCACTACCTGTAAATTTTGGCTGTGGACTTGTCGGTGACAATTAGGATGGAGCAGTACAAGGTTTTGTGCGCCATCAGTTTCACCATGTGTTCGCCAAACCAGGTGATGGCTGTGCCATCCAGTAATTTTAGTAATTTTCTGGTCGCAAACAGGACAAATGCCGTTTTGTTCTTTCCATAGATGAAGCAGAGTTCGCTTACTTTTAAGGTTGTCTTCCATCTTTAGGTCAAGACGTTTCTCGAAGTACTCTTCCCAGTTAGGGTCATAAGGATTAGCTTCTCCATGTACTTTAAAGTGCCGCTTAATAGGGACACTGGCAGCAGAGAATAATTTTATAGTCTGGGTTTTACCTGGACTAGAAATAAGTTCTCCACAGAAGACCCAATTTCGCCCCTCAATAGACTGGAAATATTTATCCTTAATCCATTTTTTGGGCTTTTTAGGATGTCTTCTTTTTGCAGGATGGGGATTATCCTTATCAGACTAAGGACGGAAGACTAGAAATTGAGTACAACGTATCACCGGAAAACATTTGCGACGACGGCGTTCGATACTACAGCTTGTCCGACAAGGAATCCAAAGAACTGAAAGAGTACGCACAACAACATTCCGAAAATCCCCAATTCTGCTTTCTTCATTTCGATTAATAAGAGTGCGATCGCGCTTCTATAAACAAAGTCAGTAGACAGAAAAATGAATGAGATCGCCTTTCTACCCCCCTGAACGGTTACAATCAATAATAGATGGTTTGAAAAGAATTGCCACACCGGAAGAAATTGCCGAAGTTGCTCTATTTTTAGCTTCTGAAGAATCAAGATACATTACAGGTACATCAATATTAGCTGATGGGGGGATGATGGCTGGTTTATAAAAAACTCCACGCCACTTGCGCTCTGGAGTTTTTGGGCAAAGGGCAAGGAGAAGAAGTTACCAATGAATCAGGGTAGGAGAAACATGTCTCAACGCACTTTCTCAAGGATTCTCTTTTGTTTTGTAGCTGGATTTATCTCGACCGTGGTTTTTCACCAAGCCATGCTCGCCATATTAAACTGGATTGGTTTTGCTCCCTTCCCCCCATTCCAAATGAATCCTACCCAACCCTTTGGTATTCCCCGACTCTGGTCGCTGGCATTCTGGGGAGGTATTTGGGGAATTGGTTTGGGTGCGACTGTTTTTCATTTGCTTCCAAATCATAATTACTGGCTAACTGCATTGATTTTTGGTGCTTTAGCGCCGACAGGAGTGTCTCTATTTATCGTTGCACCGCTGAAAGGATTACCCTTCGCCGGCGGAGGGCAAATTCCTGTCATTGTTACGGGTTTGCTTGTAAATGCAGCTTGGGGACTTGGGACTGCCCTATTGCTTCGACTGCAACCTCTACAAATTAGGCGATCAAAACAAAATTAAGTTCGCAATCAACCGCAACTGTGTACTGAAGAGCTAATATTTTTCTCAATTGTGGGAATATATTGGGAAAAGCGATGTTATATTTTATTCGACTCTGGATAAAATTGAGATATCATATTTTCCTCTAGCTAGAGTGATGAAAGAGCGTTAAGTTAGAAAAAAGTCGAGAGTATTTTGATTTAAATCCGTGGCAATTTTTGATGGTACAGGTGGCTTTTAATCGTTATGCATCTGCTGTATCGATTTCAAAAGTGCCAATATCTCTTATCGTTGGTTGCCTGATGAGATTGGTTGGAGTAGGAGTAATTGTTGGACAACTCACGCAACCACCACAGCCACCGCAACTAGAGATTGAGGGGATTATGAAAGAGTAAAGCTGGCGATTAATGAGTGCGATGCTCCTGTAGGGAGCGGTGCTTTGCACCATCGCACTATTGGTGGAAGGCAAACTTAAAAAACCTCTTTCAAGCTAAACTTGATGCAGCCCGTTGTGTCTAATATCATTATGTCTCGTTGGTTTAATACGGCAGGCCCCTGTCAAGCTGACATTCACTACATGCTACCGCCCACAGTGAGGTTGCCGAACTTGTCGCGGTTGATAGAACAACGTAACTATTTTGTAATTCACGCACCGCGCCAAACAGGTAAAACCACCGCAATGCTAGCGTTGGCAAAACAGTTGACTCTAAGTGGACGCTATACGGCAGTCATGGTATCTGCGGAAGTAGGCGCACCATTTAGCCATGACCCTGGAACAGCCGAATTAGCTATCCTTGATTCTTGGCGAGCGCGTGCTCGGTTGTATTTACCCCCAGATTTATATCCCCCCGATAATTGGGAACAAGCCTCACCAGGAAGACGAATTCAAGCTGCTTTACAGGCTTGGGCACAAGCATCATCACGACCTTTAGTGCTATTTATCGATGAAATTGACTCGCTACAGGATGAAGCACTAATTTCGATTTTGCGACAGTTACGTGACGGTTATCCCGTCCGTCCTCAAAATTTTCCCAAGAGCGTTGGATTAATAGGCTTACGAGATGTACGCGATTATAAATTTGCCTCTGGCGGTAGCGATCGCTTAAATACTTCTAGTCCTTTTAATATAAAAGTAAGCTCGCTGACATTAAGAGATTTTAATGCCACTGAAGTAGAGCAATTATACCAGCAACATACTGACGACACAGGACAAGTTTTTACAGACCAAGCAATCGATACAGCTTTTGATTTAACTCAAGGACAACCTTGGTTAGTAAATGCTCTTGCTAAAGAAGTTGTAGAAAACATGGTCAGCGATTCAAATGTGGCAATTACACGGGAAGATATTTTAAAAGCGAAGGAAATATTAATCGCACGCCAAGATACTCATCTTGATTCTCTTGCAGAACGACTGCGGGACAAGCGAGTAAAAGCAATCATTGAACCGATACTTGCAGGACAAACATTAGGAGATACTCCAGCTGATGATCGACAATATTTGCTTGATTTGGGACTGTTGCGACGCGACCCAGCTGGGGGGCTAACGATAGCAAATTCGATTTACCGCGAGGTGATTCCTCGTGTTTTGGCACAAGGAACTCAAGATAGTTTACCCCGCATCAGTCCGACTTGGCTAACCCCATCAGGAGAGCTAGATACGGATGTCTTATTGCAGGCGTTTTTAACATTTTGGCGACAACATGGGGAACCATTACTTGGTAGTGCAGCCTACCATGAGATCGCACCGCATCTAGTACTAATGGCATTTTTGCATCGGGTAGTTAATGGAGGTGGAACTTTAGAGCGAGAATATGCGATTGGGCGCGATCGCATGGATTTATGTTTAAGATATGGGAATGTGACATTGGGAATCGAATTAAAAGCTTGGCGGGATAAAAGAAGAGATCCAACCGAATCAGGAATTGAGCAGTTAGATTCCTATTTGGCAAGGTTGGGGTTAAACTTTGGTTGGTTGATTATTTTTGATTTACGCGCCAAGGCTTTACCAATAGAAGAACGTTTGAGTACTGAAGTTACAACTACTAACAATGGGCGTTCTATTACAATTGTGCGAGCGTAGTATTCTTAACATTAGACATCTCCGAAATAGTAATGTTTTGTGCTAAAAGATGTGCTAAGGGATCTCCAAATAATAAAATGCCCAGCCGTCGAGGTGCGCCTTGGGGGCGAAAGCGCGCTCTTAACAGAACCGCTTGTACTTTGAGTTAGCTATCATGTTATTTCGACAACTATTTGATCCAGAAACAAGTACATATACTTATTTAATTGCCGATTCAGCAACCAAACTTGCTATTTTGGTTGACGGCGTAAATAGAAGGTTCGGATACTGTTGGCGAAAGTGTTACAAAAGCATAAACAAAAGTGTTACAATTAAAAGCCACAACGACAGATTGAAGGTTTGAGCTTACGTAATACTTTGGCTTACAAATATGTAGTACATTCGCCAACAGTATCCGTGCGACTGCCACGGCAGCGCGCTTTTTACCCCTTCGTGCACTAATGCGACGAAACTGAGAGGCAAGGTAAGTTTTGGAGCGATCGCTAGTCTAACAATTGAATTTAACCAAAGCGATCGCACCTGGGGTGTGTTGTTGTGGAATTTAGTTGTGAAATTGGGAAATTTCCGTCTTAATTCCTGTATAAGAAGATTAAGTCCATCTTCTGCCTGCAATTATGCGCCTGGACTTCTCTAGACAAAATCTCCGTGGTCGCTCCTTTAAAGGTCAAAATCTTGAAGGGGCAAACTTTAGTTATGCAGATATTCGAGGTGCAGATTTTACTGATGCCATCCTCATAGGGGCAAACTTAAGTCATGCTATAGCAGGGCTACAATGGAATTGGGTAATTAGCCTAGTCAGCATCTCATTACTTATATCAGCACTAACAGGCTTTTCTTCAGTATTAGCTTTCAGTAGTTTCTTTGTCTTTATTTTGAGTACAAAAGTCTTACTCAGTCAACTCTACACAATTCTGTGCATTGTCATCGTTCTGGCAATGTTTGCAGTCTTCTTTATTGTGGTCGTTCGCCGGGGTTTAGAGGTAGCTTTAAAAGCTTTTACTTTGCCTATGGTTGTGATTGGAGCTGGGACTATAGCTGTTATTGGGGCTGCGGCTAGTGCTATGGATGGAATTGTGCCGGCGGCTGGTGCTGTAGGTATAGCTGCGGCTGCGACTGGGGCTTTAGTTGGGCTTGGGTCAGGCTCTATAGCTGTGGCTGTGGCTGCGACTATGGCTGGTTTTTTGGCAGAAACTAAAACTGCTAGTATAGCCATGACTGGGATTGTGGCTGTGGCTGGGGTTTTAGCTGGTGGGGTTATGGCTGTAGCTGTTGGTATGAGCCAGTTTCTTGCGGGGACTGCTCCCGTTGTGTTTCTAAGTGGTTACATTAGTTGGCGAACCTTAGCTGGAGACGAAAAGTTTACTTTAATCCAAACAATTGCAGTTGCAGTTGCTGCGACAGGGGGAACCTGCTTTCGCTGTGCTAATTTAACAGATGCCAATTTTATTGGTGCAACACTCAAAAGTACAGATTTAACAGATGCAATCTTGACACGAACCTGCTGGTCTGAGGTTAAAAAGCTTGAGCGCGCGCGTCTGGGAAATACTTATTTATTGAAACCACTCTTGCGACAACTAGTAATTACAGGAGACGGAATTGACAAAAACTTCGATGGTCTATCCCTGCGGGGTATCAATCTGCGTGGAGCTTCCTTAGTTGATGCCAGTTTTATTGGCGCAGATTTGAGTGAAGCCAATTTGCAAGACGCTGATTTATCTAGAGCAAAACTCAAGCAGACGCAACTAGACGGAACAGACTTTACGGGTGCGACGCTTACAGGAGCATACATCGAAGATTGGGGTATTACTAGCGATACGAAGTTTAACTCTGTCAGATGCGAATATGTTTATATGCGGTTTCCGACTAAAGAAAACCCCGACCCTCTCCGCAAACCTGACAACAGTCAAGAAGTTTTTGCAGATGGAGAGTTTGGAGATTTTATCAAACCATTAGTTGACACCCTCGACCTCTACCACAACCAAGGTGTTGACCCTCGTGCTATTGCGATCGCATTCAAACAACTAGCCGAAAACAATCCAGATGCCGAATTAGAAATTGTGGCAATGGAAAAACGGGGTCAGGATAAGTTTTTACTTAGAGCCAAGACAGCAGAAACTGCTGATAAGTCTGAATTAAGTGCAGAATATTTTGATACTTACAATGAGATAAAAGCCTTAACAGCACGAGAAATAAAGTTATTAGTAGCAGAAAAAGAAAATCAAATTTCTAGATTAGAAAATATGGTAATTACGGCGTTAGAGCGCCCTAGTTTTTATTCAAATGTTGAGCAGGTAGGCTTTATGACTAACAATCCTAGCGGAATTTCTCAAAGTGTTAGTGGTAGTAACGTATATGGTGGGATGCAAGCTTCTCAGGGCGACAATAATCAACAAACACAAGAAACTAATATAGATGCAGGTACTATGACTAACAATCCCGGCGGCTTTTGGGTTGGTGGTTCAGTTGGCGGTAACGTTAACAACGTTCAAGGTGATAACAACCGCGCAGTTCAGGGAGATAATAATCAGGCTGTCCTTGGTGACAATAATCAAGTTACACAACAAAATCAAGTGGGTGCAGATACCTCTGAACCGCTCACTAAAGAGGATGTTGTCAAGTTACTGGCTCAACTGGAAACTTTGATTAAAGGTGCGGAATTACCAGCAGATACTAAAGAAGAAGTAATTGAAGATTTGAGTGCCGCTAAGAATGCCACAGATAAAGAAGAACCAAATAAAAAACGAGCATTAGAGCGTTTAACAAATGTGGCAGAAACGCTTGAAAAAACTACTAAAACTGTGGATTCTAGTAAAAAACTTTGGAATTCTGCCAAGCCGATGATTATGAGAGTTGCAAGCTGGCTGGGAGCGGCGGCTGGTTCTCATCTGTTGGGATTGTAGGACTGATTTATGAGTCAGCCACCTGAGAACTTGGAACCACAACAGCCTGATGTAAATTCCACGCAACAGGCTGATATTTCTGCACCTCAAAATGTGATGCAGGGAAATCAAAATCGAGTTCTTCAAGGTGATGAGTACTAATCTTCGAGGGGCTAAACTTTATGGTGCGAACTTCCAAAATTCTGATCTTCGAGGTGCGAACTTCCAACATTTTGACCTTCAAGGCGTTAACTTTCAACAGGCCAATTTTCAAGATACTAACCTCAAAAATGCTAAGTTCGGTTGTATAAAATTTACTGGAAAGAACAAACAATGCACCAATCTTAGTAATGTCAAAAGCCTAACACCTGAACAAGTTAAAGCCGCCAAAAATTGGCAGCAAGCCTGTTACGATTCAGAATTTCGGAAAAAACTGGGCTTACCACCTGAAAATCAAAAAGAGTGTATAGAACCCATTTGATATCTTTTTTCTAGCTAGCAGCTAGTCTTCGGAGCATCAATCTGATAAAACAAAGCTTGAGCTGCTCCCCAAAATTTTCAGGCTCTATGCCACAGAATCATCCAATGAATAGTATTTACCAAAAATCATCTTCAATCGGGGGTGAACCAATCATAAAATCAAAATTACCTTCACCCCTACTTTTGTTGAGGGTTTCAATGATTTTTTTGGGGTTGTCGTGGGGTCCATTAACATAGCATGGTTTTCCGTTACGACCGCATTCAATACGAATTTTGCCATCCCATTGTCCGATGTGTGAGCGCGACTTAGAAAAGTCTTTGTGTGGTTGAAATCCTAAGCTTTGTGCGTATTCGTAAGCACTAAATATCATCCCTTGGGCAACTTCAAGGGGAACTTCTTGCGATGTTCAAGCAGGCGATTGAGTACATCGAAGTGTAATTTGTACTGCCACGTTCTGTCCTGCCCATTTCTTCAAGCAGAGCGATCGCACGTTAAAAAATTGCTAAACATACAATATGCCAATGCGTTAAGCTATTATGCCTTTTTAGCTTCAGGGTTTCTTTCGCAAGCATGAAGATAAATATCGCACATAGCTTTATTTTTAAGCAATAACAGTATAGCCGTAGCCATTTTTGTTAGGACGTTAACATTTGATAGACGCAATGAGAACTCTTATAGTCTATGTCCTAATCTTGATGGCTATAGCTATAATTTATTAATCTTATCAATAGGCAAATCAAAAATTTTAATTTGTGGCTAAGTGGACGTTTGCGAGGGTAATTTAATTGTGAGGCTAAGAACCAGGACAGAGGGGAGATGGTCTTTTGCGACACAAAGCTGCTGTTGCAAAGCGAATCAATTGGGCATATTCATCGTTCAAATGCTGTTTGGCAAAATCATCCGTTATCGCTACAATTGCATCGAACTTTGAGAGCATCGTATTGGGAACGTTTTCCGATTTCTTCGCTTTAGCCATACTCATTACCCACCTACTTAAGCTACCCATATGTTTGCGGTTATTGATTACCTTACGATTAGACCTAGTACGAATGCAATTGATTTCTGGATTTGTGGATGTGTTTCTCTTGAATCTGTTTAAAATCTGATTTTTGACAGCACCATCACTTGGGAGCAACACAACCAATAGGAGTTCCTCATGGAAAGGTATTTAGGCGCATTTGAACATTTATATTGGCTTTACAACCAATTTTATCCAATGGATTTTGCTACCGTTGCCAAACTTCAGGGGCAGTTTAGTTTAGATCAACTTTCGACGGTGCTTAGGCAAGTTCAGCAACACCATCCGCTACTTCGAGTCCGCATCGTTACTGATGCGATCGGACAGCCTAAATTTGTTGAAGCCGACGACGAGATTCCGCTGCGGCTGGTCGCGAGAACGGACGATCAGCACTGGCAAGCAGAACTCGAAGTCGAACTTGCTCGCTCATTGGATTGGCAGGTTGCACCCTTACTGCGAGTCGTGCTGCTGCAATCGCGGACTGAATCCGAACTGATGATTATTTGCCATCATGCGATCGCAGATGGGTTATCGGGTATTTATCTAATGCGAGATATTGTCCAAGGGTTAGGAGGCAAAACATTTGAGCGATCGAACTTTTCTGCGGCATTATCGCTCGAATCAGCGATATCTGGCATCGCACCGTGTCCAAAAGCTTCTCCTAAACCCAAGGACTATCTACCACCCCTGTCTCGTCGTCCCCACCCTCATATTCGCAACGTTGTCCTATCTCCCGAACTCACCCAGAAGCTGATCCAACGCAGTCGAGCCGAACGCACAACCGTACACGGTGCAATTAGCGCGGCATTCTTGCTCGCGCTCGCCCAACAAGACGTTAAACCCAGAGATGTGATGCGATGTTTGCATCCTGTCAATGTGCGATCGCAGCTATCCTTGCCAATGCCAGATGGAGTTGGGCTTTATATTTGCTTGTGTATGACGACTCATTCCCGAATGGCGGATTCCGCGTTTTGGGATGTTGCTCGATCTGTCAAATCTCAACTCTCACAAATCGACACTGCTCGGCATTTAGTCGAGGAGCGCCAACTTCGACAACCCACAATGGCGAATCTAACCGATGCCACCGCCTTTGTTAAAGAACTGCAATCGCAATATCCCTGTCAACTGACCGTCACAAATCTCGGTCGCATCGATATGGCTCAACAATACGGCAACATTCGGATTGAAGCACTCCATGCACCTGTTGTCATGTCAGGTGTGGATCTAGGGCGGATTGTTGGAGTTGCGACCTTGGGCGATTGCCTCACCCTCACGCTTTCATCTACACCCATGATTGATGTGGATCGGACCTTGGGCGATCGGGTTGCAACTGCCTTTTTCTCTGAAGGAGTGAAGCGTTTAGAGCTTGCAGTAGTAGAGTAACTCCCGGTTCGCTCCTACATCTATGCGGTTAGAAAAAAGCTGGAACGGAACAATAGGGGTGGAGAGCGTTTGTACCAGATTGCGATCGCACAACTCAAAAATAAAATTGTCTCTGATGGAATATTTAAGTCTTCTAGCATCTTTTTTGGCAGTGGTATACGGAATACACAAAATTATGAAAATATATGTTGATCTTTGTTCGTAGTTAGATATTCTTGCTCAGTCCTTTATCAGTAATAAAATGCCCATCTGCACAAGTTCAAATTTTATTTTGTGCAATCAACCAAAGCATTGGTGCATTATTTTTTATGACATTATGAAAATATTAAGTCGAGTTAGCTGATAACAGTACTAGCACCTATCCTTGAACAAACTGTGGGTAAGATTCGCTTTTGTGTAGATGATGTCAAAAGCGCACAGGAGCGATTACCTGTAAAAAATGCGAAATTTCAGTTAGAGAAGCAATTAGTGAAACAACTGCTGGCATTCAGCCATAATGATACGTTTGAGTTCATGAAGGCAGAAGGCAGGAGGCAGAAGGCAGAAGGGAACCCACGTCTAAAAACGTGGGATTGAAACAAGGATGCCGTATTTCATCGCGCTACGCATCTCGAAATACATTTTCTTCCTTAGTGGGCTTTATACTCATAACTAAAGTTTTAATTGATACTTCTTACCTTCTGCCTTCTGCCCTCGACCCTCTGCCTTTCTTTGTAACTCCAGAGCATTAAAATAATTGGTCTACTTTTTAGTACCTCTAAAATTAGTTCTAAATTTCTTAAATAAGTAGAGGGGATTATGAAGAAGCCCCAAACAGGGTCGGATGATTTGGCTCCCATTACGGCTTTACCATCGCGGATTTTTGCTGAGGCTTACCCAAATGAGTAAATTGTGCAGCAGCTTGTTGCACAAATTCCTTGGGAGCATAAACTATTCTCGTTTCAAAAAAGTAGATATTCATTCAATCCCATAGTTGGCCTAATGCTGCTATTTGATCGCGGTATTCAATGCGAACTATCCAATCTTCAGGCCATGCAGCCATTCCCATATAAGCTCCAGCAAAAGCACCGGTCAGACAAGCAATGGAGTCGGAATCACCTGCTGTTAATGCAGCTCGACGCAGTGCAACCAATGGTTCTTCAGGAAACAGCAAAAAGCACAATAGACCAGTGGCAAAAGCTTCCTCTGCAATCCAACCTTCTCCTGTTGCTTCACACGGATCTGCATCACGCTTTGGATTTACCAACGCCGCATCAAGGCGGTCAAGTACTGCTAGACACTCATCCCATCCCCGACTGATAAACTCCTCTTGAGTGTTGATATAGGGTTGTTGCCAAAGCGATCCAAGCCAGTCGGCATGGTAGACAGTTCGCTGATTAAGAGCATAGCTGCGGAGTCGAGAAATAAGTCCTTGTGGATCTCCCCTAGCGGCTAAATCGGCAATTGCACTAGCTGTCAAATCTGAGGCTGCAAGGGCTGTTGGATGACCGTGAGTTAATGCTGCTTGAAATTGAGCGATCGCTGCACGAGTGGCTGCGTTTGCACCTTTTTCCCCTAATGGTAGTAATCCTACAGGTGCTACCCGCATATTAGCACCACAACCCTTAGAATTGACTTGCGTAGCTTGTTGCCAAGGTATACCGAGTGCCAATTGACTACAAGCCTTTAAACAAGTCATACCGGGAGCGCGATTATTATCTGGACTACGCCACCATTTAATAAAAGCATTCCTGAGTGGTGTTTCCAGAGTTGCTGCGGTTAGATTAGCTGTTGTCGTATTCATTAACGCCTCTCCCACTGCCAATGCCATCTGGGTATCATCTGTCACACGCGCTGGATTTCCTTCAATTTCTTGTGGCCCACGAGGTGGGTAGCGATGGCAAATTTCAGTAACGGACAAGAACTCAGTTTTTGCACCTAGTGCATCACCAAAAGCAAGCCCAAATAAACATCCTGAAGCATAACGCATAGCGTAATTGCCCTTTGTGTTATCCATGCTGTATCTACCCCCAATTTAGTAAGTAATATTTAAGAAATACTGTTTTGAATTTTCTTACTTGGCGGCAATACATCCCATTTTTACCCTCTGTTTGCAAGTCTGTGAATATTTGGCGGGATCTCAGAGTTGATAATTTCTGCTCTTAATTACAAATGCCTACCTTCACTGTTACAACGAGTTGATTTGACAGCGTTATAGCAACCGTGGTTGTTAAAATCGCATTAGTCATTAGTCATTGGTCATTAGTCATTGGTCATTAGTCATTGGTCATTCAACCTGGTAATACCATTTTGAAAAAAGAATGCGACAAATAGACCTTGTAGAGACGCGATGAATCGCGTCTTGAACCAAGGATGTGTTGCAATCATTAATTGAATTGGTATAACAAGGTTTTGGAAGTAGAGTCTCCCAACTATTGCAACTATTGCAAACTCGTAACTGATAACTGTTAACTAATAATTGTTAACTTTTAATCATCAGTGTTGATTGCGTAACGTGCTGTGACAAGCAAAGTAGCGAGATTATGTCCTTT
>JAHHHW010000014.1 GCA_019359115.1 Pelatocladus maniniholoensis HA4357-MV3
CAATGACTCTTTTACGTGGGGACAGTGGGACAGACTCCACCGGGAGAGTTGGCTCTCCACTCATTTTGAAAGGATTTGTTTCATCCTTTAACACTCAACTTCTACATCGCACCGCTATATTTACGCCAATTTGCAGTTTGGCAAATAAATCACTTCGTCCTCCTTTCGGCATTACCCAGCCTTTGCTGCGTAGTCTGAGTGACTGACCGGATCGCACGCCTTTTGGAACTTTCACAGTGACGCTGCCATCAGGTGTCGGGACGCTAATTTCCGCGCCTAAAACTGCCTCATCTGGTCGAATCGGCACATCGCAAACGAGATTATCCCCTTCAAATCGGAAGAAGGGATGCGACAAGAGTTTGATCGTGAGATACAAGTCGCCGCGCTGCTGCGAAAATGGGCTAAGACGACCCTTACCCTTAATCCGAATTTGACTACCTGGTTTTGCGCCTGCGGGAATACGAACCTTAATGGTTTCATCGTCCAGTTGCAGATGCTTCTGAACACCGTGAAATGCTTCAGAAAAAGTGAGCGCGATCGCAGCTTCCGTATCCGGTGCAGGAGCTTGAGTGCGGAATCCTTCACCAAAATCGCTTGGCGTAGTTTGATAGCTGTAGGTTCTGTGTCCTGCTCGACCTCGATTTCCTAACCCGCCCAGCAGATCGTTGATAAACGAATCAAAGTCACTATATTGATCGAAGTCTTCAGTTGCAGTGCGAGAGCCTTGTTGAGGCGAAGAAGTTCCACTGTGACTTGCTTGGTTCCAATACTGACCATACTGATCGTATTTTTGCCGCTTCTCTAAATCGGAAAGTATCTCGTTAGCTTCGTTCAGATCTTTGAACTTTTCTTCTGCGTCTTTACTATCAGGATTGAGATCAGGATGATACTTACGAACCAGCTTGCGGTAAGCCCGCTTAATTTCTTCAGGAGTTGCGGTTTTGCTGACTCCCAAAATAACGTAGTAGTCTTTGAAGTCTGTCGAAGTTGGCATCACTGACCTCTTGATCGCATGTCATTGCACAAAATCAGCATCGATTACATCATCACTGCTTTGAGGGGCAGAATCTGGAGTACCTGCATTGGTGTTCGCGTGAGCGTAAATAGCGCTACCAATCTGCATCAAAGCTTGTTGCAGATCGTGTGTAAGAGATCGCATGCGATCGTAGTTCTCTTGATTGAGCGCTTCACGCAGACTGTTAATCAATTCTTGGGCCCGATTTTTATCAACATCCGAAACTTGTCCGTTTAAGTCTTGTAGTTGTTTTTCAGCCTGATAAGCAAGTGCATCTGCGTTGTTCCTGGTATCAATTTGCTCCCGCCGTCTGCGATCTTCTTCTGCGTGAGTTTCGGCATCTCGCACCATGTGTTCCACGTCGCCTTTATCCAGCGTAGAAGCGCCTGTAATGGTAATAGATTGCTCTTTCCCCGAAGCTCGATCTTTAGCGGTCACTGCCAAGAGTCCATTAGCATCAATGTCAAATGTCACTTCGATTTGTGGCACACCTCTGGGAGCAGGCGGGATTCCATCCAGTCGGAATGTTCCGAGGCTCTTGTTGTCGTTAGCAAGTTCCCGCTCACCTTGCAGAACATGAATTTCGACATTGGGTTGAGCATCCGCAGCCGTTGAGAAGGTTTCTGATTTTTTCACAGGAATCGTCGTGTTTCGCGGAATAATTTTCGTCATCACACTGCCCATTGTTTCCACCCCTAGAGAAAGCGGGGTAACATCCAACAGCAAGATATTTTTCACCTCACCCGCCAGCACCCCTGCTTGAATCGCAGCTCCGATTGCAACCACTTCATCAGGATTCACGCCCTGATTTGGCTCTTTGCCCGTCATCCGGCGCACAAGTTGTTGTACTGCCGGAATCCGAGTCGATCCACCGACTAACACCACTTCATTGAGAGCCGCACTGTTAAGATTGGCATCTTTAAGGGCTTGCTCAACTGGAATGCGGCAGCGATCAAGCAAATCTGCACACATCTGCTCAAACTGACCTCTTGTTAACGTTAAGTCAAGGTGCTTAGGCCCTTCTTGGGTTGCAGTCACAAAGGGAAGATTAATCGTGGTTTGTGTGGTGCTGGAAAGCTCAATTTTAGCTTTCTCAGCCGCTTCGTTTAAACGTTGCAAGGCTTGCTTATCTTTGCGTAAATCAATACCTTCGTTCCGTTGAAATTCGCTCGCCATCCAATCCACAAGCTTTCTATCAAAGTCATCGCCCCCTAAGTGTGTATCGCCACTGGTCGATTTGACTTCAAACACTCCATCGCCCACTTCGAGAATGGAAACGTCAAAGGTTCCACCCCCTAAGTCAAACACAAGAATTGTCTCGTTGCTTTTTTTATCTAAACCGTAAGCCAGTGCAGCGGCGGTTGGTTCGTTAATAATGCGACGCACTTCTAATCCAGCAATTTTGCCTGCATCTTGAGTTGCTTGCCGCTGCGAATCATTGAAATATGCGGGAACAGTAATGACGGCTTGAGTCACTTTCTCGCCAAGATACTTACTAGCATCGTCTACTAATTTCCGCAGAACTTGTGCTGAGATTTCTTCGGGTGCAAACTGTTTCTTCAGAGCGGGAGAATCAATCTTGACGTTTCCAGTACTGTCCCGCACAACCTTATAGGAAACTTCGCTAGCTTCCCGCGTGATTTCATCGTATTTCCGACCGATGAAACGCTTTATGGAGTAGAAAGTATTTTCGGAGTTCAACACGCCTTGCCGCCGAGCGATCTGACCCACAAGGCGATCGCCTGTTTTCGTATAAGCAACGACTGAGGGGGTCGTGCGTTGTCCTTCTGCGTTTGCAATAACCAGCGGTTTTCCGCCTTCTATTACAGCAATACAAGAGTTTGTGGTTCCTAAATCAATGCCAACAACTTTTGCCATTTTTTCCTCCAAGATTGTAGTAGGGGATAAATGATGATCAGGCTCTAGCTGCGTACTAGAGGTGTATCCACTAGATGTTCTGCTAGAAACCAAACCTGTAGCTCATTCGTTCGCAATACTTGACTGACCAGCATATCATTCGTACCACTGTCTTGATTCGCTGCGGTTTTGTCGATCGCTGATCTTAGTTCTGTAATAATCAATTCATGCGCTTCCAGCAATCGCGACAGCATCACGGGGACTTCTTCAACACCATTGGGAGGACGCTTAATCTTGGTGACTTCGGCCACATGGCGTGGGTCTGCGATTGCCACACCTCCCAGTGTTTGCACTCGTTCTGCCATCACATCAATCAACTCAATCTGTTCACTGGCGTGTTTGTCGAGCAACAAATGTAGTTGATAAAACGTATGTCCGCGCATCATCCAGTGATGTTTTTTGTAGAAGTGATAGAGAATGATCGTGTCTGCCAAAATCTGATTGATTAGCGTACAGCTTTCGCGACGAGTATCAGGGCTAAGGGTGATCGGCGGATTAACTAAGTTGCCATACGGTTGAATCTCGTGTCCGTGCTGATGCAGCAAGGGTTGGCTGCCATTGGCTCTAGCGAGCTTGTTTATATTTGGAGTCGGCATAGCAATTGCCTCTAGGTGTAATGTTTACAATTTGACAGCGTATACAGATGAATGAGTGAAAAGTGTTGCTATTAAGTTAAGCAACAACGGGTTGAGAAACTTCATGACCTGCGTTTTGCAGGATTTGCTGTGCTTGATCCATTTCCTCATTTGTGCCTGAGACAATCACCATAAACTTACCAGCTTTGATTTCTGTCTTGTACTTCAGGGCTTGCTCCTTGGGAATTCCGAGTCCAACCAGGGCACCGACTAATCCCCCAGCAACAGTAGCGCCTACGCCACCCACAATCATCCCTTCGATCCAGCCTGCCAGCACTCCGGCAACATGTCCAGCCACAATTACATGGCCAACTCCTGGAATAAACAGCAAACCAACCCCTGTGAGAATGCCAAACAGCCCACCAAAAAAGGTGCCCCAATAGCCTGCTTCTCCAGCTCCAGCTTTAGCGGTATCTTTCCAGGTAAGGAAACCACGAACATGCTCAACGGTTTGGTAGTCCTTACCAATGATTGAAATCTTTTGCATGTCGAAGCCTGCTTTTTGCAACTCTAATACAGCAGCTTCCGCTTCAACATGGGATGGAAAAATGTTTACAACTTCGTGTTTGTCTGACATGGATTTGTCTCCTTGTGAGTGAGAATTCAATAGCATCAACTTTTAGTAGGCAAGACCCGATCAAAGCCCTCGAATTGCTGCTTGAGTGCGATCGCGGTTGTATCAAATTTGCTATTCACGTCTGCAAGTTTGGCTAACAATCGAGCGATCTTTCTCAGACACCTGTAACGTTCCTTGTTCTTGACGATTGCCTTTACCACCGAGGACTTGATAGGTATAGTTGCCTCGCTTAAACTTGTACACTTGAGCGGCTCCTGTATTTTCCTCCGTTCCCTTGCCCAAGCTCAAATTTCCCAGCAGACCTGTCCCTCGATAGAGCAACTCGCCAGAGCGATAGCGTTTCCAAATATTCACAGTGTACTCGCTAGGACACTTCAAACTGAGGATCAAGCCAGCCGTTGAATCTGCTGAGGCGGATAGAGGGAACTGGGCAACTGCACACGTCATGAGTCCAAGCAGGACTGTTGATCGTTTTAGTAGTGTTTTCATAGTTTTTCGATGGTATCTGAAGTTTATTTGATCAAGGAATGTCATCATTGCTGCACCCATCCACAATCAGTTGCAATACCTTTAACTCCCGCTCAGTCAACGGTTCGGTAGTAACGACCTGTCTGTATTCTGGCTTGATCGCTCGAATTGCAATTACTCCAGCGCGATTGCTGCTATCAGCTTGAACTGGATAAGCCTGTTGCAACAATCCAGCAACCTCTTGGGCGACAGTAGTGAGTGCATAATTGATGGAGAAATCACCTGAACAATCAACTTGTGTTGAAATTTTTAGGTATTCAGAACCATTTTTTACCAGCAATGGTGTATGTGTCATAAAAGTATCTTCAATGAAATTGTGATAACGTACTTTGCTTAGTTAACGTTACGGTTTCCATAAAATTCAATCCTCTGGTGTCGGGTGATTCGTTTTGAGGATGTCTCTCAGGCTACAGGTTTTCTCAGGATTTGCTCGATTAAGGATGCAATCACCGCAATGTTCTTGACTAATTCATCTGAGAGAGAAAACCGTTGCTTTAAGTAGTGGGGATCGTTGTAACTCAGCCAGACCTTGCTGTCAGCTGCTTCCCATGCCAGTATTTTCAGGGGTAAATCTAGGGCGATCGTCGGTTCTGCCAGCATCAAAGGCGTTCCAGCTTGGGGGTTGCCAAACAGCAACAGTTGCGTTGGACGCAGGCTGAGTCCGACTTTTTCTGCCTCTGCCTGTTGATCGATGCGGGCAAAAATGGTGATGCCTTTCGCCTGGAGTATAGCTGCTAGTCGATCAATGGTTTCGGTGACAGAATAGGGACTGGGCTGGCTGATGATGCCATTATTCGCAGTCACGTTATTTGTATCCATAACAGTGGACTCCTTACAGGACAGAAACTGGATGATAGAGATATTGCTCCAGCTGCTCAAAGATTGAAATCGGACAATCCAGGACGATCGTCGTCCCGACGACCTAGTAACTAGTCATATTTACGATCATTCTCCTGAATTGGCAGGTCGTTGATCCCCGTCACAATTGCGATTTTTCCGTCTAGTTTTTTCATGATTTATTAGGATCGGGCAGCGTGAACTTTATAGTTTCACTGGTGATTACTTTGTGCATGGGGTCAGCTAGTTCGATCAGCACCTTGTGCGAACCAGGTTCCAGTCCGACCAGGATAATCGTTTCGCCACTGGTATCAACAAAGTGCCACGGCGCGTCGTCAACGGTGATGTGGATATGCCCAATGCGCGGCGATACTTCGAGGGCACCTTTGCCAAACACTGGCAACACACGCAAATTCTCCGTCCGGTACTGGATAAAGACGCGTCCCTGTGCTAGCGGTTCAAGAAGCGGTGGATCGACAATCAGCTTGGGTGGTGCTTCGTTTTTGATCGCAATCAACGGTGATGATCCAATAATGTCCCTAGCGCTCAGTGTGTGGGTGTTCATAGCAGGTAAGTACCTAATAATAGTTTATATTCGGTTATTTCCACACCGCAGCAGCATAGAGCGAGTTCTCAAAATCGGGGGCGATATCGCCTGTGATACGTGCCTCATGATGCGCCCAGTCCGCAAAGAACAAGTCGTGACTGATGCACGATACTATTGCAGGTATGTCGCGGCGGATGCTAAATATGTCACCAACAGGCAAGCCGAAACTGACGAGACCAGCAGGATTAAATACGTGAATGTTTTTCAGATAAGGGGCAGTGCCAGGTACTTTTTCTAGGTATTCGCGGGCGTTACCGAAGTAAGGGTGCGTCCCCAAATAGTCGTCGCGCAGGTTTTCTGGTGGCTCGTAGCGATCGCGCCAGAGGGCAATGTGCTGGGCAAAGTCGGCTAGTTCAGGACGCTTTGTGGGGTCAACAAAGTAACCAGTGCCAGCGATCGCAAAATCAAACTCGAAAACATCATCATTCACCTGGGTGACAATGCGATCGCCCTTTTCCCGTGCCGATTTCCAAGTTGCAGATAGGTGGATATGAAAGTTCGGGAAGGCGATCGCTCGCACAATCGCGTTCCGTGATGGTGTGGAGCCTGCTTGACGAAAGCGCCAAGCTTGGAACCAGCGAACTGCATCGGGTAGTTGGGGAAAGTTGCAGTAAGCACCAGGGTAGTCCCGTTCCCGAATTATTGGTAGAGACGGGATCAAAGGCCGCCGTACAAACAGATGTACTGCTTTTGCTCCCGATTCCAGCGCCACTCCTGCGGCATCGAAAGCTGAAGCCGCCGCACCCAGCACCGCCACAGTTTTACCGCGCAGTGCTTCAAAATCGATGGCATCGGCGGTATGTGCGTACAGCCTGCGTGGTAAGTCAGCCAGTAACGGAGGTATGTATGCACCACCAGTGCCAGCCACACCATTGGCGAAGATAACTTTGCGCGTAGTCTCTAAGAGTGGGACACCGTTTACCTCAAGGTGTAGGCAAAAGAAACCTGCGGCTGGCTCAATTCTCACCAACTTCGTCTGGTAACGAATCTGGATACCGAGGAAATGCCGATACCAACTGAGGTACTCAGCCCAAGTCACTCGCCCAATGCGATCGATCGCCGCGTAGGCTTTTGCATCATGCCGCGCTTCGTACCAGGCTTGAAAGGATAATTCTGGGATGCCTAGTTCTGGGCCAGGCACATTTTTCGGCGTGCGGAGCTTTTCCATCCGCGCTCGCGTCAGCCATACGCCTGCATGAGTCTCGTCATCGGCTGCATCGATCGCAGTCACACGACCAATCCCAGCACGCCGTAGCGCAAATACAAAGGTGCTACCACTGCCACTGCCACCTATGATAGTGACATTGTGATCGATGCCAGGGCGATCGGGCACCCAGTTTTCGGGATCGGAACCGAGCAGGCGTAGTGCCTCACGGGCTGCAAAATCGGGATCAGTAGTTGTTGTCATGTTGATCTCCTCATATCTCGTTGCGATGGATGGAAAAATCGGAATAGCAAACAATTAAGCTGTTACCCAAGAAACTATTGACAAGCAATCAGCAACAATTCCAAACGACAAAATCATGTAGATAGTCCTAATCAGTAACAATATGATGAGGTTTTCTAGACAATTGATTGGATTCAGGTAAATTCAGGCGCTGATGGCGGAAGGAGTTTGCCCCGCAGCAATAGTCGTAATGTTCCTAGAGCAATGCTGCCAATCACGATGTTTGCACCAACAAATAACAGCACTGCCAAACCTTCTATTGCTCCGGTCATGCCGCGTTCAACAAAGCGTAAGGGTGCCAACGCCAAGCCAGCAACGCCAAGCGTAAATCCCCAATAGGATGCTGAAAAAGGTTGTTGGCATAACCACGGTAGCAACCGCAGTAGTATTAATGCCTGCATCAGTCCATAGCCGAAGAGCATTTGGGCAAAGATATCGGGCTGACCGCTAGTGAGGCTTAAGTAGGCAACACAGCCGACAGTGGGGGGTGCCAGTTGAATGCCCAGCGTTGGACGCAGGGGTTTAGGCAATGCTTCCAGTAGATACAAGCGCTGCATGATAATGGACTCCAGTGCGAGCCATGAAAACAGCCCGATCCCACAAAACAACGCACCCCACTCACGATAACCGAAAGTACTGGCAGCGATCGTACCGACAAACCCACCTGCAACTGTCGTCACATAAAGCACAGGTGTGGTTGCTTCTGGCTTACGTCCGCCCATCCACAACTGCCCGGAACGATATACGCCAAAGCTTAACTGACCGATCACGCCAACTATGAAGAGTGCAACCGCGAGCTTACGGTCATAGGGTGCGATCGCCAACGACACCAGCAACGTAGATACAGGCACTAAACCGACAAAACAACACAAAACGGGGTTCTTGAATTCCGCCAGCGCTTCCGCCCGCGCCCACAGCCACTTGCTGGCATAAAGAAGCAACAATACGAGCCACACCACAACTGCAAATAACATAATCGCTTCGCCAATCCAGGCGGGTAAGTGCCAGATCTTACTCGCCACTCGCCAGCAGTTTCCCAGCCCGACCAAACCTAGAATTATGCCAAAAAAGGAGGCAGGCACATACAGACGATTGGCTTTCAGGAGGGTAAATTTTAGACGTGATTTTCTCATACTCAAGTTTTCTGGCAACAATGTTTTACTTTTTGAGCGCTTTAAATCTGTGCCATACCGCCATCAACAAACAACTCAATGCCGTTTACAAAGCTGCTGTCGTCTGAAGCGAGAAAGACAACGGCTTTGGCAATTTCATCGGGTATGCCGACTCTCAAGAGCGGAACAGTGCTGCCTCACAACTTTGAGAACAGCAAATTTAACCCTTCAGTCATCGTAGGATGAGTCAACACGCCATCGCGTAAAACCGTGTAGGGCAGCTTCGCCTGCATTATCATCTGCACCGTTGAAATCACTTCACCCGCTGCATGACACAAAAGGGAACAACCGAGAATACGACCAGTTTCACTATCCACGATCGCCTTCAGCAATCCATCGGTTTGACCCGAAGTTCTCGCTCTGGGAATCGCTGAGGCATCCAGTTTTACCACACGGATAGGATATCCTTGTTGCTGTGCTGCTGTTTCGGTCAGACCCACTTGCGCCAGTTCTGGATCGATAAATAGACAGGAAGGAACTAAGCGATCGAGCCTGCTACGGTTGCCTCCATCAATCAAATTTGCTTTGACAATGCGATAATCATCCAGCGAAATATGCGTATATTGCGATCCTCCATTGATGTCGCCTAACGCCCAAATTCCCGGTATATTTGTTTCCAGGCGATCGTTGACTGGAATAAATCCACTTGCATCCGTTACCACACCCGCAGCGGCTAAATTCAGGGAATTGGTGGTTGGCGCACGACCCACGGCAACAAGCAAATGCGAACCTTGAATTTCTATTGCTCGATTAGCAATTTGTATCTGAAGCTTGGTCGCATTGCCAACGCGAACAACGCTCAACACCGTTGCCTTGAGCAGGAATTCAATCCCCTCTCGTTCTAGTAACGTTTGAAGGGCGATCGCCATATCTGGATCTTGCGGCGACAGAATTTGCTCACTCTGCCCAATCACAGTCACGCGAGAGCCGAAGCGCCGAAACATCTGGGCAAACTCCAAGCCAATGTAGCCACTGCCAAGTAAGATCAAATGCTCAGGTAACTGTTCTAGCTCCATGATCGACTCACTCGTAAAAAACCCAGTTTCTTTGAGTCCGGGTACGGGTGGAATCAACGGTTGCGTACCTGTATTGATAAACAATCGTTCTGCGGCAAGTAAACGAGTATTGCCTTCAACGGTTGTGACCTCGATCATTTTAGCATCAACAAATCGTGCTGTACCAATGATTAAGTTTTTACCCAAAGCCGCTTCTAAATTGTGTAGATTCATCTCACGCGCAGCTAGCACAACCGATCGCTTCCGTTGGATGACTGCTGCTAAATCAACGGTAAATTCATTGGTCTTAACACCATAAACCGCGCTGCTCCGCACGGTATGGGCAACCTCTGCGCTTGCCATCATCGTTTTAGTGGGAATACAGGCAATGTTGATGCACCCACCCCCAATCATGGTTAAGCTGCGTTCCACCAAAGCAGTTTTTCGTCCGGCTGCCACAAGTGCAGATGCTAATGTTTTGCCTGCTTTGCCACCACCAATCACAATGTCGTCGTAGTATTCAGTGTTCATTCATACCTTCTCTACGAAGCTCTTCGAGTGCGAGTTGCTTTGATTAAATCTGCTGCTTTCTCACCAATCACAACGTAGTTATAGTGAGTCTTGAAGAAGAATTCAGAAGTCAGAATTCAGGAGTCATACCAATTCTTTATGAAGCTGCGCTAAATAAAGCTTCAAGAATAAAGTCGTATGAGGTGAGAGAAACAATCACTTCTGGTGTAATAGTTTCTAGTATCTCAGTTAATTTCTGACGTAGTTGGGCAAGGGTTTTACAATTCTCCCATTGGAGTCTGCTCTTAAGAAACTCCCAAAACCTCTCAATAGGGTTCAATTCTGGAGAGTGGGGTGGTTGGAACATTGGTATAATATTTTCTGGACAGTCAAGGGTTTTAACTGTGTGAAAAGAGCCTTGGTCAAACTGGACAACTGCAACGTCTTCGCCCAGTTCTGCCGACAGCAACTCTAAAAATTTCTGAAAACAATCCCCGTCAAGATGGGAAAACTCGTAGAAAAAACTATATCCGCTTAAAGGTTCAATTACACCATACAAGTAAAAATTATCACGTTGCCACTGACTCAAACCTATCGGCTTTACACCAGCAGCGGTAATTAAACGTCCGGCAATAGTCTTTAATCCCAGGCGGGTTTCGTCCTGGCACATGTATCTCAGTCGCTGACCTTCTCCAAATTCTTCTTGCAAGAATTTGAGTGCTAAGCATCCATGTAGGAATAAGTTGGTCAACCTTGGCAGCGCCGTACCCGGCGCTGCCCCCTCTACTCGAGAACTTGAATGAGCCGAATAAATATAAGGTTGACCAACTTATTTTTACATAACCCCTAAAGGGAGTTTTTTTTAAAGTGAGACTGACTTTGTGGATGTTGTTTGCGGCTTTTGGGACGAGGAACTTTTAGTTTGGCACCCAAACAATAGCGAACAAGCTGATAAACCGTTTTGTAGGCTAGCTTTAGTCCCAGATCGCTCTCAAGCCATTGTTGAATCTGACTATAGCTGTGAAATCCTTGTGGCTCCTCCAATCGCTGTTTCAAACGTGACAAATTTTCTCCACTCACTATAGGCTCTTTACCAGGCGCATGTTTCACACATAGCAATCCACTTCGTCCCCCGTCTTTATACTTTCTTAACCAACGTGTTATGGTTGCAACATCGCGTCCTAAACGTTTTGCGATCGCACTGCGACTTGTGAGTTGACCACTTTTTAGCCAGTAGAGCATTTGTAATCGCTCTTTGCTGCTTGCCTCCCTCGCACCTTTTACTGCTTTTTCCAATTCTTCTTGGCTTTCTTTAATCTCGACTTCCAATCTCAGACCCATAACGTTTAAACCAAACCCACACTTGTTTTTAATTTAGCGCAGCTTCATACAGAAATGGTATCAGAACAAGAAAGTGGGGGATTCAGACCCGCCACTAATTGAAGACCGCTAAATCTTCTCTTTCAGAGACGCTGCGCGAACGATTTAGCGGGGGTCTAAAAAGAGCTTATTCATCCGCCAGTCGTACAGAATTCAATTCTGAATTCTGGCGACTGACGCCTTTATTCTGTTTTGATAAAAAGTTCCTGCACTGCTTCTGTTCATGGTTCCAGGAGGACTGCTACATTTTAATAGCATCATGCAGAGGGTAGCGTTCCGGGAGGACCTAGAAATTCGTCGCCAATCTCAGCAGAAATGCGTTCAAATAACGCCAAGTCTGTTGGTTCTGTCTCGTCCACCGTCCCGGTTGCTGCAATCAACCGAGCAAAAGCACTGGGTGCAGCAACGACTAATGCACTGAACCCCTTCCGGTCGCACGATGTTAAGTGCGATCGTGTAACCATCAGCGATAATCGTCTTCTCGAACTCTTCAATGCCTGAAAGGTCTACTTCAACAGAAGCCTGTGCATCTACGAGTACTTGACGCGCTTCAAGTGCAGTTAATGTCTCTAAACCTACACCACCTGAATTCAGGACTTTCAAAAATTCCTTCACTTTTCTGGAAAGACGCGGATCGTCTGCAACTTCCAAAACTACTGCTGGTGAATTGACTTGAGCAACCATGATGTTCTCTTTTTGTTAATGAATCGTAAACAATTTGTGCAAGTGGCACCGTTAAGCTCGTTAACTTGAGAGTGTGAATTGACCAGCGATGATTGTGAAATGACAATCACTCTCTAATGACTTGCAGTGACAATTGCTGTCATCAACTGTTCGATATTCCAGCGATCAAGATAGCGAGTCCCATTAATAAACAGTGCTGGAGCAACTGTCACTCCACTTTGCATTCCACTTTCGATATCTTCGTTGATGCGATTGACGTGTACTTCCCTGGTGATATCTTGTAAAAATCGAGGAATATTAAGCTCCAGACGATCAGCGTACTCCACCAAGTAGCCGTTTTCCAACTCCTGTTGATGGCTAAACAGCATCTCGTACATTTGCCAAAACTGTCCCTGTGCTCCCGCTGCTAGCGCTGCCGCTGCTGCTTTTTGAGCTTGAGGATGGATTTGAGGTTGAGGAAACTGTCGAAATACAAAGCAGAGAGCATTTTTCTCAGGGAGGGTTGCATCAGGCTGTCTCTGAATGGTTTTAATCAAAGTGTAAAGTTCTCCACAGTCAGGACATTGATAATCCCCATACTCAACCAGCACAACTCTGGCATCGAGTTCCCCTTGCCGATAGTCTCGCTCAGAGGCGGGGACAACTAACGGGTTGCGTTTGCCGGGTACTTCGGCAGAAATATCGTGACTCATTCTAAATTTGAAGAGCAGGGCATTCACGGTACAAGCAGCACTGTGACCTCTCTTTTCTTTAGTACTACAATTGTTTGTATATTCTTAATCTAAAGGACAAATTCAAATCTGTCGCCAACTTAAAGTTTATATTTTGAACCACAAAACGATCACTCTTTGAGCAACCTCAGGTATTGGGATAACATCCACCTTAAGTTCATGTCACCAGATTATAAGCTGGCAATTCCTCGCTTCAAGGCAATAATGGTCGCCTGGGTGCGGTCTTTAGCTCCCAGTTTACTTAGGATGTGGTTGATGTTCGATTTGACAGTGCTTTCAGCAATACTCAAGGCAACACTGATTTGCAAATTGCTCATTCCTTGAGCCACTAACCGCAGGACTTCCAGTTCGCGATCGCTCAGTTCTGGAGCAGTCATCCGCTGGACTAGCTTGGCAGCCACGTTGGGAGGTATATACTGTTGTCCCCTGGTCACCGTACGAATTGCTGTCAATAGTTCCTCTGGCTCAGAGTCCTTAAGTAAATACCCCTTTGCCCCTGCTCGCAATCCTTGATAAATCTCTTCATCGGTGTCATACGTGGTCAGCACAATAATTCGGGCGTTGGGAAACTCATTGCAAATAACCATAATAGCCTGAACACCTCCCATTTCAGGCATCCTTAAATCCATCAAAGTCACATCAGGCTGCTGTTGCTGAAAAACTGCGATCGCTTCCTGCCCATTTCGCCCCTGACCAACAATGACGATATCTGGAGCCTTCTCTAACATTCCGATCAAACCCTGGCGGACGACGGGATGATCGTCCACAACCAGAACGCGAATGCTACTGGGCTGATTCATACTGACTTACCCCCGATCAATAGATACCACGATCTCTGTCCCTTGCCCTAAGTGGCTTTGAATCTTTAATTCAGCTCTAATGCGTTCAGCCCGTTGTGCCATCCCCAGTAGACCAAAGCCATTCCTCATCCCCTGGTTTTCTACATCAAATCCCTGCCCATCGTCTTTTATTCGTAAGATGCACCTGCTCGGTTCATAGACCAGTTCAATGCGGATTTCATGCGCTATAGCATATTTAATTGCATTTGTCAAAGCTTCCTGCCCAATCCGAAACAGATTATTTTCCAGATCGGAGGATAGGGTATAGGTTGTACCAACGACTTCGTAGACGATTTGGGTTGTGATCGAGGAGTCCAATTGAGCAACAAGACTGCTGAAGGCATCCTGTAAGTTACTGCTCTCTAAAAGGTATGGGCGGTGTAGTGCCTCTACTGAACGACGTGCCTCCGCCAACCCAGAACGAGCTAAGTCGAGGATCTGAGTGAGGAGAGTTTGCGCTTTTTCTGGCTTTGCCGTTACCTCATGGGAGGCAGAGCGAGCATGAATGATAATACCTGTAAACGCTTGGGCTAAAGTGTCATGAATTTCCCGTGCCATGTGGGTACGCTCTTCTAGAATGGAGGCTTCTTCGGCGCGTTTGCGATCGCTAATATCTGTGTTTAGAGCATAGAATCCTCTGACTTGAAGATTGCCATCTAAATCGGGGATTAAGGTAGCACTAATATATCGCTTACCAGTTGGCAAGGACATTTCTACCTCCAGAGTTGCAGTTTGCCCTGCAAACGCCCGATCAATATATGGTTCAACCACTTGATAAGCCCTTTCACCCAGAATCTCACGGACATGCTTGCCCAGAATCTGCTCTCGACTACGGCTAAACCAGACCTCATGAGTGCGGTTAACAAAGCGATAGCGTCGATCGGCATCCACGTAGCTGATACAAACGGGGAGAGCGTCAGCGATCAGTCGTAATTCCTGTTCTCTGTAGCGTAGTGCTGCTTCGCTTTCTTGTAACGCTGCTGTTCGTTGTGCGACCTGTTGCTCTAGGGTACGGTTGTAATCGGCTAGCAGTTTCTCTGCTTGTTTCCGCTCTGTAATGTCTTGGCACGCAGTAATCGCATGGGCAATCTTTCCCGTTTCATCAAACACAGGGGTACTGGAAACTTGGACAAGAATTGTTCTATTCGACAGACGAACTTCCATATCGTCCACAGTAACCGTCTCTCCTGCCAGAGACCGGAAAATAGGTAGTTGGTCAGTGGGATAGAGCTGACTAGTGCCAGCTTTGTAAACTTGATGAATTTCAGAGATTTGTTCAGGGGGCAATTCTGTTAAGAGATCGGCTTTGTCCGTTAGTTGATAAGTTGCCCGATTTGCATAAGTGACTTGCCCCGTGGAATCATGGACAGTCACTCCAATTGGCATTGCATCAATAAATGCTGTCAGACGGCTCTCCCGCTCCTTGACTTTAGCATATAGTTTGGCATTCTCGATCGCGATCGCTGCTTGAGTCGATAACAGATGTAACACTTGCGATCGCTCCGGTGTAAAAGCTCCAGCCACTAATTGATTTTCCAGATACAACACACCAACCAACTTACTTTGATTAAGCAGCGGCAAACAGAGCAGGGATTGTGTTTGGTTTTGTCGAATGTAGGGATCGTTGATAAAATTCCTTTCACGAGTTGCATCACTTAAAATCACAGATTCATGAGTTCGGATCGCATATTGGATAATGGATTCAGGTACACAATTGGTCATTGGAATTGATCGCAGTACTTGCGTTGCACAGACCTGCTCACTTTCATTGAGTTCACAGGCCGCTGCGATCGCCCATTCTCCTGCGTTCTCCAAAAGTAGACATCCAGTTTGTGCCCCCGCGTTTTCAATTAAAATTTGCATTAGAGAACTAAGCAATCGCTCCAATTCAATCTCACTCGAAATTGCTTGAGCTGCTTTCATCAACGTTGCTAAGTCGAGAGCAATATGTGAGGTATTTGAGGTGGTTCCAACCGTGGTGCGAACTGGTGTATAAACTACGTTAGACAACTGAGGAAATAGTTGAGGATAACGAGTTTCTAAATCTTTAACCTTTGCCATTGCTCCCCAGCGTTTATAGCAATAGTGAGCTTCTTTCATGTATGTTTGGGCAAACTTTTCTCTACCACGAGCTAAGTAATGTTTGGCGGCTAATTCATAGGCTAATGCTTCTTCTTGAAGATACTTGTTGTCCTTAGCTCCTTGAATGGCTTGTTCATAGAACTCTTCGGCTTCAAGAACTTGCCCTAAGACTCGTGCTTTCTCTGCCTCAACGAGATGAAACTTGTGTAAAAAGTTTTCTGGACAGCTATCCGACCATGCTTTCAAGCGCTCCTGATTTAATCGGATCTGTTCCAAAGCATGACTTTGTTTTGTTTGAGATAGACCGGAATACAGGTTGAGTAAAATCAGAGAACCATAGTAGAAATAACCACTATAGGTTGTAAATCCTACGATAGAATTTAGGATCTTCCCCGCTTCAACGAAATAATGGCAGCCTTGCTTAAAATCTGCTGTTAAACAGGAAAGATGCATTCTGAGGATGTAATAAAGACAAATTGAAGACCGTATTTGTGAGGTTTCACCCCGATCAACTATTTTTTTTGTCTCCCTGAGTGAGCGATCGCTCTCCTGTGCCGCTTGCCCTGAAGTAAGTTTTGCGATAAAAAATTTAGCTCCAGCCAGTGCCACCCTCGAACGCTCGTCCTGAATCTGCTCTACCACCAACTGATATTTTTCGTTGTCTTCTGCAACGGTTATTAAATTTTCTCCTTGAAATAAACGATTAAAAATGTTACCCAACAAGTTATAGGATGCAAATTGAACATCTCCCGATTCCATGCCTGCCAGAAAACCTTTGTAATTGATCGTAGCTGCCCCTGTTATAGGTTTTGACCAAACGTGAATCCAGCCTCCAAACAACATCTGTGCCTTACACTGCTGAGATTTACTGTTTAGCTTGTAGCTAAGTTGCACCGCTAAATCTGCAAACTCATAGCCTCGTTGGTGTTGCCCTTCCATCAAACCTAGAAGAAGACCATAGTTTGCATAAGCCTTAATCGACTCAGCAATATTTCCATGTTCAATGGAAAGACGAACTACTCTTAAACTGACAAAGCTGAAAAGTTCAATATTAGCCGTATGGTAGAGTGATATATCTAAAACGACCAATTTAATCACTGCTTGGATGACCGGATCGCTTACTGTTGGTAAAGTTAAAAGTGAGGAAATTGAGCGATTTTCTAAGTTTTTGGCAACAACAGCAAACTCTTCACGGACTAATTCTGTCAAATTTTTGCCCTTAATCTCAATCCCCAGCTCGTGCAATCCGATCAGACCTGTTTGAACTGCTTGCTCACATTCGCCTTGTAGGGTATATTGAGTGATTTGAAATACACGAATATTTGCGCGATCAACGGCAGAAGAAATGTGTTCTAAAGCAACCTTGGTTGTAGCGCTTAATTGCTCATAGCTAGCATTGCTCAACTGTGCTGTGCAGAGAGTCCGATATAGGTGGAACATCAAGTCGTACTGACTCATCCAAGCCTTCTCTTCGAGCAAGCCAATACCAGTCTCAAGATACTGAATCGCAGCTTCATAGGCAGTAGAGGCGATCGCTTTTTGAGCGGCAGCCAAGTTAAGTCGTGCTAGTTTCTCTTTTTCATCTTTCTGTGTCAAAAGGGATTGACCATAGTTGATGTGGTTGACAATATCAAAAAGCCTTTCACTTTGTTCAACCTCAGAGAGCTTGCTCAGGAGGAGTTGTCCAATGCAGTAGTGCGTTACTTGCTTTTGATCCTCAGAAATCAAAGCATAGGCAGCTTGCTGTACTCGGTCATGCAAGAACTTATACTCTTGAACTAACAAGTCTTCGTCTAATTCAGACAGGGTTTGAATGAATCCTCCTTGTATCGCTGGTAGTAAATCCTGAAAAACCGTTTTGGGTGATTTCTCACACACGATCGCTAACGTCTCTAAATCAAATTCAGCTCCGACACAAGCGGCTAAACGGAGAATTTGCTGGTTTGCTTCTGGTAGTTTCTTCAACTTGTTCAGCAGCAACTCTACAACATTATCGGTGATGTTTTGAGCTTCAATCTGAGCAATGTTCCACTGCCAGCTTAAATGTTCAACATCAAAGGTTAACAGATTTTCGCTATACAGCATTCTCAAAAATTCATTGACAAAGAACGGATTGCCCTCAGTTTTACGCAAAACTAACTCAGCTAAGGGACGAACGATGTCTGCATTCCGATGTAGTGTCTCGGCAATCAATTGACTCAATGGCTCAAGCGTTAAGGGTGCTAAGATAATTTCCTGAAGTACTACCCCTTGTTTTCGCAGTCTCTCTAGCATTAATGCTAATGGATGCGTTGGCTTCACTTCATTATCTCGATAGGCTCCAATCAAAAACAGGAATTGGTTTTGCTCATCCAGCAGCATCAACTCGATTAACTTCAGCGTCGCGGAGTCAATCCACTGTAAATCATCCAGGAAGATCGCTAGCGGATGCTCCTTGGAACAAAATACTCGGATAAACTGCTCAAAGACGCGATTGAAACGATTCTGAGCTTCCGCAGCTTCTACTTCTGGGACAGGCGGCTGCTTGCCCACAATCAATTCCACTTCAGGGATGACATCAACGATCAGTTGTCCGTTGTTGCCCAACCCTGCGAGCAGGCGCGATCGCCACTGTTGCACATACTCGTCTGGTTCACTAAGTAATTGCCGTACCAATTTTTGCAGGGCAACCGCGATCGCACTGTAGGGAATATTGCGCTGAAATTGATCGAATTTACCAGAGATAAAACAGCCACGCTTTTGGGTGATTGGTTGATAAATTTCCTGCACTAACGCAGATTTGCCAATGCCAGCAAAGCCATATACCAACATCATTTCAACTTGGAATTTTGGGTTGCCCGTTTGTTCCCTTTGTGAAGTTGTTTCTGAATTGTTTGGTGAAGCAGCAACGGGATTTGACTCTGGAGACGCTACACAATTAAACGCCGCCAATAATGCTGCAACCTCTGCTTCTCGTCCATACAGTTTTTGGGGAATTTGAAAGCGATCGCAAACGTCTTGAAGCGCCAGTTGAATGCTAGAGATTTGACCGATTTCTGCTAATTGTTCAGCACAGATTTCTAAATCCGCTTTGATGCCCCAGGCACTTTGATAGCGATCCTCCGCATTTTTCGCCATCAGTTTGAGAATGATATCTGAAATTGGCTTGGGAATCGTTGTATTTATTTCATTAAACATCTCCAAAATAGTATATTTTGTGGTAAAAGAACGTCAATAGAAGTTTTTTGACACCAAAATATGAGTAACGTACTAAATCACATAGAGGAGAATCCTCAAGAAACCAAGCGATTAATA
>JAHHHW010000015.1 GCA_019359115.1 Pelatocladus maniniholoensis HA4357-MV3
CAATTGAAGAGCTAGAATATTTATTACATCAGCTTTTAAATGAAGGAGAGTTAATTATTAAATGGGGGCGAAAACTCAAAAATAAAGGCGACGCTGTCATCACAATTTAAATGCATAACAGCTTATTAATGTATGACATTTTGAAGTGTGGAATGTGGGTTACATGAATGCAGAGGCTTATTATTTATCAATAACAGAGGGGTTCCCACCTAGGAAACCCCTCAAATTAGGGTCATATGTTTTTAGAAGGATGAAAGTCACAATTTAAATCTTGTTCATTTTAGAAGCGTGATACAACCAAATTAGAGTTGAGAGTAACATCTAAATCTTGTTGTGGGTTAATAACAACAACTTCTACTTCTCTTTTCCGTAGTAAAACACTTGCTAAAGCACCAGCAGCACCACCAGCTACAGGTTCTAGAACTTCAATTTTTTGATTACCTGTAAGCAGAGAAATCACAGTAGCAGCACCTGCGCCGATAGCTGCATCTGTTAGTATCGTACCAGTTTTAGCTCCTTTTTTGATGGTTTCTTTTCTGGTAACTACACGAGAAGTTGCATCAATAGACTGTCTTCTACCATCACTAAAAACTAATTCTTGGGCGACAAACTGAGAACCTTTTACATTATTGATAGTTCTAGGTTGCAATTGTCCTTCAATTTTCGTTCCCGCAGGTATTAGAACAGTTCGATTTCCGTCTACAACGTTCTGTGCAACTTCCAAGCTTACAGATGTTGTTTCATCAGGAGTGACAATAATTTTATCCTTCTCGAAAGTGACAGGAATTGTCACTCCTGGAGGAATTGAAACTGTTCTTGATTGACTAATTGGTTGAGTTGGTCTAGTGAAAATGGCTGGTTGTTGTGCGGTTGCAGCAGTAGTAAACAAAGGTACTGTGGCGCTTGTTGACATTACCATTGCCATAAATGCTGTTGTTCCAGATTTCCAATTAAGTAACCTATTCATATGTATTCCTTCTTTGTCTTAATGAATTGTAATGACGTGATATTACTGAATATTGTTTCTAAGTTGTGTTCAACCTGTCTATTGGTCTAGACCAATGGGTGAAATTATGCGCTGGAAGTTCTTTTCTCTAATTGTATTCTGTATCATTTTATAGAGTTCAATTAATTGAAGTAATGGTGATGATTAATACCTTATGGTATCTATGATGCAAAATCATATTATTTTGTTCCTGAATATTCCTTAATTTAGTAAGTTAAGCTTATATTTGCTCATTAATTAGTTATTTTCTACAAGCTTACTTATGAATAAAGCTGTATCTCCTAGCTTGAAATTCATAATCATCTCAATCATTATATTTCTATTTTCCTTTTCTGCTTTTTGTTTTCTTTTCATAAAAAATCTTACAGAACCACTCGCAGGCGGTAGTGATATAGACATTTGGGAATATATAGGATTTTACCTAAAAGAAAATCTAAGCTTCTCACCTTTGCCAACACTCAATCTAAATAATAATTATGTCTTTTATCCCTATGGAACAACTAGTGTGTTTCAACCTTGGGCTTTAGAAAGAGATATTTTTTATGCTACTTTTTACTCGCTTTTTGGTAGTGGTTCTTGGTTAAAAATTTATTATTTAATTACCATTGCATTGACAGCTTTTGGCAGTTTTATATTGCTTTTTAAAGATTATGGTTATGGTCGTGCTATGGGATTTGGATACTTAGTAACTTTTTGTAATTTTTATGCAATCATGGAGTATCCAGTTCATATCAGCAAGGCAGTTCTTCATTGGACTACTTTAAGTTTTATTATTGATTTCCTCATAGTTAAAAAACTTGTTTTAGGCCACTATATATCTCTAAGACTGATTTTAGTAAGATTTTGCCTACTTTTTCTCTCTTTAGGTCAGGACATTGGATATATAGCTGGTTTTGCTCTAACATCTTTTACGATTTCTGCATTGTTTATAATTTTGTTGTTTGGCTACAGATATTTCAAAGGAACATTTCGTTTAAAGCATCTTTTTAATGTTCTAAATTTATATCGTCATGAACTATACACTAACTCTTGGATATCTTTTGTTCTCATTAACCTAAGTCTCCTCGCTTGCTACATTTACATACCTTTGATTTGGCAGATTTTCAAGTCAGCTAAGAGATTTGACTTTACAAATGTGGCTAACTCTGGTTTATGGATTCATCCCTTGAGATTATTTATTCCTTTCTTACCTGAATTTAACCCAGCACAACCTGTCTTTAAAGAATTATTTAATGATCTTCCAGAAAATATCGGTGCAGGTAGTCCTGGGTGGTTTTTACTCATACTTGCTATTTTAGGTATATGGAAAACACGCAAGCAAATAGCTATTTATATTCCACTAATTATTATCTTCTTTTTATTTGTTTTCTATCATCCAACAAATTTCCCAACTCTTAATATATTTCCTTGGTTTGCCTTTAATCGTAAACCAGTAACTTCTATTTATCCGGTGATACTTTGTCTTTTTGCACTAGGAATTAATTTCAAGAAAGTACGTTTACTTAAAAAGCAGTATTTATCAATTTTTATAGTATTAATTATCTTTTTAGGTTGTATAGAATTGTATACTGCTTATAAGATTAAACTTTCTTATAATAATTATTTAGTAGATACAAAATTTTCATTTAAAAAAAGCTTTTTTACTTACATGGATTATCTCAAACAGCAACCAGGAGAAGCTATTTTAGATTGGCCTTTTTGTGTGGTGGGAGGTAATGGAGTCGGCGCAGAAAATTTATGTCCATACTATAAACTAACCTCTGGCAATTTTGCTTTAAGAAGATTTCATACAAAGAAAGTAATAGGACAGTATTTTGGTCGTTTACATCCATCTCAAATTGAAGCATATATTCAGGCTGGCTGGGATAAATTATTTTCACCTAATAGCCCAGATATCATGAAAGCAACTCATCAAACACGTTGTTTTATACCAAACGAGTGGTCTTTTTTTACATATTTTTTTAAATTAAATGATTTTGCTGGTATTAATTTATATGTAGACTTATTGCCAGAAAATTGTGTTCAAGAATTTTATAAACGTTTTGGTAATCCAGTTTTAGAAACAATAGTACCTGGTGCAGGTAAAGTAAAATTTATTCCTAAATCTCCTGATATATTCAATCAAGTGAACTTGGCTTTAGGTATTGAACTGAAGTATGAGCCATTTCTAGATTTATCCGATTCTAATTTAATAAAAAATAATTTACCTTATGGTTTGACGATTAAGGGATTAAGTTATATTGAGACAGATAATCAGCTTAATAGTTGGCGCTGGGCTTTGGGACCAGAAACGTCATTAAAATTTAACTTAGCTAAGTCTCAAATCTTAAATTTCAACTTCAAATTCATCAATCCTATTGTTATTCAAAATATCAACCTAGAGATTAACGGAATAATAGTAGATACAATGAATAATTTGAAAGAAAATGATAGTGTTGAGAAAAATATTACTTTTCAAGGAATTCAAGGATGGAATCAGATTATTTTTACATACAAAGACTGGAATAAAAATAATACTAAATTTGCAACTCAAGATGAACGACCAATGGCTATTAATTTTCAAAAATTGACAATTTCAGCATCTGAATAATACTTCGATTGATCAATAATTTGAATTACTATTGACTATTGAATAATATACTCTACTTCTTTGACATATTCTCCAGGTGTATTCATATCTAGAGTAACTGTTGAGTTATTTAATTCCAATACGCTTTCTTTGTATAGACGCGAAATTACCCTGCGGGATCTTGCTACGCGTCTGGTACAACCCCAAAATTATGACGAAAAATCCTATCCCTTGCAGTATTCTCTCCACACCAAGGTAGTGTGGTTTTACTCATTCAATGAAATCACCCGATTGGGTGACTCGGTTGGATGAAGGCGATCGCAGTCTAGATTTAGACAATATAGGTAGGTGAGGAGAGGAAGTTTACTCAGTGTAGCGCAAATTTTTAATCAATGCGTGAATTTATCCGGAAGCCTGCCATTAGAGTTTGTAGTTATGTGTGTTCCTAAAGACGAGATATACACAAAAAGCGATATCTCAAATCAAAAAATAAACTTGCAAGAATTTTGCATAAAACTCAAGAACCCAACTGTATATATATATAGGAAAAGGTTCAAACCCCAAACTTAAACGATATAGAAGTTCTAAACTTAAAGGAAAAAATCATGACTAGCTTTACTCAAATCCAAAGAAGAAACAACGTACTCTCTCCTGTACGTGAATGGTTAGAATCTATCGATGTTCACAGCCCTAAATTAGCTCATTTTCTGTGTAAACTTATTCCTGCACAATGTCCTTTTGAACGTGATGTTGTAGTATTTGGTCGGAAGCTTTTCCATATTCCGCCAATGTGTAAACTCAATCCTCTTTATGAAGAAGTTGTCGGTTTACGTTTCAAAGCACTTTGCTATTTAGCAGATGATTGTGGTGAAGATATTACAGCCTATTGCTAAAAATTTATGTTTAAGTGTAATGACAGACTGAATTTTATAGCAATGTAGTTAATTTAATTGATATTCTTCACTATTAGCTTTGACAATGTATATATATATGTTCATCACCTTGTCATCAGATTCTAGAGGTTTTTGTCAGTAATAAAAGCTAAATTAGTTTAGACAAAACCTCTGGATAAAATAAAGAGTTGATTGGTTTGGTATTGATATTAGCAAAATAGCTGCAAATTCATAAAAATTTCCATCGCGATCGCTTCATACGAGTTCTACGCCGAATTGATAAATATTTGCTTAATTTGTATTTTGCATAGTAACATCAGTTAGATAAATTTTATCAGACTATGCTATTGACTCCCCCGCAAGCAAGCCCGCACTTTAGTTGCGGGCTTAATATTCTACTTTTAGTAAACTCATTGAATAAGCTTTTCAATCTACTTTAAGCTAGGTTTTCGCTGGGTGATATTGTGAGTGTCTGGAATTAGCGAATAAAAGCCAACCAAGTATTAGATAGTTATAATATGGTTCTTTTGCAACTGGATGTTTTAGAATGGTAGTTATTTTAGTGTAACTTTTAGCACCATCTAACCGAAATGAAGCCCATTGCAGATACTACTAATTTTCAAGCACATACACAAGAACAGTCGCCAGTGGTTCTCACTTCTGAGTTGCGAAAGGTTTACCGTACTGGCTTCTTTTTAAATCAAAAAAACATATCCCTTAAAAGCTGTTCTTTGAGTGTTTACAAAGGAGAAACATTTGGGTTACTAGGACAAAATGGTGCTGGTAAAACCACTTTGTTGAAATTATTACTAAGTATTATTCGTCCCACCTCTGGACGGGGATTGCTTTTAGGTAAACCATTAGGCGATCGCACAGTCAAAGAACGTATTGGTTACTTACCAGAAAATCCCTATTTTTACGATTATCTTACTGGTTGGGAATTTATACAGCTAGCAGCTGGGTTATTTCAAATTCCTGCAAAGGTACAACGTCAACGCATTCCCCAATTGCTAGAATTAGTGGGTTTATCGCAAGCTGATGCTCGCAACAAGCAAATGCGTCGCTACTCTAAAGGTATGCTTCAGCGTGTAGGTATGGCACAAGCATTAATTAATGATCCAGAAGTGGTGTTTTTAGACGAACCGATGTCTGGATTAGATCCGGTGGGACGCTTGCAAATGCGAGAAGCTATCTTATCACTCAAAACCGCAGGCAAAACCATTTTTTTCAATAGTCATATTTTAAGTGAAGTAGAACAAATTTGCGATCGCATTGCCATTCTTGCTCAAGGTGAATTAATTTGTTCTGGTTCCCTCAATGAACTCTTGGGAACATACAATACATATCATGTTAAAGGTCAAGGTGGCGATTGGGAAATTCTGCAAAAATGGATTCCTAATCTAGAATTTATCTCTCATGGTTATTGGCAAGGTGAATTACAAGGTGACGCCTATGATTTCTTTGCAAGTTTAAATTTAATGGGTGGTCAAATAATCGGTATGAATTTGTCTCGTCTATCTTTAGAAGAGTTTTTCATGCAACAAATTCAAAAGTATAAAATATAGGTTATAAAGTCAAGGTTTATCCGATTTGGGATTTTGGATTAGCTCCAATTATAAAATTTGGGGGCTTGTACTATTAAATAATTATCGTTAAAATATCAAAAATCATTAAGTTTGGTCATTATATTATGCAAAAATACAACTAACTGTTAACTAAATTGATTGTAATTATTGCCACAATTATTTTTATGACAATAAAGTATATCAAAATGCTAATTGAAATTAGCTTCATTAAAAATTCAAATTCTAAATACGATCTCTTTTCTGAAGAATAGGGTTTTTTCGGAAAATAATATTATTGGGGAACCCGAATATTTAAGTATAGTCAACGATAAACTGATAAGACAGTGCTTTACTCATGGTATTTCAGGTAAATATGCTTAACACAAGTTTGTGGAAAATTTTTAGTCAGCCAGTAGCAGGGTTGCTGTTTTTCACCCTAGCACTGACAAATTTGTTACCTGCGGTTATGGCTCAGACACAGACACCGACTGTGAAACAGTGCCTAGACCAGGAGTTAGCTGACAGTAGAAATACACAAGCTTCGTACTCAGGGTATACATTAGGAGGAGGCGATCGCATCCGTGTCAATGTCTTTGAAGTTGAAGAATACACTGGTGAGTACACCATTCCTCCCGGTGGAGCAATCAATTTAGCTCTAATTGGCACTGTACCTGTTCAGGGTTTATCAACAGAGCAGTCTGCTAACGTTATTGAATGTGCTTATAAAACTTATTTGAAGCGTCCGATAATTTCAGTTAATTTGTTATCGCCTCGTCCCATTAATGTGACTGTCGCTGGAGAAGTGTCACGCCCAGGGGCTTACAGTCTCAGTTTAGCAGGAGGTGCGGGTCAAGATCCTGGGGTACAATACCCAACTGTGATGTCAGCACTGACAACAGCTCAAGGCGTAACTCAAGCCGCAGACGTCACCAAAGTACAATTACGACGCAAGTTAGGATACGGTCCAGAGCAAGTTATTACCCTTGATTTACAGAAATACATCCAAACAGGTGCTTTACCCCAAGATGTGACTCTGCGGGATGGCGACACCGTTTTTGTGCCAACAGCAAGTACCTTAAATTTGGCAGATGCGCGTAACTTATCGGCTGCTAGCTTTGCTGCTGATATCACCAAACCCCGCTCAGTAGCAGTAACTGGTGAAGTAAACCGTCCAGGAACCTATCTTGTCACTCAAGGACAGGCTGAGGGTGCAGGGGCTGGAACAACAACAGGAACTGGTGCGCCGGCTATTTCTGGTCAACCAACTGTGTCACGAGCAATTCAACTTGCTGGTGGTATCACACCCCAAGCAAATGTTCGCAATGTCATTATTCGCCGACCAACAAGAACTGGTACAGAACAACAAATTAGTGTCAATTTCTGGCAATTACTGCAAGGCGGTGATATTAATCAAGACATTGTTGTCCAAGATGGTGATACAATTGTCATCCCCACTGCCACCGAAGTAAACCCAGCAGAAGCTACGCAACTAGCAAACACCACTCTCTCTCCAGCACGTATGCAAGTGGGTGTGGTAGGAGAAGTCAAAAATCCAGGAAGAGTTGAAGTTCTGCCTAATAGCTCATTGAATCAAGCTATACTCGCAGCAGGTGGTTTTGATGGTGCTAGAGCCAGCAGTGGGACTGTGGATTTGATTCGTCTCAATCCTGACGGTTCTGTCACCAAGCGCAAAGTTAAAATGGATTTCTCCGCAGGAATTAACGAGAAAACCAACCCCATACTTCGCAATAATGATGTTGTGGTCGTTTACCGTTCTGGTGCAGCTAAAACTGGTGATACTGTAGGCTCTATCTTCAATCCTATAGGTACTGTCTTGGGTATTATCAGATCCATATTCACCGGATTTTAACAGTTATCAGTTAACAGTAAACAGTTATCAGTTTCATTACTGAGTTTAAGTCCCAGATCAATCGCTCGAAAGTTGTGGTGACAAGTTCAAATTGCTTACCATATACCTGGTAACTGATAACTGATAACTGATAAATAGTGGCTAGTATGCAATTTCAGCTTGGCAGACAGCAAAGTCATAAATCCTGGAAACATTCGTTACTTTGTACCCTGACTCTGGCTTTGAGTTGGGGTACAGCAATCCCTGCAACTTTTGCAGCAGAAACAGTTACTATTCGCTTGGGGCCATTTCAACAGTCAGTAGCGATCGCGGATTTAGAAAAATTTGCCAAAACTGGAAATCTACCAGACAATCTGCAAATATTTTCATCAATACTCACACCTCAAATTAGAGAATTACTGACAAAACGTTTAGAAATAAATCCAGCTTTTGCTGACAAATTCGTTGCAGAATTAAAGCAAAACCCAGCAGGAAAACAATTTATCTCATCTTTGTCAGCAATCATACCAGGTAGTACTGCTGAAAGTCTCCAAGCAACCCTCAATCTAGCACTACGGCAAGTTAATGGTTTGAGTGCATTAGGTTTTTTACGAGCATATCCACAACAAAATGTCACAGTAGACGCCTCTCAAGCAATTTCTGTGGCGTTGGAATTAAACCCAAACTACTGGCAAAGTCAACTTTTTGGAGCCGTGTTATCACGGGAGTTAACTGCTAAAAATAGCACAGCTTCCCCAACTAAGTTTAATCCTGCGGCTCCTGGTAAGCAAACAGTCCAGCAACAGACATTCACTCTCCAAGATCGACAACGGAATCGTAGTATACCCGTAGATATTTATTGGAGTCATGGCAATACTCAAAATCCAATGGTTGTGATTTCTCACGGATTTGGAGCAAATCGTCAATTTTTGAGGTACTTAGCTCATCATCTTGCTTCCTATGGGATTACTGTCGCTGCAATTGAACATCCAGGTAGCAACGTTACTGCTATTAATAGAGCTTCAAATCAAGCCAATCTCAAGAGATTATTACCTGCAACTGAATTTATTGACCGACCCAAGGATATCAGCTTTGCACTCAACGAACTAACAAAACTAGATAACCAGCCAGGACAACTACAAGGAAAACTCAATACAAATCAAGTTACTGTGATTGGCCATTCTTTAGGTGGTTATACTGCCTTAGCTTTACTAGGAGCAGAGGTTGACTTGCAACAACTGCGGCAATTCTGTAAAAATTCTTTAGGTATTGGTCAAGCTCCTGGTGATTGGTTACAGTGTGCAGCAGCTTCTTTACCAGAACAAAAACTTCAATTCAAAGATGAAAGGGTTAAAAGTGCGATCGCTCTTAATCCTCTGATTGGTGATCTGTTTGGTAAAAACGGATTATCTAGAGTCAAAAAACCAGTTCTAATTTTAACTGGAACTGAAGATCCTCTCACTCCCGCCCTCAAGCATCAAATTACACCCTTTAGCCTATTAGGAGGCGAGAAATATTTACTCAGTGCTGTTGGTGGTACGCACTTGAGTATTAGCGATCCTACCTATCAGGCCAGTGATACTACTACTATTGTCAAAGAAAGACGGGGTGAACAAACCAAAGCCTTACGTCAGTTGCTACAAGGTGTAAGTCTAGCGTTTATCAAACAACAGACACCAGAAGCCAAAACTTATCAACCGTTTCTGAAACCAGCTTATGCTCAATCTTTTTCCACATCCGATCTGCAATTGAGTCTTGTTTCAGAATTACCTGCAAATCTGAAACCTTGGGTAAACTGAACTTCTCTCGGTGCAAATGTACTAAATAAGCCTTAAACTGCCAAATAAAGAACCTAGCCTTTATGAGCAATATATGTGTACCCATGTAAGTGATAGAACAATTTGCACATCTGTGGTAAATTAAAAAATCGGGGGTCAACTCCTCAAACTCTCCTGCCACTTGCCCCTTTGGCAATTTGTAAGGGTGTACCAAAAACTCCTGATCAGACTTTGAACACTCATCCATAACAAATTGCTCAAGAAAGTCATAGCAATCTTGAGCTTTGGGCAAATTAAAAATGAATTAAAAATGAAATAGAAAAATGAATCAGGAAGACCCGCCGCCTACGCCAAGCGTGATCTCTGGGTAGTTTACTTATTTCCTGTATGTACAGTTTTCACCCATTTCAAACGCTTAGGACGCACAGACATCCGAGCGGTGGTGCTACTAATTACTATTAACCAGTGAAGCATATAGAGAGTACCACGCAAAGTCTGAAGTAGCAGCACAAAATAACTAGACAAATTCAGCCCTTTTTGTTTTCTGATCCTTGCCAGACCAGCAAACATACCTGCCATAGACATTGTAATGGTCAAGCCTGTCATGGGGCTGAGTATTGGTGGACGATGCCGAGCGATCGCCATCAATAAATCTGGTAGTGCTGCTGAGGGCAAAATATACTGACTGAGCAGGAAAACCAGCATATCCCAAGTTTTGCGACTACCCATGCGGTTTTTGAGAATTAAATCCCAATAATCCAGATAGCGTTGATAACCACCCTCCGCCCAACGGTTACGCTGATGCCAAAGAGCGATCGCATTCGTTACACCCTCTTCTTCGACTGCGGTGCTGAAGACATTTTCTATATCCCAGTTGTCTAGATGGAGGCGAAATGTTAGATCCAAATCATCAGTGATTGTCTCTTCATTCCAGCCGCCACAGCTTTTCAATGCTTCTCGCCGGACAAATTGACCGTTACCTCGTAGTTCGCCCAAACCACCAATGACAGTCCGCCCTTGTTGTAAATAAGCATCTACTGCCATTTCTGCCATTTGTCCCTTTGTCCAAAAGTTTTCTTTAGCGTTGGCGATCGCTTTTCGCACTTGCACCGCCCCCACTTTTTGACGTTCAAACAAGGGTACAACTTGTAGCAGGATGTCTGGTGATACTTGAGCATCAGCATCAAACACCGCCAAAACCTCACCTTTAGTCAGTGGCAAAACCTGATTCAAGGCTCCAGATTTGCCACCACTAGATCCTGGCGATCGTTGCAGAATTCTTAATTGCTCGTATTTGTGAGCCAGTTCTGCTAAAAACTGCGGCGTCCTATCGCTGCTATTATCATCAATAATCCAAACTTCGTACTTTCCTTCTGGATATTCCAGATTGCAAAGGTTTTTAACGAGTTTGCCAATCACAGCTTCTTCGTTTTTTGCAGCTACTAACACCGAAACATAGGGGTAATCACCCTCTATTCCTTCATGACTATGGCGGGGTCTAGCAAACACCAACACAAATACATGAAGTCCGATGATAGTAGTCAGTCCTAGTACGAACAAATAGCCCCAGGAAACAAGATGCAAGGCGATCGTGCCACTCCAGATCATTGTCAGAACTAGAGCAGCTTTGCGTCTGCGAGCTTGAAACCGGGATGGAAGAGACACACAAGGTGATGTCTCTTGTTCTAACTCCTCTTCCATTGATAAATCAGAAAGTAAAGAGTCGAGCGGATCAAGCTCTTTGTAAGAATCGTTTTCGGGCCAGAAATTCGCTGGCATAGGTCACTTGATTCAACCACCAGTATTTGTCAACACCCATAAAGAAGCTGGGTATTAGATAACACCAAACTGTACAACCTTCACACACTTTTAACTTACCTTGAGATTGGCGGTAACTTTCTACCTCCTCTGACTCACGATAAAGTTCGTACAGCCGTCCCTGGATGGGAACTCCAGTTTGGGCAAAGTGGTAACAAGGTAGCAACAGCTCGTCGTTAGGAGAAATTGCAATGACTGCATCTACCGCCTTACAGCGAGGATTTTTAGTGTCATTGCCTCCAGCTTCAATAAAAGCCAATGCAGCCCTATTGTACCCGACATTCTTATATTTCTTGGCAGTAGCTTCGATTGCCGCCACCATTTGAGGAGTGGGATTTTTATTTGAGTTGTAGTGTTCATGGGCTGTGAAAGCAGGATTTAGCCAGACGCGCACACCCAAATTTTTACCCAGTTCACCCACTTCATCAATACGTTCGTAGTTTTGGGCAGTGACGGTATGATTGAGGACTGGGAATTCTCCCAAAGACTTAGCAATTTTTACCGACTCGACCAAGTTGTCAAAAATCTTCACTCCACGTGAGTGATCGTGAGTTTCTGCATCCGCTCCATCCAAAGAGAAATTCAAAAAGTCTACTAACCCTTGAATTTCTTTTGCTTTCTGCGGATACAAAATTGTATTTGTGGTTATACTGGTATAAAATCCTAGGTGCTTTGCCTCAGTATAAATCTGACCTACATCTTGCCGCAGCAATGGTTCACCACCTGTAAAGTCAACATATTTGACTCCCAGACGGCGTAAATCATTCAAATTATGCTTAATTGTCTCAAAATTAGCTTCTTTTCCAGGTTCTAATGCCCAAATGTTACAAAAGTGACATCTAGCATTACAACGGTAAGTTAAGTAGTAGTTTGCAACCAGTGGAGCCATAAAATCTTATAGTGTTAAACCACTAAAGTTTTCCTTAAGACATCTTTAAACGTAGTTTACATACAGTCAACAAGTATTTAGTTATTTGTCATTTGTCATTGGTCAATCGGCAGATGATAATAATCTCAAACCGTTATTTTTACAGTTTTCTTTCAATAAGAGGATTTAAATGACAAAGATGGGATGCGTTAGCGTAGCTCACTCAATTCTTGATGATGTCTGAGTCTCAGGATAACCATAGTATTTTTCTCTCCCCAGAGTGACAGAAGAGGGCTATACTCTAAACGGCTATTGGTTGTTGTTTGTTGTACCCTGTGGGTAGACACACACGGGAGTGGCTACTTGTCCCAAGTCGCTACGCATCTACCGTAGGTAGCCGAGTAAAGTGTGTCTATGGAAGAATTATTGATAAAGAATTACCAACCACAAACCACAAACCACAAACCACCAACCATCTAGAATTACATTGTTCCTATGGCTTCTACGTATTCCTTTGATACTGTAAGTGATTTTGACAGACAAGAGTTGGTTAATGCTGTTGATCAAACAGCACGAGATATTAAAGGCCGTTACGACCTCAAAGATACTCAAACTACAATAGAGTTGGGTGAACAAAGCATCATCATCAACACTGATAGCGAGTTCACATTAGAATCCGTACATAATATCTTGCGAGAAAAGGCTGCCAAGCGTAATCTTTCTCAAAAAATCTTTGATTTTGGTAAAGTTGAATCAGCTAGTGGAAACCGTGTTCGTCAAGAAATCAAACTAAAAAAAGGCATCAGTCAGGAAATTGCCAAGCAAATTTCTAAGTTAATTCGTGATGAATTTAAAAAGGTACAAGCCTCAATTCAAGGTGATGCTGTGCGTGTCAGTGCTAAAAGTAAAGACGAATTGCAAACCGTCATTCAACGTTTAAAACAAGAGGACTTTCCTGTAGCTTTACAATTTACAAATTATCGGTAAATTGGTTAGTTGTTAGTTGTTAGTTGTTAGTTGTTAGTTGTTAATTGTTAATTTTTAGTTATTAGGAAGATTCATCAACAACAATCAACAACCAACAACCAACTAAACATTATGTTTATTTACGAGAACCGATAGTTGCTTGAAAAGCAGGACGTTCAGACAGCCGTTTAATGTAAGTGAATATACCTGGATAAGAACTGAGATCTAGCTTGAGCATCATTGGAATATATGCTAGGAAAGAACCTACTGCAACATCAGCAACAGTAAATCCACCACCTAATAAAAATAGTTGACGTTGGAGAATGTCATTAAGGGGAGCCATTAAACGAGGCATTTCTCGCTCACGATTGGCTTCTACAAATATACCTGTAGCCAAGGTGGAATTACCAAACAATATCCACTGGGCAATTTTTGCCCTTTCTTCTGGAGAGTGTTGGACTTTACTATACTTTTCATCCAGATAAAGTAATATTGCCCCCGATTCCCAGAGTTGCAAATCACCATCAGTAATTGCTGGTACTTTCCCCATTGGGTTAATTGCTAAAAATTCTGGTTGACGATGTTCTCCAGCTTGCATGTCTAGCATGACATATTCGTAGGGAAGTCCTAATTCCTCAAGATACCACTGAACAATTGAAGCACGACTACGAGCGCCACCGTAAAGTTTAAGCATAGATGATTGTTGATTGTTGTTAGTTGATTTTTGGTCAAATGGTCAATGGTCAATGGTCAACGCCCATCAAAGAACCTTATGAGTGTGAGAGTGCTGTTTGACGTTGTCTTCTTTGGTGACAACTCGAGCAGCGTTCAGTAGGCGTTTGCGTTCGGTAGAATATTGAAAATCTGTGTAAGTAGTGCCGATGGGAATCAAGGATTTTGCATTTTCCTTGCGCTTGTAGGTGCGAGCAGCTGCAATAGTACGCTGCAAAAATTCATCACTAAACTGAGCTGTTTGTGGAAAATTAGTTGGCTTTTGCAGTGTATCACCATCCACAACATTTCCCAAAGTTGTGGCACAAGCAACTTTGTAGGAAGTGGGAATTCCTTTGACAAGGGCTTCTAAAGCAGCTGAAGGAATGGGTTCTATGACTTCGACTTGATGAACTTCTCCGTCTTCTTTGATAAAGCAGGTAGCTAAACCAATGACGATGTAATCCTCGGTTGTGAGATCAGGAGCATTAGGGTAAGAAACTGGTGTTGGCATAAGGATTTGTTTGCAAAACTATAGATTCAATTAAAAAATCTGAATGGTTTGTTGGCATTCTAGCAAGTTGTTGCTCCTGCTACTTGACTAGCCTGCGGGATTGATATTTGCTGTTTTCTGGAATTGAACTTGAGCATGAAGTATCTAGTATTAAACTCAAGGCTTAATTTAAATATGATGTTACTCATTGTGTAGTAATGGGTAATATTCATATATGGTGCTTCTATATGTACTCATAGACACCTTAGTAAGTGACACAGGGGCAGAACCACAAGTACTGCAAAAATTATAAGTTGATTCACAGAGCCAGCAGCTCAGGCAGGAAGATATGAACAGCCACTCATTTTTAGCATCTGGTGAACAGCAAAATCACAGATATACAAACGTGTTAAAAACTACCAAAAATCTTCAGCAGCGAGAAAATAACGGTAGCGGCAAATCTGCTTTTGGTGACGGCCACCTACGCTCTTGTGCTTTGAAGTCAGCCCAACAAGGAGACTATCCTGAAGCGATCGCGCTGTTGAGTCAATTGATCAACCGTCACCCTCAAAATGCGATTGATTACAACAACCGGGGACTAATTTATTTTCAATGTGGCGAAAGCCAAAAAGCTTTTTGCGATTACAATACGGCTTTGCAACTCAATCCTAAATTGGTTAGCGCTTATAATAATCGAGCTAACTACTATGCTGCTCGTGGAGAATTAGTAGCAGCGATCGCTGACTATGATCAGGCGCTAGACTTGAATCCTAGTTATGTCCGAGCATGGTTGAATAGAGGCATTACTTTGCGCGACTTGGGACAATATGAAGAGGCGATTGATAATTTTGAGGTAGCGCTGCTGTTTAATCAGCTAGAAAGTCGTGTTTTCGCAGAGCGCGGTAGAACTTATCATCTCTGGGGCGACTGGAATTGTGCGATCGCTGATTATCGTCGTGCTTTAGTTTTGCTACCTTCCGGTGACACCGAGGAGGAAATCTCTAGTTGGCGCTTGCGTATACAAGTTGAAAACTGGTTCAATGAGTTAACCAATATTCAGTGAACAGTGAATGGTCAGAAAAGCTAGTAGCTAATAGATGATAACTAGATAGCTCCCAAAGTAGAACAATTAGCTATTAACTATTAGCTGTTAACTGTTTTTTGATATACCAGGTATTTATAGGAAGGTTATTAGTAATAAACCTAAAGGATCTAAAATATAACCGCAACTCCACTTAAGGAGAAGATTCTACTTGTTCAACTTCTACCGCTTTCGGCTTAATAAGCATGATTTGACGCTGGCTGGGGTCAAATCGGTATCCTTGCTCTTGCATAATGCTTTTAGCTTGGCGCGGATCGAAGTTACGGCTAAATTCTGTATTTAAGCTGTCTACTCTTGCTTCCAATTGCCTAACTTCCGTCCGAATTTCTTGCAACTTGACTTGCCGTGACCAGTGATATGGTAAAAGTTGTATCAGTGCAGAAACTGCTGCTGCTGAAATCACAAAATTCACCCCGATTTTTGCCGTTGTCTCCAACGCCATCACTTGGTAAGAACGTTGACGCAGATGCCGTTTTGGCCGAGGAACAACTCGGCGTTTTGGTGTTGGTTGTAGCGGGGGTCTGGACGGTTGAATCGCATTCATAGTATTTAAAATAACCTCGCTGATGAAATTGATGCTCCGTAAACAAGGCTGGAGAATTGTTTACGGCCTTATTTAGCTGTCATCTTACTTCATTTTTCGGAAATTGCTACACGTGTGCAGCTAGTTAAAAATAAACCTGGTGTACGTACGTATTTGCACATTGAGTCTAAACGGTACTAAACCGTAAGTTTTCAGCAAATGCACCCCGTATTGCCAGGTTTATTGGCTTTTATATCGAATTTAAAAGTACGTCAACCGAATTTGGAATTGAGAATTGAGAATTTGAAATTCCCAATAAGGGCTTTTGCTTGTGCAAACTATACAACAATTCGGAATTAGGAGGACGGAATTCGGAATAAATGATGATTCCGAATTGCCGATCGCCAATTCCGACTTGTTTTGGTTAAGTCAACGGTTTATTTGTAAAGTTCTGTTGCTAACCGCCAAGCCAGAAATCCTGGGAGCAGTGCCACAACCAGAGCGATGTAGACTTGAGTATCAGTCATGGTTTCAAACCTCCTAATCTCAACAAAATTTGATCAGTTCGTTTACTACTTTTCCTTGTTTTGCCAAGATTGGGGAATAGGTTGTTACAAGATGAAACAAATTAGTCAATGGTCAAGAGTTGAGAGTCAAGTTTTTCTAAAAAATTTATGTAAATATGAGATTTTATCTGGGTATTGATTTTGGGACATCTGGCGCACGGGGTGTGGTGATTGATGAATTGGCGATTGTGCAACAACAGGTAAGTTACCCGTTTGAGATGTCCTCTAGCATTAATTTAGCAAATATTTGGCAGACGGCTTTATTTAGCCTGCTAGGGCAAATTTCTGGGGAATGGCGACGAGAAATGAAGGCGATCGCTATCAATGGCACTTCTTCGACTGTCTTATTAGGCGATGCTAGCGGTAATCCTGTAGATGCACCTTTGTTGTACAACGATGGACGAGGTGCTGTGGTTATCGATAGGTTAAAGAGTACAGCACCACCAAATCATACTGTTTTAAGCGCAACTTCAAGCCTTGCCAAACTTCTGTGGATGTCACAGCAAGCTTCTTTCGCGCAAGCTACATATTTTCTGCATCAGGCAGATTGGCTAGCATTTCTGTTGCATGGACAATTGGGTATTAGCGATTACCATAACGCTTTAAAACTGGGTTACGACGTAGAAGCTTTGAAATATCCACCATGGTTAGAGAAACTGCAAATTTCTATTCATCTACCAAAAGTAGTAACTCCTGGTAGTCCTATCGGTGAACTACGTCCAGAGATTGCTGCAAAGTACAATTTCCCCAAAGATTGCTTGGTGTGTGCTGGTACGACAGATAGTATTGCAGCATTTCTCGCCAGTGGTGCAGAGTTACCAGGGGAAGCGGTGACTTCTCTTGGTTCTACACTGGTGCTAAAACTTTTAAGCTGTACCCGCGTAGAAGATTCCAGATATGGTATCTATAGCCATCGACTTCCCCCCTTAAAAAAAGGAGAGATAAAACAGGATTTATGGTTAACTGGAGGCGCTTCTAATACTGGTGGTGCTGTGCTGCGGCAATTTTTCACTAACACCGAATTAGAAAATCTTAGCCAAGAAATTGATGCCAATAAAGCAAGCACTTTGGATTATTATCCCTTACTAAAACCAGGCGATCGCTTTCCGATTAATGACCCTAATTTACAGCCACGATTAGAACCACGTCCAGATCATCCAGTGGAATTTCTACATGGGTTATTAGAAAGTATTGCCCGAATCGAGGCACACGGATATGAGTTATTGCAGAAATTAGGGGCGAATAATTTAACTCGTGTTTATACTGCTGGTGGTGGTGCTGCAAATGACACTTGGACAGCGATTAGAGGACGATATTTACAAGTTCCAATGCTGCGTTCTGTGCATACAGAGGCGGCCTATGGGACAGCTTTACTGGCGATGCGGGGAATGAGAAAATGAAGTGCTTATAGAATTAGTTTGAGATTCTTGGCGGATAACACTAATACCACCATCCGCTTCCATAAATGCTCTTTTGACATCTTTAAGAGATTCTACACCTTGCTGACGTAACTGGCTCATCAATTCCTGTTCAGTGATTAATTCCCGTTTCAGGTGGCGCTCAATAATGTGACCATTTTTTACTAGCAGCAGTGGTGGTGGATTTAAAAAGCGCTGAAAAGAGGGAAATCTTATCCGCTCAATAAATTGGGGTAGTGCAAAAAATAAAAAGTAGATAGATGCACCTAGCGTCGTAGAATATATGACATGGCGCAAAAGCAATCTCCAGAAAAAGAAGTAGAGGCATTGTTGCAAACCATCGACCCCTCAAAGTTTGCAGATGAATCCTTACGGCATACGTTAACTGTTGTGCTAAACGTCATAGAGCAGCAACAATTAGAAATTAAAGAATTACGTCAAGAAAACCAAAAACTACGGGACGAAAACAATCGTCTTAAAGGTGAACAGGGTAAACCAGAGATAAAGAGCAATAAGCCGAAAGGGTTCAGCAATCATTCATCCGAGAAAGAAAGATATACTCCAAAAAAACATACGAAAAGTAGCAAAAATCAGAGTATAAAAGTAGACAGGACATCCATTCTTGATTATCCATCGAGTGAGTTACCATCTGATGCACAGTTCAAAGGCTATGAAGAGGTAATCATTCAAGATATTTCACTTAAAACGTAACTGCCTAGCTAGTAGGATTTGAGGAAAAGAAAACAGAGACATTACCTTGTAATGCATTAACTATCACTTCCAAGAGATTAAGACCATGCTTAGATGCAGTCGAAAGAAAACAACGTATAGCCGTAGCCATGTTGGTTAGGACGCTGCTTGCTTGAGAACAGTTTCCATTGGATCACGTAGATGATCTGATGTGGATAAAAGCTTGCGAACCCGACTTTTCAAAGTCGCCCAAATCTTTTCA
>JAHHHW010000016.1 GCA_019359115.1 Pelatocladus maniniholoensis HA4357-MV3
ATTATACTCTATTTTGTAGGAAGTTTCCAGAAAAAGAGAAACAAACGGCTAAAGCCGTGCGAGTCGCGTTTCATCCCCTCCTTAAAAGATAGGGGTTCTCACGCTCCCGGACTTCTTTGATAGTTTTAGCGATCGCTAGTCTCGAACTGCAAGCGATCGCCTTCCTTTTCTATAAATTGGGCAAAGCAAACGCGGCTTTAATTCCAGCTTAACACTTTTGGGTAAGGGATCGGGGATCAGGGATTGGGGATTGGGAATGAATCAGTTATCAAATTAAACTGATCACTGTTAACTGTTAACTGATAACTGATTAGTTATCCCCCTTTCCCTTTCAAATACGCTAGGGTAGAAATTGACACTCAATTTTTAATTTCCTGTGTTGTACTTTCAACGTTCAGCTGTCTTTCTCAGTTTGGCAGTTTTACTCACTTCACTCACGGCCTGTGCCAATAGTAAAATTGGTAAAGGCCTTGAGGAGTCTCTGGCAGCAGATTCTCGGCTGAAAGATAATCCAGTAATTTTTGGTGCTAATCAAACGCCTAATAGCGATCGCCAAAATTCCAAGCCAACCACCCAACCAACAGTCCAGTTACCAGCTGATTTTCCCAAAGATATCCCCATCTATCCGAACGCCCAAATACAAGAAGTGTCTGCTGCAACTGACTCAGAGAACAAAGTATCAACTCGCTGGCTGAGTTCTGATCCTAGCAATTTTATCGCTAGCTTTTATCGTAGTCAGTTGCAAAATAAAAATTGGCAGATTTCCCAACAGCCAACTGATGATCAAAGCGGTACTTTTACCGCAACACAGGATAATTTACAACTGACGATTTCTATTAAACCTCAATCAGTCACTAACGCTGCACCCAATCAACCACAGACAGCTACCGAATTACTCATTGAGTACCAGCCAAACTCCAAAACTGTAGCTCAAGCTACCCCAACTCCTAGCAGTCAAATTACTAGTAGTGATACAGTTCCTCAACCAGGTGATCCGCAGTTCATCGGTCCTGTACAACCAGAAGGCTCAGTCAGTCAACCAAATAATACATTTAATACTAATAACTCTACATCAACAGTAATATCTGATACTCAAGAATTTAGTGACTTAAACAAAGCACCCCAAGAATTGCAAAAATACATTCAAGATGTCGCTCGTTTAGGTGTTTTGTCTGTAGAGTCTGAAGGTACGAAAAATAATTCTACTAATACAACTAATCTGTTTGAACCTAACAAAAATATCAGCCGTCGAGAATATGCTCGTTGGCTGGTGGCTGCTAATAATGCTATGTATGCCAATATTCCATCTAAACAGATTCGCTTGGCATCAGAAAACGTGCAACCAGCTTTTAGTGATATACCAAAAACAGATCCAGATTTTCCAGCAATTCAAGGATTAGCTGAAAGTGGTTTATTTCCTAGTCTTTTGTCTGGTGATTCTACACAAGTTTTGTTTCGTCCTGATGCACCTTTGACACGCGAACAATTACTCGTATCCAAAGTTCCTTTAGATACTCGCCAAGCTTTACCTACTGCTAGTTTGAGTGCAGTCAGTCAGACTTGGGGTTTTCAGGATGCAGCAAAAATTGACCCCAAAGCATTACGGGCCATATTGGCTGATTTCCAAAATGGAGAACAATCAAACATCCGTCGCGTGTATGGCTATACAACACTTTTCCAACCAAAAAAACCAGTAACTCGTGCCGAAGCGGCAGCAGCATTGTGGTACTTTGGTACTCAAGGTGAGGGCGTATCAGCAACCGATGCTCTGAAATTAACGCGATCGCCCTAAATATAATTTAGTTAAATAAAAGTAGCAAAATAGTCATAATCAACCATAAAAATTTCTTATTTTTGTCAATAATAAAATCAATGAGTAAGAAATAGTAAAGATAAATATTTATAAGAATATCTGACTAACTCATGATACAATTTTTTCTAACTACGTAGTACTACGTAGTTTTTTTATTGATCAAACTTTTTTAAAAAATCAGAATATTTGAGCTAATTTGTCTAGACAAAACTAGTCTTTTTGCAAACTAAGCTATTAATGCAAGGACAAAATTAATATGAAAAAAGAACTCATAGCGGCAGGATTTTTGATTCTATCTTTTATGTCGCCGCTTAAATCTTTGGCTGCAACACATATTAGCAAAATTTACGTATTTGGTGATAGTCTTTCTGACCCTGGTAACTTATATAACGCTACCAAATCCACAATACCACCAAGTCCACCCTACTATGAAGGACGGCTTTCTAATGGCAAGGTGTGGGTAGAATATCTTGGAGATGAACTAGGATTGTCCCCAACTTTATTTACTGACTTAAAAAATAGCACTCCCAGTGAAGGTATTAATTATGCCTTTGCAGGAAGTAGTTCTGGTCTCGGTAACGCTTTAGTTCCAAAATCATTATTACCAGGAGTACTTGGACAAATTGGCTTATTTACCCGTTCCTTACGAGAAAGCAGTCAATCAGCTGATCCCGATGCACTTTATATTGTTTGGGGTGGTGGCAATGATTATGTATTTGGTAATGTGACTGATGTTAGTCAACCAATTGCAAATTTATCAAGATCAGTAGCGTTACTTGCCATAACAGGTGCTAAAAACATTATGGTAGCTAACTTGCCAGATTTAGGCAAACTTCCTTCCACATCAAATCAATCGAATTCCAGCCAATTAACTGCTTTAAGCCAACAACATAATATAGCATTAGCAGCTAGTTTAAAAACTTTGAGTACGATTCCTGGCGTTAATATTATTCCTGTTGATGTAAATTCCCTATTTATAAAACTGCAAACTTCTCCCAGCCAATTCGGCTTAACTAATGTTACCGATGCTTGTTTAATAGGCGACTTAGACGACATCGCCCAAGGAAATTTTAGTATATGTACTAATCAAGGCAAAAATCCAGATGAGTTTTTGTTTTGGGATGGTGTTCATCCAACTACACGCACCTACAGCATCTTAGCAGAAACAGCCCTCGATATGCTTGATGATCAACCTTTATCTACTACATCTTGGCAAAATCAGAAATTTGGTGATTTGCAGCTTGTAGGGTATTAGATTTATTCCAACAAATCTGGTTCTTGCCGGACAATCATTTCATACAAAGGTTGAAAACTAAACCAGCCCATATAATGAGAACCTACCTGGCTCTGTGCTATACTGGCATACTCATGTTTGATTGGCTCTGGTTTACCAGCTGCTTCTGCTAATAATTGAGCTTGACAAGTGTGTTCCATTGTGATAAACCACCATGCAGCCTCATCAACTGAATGACCTACTGTGAGCAAGCCGTGATTTTTGAGAATGACAGCTTTATTATTACCCAGAGTTTGAGCAATGCGTTTACCCTCTTCCAGTTCCAGAACCACACCAGTATAATCATCGAATAAGCTGTGATCTTCGTAGAACATGCAAGCATCTTGGGTAAGAGGGTCAAGCAAGCGACCCAGGCTAGACCAGCTTTTGCCATAGAGCGAGTGAGCATGAGCTGCTGCAACCACATCAGGACGAGCTACATGGACTTGGGAATGAATCGTAAAAGCCGCTTGATTGATGGGGCGATCGCCTACAATTACATCACCTCGGTAGTTAACTAAAATCAGGTCACTGACTCTAATTAAACCGAAGTGCATACCAAAAGGGTTGACCCAAAAGCAATCCAATTGTTCTGGATCACGAGCGGTAATATGACCTGCAATACCTTCATCAAAACCGAAACGAGAAAACAAGCGAAACGCCGCCGCTAGCCGTTGCTTACGATGTAGACGTTCTTCTTCAGGTGTAGAAAAAACTGGGGGTTGGGGAAGATTAGGTTTCTCGATAGAGATAGCTTGCATTTTGCCCACCTAATATTATGATTGTTTGGATTCAAAAGCTTATATACTCTGAGTATACTTATGTGGGATTACGACCACTTATTCAAAATAATTGCACAATTGGTCATGCACCACTCTCCTAGTGGTGTTGAAACAGAAATTAACCAATACTTGATGCAGAGATTTACAGACTTGGGAGTCAAAGCTTGGTGCGATCGCGCTGATAACATCATTGCCAAAATACCCGGTAAAAATCCTGATCGAGCGATCGCCATCACTGCTCACAAAGACGAAATTGGTGGAATCGTGAAAACCATAGGCGAACAAGGTAGAGTCGAAGTCCGCAAACTAGGTGGCGCATTTCCGTGGGTTTACGGTGAAGGTGTTGTCGATTTACTCGGAGATAATGCAACTATCAGTGGAATTCTCAGTTTTGGTTCGCGTCACGTTTCCCACGAATCACCACAAAAAATCCAGCAAGAAGATACTCCTGTGAAATGGGAAGATATTTGGATTGAAACAAAATGTACTACTGCCGAACTAGAATCAGCTGGCATTCGAGCGGGTACTAGAATGGTAATTGGTAAGCATCGCAAGCATCCAATTCGGCTAAAAGACCATATAGCAAGTTATACATTAGACAATAAAGCCTCTGTAGCAATTTTGTTAGCTCTAGCAGAAAAGATTACACAACCAGCAGTTGATGTATATTTGGTTGCATCAGCAAAAGAAGAAGTGGGAGCAATTGGGGCGCTTTACTTTACTCAAAATCAGTGCTTAGATGCCTTAATTGCCCTAGAGATTTGTCCCTTATCGTCAGAATACCCGATTGAAGACGGCAAAAGCCCTGTGATTTTGTCTCAGGATGCCTATGGAATCTATGATGAAACTCTAAATCGACAATTACACCAATCTGCTAAACAATTAAATATACCAGTGCAACTTGCTATCTTAAATGGTTTTGGTAGCGATGCTTCTATCGCTATGAAATTCGGCCATGTCGCCTGCGCAGCATGTTTAGCCTTCCCTACACAAAACACTCACGGCTACGAAATTGCTCACTTAGGAGCGATCGCCAACTGTATTGATTTGTTACAAGTCTTTTGTGAAACTCAATCACTTGTTGATTGTTAGTGGTTAGTGTTAATAACCAATTACCAATTACCAAAATTCTCTACAATAATCCCAGAGTGCTTGATAAAAGGTGTCAGCAAACAAATGCCTAAGACCGTCGCCGACGTAATGAGTCGTGACCCCATTGTAGTCCGACCCCAAACTCCTTTGAAGGAAGCTATCCAAATTCTGGCAGAACGACGCATCAGTGGTCTACCTGTTGTAGATGATGCCAGTAAATTGGTAGGTATTCTCTCGGAAACTGATTTAATGTGGCAAGAAACAGGAGTCACGCCTCCGGCGTATATTATGTTTCTTGATAGCGTGATCTATTTAAAAAACCCGGCTACATATGATCGTGATTTGCACAAAGCTTTGGGACAAACCGTCGGGGAAGTGATGAGTAAACACCCCATCACTGTTTCCCCTGATAAAAGCTTGAAAGAAGCAGCCAAAACCATGAGCGATCGCAGCGTTCACCGTTTACCAGTTCTTGACAGCGAGGGTCAAGTAATTGGTATTCTTACCCGTGGGGATGTCATTCGAGCAATGGCCGCAGGTCAAGATTAGTAATTAGTTCTTTGTCATTGGTCATTAGTTTTTTGACCAATAACAAATGACAACTGACAAATAACAAACTTTAAAAAAAGTGAGATAAATAAATGAGTGTTAATCCTGAATCTGTAAAACAGCTACTGATTTCTGAGGATTTGGGCGATCGCTTACGAGCAGTAAATCAAATTCGCGAACTAGAACCAACAATTGGTTTTGAGTTAATTAAAAATGCTATCAATGACAGTAATTCCCGTGTTCGCTACTCAGCAGTTAGCCAGTTTGATACGTTAGGTGGGCAAGATTTAGATTTATCTTTGAATCTATTACGCGATCGCTTGCTCAATGACCCAGAACCAGATGTGCAAGCAGCAGCAGCAGACTGTTTGGGTGCTTTGAAGCTAAAAGCAGCTTTTGAAGATTTGCAGCAGCTTTACGAAACAAGCAATGAATGGATCGTCAAGTTTAGCATTATCGCTACTTTAGGAGAATTGGGTGATCCGCGATCGTTTGACTTACTCCAACAGGCACTTTCCTCAGACAATGAATTAGTGCAAACTGCTGCAATTAGTTCTCTTGGCGACTTGGGAAATACACAAGCAATTCCACTTTTAGCTCCCTACGCTACAAATTTAGATTGGCAAATTCGCCATAGAGTTGCACAAGCTTTAGGTCGTCTTAAAGGAACAGAGGCCAAAAATATATTAGAAACATTGGCGAATGATGAAGTAGAAATTGTTGCAACAGAAGCACAAAAATCTTTAGAAAGTTTCTAAGGAGCAAAAAAGCTTGTGGACAGAGCCACCTCTGGCATGATTAGTTTCCTAATCATGGTAAGTGGACTGGATGAACCAAGAATCCCATCGGCTAAAGCAAGCGTAGGAGTATCAAAAAAGATTTGTCTTATACGTTTATCCTTCATAAATCAATCTATAAAATTTTTTAAATCAAGGGGTTTAATGCTATTCAAAATCTCTTGTTTTTGTAATTAAGTACTAATTATCTCAATATAAGTATCTTCAAAAACATTTAATTTCAGTATTTTTCCTAAAGTTTTTCTCAAAATAAAGAAGAAGTAAATGTTCTGATTTTAAGATGACAATTACTCAAATGCGGAAATAACATACGGATATGTTTCAGAACAAACACAAAAGTTTGTGTCTAATCTCCGAAATCATCCTTAGTTATTTCCAATAAATCATGCAAAACATCTCTGCTTTAACAAAAACACTGATAGCATTGTCTGTTGGTTTAGGTATTGCTGCTGCTACACCTTCAGCAAAAGCTGCTTCTCTAGTTCCTCAACAAGAAGGAGAAGTACAAACCAACCTCGGATGTCTTGATCCGAATCAGTGTATTAACACAACTTCACTAGGTTACACAGTCACAAGTTTAGATTACGATGGGGCTGGTGGTTATGGTCTTAGTCGATTATTTGTAGATAGCAGAAGCACTTCTAATACCTATGAAGGACAAGGTCTAAAAGTGAGTTTCGGAACAAAAGATGCAGGTACAAACCCAGCATTAAGCGAATATTGGTTCCGTCCTGTTGCAATTAAAGAAAGTGGTAATTTACCTGAAGGTGGTCAATTAGAAGTCGGTCGCTTCTTATTTAATTTTACTAAAGAAATGTCGGAAGTAAGTTTAGATTTTTTTGATGTGGAAGATTTAGGTACTGCGATCTTGCTAATAAATGGTCAATCAGTTAGCAATTTGAATGTACCTGCTGGAAAAAATAATAAAATTCAGTCATTGACTCTTCATAATGTCAAGTCTTTTGAAGTGCAATTGGGTAATGCTTATTCTAGCAAATTCAAGACAGGTGATGGTGTTGACCTCAAAGGAAATGTGGTTCCTAAGCCAGTACCAGAACCAGGAAATATTCTCGGTTTAGGTGCTTTGTTAGTAGTAAGCACATTCGGTTTGCGACAACGCAAAAAAACTGAATCATTAGCTTAGAACTTAGACCAATTCTCTGTAAAGCTGCACATTATTTTAACCCCTCCCAACCTCCCTTTCAAGGGTAGGGGTTTTGTATTCGGTCATTTTTTGACTATTTCAGCCGATTTAAAAATCCTGAAACAACCAAACCACGTTAAGCAATTGAGAATTTTATCAACTATTTTCGAGATTTTAAAACCCCTACCCTTGAAAGTCCCAACCTCCTCTTACCAAGGGGAGGTGCCGAAGGCGGTGGGGTTCTTTCTATTTCCATTACCCAACTCAACTAATAAGTTCATCAACCAAACCGGATTACTATAGTTATTAATACGTATATATCGTGTGATTTTACGGAGTAACATTAGGTTTTTATCTGCAAATCAAGAGAATGTAAAATATATTTTTTCTACTACCCACTTCAGCAAATTATCCATTAGCTTAGTGATGCAATCGCGATACTTAATCATTTTTGAGTGCGAATTTCATTTAAAAGTTGCAGAAGGGGAATCATGTATAAATTTAATTTTTTAGCCACAATGATGGGAACAGCTTTGGGTTTGGGCGTAATTGCTGGTGCGCCTGCTGCTCATGCTGGTTCTCTCATTCCCACACAAGAAGGTGAGATTAAGACTAATCTTGGTTGTCTTGATCCAACTAAATGTCTTAATACAACTTCACTAGGTTACACAGTCACAAGTTTAGATTTTGATGGAGCTGGTGGATATGGTGCTAGTCGATTATTTGTGGATGATAGAGCCACTTCTAACATCTATCAAGGACAAGGTTTAAAAGTTAGTTTCGGAACAAAAGATGCAGGTACAAATACAGGAATTAACGAATACTGGTTACGTCCTGTAGCCATTACAGAAAGTGGTAAGTTACCTGAAAATGGTCAATTAGAAGTTGGTCGCTTCTTGTTTGAATTCACAAATCTAATGTCGGAAATAACTCTAGATTTTTTTGATGTGGAAGATATCGGTACTGGCGTTTTATTAATTAATGGCAAGTCAGTTGACAATATGATGTTGAAAGCTGGAAAGAATAACAATATTCAGGCTTTGACTTTTTACGACGTTAAATCTTTTGAAGTGCAGTTGGGTAACGGTCATTCTCAAAAGTTTCCCAAGTATGGTGATGGCGTGAATTTATCTGGAATCAAGGGAGTACCAAAAGCTGTACCGGAAGCAGGAACAACCTTTGGCTTGGGTGCTTTGGCAATAGCAGGTATGTTTGGCTTACGGCAACGTAAAAAGATTTTACCAGTAGGCTAAAGGTGATACTGTTTTAGCTGCTGATGTCTTCAGCAGCTTTTATTAATTAAATACTTGTGGCCAAGTATTGACTAAGAAAAACACAACTGCTGCGATCGCTAACACTCCCTGAATTAAATTTCCCACGACTGTACCAACTACAATTCCCATACCAGCTTTTACTGCAATCACAAAATCTCTTCGGTAGATTAACTCACCGATGATCGCTCCTATTAGAGGGCCAAACAGTATTCCTAAGAGTGGCCCTCCCACAGGTAAAGCTGGTAACAATCCTAAAAACCCAGCAATTAAGCCAATAATTGCACCTATTTGTCCCCATTTACTAGCGCCTGCTTGTTTTGCACCCAAATAAGCAGCTAATAAATCTACGCCAATACTCAGAACTAAAACTATAGCTGTGACAATCAATGGCGCACTAATAGCAGCAAAAGAACCTTTTACAAATCCCCAAATAATAATAGCTATTAATATTAAACTAGCACCTGGCAAAGCTGGAACCACGGAGCCAATAATACCTACAACCATTAAGGCGATTAGTAATAAATAAACTATTTGCATAAATTTTTGTTGGTAATGGGTAATGGGTAATTGGTAATTGGTTAATTGGTTAATAGTTAATTATTTCCTTATACTCTTTACCCGATTGTCTCACTCAAGGTGACAGCTAACTTATCAGCAATCCCAGCGATCCAGTTTTCATCTTGTTTAGTATAGCTGCGAGGAGCATTTGCTCCTAAAATCAAAACGCCTTCTTTACCAATTGGTTGACAAATGATTCCTTGAGTATTTTCTGGCAAATAATCAAATTCAATTCTTCCTGGATAGACTTTTAACGCAACTAAGTACACAGGCTGTTGTTTTTCCTGCACTCTTTTTAAAATTGGCCCTGGTGTTACTTCTAATTTTGTGCCTAAAATTCCTCGTCGCAATAAAACTTTACCTTGATAAAAAACTACAAGCGATCGCGTGACTGTATTAGTCAATAATAAATGCGATGCCCAGGCAAGTTCTGTTTTGATTGTCTGGGGTAAATCAGGAGCAAGTACAAAACCTTCTTCTCCAATTAGTTCTACTGCATCAGGCGATCGCGGTTGTACTTGCTGCCAAAGTAAACCCGTTAAAATCAATACCCCACTCAGAATGACACCCAAGACATCTGCACGAGCTTGATACTGTGTGATTTCTGGTGTCAGCAAACGGTTAGTTAACAAAAGTACAGCGCCTAACCCCCCCACCACAATGGGTAGACGCCGCAAAATACGGTTCGGATCGGATTTAGCCATGCTTGATCAATGCTGAAAAGTCAACACTCAAGAGTCAAAAGTCATTCTCCTTGTCTCCCTTCCCTAGAAACTTACTCTTCTCCCGGTTCTATAATCCGTTGAAAAAGATAACCAGTACCTCTGGCTGTCAAAATCAATTCTGGGTTACTAGGATCATCCTCTAATTTTGCCCGCAGACGAGAAATATGTACGTCCACTACACGGGTATCTACATGGCGTTCTGGTGTATACCCCCAAACCTCCTGCAAAATTTCTGAACGAGAGAAAGCCTCTCCAGAACGGCTCACTAGCAGTTCTAGCAAGCTAAATTCCATACCTGTCAAGCGAATACGCTCATCACCTTTGTAGACTTGTCGCTTGTTGGTATCAATTTTGATATTTCCAACATGGATCACTCCAGAGCTGGGAATACCAGAAGCACTGTTTTTATCTACCCGTCGCAGTACTGAACGGATTCGAGCTTCGAGTTCTTTTGGTGAAAAAGGTTTAACTACGTAATCATCAGCACCTAGCTCAAGACCAGTAATCCGGTCAGCAACGTCCCCCAGTGCTGTTAACATAATTATTGGGACATCTGATTCCTTACGCAATTCTTGACAAACGCCATAGCCATCGAGCTTAGGCATCATCACATCCAAAACTACCAAATCAGGGTCAGTCTTGCGGAAAGTATCCAAAGCTTCTTCGCCGTCGCCAGCAGTTACAACATCATAACCAATCATCGAAAGCCGAGTTTCTAAAATTCGGCGAATGCTGGCTTCGTCATCCACGACCAGAATTTTTTCTTTATGACTTTCCAAGCTAATCAACGCTCCTTAACTAAAAATTTTCATGATTAATTTTTCATACCATAATATTAAGATATCATTCCAATCATTACGTTGGAAAAAGCTGTAACTACTTCTATGATTGGATTTTTGTTTTTCTGAAGAATTAAGAAAAAATTAAGATTATTTAATAATATTAAGAATGCCAAAGCCGAAAACTTATTACGTTTGTAACCAATGTGGTGCAGAATCTCCACAATGGTTTGGTAAGTGTCCATCTTGCGGCACATATAATTCCTTAGAAGAAGAAATTGCCATCCAGTCCTCAACCGATATTCCAAGTCGGGGGGGGAATAATTGGCGTTCTCAGCAAGGAAATACTAAATCTGCTAAACCAGCCAAGCCACGATCTTCTTTGAGATTTGACCAAATTAGCGATCGCCAAGTCACACGGTGGCCTTCTGGTTATGGTGAACTAGATCGAGTCCTCGGCGGCGGTGTTGTTCCTGGTTCTATGGTATTAATTGGTGGTGATCCAGGAATAGGTAAATCTACGTTATTGTTACAAGTATCAAATGAGTTAGCGCAAAGATACCGTATCCTGTACGTTTCTGGAGAAGAATCGGGACAACAAGTTAAATTAAGAGCTTCCCGATTGGGTGTTACCAAACCACTCAACGTAGTTAGTAATGGCAATGGCAATGGTCATGAGCATAATGACACTAACAAGATTGAAGTAACCGAAGTAACCGAAGTAACCGAAGTAACCGAAGTAACGCAAATTGAAGGAAAATTTGCCGATTTATATGTATTACCAGAAACAGATTTAGAAGAAATACTGAAGGAAGTAGAATCTCTCAAACCCAATTTGACAGTAATTGACAGTATTCAAACAGTCTTTTTCCCTGCTCTGACCTCTGCGCCCGGTTCCGTAGCCCAGGTGAGGGAATGCACCGCCGCTTTGATGAAGGTGGCAAAGCATGAAGATATTACCATGTTGATTGTCGGACACGTCACCAAAGAAGGAGCGATCGCTGGGCCGAAAGTTTTAGAACACCTCGTAGATACGGTGTTATATTTTGAAGGCGATCGCTTTGCTTCCCATCGGTTATTACGGACAGTGAAAAACCGCTTTGGTGCTACCCATGAAATCGGCATTTTTGAAATGGTGGAACACGGTTTGCGGGAAGTTTCCAACCCCAGCGAACTATTTTTGGGCAACCGTGATGATCCGGGTCCTGGGACTGCGATTGTAGTTGCTTGCGAAGGTACACGCCCAATTGTTGTAGAGTTGCAAGCTTTGGTAAGTCCCACTAGCTACGCCTCACCCCGTCGTTCTACCACAGGCGTAGATTACAACCGCTTGGTGCAGATTTTGGCAGTATTAGAAAAACGGGTAGGGGTTCCCATGTCGAAACTTGATTCCTACGTTGCTTCTGCGGGTGGGTTGAACGTTGAAGAACCAGCCGTAGATTTGGGTGTAGCAATTGCGATTGTCGCTAGTTTCCGCGATCGCGTTGTCGATCCTGGAACTGTATTGATTGGTGAAGTCGGTTTAGGTGGACAAGTGCGCCCCGTGTCACAAATGGAATTGCGGTTAAAAGAAGCGGCGAAGTTAGGATTTAAGCGGGCGATCGTTCCGAAAGGGCAAAAGTTTCCCAGCTTGGATATTGAGATTTTGCCAGTTTCTAAAGTAATAGATGCAATCATTGCAGCAATACCACAGGCTTCGTTGGAGGATGAAGATTTAGAACCAGATGAGGAGTAACATCTTGCACCAGGCGACTAGAAGTCGCGGCTACACATACAAAACTCACTTAAAATGGGTTTAAAATCTTTAATTTTCCCCTAGTCTGCGTCGGTGGACTAGGTTTGTATAGCCGCGATTACTAACATCACAGGGGCTAGGTAGAAAATATGAGATAACCTGTTTCCAAGTCTTCTCCTGTAAGGAAAGAGGCTTTATTGATAAATGCGATCGCTCAGTCAGTAAACACTTGAATGAATAACACTCGCACCTATAAAAACTATATTTATATGACTTCTTCTCCCCTAATTCCTCAATCTGATCCTCCACTTCCTGCTTGGCAAACTCTACCAACAATGTATTCCCTATTATATTGTTTTTATTTGTTAGTGTGTGTAAAACAAAAAACGTCAAGTTCAAACAATATCTTTCCGTTTCTGTAACAACAGCGCCACAATTAAATAAACTAAGGTATGCACACCCAAAATTCCCCAATTTAGTCCCAAATTTTTCCAGGTTGCATTATAAACATCAGACTTTTCAAAAATATCTGCAAGAGAAGGTAAACCTGGTGCATTTTCTGGAACCATTGCATTTACATTTACTAAGGTTCCGTAAGCACCAATTGACCATCTACTAATTGTTAGCCATCCTAGTTTAGCTGCTAAACCTGTCATTTTAAATAGCACTCCTGAAAGAATGATTTGAGGAATCATAATCAAGGGAAGAATGCTATTTGCTTCGTTTTCTGTTTTGACTAGAGCAGATATCATTAAACTCAGGCTAACACTCGCCAGCAGGGTTAAAAAAGTAGTGATTCCTAAACCCAAAAACCAAGGTATGAGATTATATTCTGGAGATTTAAAACCGATTAATACAGCCGCAGTAATTAATAGAGTTTGTAGCAGCACTAAACTGGAACGAATTGCAACTTTAGAACCCAAATAGGGAATTAAACCCAAGTTAATCAGTCGTTCTCGCGCATAAATTGCTGCTTCTTTGACAATCTCTCTTACGGAACTAGAAAGCCCTACCCAAATTCCTATACAACTAAAGATGAAAAGTACCTTGAGTGCTAAAGGACCTTGGGTAATTTCTGCGGTGTTGAGTTTTTTGAGAGGTGTTTCGTCTCGTAATATCCAAGCTGTGAGAACGATCGCAATTGGCCCTGATACCGACGATAAAATTATACTCGTGCGATCCCGCGTTACTAATTGCAGATATCGCTGACTCAACAACACCAGTTGTGTAATTGGAGATATCCCCGTGTGAATGCGATCATCTGCTTTTGATGTACTATCTTTACCAGACTTTAACTGTGATTTTACGTACTTCTGGCATTCTGGCGACCTTTCGTATTTCTGCGACCAATGATCAATGGTTGATGCAACGTCTTTGGCATTACCACCTTGATCAAGTTTGATATAAATATCTGAAAAATACTTTAAGTCTTCTGAAGGCATTTCAAAAAAGCTCAATGCTTCTTTAGGAGGTCCAAAGTAACAAAGTTTACCACCTCTTCCCATGAAGACAATGCGATCGCACACTTCAATATTGGCTGTTGCATGGGTAACTAACACTACTGTGCGACCTTGATCTGCTAATTCTCGCAACAGACGCATCATTTCTTTATCTAAACCAGGGTCAAGGCCAGAAGTCGGTTCATCTAAAAAAAATAATTTCGGGTCAGCTAATAGTTCTACCCCAATACTGACACGTTTACGTTGCCCACCACTGAGATTATGTATAAAATTTGTCTTAACGTGAGTTAATTTAATTTGTTCTAAGGTGGTATCTACTACTTGCTGGATATTTGTATCGGGTGGAAGCCTAAGTTTGCAGGCATAGGCAAGTACTTCCTCTACTCGGAGATCGGGGTGTACAATATCATCTTGGGGAACGTAACCTAGTTGTGAACGATACATCGGCCAATTTTGCCGCAAGTTGTCCCCATTTAAGTAGACTGTACCCGAAGATACTGGTTCAATTCCTAACAAAGACTTCATCAAAGTAGACTTACCAGCACCGCTACCACCAACTAACGCTACCAACTGTCCTGGTTCAATCACCAAAGATACATCGTTGAGAATGATTTTTTCTCGTCTTTCTTTGTCTTTGACTTTACGTTGCAAGCGGTTGACATCAAGACGGATTTGACTACCACTGTCTAATAATTCTAGGCAATCTGGGCGATAAAGCAGGCTAAACGGCCCGATTTGAATTCTGCTTTGATCTACTAACTGAAAGCGTTTGGAAACTCGTTGACCATTGACAAAAGTACCGTTTGTACTTAAATCTTGGAGAAAATGTCCTCCTTGACCATCAGGATAAATTGTTGCATGAAGGCGGGAGACTGTAGGCGCATCCAACTGCATTGAAGAATAGCGATCTGGTTTAGGCGATCGCCCCAGTTGCACAGGCCAGTCCTTCAAGCCTTTTAAGATCAAGCGGCGGTTTGTGGGGATCGCTGCGGGAGCATCAACAGGGTTATAGTAAGTTAGCTGAATTCGGTTATGAGGAGATTGTCCGATTTCTAACTGCACGCTATTTTTTAATAAATAGCCACTAGCATCAATAGGTACTTTGTTCAAAAATATACCATTACGACTAGGATTAACCCCATCACCATCGTAGATTCGGTAATCTCCTCCTTCTTTGCGTAAAGTAGCTTGTTTTCTGGAGAAGACTTCCCAGCCGATTGGTACTTCTAAATCTGCCCATTCGCGACCACGCCCCAAGCGATGCTCATCTTTTTGGAGATAAAGCCGTAGGATTTGACCTTTATTATTCAGTTCCAAAAAAGGTTGAGGACTAACAAGCGTTGCTTGTTCAAAGCTCCCTGTCATGAAATTTATTATACCTATTCTCTGATTAAAGTCACACCCGTATCCTACAAGAATTATGGGTGATTTTCCGGATTGTTTTTGATAATTTATTCGTAATTTAACGGAATAAGCATAGATGTGAAGGTAGTTACTAGATAGTTGTTGTTCGTTGATTGTTCTAAACAACAAAATTCCTTTATTCCATCATGAGCAAAACCTAACCACATTAGTCAAGATATATTTTCAAATAGCAACATTTGTTGTAAAAAAGGTTAACTTTCTTGTGCGATCGCCTTTTACAAGGAGATAGAAGTAGAATCATTAAAATCAATTGCGCCTGATCATTTCTTACTGTTGTAACTAAGTTATGAAAATTAATATTTTTATTCAGCCACGTTTTTTAGTATTTTACCTAGTGGCATTAATAGGGATATTTGGATTCGGATGTGATTCCCAACCAAAAACAAACGAGAGTCCTGACAGACTGACTATCGGCGTGATTAGCTACGGTGAAGGAAAAATATCGCTCGACAAATATGATCGCTTTAAAGATTACATCGCATCACAAACGAAGTCAATTGTGGACTTGGAACCAGCTTACAACGAATTGCAAGCTATAGACCAGATTCACAACAAAAAATGGGAATTAGTATTTGCACCTCCAGGTTTAGCTGCGATCGCGATCGGTAGAGAACTTTACATTCCTTTATTTTCCATGGAAGGAGTTAGTAATAGACAACGTTCTTTATTGATTGTCCGAGATGATAAACCAATCAATAAAATCTCAGACTTGTCTAACAAAACAGTTGCTTTAGGAGAAATTGGTTCTGCTGCTGGCTACTATGTCCCTTTGTACGATCTCTACGGTTTAACTTTGGCTCAAATTCGTTTTGCTCCCACTCCTAAAACTGTACTTGAATGGATTGATAACGGAACAGTTGATGCTGGTGCTATATCAGAAAAAGATTTTGAGGTTTATCGTCGTAGTTTTAGTACAACTAAGTTTAGAACTTTACATACTAGTCGCTGGATTCCCTCCGGAGTGATGCTACTTTCGCCAACGGTAGATCGCAATCTCCAACAACAAATCCAAAAAACCATGAATAATGCACCTGCCGATATTGCCGCCGACGCAGGTTACATTCCTGCTGCTAAAATACCTAATTACCAGGAGTTTATTAAGTTAGTTGAAAAAGTTCAGCCTATAGAGCCAAAAGTAAAGCAAACACCTGCTGTTCTCATTCCAGAAACCTCTAACCCGAAAAAGTAATTTAGCAAGCAATTAACTCAATAGTTGCATATTACTTAATAAAATGTAATAAATTATTTGCATATTTTTTGAGCTTATACCTAATAGATAATTAGGGTGATAGCAATTTATAGAGGTTAAGAAAATTCTGAAACAGAAACTTATTTGCTTTTGCAGTAGTCATTTTATCTCAAAACTTCAATGTGTGTTCACCAAGCCTAAGACTGGAAGACCAAAACTTAAAAATATTCAAAAGCTTTATGTTTAGATAACTTTACTGGAAAAGTTTAGATTCATAGATATTCTGGATATCTTGTACGAAAACTCATAGGCTAGGAGTTGAAGTTATATATAACCAAATATATGTATAGGAAATCATTAGGAGTATCATGATATGTCTCAGCCCTCCTTAGTCAAACCAGAAATACCTTCAGGAACATTAATTGATAATCGTTACATCATCCAACAACTGCTAGGACAAGGGGGTTTGGGGCGAACTTACTTGGCGTTTGATACTCGTCGCTTTAATGAAGCTTGTGTCCTGAAAGAATTTGCGCCGATTGGGACAGGAGGAGGAGGAGGACTAGAAAAATGCCGCAATTTGTTCAAAAGAGAAGCAAAAATTCTGCATCAGCTAGAACATCCACAAATACCTCGTTTTTTGGCTTGTTTTGAAGGAGATGGCCGCTTATTTCTAGTACAAGAATTTGTTAATGGTAAAACTTACTCAGCCTTATTACGCGATCGCCAACTTCAAGGACAAACTTTTACTGAAGAAGAAGTCATTAAGTGGCTGAAAAACTTATTACCCATTTTAGAATACATCCATCAGCATCATATTATTCATAGGGATATTTCACCTGACAATATCATGTTACCTGAAGGTAATATTTTGCCTGTTTTAATTGACTTTGGAGTTGGAAAACAAATAGCTGATCTTCATGAAGTTACTAATGCCAACCAAGTGACCTTTGTAGGTAAAATGTCTTTGGTGGGGAAAGTGGGATACGCTCCCCGCGAACAAATCAGCCTAGGGTTGTGTTCTCCTAGTAGTGACCTCTATGCTTTGGGAGTCACAGCAGTTGTATTACTGACAGGTAAAGATCCATCCTTGCTAATGGATCAGTACAGCTTGGAGTGGAAATGGCGTTTTTACACTTATGTCAGCGATGGATTTGCTCAAATCCTAGATAAAATGCTGTCAGATACACCCAGATATAGATATCAAACATCTCAAGAAGTTTTAAGGGATCTTAAACTTTTAGGAAGTCCTCAAACAGCATCACCATCAACAATGTTTGATGTTCCTCCTACCATACTTACTCCCGATGCTCAAACAACTGTAACAACATCTCAACCTCAGTCTCCTAATCTAGATTTAGATGAAACGGTGCTGAGTAAACCGTCAAGTCAACAAACTTCTCGCCATCCACAAACTAATCAAAATCAACCAAATTTCCCATATCAACAAACTAATCACAATCAACCCAATTACCAACACCTACAAACTAATCAAAATCCACCAAGTTTCCCATATCAACAAACTAATCAAAATCAACCCAATTACCAACACCTACAAACTAATCAAAATCCACCAAGTTTCCCATATCGACAAACTAATCACAATCAGCAACAAATAACTTCCCTCAACGCCACATTTATACAGCGTTGTCAAGATGCTTTGGCCTTCTATATTGGTCCGATCGCTAGCCTGATTGTAGAAGATACCTTAGCCGAAAATCCGCAAACGACACCTTACCAGTTTGTGGAACTCTTAGCAAGAGAAATACCAGAGTCAGAAGCTGCATTGGAATTTACTAGACGCTTATTCTCGTAGAAGTGAAGTATTTTCTATCAAAGAAGTCCGGGAGCGTGAGAACCCCTATCTTTTAAGGAGGGGATGAAACGCGACTCGCACGGCTTTAGCCGTTTGTTTCTCTTTTTCTGGAAACTTCCTACAAAATAGAGTATAATTT
>JAHHHW010000017.1 GCA_019359115.1 Pelatocladus maniniholoensis HA4357-MV3
CTTCTAAATATGTATCAAGTATTTTTTGACGAAAGTCGAGGGAATATGGTTTCATTTTTCTCCTTGAGGAGATGCACAGCTTTATCTTAATAAATGTACTTCATTAGACCGGTAAACGCTATATACAACGCATGAAAACAAATTAGAGATGGTTGACTGACAAAACTTCAAGAATACTTATAAATGTCGAAAGCTTTCTGTTGTTTTATCTTGCATCTGTCTTTTTTCTAACGTTAGAGCAAGCCAATAGCAAGTAGTTCTTGTGCAAATAAATACAAGAGTCTTACTGCTAAATTCCGACATATTTATTTTTTCTTCATCTTTCCCTGCTGAAAATAGTATGATAATCATTCTTATCAAAAAAATATTACAGCATTTAAGAGTTAAAAACTCATAACACAAAAGTGTTATGGGCTGCAATTGTGTGTGTCGATTTTATAGGCTGTGGAGTGGAGGAAAATCTTGAAGCTACGACATTTTCGTTATTTGGGAATTGCAGGATCTGTCTGTTTGCTATTATGGTCTGAGTCTGTCAAAGCACAGGGAAAAGAAAAGTTAGACCAGATTAATCTGATTCCAGAGTATACAGTTTTTAACGAAGGAATAAAAGCAGAAGTACCCATCACAGAGATTCCTCAACTGAGTGACATCCAACGTCCACATACCAGTGTGAAAGACTGGCTAGCACAGGGACAAAAACAAAATCAAGTCATATTAGTAACAGGGGTAAGCTTAAACACCAGCGAGAATAGTTTAGAAGTAATTTTAGAAACACTTACTTCTGACCAATTGCAAACAGTAGTTAAGAGTGAAGGAAATAATTTTATTGTTGATATTCCCAACGCTCAACTGAAGCTAAGTACTGGGGAATTATTCCGTCAAGAAAAACCGACTGCGGGAATTACTGATATTGTAGTCACAAATCAGGATACAAACACTATCCGAGTCACAGTGACGGGTGAGACGAGTTTACCGAAAGTTGAGCTAGACGACAGCGATAAAGGTTTAATTTTTGTTGTCACACCAGCTACAACTTCTGCACAGCAACCACAAACACCGGATACGCCCCCGGCAAACACCACAGAACAAGGCGAAGAACCACCAATAGAACTCGTTGTCACGGGGACAAGATTTGAAACTCCCATTGAAGACACTCCCCAATCAATTCAGGTGATTCCACGTCAAGTGCTGGAAGATAGAGGAGCAGTGCGTTTGGATGAGTTTACCGATAATGTCAGCGGTATCCAACGGGTAACAGGTGGAGACGGACTTGGGTCATCGGGTTTTATCATTCGTGGGTTCTCTGACGGTTTTGAAAATCTCCGCAATGGATTTCGGAGTCAGGGCGGTTTTCCGCGCGATCTGGCCAATATCGATCAAGTTGAGGTACTTAAAGGTCCGGCGGCGGCTTTGTATGGTGGTGGTTTTCAGTCAGGTATTGTGAATATTTTGACGAAAAAACCCCTTGACGAACCACGTTATGAAGTCAAAGCTACTGTTGGGAGTTACGACTTTTATCGTGGTGAACTCGATTTAACAGGCCCATTAGTAGAAAATCGATCGCTGTTGTATCGTCTGAACGTCGCTTATCAAGATCAGGGGAGTTTTCGTAACTTCCTTAACTACAAAAGCTTTTTTGTCGCGCCATCTTTGACCTGGAACATAGGCCCACGTACTAGTCTGAGCTTTGATTATGAATATTTAAACACCGATTACCCCGATGATGAAACATTTAGAGCCGAGCCAGAATTTTTACAAATTTCCCCGAAAACCTATCTAGGTGAACCAGATTTAGACAATGAAAAGTTCACTGCTCACTCACTCTCACTCGAATTTTCACACGAGTTTAGTGATAACTGGCAGTATCGATTAGGATTTAATACACTTTGGCAAGATGTTTTTGATGAGGGAGCAACTCGTAGTGGTAGACTGCAAGCAGATCGTCGCACATTGAATCGGGAGTTCACTAGACGCACTAACGATCTGCAAAATCTCACCCTGAGAAATGAAATTTTAGGAAAGTTCAATACTGGTTCCGTGAGGCATAATCTACTCTTTGGGGTGGATTACTCCCGCTTGGAGTATGCCTATACCTTCTCTAGTGCGCCGATCGCTCCCATCGATATCTTTAATCCAATCTACGGTGCTAGACCAACAGCAGCACTTTCACTGAACTTTAACGAGGCATACGGTGATAATACCCTTGGTATTTACCTCCAGGATATTGTTGAAGTGCTGCCTAATTTGAAAGTTTTAGCAGGAGTGCGCTTTGATAATGTCAATGGCTTCTACGAAGACCGCGAAACAAACACTAGCATTAATGAAGTAAGTGATAGTGAGTTTTCACCGAGACTTGGTATTGTTTATCAGCCTGGCGATACTACAACACTTTATGCCAGTTGGTCAAACTCATTCACACCCCAAATCTTTGGTAGAAACTCCAATGGAGAACAATTTGAACCTGTGACTTCCCAGCAATACGAGGTAGGAATTCGCCAAGAGTTTTTAGACCAGCGACTGTCAGCAAATCTGGCGCTGTTCCAAATTACACGCCAGAACGTCGCTACCACAGACCCAAACTCCTCTGACCCTTTTGCCACAATTCAGACGGGAGAGCAACGTAGTCGTGGGGTTGAATTGGATATTAATGGGGAAATTTTACCTGGCTGGAAGATGATTCTTACTTATGCTTATACCGATGCACAGGTAACAAAGGATAATGAAATTCCTGTTGGCGATCGCTTACCGAATGTCCCTTACAATAGCGCTAGTCTATGGACAACTTATGAAATTCAAAGTGGCAATCTTCAAGGGTTGGGTGCAGGCTTGGGGATTGTGTATGTAGGCGATCGCCAAGGTGGACTGCCTAATACAATCACCATACCTTCATACGTCAGAACAGACGCAGCGCTCTTCTATCGCCGCCCTCAGTTCGAGGCACGCTTGAACTTCAAAAATCTTTTTGATACTAATTATTATGATGCCACTGATGGTACAACAATTAATCCCCAAGAACCATTTACAGTAATTGGTAGTTTTTCCTATAGGTTTTGAAGATGATTTTGATGAATTATACCTGTGCAAAAACTACAGTCATCACCTCTAAATTTCTTCAACAGAGGGGATGGAGAAAATTATTAGCTGCTAGTTGGGGAATTTTACTCATCGGCTTAACTGCTTGTAATCGCAATACCTCAAATTCCGCAGCTGCAAATTCTGTTCCTAAAGATGAAATTGTCATCGATTTAGGATGGAATGAATACGGTAATTTTCGCCAGGGATTTGATCCCACCGATGGTTGGTCTTGGGATAGTTACGGCGATCCATTATTGCAAAGTCGCTTATTGAGGCGTGACATTAATCAAGGACTAGTCATGGATCTGGCTGTAAGCTATCAATTGAGTAGCGATCGCAAAATTTGGACAGTAAAAATCCGCCCTGATGTTCGCTTCAGTGATGGAAAACCCTTAACAGCAGAAGATGTTGCTTACACATTCAACAAAGACACAGAATTAAGTTTAGAAAAATTTCTAGACAAAGCCGTAGTCACAGGCGATTATGAGGTGAAATTATATCTTAAAAAACCAAATATCATCTTTGTTGACAAACTCGCCAGCTTAGGCATTGTCCACAAACACGCCCACAGCAAAACATACAACCGCAATCCCATTGGTTCTGGCCCCTACAAGTTAGTACAGTGGGTTGAGGGAGAACAAATTGTTTTGGAAGCTAACCCTTATTACTATGGGAATAAACCCAAAATCAAGCGTGTTGTTTTCTTATTCACCCAAGGAGATGCTGCTTTCGCGGCGGCTAAATCAGGTCGCGCTCAAATTGCCAAAATTCCCTATCCCTTGGCAAAGCACTCTGTAAGAGGAATGCAACTATACCAAGTTCCGACTCTAGATCATACTGTCACGATCTTACCTTTTGCCCCCGATACTGGACAAAAAAATGCTCAAGGTTATCCTACTGGAAATAACGTCACATCAGACCGAGGAATTCGCCAAGCAATCAACTACGCAATTAACCGCCAGAAATTGATAGATGCAATTTTGTGGGGCTATGGGTCTAGTGTTTATGGTTATCCAGGTGGGCCGCCTTGGCAAGAACCAGCCCCAGCCATTGCTGATGCAGATATCAATAAAGCAAAACAAATCCTGGCTGAAGCTGGGTGGCGGGATAGCAACGGTAATGGGACGGTGGATAAACAAGGAACAGAAGCTGAATTTACCTTGCTTTACACAGCAAGTTTACCCCACGAACAAGGATTAGCGATGGCGATCGCCCAAATGCTCAAACCAGTGGGTATCAAGATTAAACCAGAGGGTTCATATTGGGAGCAGATGAAGCATCGCATCCAGCATGACGCTTGGTTCTATACTTTGACAACACGTTCTCAAGATTTGTTTTCCCTTTACCGTAGTCCCAATGGTATACCCAATCGTCGCCCTAATTACAGTAATTACACCAATACCACAGTTGATCGCATATTGGATCAAGGGTTAGGTGCTGCTAATGAAACCGCCGCTAGCAAGTATTGGAAACAAGTGCATTGGAACGGTCAAACTGGAATTGGGACTCAAGGAGATGCAACTTCTGCTTGGTTGGTTAATCTAAATGAGACTTATTTAGTAAGTGAATGTCTGGATATTGGTAGACCAAAAGTGCCATCTCAACGTCACCAAGGAAGGTTGTTGAGTAACATTACTGAGTGGAAGATAATTTGTAATTCGTAATTTGGAAAATGAATTTTTTATTGCGATTTTTTCTGAAAAAACTGCTTTATCTTTTCCTATTGCTATTGACAGTGGCAATTCTTACCTTTGTGTTGATGAGTTTATCTCCTATTGACCCAATTGATGCCTATGTCAATGCTACCCTGAGATTGACACTCACTCCTGAACAAAGAGAATTAATTGCCCAACGCTGGGGATTGGATAAGCCTATGACTACTCGTTTCTTTCTTTGGTTAGGGCAACTTTTGCAAGGGAATTGGGGCGAGTCTATGGTTTATCGAGCATCGGTATGGCAAGTTATTGCTAACCGTTTTGGTGCATCGCTGTGGTTGATGGGGCTGGCTTGGGTGCTGTCAGGATGCTTTGGTGTAACTCTTGGTATCCTCGCCGGAGCCAAGGAAGGCTCATTTTTGGATCAAACTATTCGCCTATATGCCTACACTTTGGCATCAGCTCCCACCTTTTGGATTGCTTTATTATTACTAACCTTATTTTCTGTAACCCTACAAGTTACACCAATTTGCTGTGCTTCGCCACCTGGGGTATTGCTACGCGATGTCAGCCTTTGGGATAGACTATACCATTTAATCTTACCTGCTCTAGCACTGAGTTTGATGGGTGTTGCTACTATTGCCTTAGTTACTCGTGAAAAACTGATCGAAATTCTCCACAGCAACTTTGCTTTGTTCGCCTATGCTCAAGGAGAAACAAAAACAGGGTTGATTCTGCATCATGGTTTGCGAAATATTGCCTTACCTGCGATTACATTACAGTTTGCGAGTCTGAGTGAATTGTTTGGTGGTTCCGTGCTGGCGGAAAAAGTGTTTGGCTATCCTGGTTTGGGTGATGCAACAATCCAATCTGCACTCTCTGGTGATGTACCTTTACTGGTGGGTATTGTTTTCTTTAGTGCAGTGTTTGTCTTTACAGGTAATGCTTTAGCAGACTTCACCTATCAAATCATTGATCCCCGCATTCGTCTTGGAAACCCCACACTATGAAACAAAGAATTGCGATTCCTGCTTCTTTCGCTAGAAAACGTCATCATCTCTCAATTCTGGGTAATCGCCGCAGTAAAACTTTAGCGATCGCATTCCTTTGTTTATTCGTGCTGATCGTTCTACTTTTAGGTACTCAAATTATCAGCACAGATGGACTAGAAATCAACTTGCAAGCTCAAAATCAACCACCTGAATTTGCTCATCCCTTCGGTACTGATTGGTTGGGAAGGGATATGCTCACCCGCACCTTACATGGATTGAGCCTGAGTTTATGGGTGGGGTTACTCACTGCTATCTGTAGTGCAGTGTTGGCACTGGTACTAGGCACAACTTCCGCAATTATGGGTGGTAAAGTCGATGTGGCTATTACTTGGTTAATTGATGTATTTTTCAGCCTACCTCATTTGGTGCTGATTATCTTAGTGGCATTTGCGGCTGGTGGTGGAGTAGGGGGTTTGTTAATTTCCATTATTATTACTCACTGGATGGCATTAGCAAGACTCCTACGAGCAGAAGTTCTGCAAATTAAGAATTCCGACTATGTGCAATTATCTTCTAAATTGGGGCGATCGCCATTTTGGATTGCTCGTCATCACATGATACCCCACCTTTTTCCCCAGTTCCTCGTCGGGCTGATTTTACAGTTTCCCCATGCGATTCTGCATGAGGCAGGTCTGACTTTCCTGGGTTTGGGTCTTTCGCCGGAAACACCTGCGCTCGGTATTATACTATCAGAATCAATGCGGTACTTATCAGCAGGTTACTGGTGGCTTTCGGTATTACCTGGAGTTGCCCTATTAATTGCTGTCAAAGCCTTTGATATATTGGGTGCAAGTATGCGTGCATTGCTCGATCCCAAAACAAGTCAGGGATAACAATTCAAAATTCAAAATTCAAAATTCAAAATTCAAAATTTTAAGATGTTATCAGTGAAAAATCTGAGTGTTACTTTCACAATGTACGATGTGGGTCTGACCCAAAAGCAGTTAACTGTAATTACTGAACTGGATTTAGAAGTTAAGTCTGGTGAAATAATAGCAGTTGTTGGTTCTAGTGGCTCTGGTAAAAGTTTACTAGCTCATGCCATCTTGGGTATATTGCCTCACAACGCCCAAGTGACAGGACAGATTATTTTCCAGGGAGAACCATTGAGTCGAGAACATCAGGCTCAGTTGCGGGGAAAGCAAATTGCCCTGATTCCCCAGTCAGTAAGTTACCTTGACCCTTTAATGCGTGTTGGTTCTCAGGTGCATCGAGCGGGTCGTTTAAGTGGATTGGCTAATATAAAAGCGGATAGTGCAGTTAACCAAGTATTTGACCGCTATGGACTGGCGACGGCGGTGAAACAGCAGTATCCTTTTCAAATTTCTGGAGGTATGGCGCGGCGAGTGCTAGTTGCTACAGCAGCAGTAGGGTGTGCTGAGTTGTTAATTGCTGATGAACCTACTCCTGGGTTACATCCAGAGGTTGTAGTAGAGACGTTGAATCATCTGCGGGAACTTGCCAATGAGGGTAAAGGTGTAATTTTAATTACCCATGATTTAGAAGCGGCATTGCAAGTAGCCGATCGCGTGGCTGTGTTTTATGCGGGGACAACCCTAGAAGTTGCGGCGGTTGATGATTTCACCTCTGGAAATCTGCGTCATCCTTATACCCAAGCTTTGTGGCGATCGCTTCCCCAAAATGAGTTTATCCCAGTTCCCGGTAGCCAACCCAGTCCAGAAGCTTTGCCTGTTGGTTGTTTATTTGGCGATCGCTGTCCCCTAGCAACAGAGGCTTGCTGGGAAGCTAGACCCCAAGTTCGGATAGTACGGGGCGCTCCCGTGAGGTGTATTCATGTTGAAGGCTGAACATTTATCTTTTCGTTACCATTCCCAGCAAAGGTGGATTTTGCAAAATTTTAGTTTGGAATTAACCGGAGGCGAAGTTGTGGGCTTGACTGGGCCGAGCGGTTTGGGTAAAACCACAATTGGTAAACTCTTAGCGGGATATCTGCAACCGACTCAAGGAAAGGTAACTTGTAATGGTCAGCCCTTATCCAGCAGTAGTTATTGTCCTGTCCAACTGATTTTTCAAAATCCTGAACTAGCTGTTAATCCGCGCTGGCAAATTAGCAAAATTTTAGCAGAAGGACAGCCTCCTTCAGATGATTTACTTGCTGCTCTGGGTATTCACCAAAGTTGGCTCAATCGCTATCCTCATGAACTCAGTGGCGGTGAGTTGCAAAGGATTGCAGTGGCGCGATCGCTCAACTCTCATACTTGCTACTTAATTGCAGATGAAATGACGGCAATGCTAGATGCTAACACGCAAGCTCTGATTTGGCAGGTTGTGATTAAATATGCTAGAGAACGTGAGTTAGGCATTTTGGTGATCTCTCATGAAGCCCCACTGCTCAAACGTCTTTGCGAGCGCACTATTCACTTATCAAAAGATAATTCGTTCAATTTGTCTTACTTGTGATTTGGTCAGTAATTGAGCATCGGGATTCAAATTCCACTTTATTCTCAAATTCTCCAGGAGGTATTCAAAGGGGTGTAGGGGAATAGGGGTGTAGGGGTGTAGGAGACCCACGCTTAAAAACGTGGGATTGAAACAAGGACACCTTGTATCTCGCGCCTACTCGATTGATACAAATCTTTTTTCAAAGGTGGGCTTTATACCCACCCCTGTTCGCGCAGCGTTCCCGTAGGGTAGGATTTTTCACATCACCACACCCTTACCCCCTTACACCCCTACACCCCTAGTTTTGTTAAGTCAAGGATTTGGCAAAGCACTGTCAGAAATCTTCAACACAGGAACTGTACGCAAGAACCCCATTTTCGAGCCTGTTCTTGTTCTGCTAGCAGTGGAAAGAATTCCCATCTTGGTTCGACCATCTGTACATTGTTAATACTCAAGCGCGATGAGAACGGTGTACATTAGCGTTTAAACAAAGTCAAATGCCTGTGTAGTATTTTGTTGTTGTTCTTTACACTTATTCTTATTCTAAATAACTTAGAAGGATATGGAAGGCGCTCAAAACAAGAATACGTACAATTTTTGCATATTGCTAATGGTTCTTTAAGAGAACTCGATACACAATTAATCATTGCTAAAGAAGTAGATTTGGCAGATGTCACTGGAAGGATAACTTGGCAGAAAAGGACACTATATGCTTCCAATCGTCTATCGGACAAATTATGGTTCCAACAAAACAATTTTAGAAATCAAAAAAATAATTCATGCACAAGATTATTGTGCATTTAAACGTGTTTTGAAGCATTTTCCAAAACTACTCTAGATGATAATTTCCAGAAATCTTCAATAGTATGTTTTATATCCCACATTCCGCACTTCATTTTGTAATATGCTTGTCTTATGAAGTTTGGGCTAATGGTAGTTAAATAGCGATCGCCAAAAGCCTAAAAAATAGCAGTGTTAATACTTAATACCATTAACGGTTTTTTGTAAGATTTGTTGAAGCATTATATATTACATTATGAAGTGCGGAATGTGGGTTGGAGAAAGAAGTTTTACACATTGTCTGGGAACTTGGTAGCTTCACCGTCAGAGATGTGCATGAACGCATTGTCGCTGACCCCACACGAAAGCTAGCCTACACCTCGGTGACAACAATTCTCAATCGTCTGACCAAGAAAGGTTAGCTTGCTTGCGATAACGAAAGTCGTAGCTTTAGATGCCGATCATTAGTATCTCAGGAGGAGGCGCAAGCACTCCAAGCTTATGAACAGTTGCATAAATTTCTAGCTGTTGGCAATCCGGCTACCGTTGCAGCTTTTGCCGACAGTTTAGATCAGCCAGTGTGGAAAAGTTTGAAGCCATTGCCCGAAAAATACAAGCTCTTCGCAATCTCAAGGAGGAGGAGTGATGCATCTGGTAATGGGTGACGCATAATCAATTTAGGCTTTTCCAAGTAATAAGGCACTTTCCAAGAATTAAAAATTTCTCCCAAAATGTCGGTACCCTCGCGTTTTCTCTGTGGGCGCAACTGTCATATCCAAAGCGGGACATTGTATTGTCACCGAGATCCCTTATGATGAGCGATCGCGTACCCGTTTAGCTTGTTTCTTTTGCTTGGTAGATTATCGTCTTGTACTTGCTAACAATAATCCAAAAGTAAGTAGTTAAACAAAATTAATTACATAGTTTTTACCAAATTGTCTAAGGATTTTTTCAATAGATGCAACAAAAGTTTGCCAACTAGAGTAAGCATCTATTTCAATCCATTCATACTTAATAAATCGCCACAGAATTTCAATCAAATTCAATTCAGGTGAATAAGATGGCAACTCAAATATAGTAATACCGCGTTCTTTCCATTCTTCGATTTTGTCAAGGACAGCGTTACTAGTATGAATAGAAGCTTGGTCAGCAACAATAAATGTTGGTTTATCCACTTCTGGAAAGAAAGTATCGATACAAGCAACAACTACATCAGAATTAATACTTTGAAATGAAACATAAGCTTCAAGATGATTTTTTCTATTCATAATTCCTAATACATTCAAACGAGGACTACGATTACTAGGAATCGTTAAATATTCACCTTTATTTTGCCATGCATAAGGTACGGATGGTATCAAGCAAAATCCTGTTTCATCTGAATCCTCCTTTAAAAAATAGGGCAGGCTTGAAACCCCTTTATTAATAAATGGGCCGACGAGATATTCGTAGAAGCCTGCCCTATTTTTTCTAGGAAACGTCTCATCTAAGTAATATAAGTTGATTTTACCTTCCGAATCTAATCGTTTAAGTTCTGATAGCTGTGCTTGTTTTTCCTTGTATATTAAAGGGTCTGGCTCTCCTCCAACATCTCGACGCATTCTATGCCAACTCATAGAAAATTTTCTGATTATTCTTTTGATTGTTTCAGTACTAACTCCAATGCCCCATTCTTCTTTTACTTTCTGTAGCACCTTTTTTAATTGCCTTGGTTCTTGTTTCGCCCACTCTCTTATTGTTGATTCTTGCTCCGCATTAAATATTCGTTTGCAGCCTCTTCCTGATTTATTATACAGTCCTATTATTCCCTCAGATTCCCACCGATTTAACCAGTTATAGATTGTCTTATGACTAACTTGAAAAATATTCATTAGTTCTTTGGTTTTTACCCCTTGTGAGGCTAGTATTATGAAATGCGCTCTTTGCCGCACTTGATGGTGTCGGCTTTGACAATAGATTCGCTCCAGCAGTTTCAAATAAAGAGGATTTATTTCTCGAATCAAGAACATCTAACAATTTAAATTAATACACAATTTTAACATCCTGATATAATATACTATTTATTTGTGTAATTAATTATGTTTAAGTACTTATCCAGAACCGATTGAAGCGGCGATCGCTCAATTAGAATCGTGGTGGCAAACATTGGGCGAGCGCTATTTACATGAAACAGGCTCACTGGCGGTGATCACTGGAATGCAGGCTCCACCTAGTCAGTTCTCTTCCCTAACAGAACTTTCAGTTTCTGCAATGGTATGTTGCTGAACAACATCAAGAAGAGTTTCTGTTTAAAGGAATTCTCGATAAAATTCACCTTATTGGAACCGAATTAATTAGCTGTTCTCCATCGCCTTCTTGGCAGATTTTAATTGTTTCCAAAGTGAATGAATTTGTTTATAAGCTTCTTCTGGAGAAATCTTACCACCAGTTTGTAGATTACAGATATAAGTCACTCGTTGAGAAAACTCTTGAAGATGTGCATTAAAAACCAAATACTCAGTCTTTGATTGTCCATAATATGGATTACGAGGATATAGAAAGTCACATAATTCCGAGAGAAAATTAGAGCTTGTATTCATAACAACTTAGTCAAAAAATTGAAAAATTAATAATTCAAGAACATGTTAATAGAGCATAGTTAAAAACCATGATTTGCTTAACGAAGTTTAGTCATACTGTACTAATTTCCAGTTTCGACCCTTTTGACAAGCATTACAAGCAGCAGTTTTGGGTTCAAAATCAATACAACCTATCGCATATTCCGAACAAGCCTTCTTAGGATTGACTGTACATTTTAGACGGTAATCATTAGTGAAATATTCACAAGCATGACAAGGAATTTGATGTAACTTATGCAAATGATTTATACCTTTTTTTAGAGTTAAGCAAATACTCCAAAGCAGTAAAATTATCATTGCCCAAGCACATAAGGCATAAAAAATTGTAGTCATCACTATATTGTTACTCCACAATAAATTCCAAGAAATTGCCCGCAGTCAACTGCTTTTAACCGCAGGCATAAAACAAGACTAGCTAGTGTTGAGCGAACTTGAGAAAACTAAGGCACTTTCCAAGAAAAAAATCCCAGCCTTGGCAGCGCCTGGTAGGGCGCTGCCCCCACCACGCTCTCCGGCTTGAATAAGCCGAAAAAATATAAGGCTGGGATTTTTTTTAAGATTTCTCCTAAGAAATGCCACGCGCTCGCCAAGCATGCCAAACATAACCTAAGAAAGCCAACAGACCCAAAAAAAATTGAATGTTTGCCATTCCCAAACGTTCCGAACCATAAAACTCTACTGGGAAAACCGTAGTGTTATATCCCACAAAAGTAGCGGAAATCCAAGCCATCAAAGCCAAACCAAGCAAACTATAGGACAGAATATCTTCACCATTTTCAATCGATAAAATCCGCCTCACCCAACTAAAAGGTTGTACAAGAATGTGCCAAGTACCACCGAAAATGAGTATTAATCCAACCCAAATGTGACCGCCGATAACATCCTCCAAGTTATCAACACTTGCCATTCCCAATAAAGTCCAATGACCATCTTTTATCCCCACCAAATAGCCAAATATTTTTACTGGGTCAAGTGTTGGATGAGTAATGAGCCGAATATCTCCTACATGGGTATCATAAATTCCACCAAAAAACATGGCTTTTAGTACTAGTAAAAATGCACCAAAACCTAAAATAACCAGGTGATGACCTAAGATAAAACCCAGCTTTTTTGGGTCATTCCATTCATAGTGAAATTTGGCAACCTGTCCACCATTAGTATATAGAATTGCCGGACCACGAAAAACATGGAAAAGTCCACCTGCACCTAAGACAGCAGATGCGACTAAATGCAAAATTCCGATGACAAAATAAGGATAAGTATCGATTACTTCACCCCCAGCACCTACGCCCCACCCTAAAGTTGCTAAGTGAGGTAACCAAGTCATCTTCTGTTCAGACATTGCGACTCCAGGGACAAAGCGTGTCACTTCCACTACGCTAGTCGCTCCTACCCAAAACATAATTAAACCTGCATGAGCAATGTGAGCGCCTAGTAGTTGACCGGACAAATCAATTAAACGAGCATTACCAATTAACCAAGATGAATCTGTGTCTGCTGCGAAAGTTTTATCAGTCGAAATTGCCACAGTTGCATACCTCTTACATAAACCTGGGCAGTTTTGTCTATTTTTAATAGAACCCTTTAAAATGTTTTAACTTCCATAAAAAGTACTGGAGACTAGGAAAATAATTTTTGTCCTTCACCAAGTCTCCAGTCCTCTTAGGCACAAACCCGCGAATAAATCAGCCCAGCCGCTTCATTTTTACTGAACAAAACTGAACAACCCTTTTGGTTTGTTGGCTTGGCCAACTATATTTTCGGGGTGGATTCTCAAAACGAACGGTTTTTCGCAACAATACTGAAAATAGTCGCAACAAATCCGTTCGTTTTGAGAAGGGTTGTTCAGTTTTGTCTAGTCAATCCCCAACCCTATTAATCTATTTCGTGGGATTTATATATTTTTCAAGGGGGAGCAAAAACGCTTTAAGGCGTTTTTGCGTAGACGCAACGCGGCTTCCGAAGGTGGGCTGGGCTGATTTATTTATTGGAGATCCCTTAGCAATTTAGGAGCTAGTTTCAATGGCATTTAATGCCCGTTCAACTCGTTTGAAGTCAAAGCCTATTGCTCGTAGTGCGTGCCAAAGATGACCTTGTAGAAAGAAGAAAGCAAGGAAGAAATGGACATTTGCTAACCATGCTCTGGCAGTATGATTGCCATAAGGTAGCTGTATAGTGTCAGCAAAATAAGGTGAAACACCAAACTTAACTTCTAAAGGAGGTCCATAAAATTCCACAGCATAAGCTAAAGTGTTAACGGCACAAAAGTAAGCCGCAACAAATCCTGCTAAGGCAATACCACCTAAAGAGTAAGAAAGAATAGCTTCACCAGAAAAAATCAGAAGTTTCTTTGCCCAAGGTAAAGGTTTAACGAGGATATGCCATACACCACCAAATAGCAGCAGCAAACCCACATATATGTGACCACCCACTAAATCTTCTAAATTGTCCACACTTGCAAAGTGAGTCTGATAGCCAAAAATGACAAAAGGATCAAGGGTGGGGTTAGTAACAACTCGGACATCATGAATGGTTGCATCATATAGTCCACCCCAGAACATCGCTTTTGCCACTAATAGCAAAGCTCCAGCACCCAAGAACAGCAAGTGATGTCCTAAGATAAAGCCAAGTTTATCTGGATTATCCCATTCAAAGTGGAATTTACGCGCACGACCTGTCGCATCTTTTAAGTTCTCAGGGCCTTTCAAAGTATGGAACAGCGCACCTGCACCTAAAACCGCAGATGAAATTATGTGTAAAGCTCCAATCACAAAATAGGGATAGGTATCTATAACTTGACCGTTTGCTCCCACACCAAAACCCAAGGTAGCTAAGTGGGGTAACAATATTAACCCTTGCTCACCCATAGGTATCTCAGGGTTGTAGCGCGAAAGTTCAAACCAAGTAAAAGCTCCCGCCCACAAAGTAGTCAACGCTGCTTGGGCAACATGAGCACCGATGAATAAGCCAGAAAGATTAGCGAAGCGGGCATTACCAGCCCACCAATCATATTTGACGTTAGAACTGCCGTATGTTTGCATTGCTTGGGTGATTACTCCTTACTTATTGCTATAAATACTCAAGAAAATCTTCAGTTATTGCAAAAAATACTTGCTTGTAAATCTCATTACAAGCAAGTTCTTTCCTTGGACGTTGGGGATTTCCAGAAAATAAAATTAAAAAAAATCCCAGCCTTGCTGCCACCTCCACGAGAGATCTTTCATATTTGGGATTTTTTTCTTGGCAAGTGGTTAATGGTCTGTAAAACCAAATTCAGTTTATTGAGAATATATTTTAATAATCAAGTAAATTTACAAAACGTAATCATCTCAGATTTGATTTTCAATTAGATGACACTAAATTGCATTAATTGGAATTTTAGTGTAAGCTCTTTTTAAACTTGTTGAATAAAATTCTCAACAAATTTAGACAGGTGAAAAATGGCAACTTCTATAAGTCCGCTGTCGGTGGAACAAGACCTAGCCGACTCGCCTTGGTGGGCTGGAAACGCAAGGCTTACCAACTTATCGGGTAAACTACTAGGCGCTCACGTCGCTCATGCTGGTCTGATTGTTTTTTGGGCAGGAGCGATGACTTTATTTGAGCTAGCCCATTTTAATACAGCTTCCCCAATGTACCAGCAAGGCTTAATTTTACTGCCTCACCTAGCTACTCTTGGTTGGGGTGTAGGTGCAGAAGGTGCAGTGGTAGATACTTATCCCTATTTTGTGATTGGAGCTTTGCATTTGATTTCCTCAGCCTTTCTGGGTTTTGGAGGAATCTTTCATTCCCTACGTGGCCCGGAAAAATTGGAGGGTAAAGTTCCTTTCTTTGGTTACGACTGGTCAGATACAGGCAAAATGACCACAATCCTTGGTATTCACTTGGTTTTACTCGGTTGCGGTGCATTATTGTTAGTCGCTAAGGCAATGTACTTTGGTGGTTTGTACGACCCAAACATTGAGAATGTGCGAGTAATTACAAATCCGACGCTGGACCCAACAGTTATCTTTGGCTATCTATTCGGCGCAATTGGTAAATTCTGGATTGCTGGCGTTGACAACCTAGAAGATGTGGTTGGTGGTCATATTTGGATTGGTGGAATGTTGCTTGGGGGTGGAATTTTCCACATTGTGACTAAACCCTTTAATTGGACGCATCCACTATTTGTTTGGTCTGGAGAAGCTTACCTTTCGTACAGTTTGGGTGCTTTGGCATTGATGGGGTTTATCGCGACTCTGTTTGTATCAGTAAATACTACTGTTTATCCCGAAGTTTTTTATGGTCCGGCGCTGGTGGTTAAACAGAATATCGTGCCGTACTTTTCTTCAGTTGACCCTGATTTTGTAACTTCCCGGACTTGGCTAGCCAATACTCACTTTTGGTTAGCTTTCTTCTTTCTCCAAGGTCATATCTGGCACGCCTTGCGAGCGCGTGGATTCGATTTTCGCAAAGGTAGGGTGAGTCAGGAGTCTGTGATTCCGCAACCGAATTAGCTGAAGTCAATTTAATGCTAATAATTCGCAATCTACTTCAGTATGAAGCTGAATGAAATTGCCAAATATTCTCAAGGAGTACCAGAGATGACAGCAGTAATTACAGATAGCCCATATAAGCAACAAATACCTGATGTGGGCTGGTGGGCTGGTAACTTTCGTCTGACGAATCTGTCAGGTAAATTACTAGGCGCTCATATTGCCCATGCAGCATTGATTTTATTATGGGCTGGGGGAATGACGCTGTTTGAGGTGTCGCGCTTCAATCCGAATGTACCAATGTATGAGCAAGGATTAATCATACTGCCTCATCTAGCGACTTTGGGTTTTGGTGTTGGTGCTGGTGGACAAGTCATTAGTAACTATCCTTACTTCGTCATCAGCGTCTTGCATCTGATACCTTCAGTAATTCTGGCAGCTGGTGGGATTTACCACTCTCTGTTGGGACCAGAAGTTTTAGAAGACAATCCTACTTGGGCTGGCTTTTTTGGCTATGACTGGAAAGATAAGGACAAGATGACAACAATCTTGGGTATTCACCTAATGATTTTAGGTTTGGGTGCTTGGCTTCTGGTTGCTAAGGCAATGTTTTGGGGGGGATTGTTTGACCCCTGGGTAGCTGGGGGTGGAGATGTTAGGATAATTAATCATCCCACACTCAACCCATTGAGCATCTTTGGCTATCTATTTGGAGTCTGGGGATCACAGGGAATGGCAGCCGTTGATAACTTGGAAGATGTTGTCGGTGGTCATATATATGTGGGTTTGATGTTAATTGGCGGTGGTATTTTTCATATCTTGACTAAGCCATTTACCTGGGCGCGCCGAGTTTTGATTTACTCAGGGGAAGCGTATCTTTCTTACAGCATTGGTGCTGTTGCATACATGGGCTTTTTGGCTGCATACTTTGCGTCGGTCAACAATACTGTCTATCCGGAAGTGTTCTATGGTCCGATTAAAGCTATAGAAACGGATGCTGGTATAGTTACTGCTCGTGGTTGGTTGGTAACTTTCCATTTTGTCTTGGCTTTAATATTCCTGTTAGGTCATATTTGGCACGCTCTACGCGCTCGTGCAATTGCCGCTGGATTCGATTTTAAAAATGGTGACATGGTTCAACCACCCAAAATAAATCCCCAAACAGCTAAGGGAGCAACTGCAATCGATTCTTCTGATTTGACACTGAAATTACTCAAATACTTACCAATTTATCGTCCTGGTGTATCTCCTCTCGGACGAGGATTGGAAATTGGTATGGCTCATGGTTACTGGTTGATTGGCCCGTTTGCCACGTTAGGTTCACTCTTTTCACTACAAAATTCCGAGCTAGGTAACTTGATTGGTTTACTAGCCGCAGGCAGTTTGATTGTCATCCTGACGATTGGTTTTTCGATTTACGGCACTACCAGCTTTGAAAGACAACCCCAAACTGTACCAGCAACAACAGTTACAACAGTTCCTAGTGTGCCACAGACTATCAATACTACCGAAGGATGGAGTCAATTTACTGAAGGCTTTCTGATTGGTGGAATTGGTGGAGTCATCTTTGCTTATTTATTGTTGAATAGTGTTGCTGTATTTGCTGTATTCATGTAGTGTACAAGGCTGTTAGCTTAGTTTAGTCATCCAGAGATTTAGTAAAGGCGTATCATTGTACGTCTTTACTAAGAGTAATTCAAGGTAGAATAGGACGTAAAATATGTCAAAGATTGGTCTCTTTTTCGGAACTACAACAGGTAAAACTGAGTCGGTGGCAGAGACAATTCAGAAAGAATTTGGTGGTCAAGATGTAGTCACATTGCACAACATCATAGATGTAGATGACGATGATTTTGCAGATTATCAATATCTAATTATTGGCTGTCCTACCTGGAATATTGGCGAACTACAAAGTGATTGGGATGGTTATTTCCCAGAGCTAGATAATATTGACTTCAACGGGAAAAAGGTAGCATATTTCGGAACAGGCGACCAGATTGGTTATGCGGATAACTTTCAAGATGCAATGGGCATTTTATCAGAGAAAATTACCGAACTCGGCGCTACTACAGTGGGTTATTGGTCTACAGATGGTTATGATTTTAATGAGTCGAAAGCTGTGAAAAACGGTAAATTTGTAGGTTTGGCTCTTGATGAAGATAACCAAGCTGACTTAACTGACGAGCGCATCAAAGCCTGGGTAGTTCAACTAAAAAAAGAGTTTGGTATGTAGTTCAAATTATTGCTGATAGTTAACGCTCTTTCATCACTCTGGTTAGAGTATAATAACCAAGAAATTACTGAATAGTAGAGTTCATCAATGGTAGCGCCGAGAAAAGCAGTCACAACTGTCCGCTTTGTGGATGATTACTGTGCTGCATAT
>JAHHHW010000018.1 GCA_019359115.1 Pelatocladus maniniholoensis HA4357-MV3
CCTCATAAACGCTGATGCTGAACCTCTTTCTAAAACTACACAGAATTGTGGAAGTTTTAGGAAAGTTCAGCAGTTGAAGCGTCAGAAACCTCGCACGTAGCGCAAGCGGAGTGCGTAGGTAGTTCATTCCAATCTATCAGTTCGTCATCCAGAGCGATCTCCCTATAAGTTTTTTGTAAAATGCACCCCTCAACTATACCTCTTGAAATTAAGCTAAATACGGACTCAACATGATTATCTAGGGTTTCCTGAACATATTGAAAAAATGTATCTGTCCAGATAAGAAGACGCATACTTAACTCCTACACCAAGATAATTTATTGCTTCAACTTGGATAAATCCAAGCTCTCACTGCCTCAATTAAAATACCTGCCGGAGCAAAAATCACCTTTATAGCTTCAAGGCTTGCTGCTGTCAAAGCATTTCTTAATCTAGCTTGAAGTGTTGGGCTATTTTTAATAGCTAATTCAATCGCATTAGGATCTTTAAGACTTGAATTATGCTCAACAGCTTGCTTGACTTTTCTCTGAACTTCAATCAAAGTTGGGTTAGATTGCTCCAAATAATCAAAGAGATTTTGAATTTCTTCTGCCACCTCAACCAAACTCTTCTGCTGTTCGGATATGTACAAAGTTGCTTCTTGATTTCCTTGAACATTGTCCGCAACATTACCTACTGTTCCGTAGAAGTTAAACTTAGCACTCACTAATATATCCTCCATCTTGAACTGAATTAGCTATCAAATTTCCTGCAACAGTATGAGCAACATTAGCAACAGGCGCATGAAAATGATAATTGATTGGTTGAAATACAGTTCTTTCAGAAATTGCGTCTATCTGACGATGTAATTTTTTCTGTTCCGATGTTGCCAATCGAACACGCTCCTGAAGCTTGAGGAGTTTTGCCTTGTCAGGTAAACGCTCTGCTGTAGCAGAAATCTTTTGTGCTTTTTCCCTAAGATTAACTAACCTAGCCACATTTAGACAGCCTAATGGCTTTTGTTCAAAAACCATAGATTAATGACAATATTTTTTATTAGTATAGCGATTTTCTCAAAAATGTGCTTCAAGAGTGTTCTACAGATTGATTTCTGAACGTTGCTTCCTCTATGGCTCCTTCAAATAACCGAGAGCTTTCAGGAAGCTGTACTCTGACCTGAACTTTTCCCTGCAAATATACTTATATAGACTCAAAAACTTATTATCACTGCGGCTTTTAATTGTTGAGTCAACACTGTGTAGCCATGAAAGAGACTATACCTTCGGATTCAATGCGTAATGAAGGAACGACCAGTAACAGATCAAAGCACTGAGCAAACGAAACCAAAGTATTGTGTCCCATCTACCTTACAATTCCCGAATGGTTGATATTGATTCAGCATTGTTTAGCATAGATATGATCGTATTGTTTATCGGAACAGACCCGACTAAAACCAATACAAAATACACAATCAAACTAATTAATCCAATCCTTAACAAATACGGCTCTGAACGAGAAGTTGAGACTACAGTGCTTGTGCAATGCACCACAAGAAGACAGATGTATACATTGGATGACGAATTTTTTGATATACCCCATTACTAATTAGTGTGTGTCCCTCTCTGACTTCCAATGTGGGTGACCAGTTTTGACCAAGGTCATGATGAGAACGCCAGAATAACCAAATCGCAACACCGAAAGTGGCCACCCCCAACCAGTTCACCCAAACTGGCAAATTGTAATTAGCAACACTTAACCAAGAGGACAGCACATAGATTAAAGGCAGAATCATCATGCCGATGAACACCAACAACAGTAGCGCCTTTTCTTGAGTTGTTTTGCGATCATCAGCAATTACATTCTTTTTGTTTTCTCTTTGATGTGGAATACGAATGACAAAACAAAAGACTAAACCAAGCATGAAAAGTATTTTCAGAGTTAGTGTGTCCATAATGCTCATATAGTGCGGTGGTAATCAAAAAATCCATGTCGTTTCTATCTTCAACGACATGGAAGTAACTGTGTTGGTGGAATTAGGAGCAAAATGTTTCCTGAGAATTACTCAAATTTCAGCCTGTAAGATTTACAGAATGCCCCAGAAGTGCAGAAAACCTTCACCTGAAGTTAGTTCAATTAAAGCTGCTGCTAAAAATCCAATCATTGCCAAACGACCATTCCAAACCTCTGCTTGGGGAGTAAAACCCCAACGCCAAGAATTGCGATCGCCCTCAAAAGTCATCTCAGCATTCACTTTAGTTCCGTCTTGCATGATTGGTACTCCAAAATACACTTTGTTAACTTATATCAATAACTATAGCTAAAAATTCTCAATAAAAGCATAATATTTATATTTCTATTGATCTGAGTTGACATTAATATGATTTATTAATGCAAGACTGAGAAAGATTGTATTTACCGAATCTTAAAAAAATTATTGCAATTATTATCAATAATGATTGGTGTTCGACAAACTTAAGTGGGTTTGAGGTTATTACTTAAGTTTCTACTCCTGCACCTGTGAAAAATGTATAAATTACTACCTAAAAATGTATTCTAGGACATGAACTTTCTTGCTGGGCATAGGTGTACTATTTACAAAATGAACAGTGATAATAATAATCGAAAAATACTTTATTCAAACCCACATTCCGCAGGTAGGCGAAAACTTTTCGACATTTTTCAAATTATTGTATAGCAAGGTTTTTAGACATTTATCTCCGGATGCGATCATGGTTGAAACATCAAACGCTAATCATCAACTTGTGGCTTATTGATACTATTCTCAATTAGTTTGATTGCGATCGCGTGGCTTGCTAGAGGTCTTGCTTCGCGTACCAGTCAATTTCAGCCAGATGGTAAGCGCCTAGAGCTAGGCGCTTACACCAAACGGGTTCAAGTGATGATATTGTCAAGAGGCTTTTCATGGTAAAATCCTTACAGGATAAGCATTTTAGCGTTATTTAAAAAATACCTTGATCTCTATTTCAACCTGCGGAATGTGGGTTCAAAGTAAAACCGCTGTACAAAAGACAAGTACGGCGGTTAGTTATGGTTTATTGCTAGTAGATGCACCCGGTAGGCTACGTCAGGGGAGGAAAATCATTTGCTCTATGGAACCATTAGCTGCTTGGTTGGTTTTGTTTCCAGACTTATTGATATATATTTTCAACTGTAACTACAACTATACTAGGAAATTTAGTGACAAACAACTCTAATTATATAGAGAAATATTATTAATTAATTTAAGAAGATAGATTTTGAGTATAAATGGATAAATTTAGCTAAAAACTAAGCATTACAAACTTTAAAAGCTAATAACAAGTTTGACTCAATCCTAATAATACTAGTAAAAGGTAGTAATTTAAATGTAAAATATTCTCAATTAATATATTATTCGTTACCGAAATGAGTGCGAATAGGTGTTAATAAACGGTCGCGGTTCATGGCAGTGGGGATAGGGTATTTCCTATTCCCTTCTCTGAATGAGCGCAAAAAGAAAAATAACTATGTGAACCATCACTCTGATTTGCTTTCATTTAAAGACTAGATTTTCTGGCTTAATTTGACCATAGTAGCGACTGCAAGGGTAAAGGAAGCGGTCTTTGTCTTCTTGATGAGGTTGCGTCATCTGTTCACTCTGATTGCTCAAATTGCTATTGCTTATACTTTCAGACTCCAACTGAGATAGAGATTGCCAAAAGTCAACAATCTGTTCTGCTACTAAAGTCGGGTGGAAGAAGTGAAAAAATGTCGTCCTTGTTGACATTCCCAATAGCGATCGCTCCTTCAAAGAGGCCTCGCAAAGCCGCATCCCTGACACTTATAAAAGAGCAGGGAGAGAAGCGATTATGGTTTAAACTGCGTACATTTACCACCAAGCCCCTGAGCAATAATACAAGTATTCGACTCAATCATCCCCAGATACGTGGCTTGCGGAGTACCCTTTTCACCCAATCCATCAGCAACGATTGGTTCTTGAGAAATTTTCACATCTGCTTCCTTCGCTACTGTCTTCAATACTTTATCGTTGGCAGTCAATTCCGCAAATATCGTTGGTACTTTTGCAGCTTTTATACCATCAGAGAGGGCATTCACCTTCGCCGCAGTTGGTTCTTCCTCTGTGGAAACACCTAAGAGTGTACCTTCTACTTTCAAACCATAAGCTCTAGCGTAGTAACCCAAAGCATCATGTGTCGTCACCAAGCGGCGTTGATTAGCTGGAATAGTCAGAATTTGTTGAGGAACCCAAGCATCTAATTTCTTTAGTTTTTCTTCTAATGCATCTGCATTTTGGGCGTAGAAAGCAGCATTGGCTGGATCAATTTTTCCCAAATTTTCCTCTATTAGCTGTACCATACGGATGCCATTTTTGACATCATGCCAAACATGAGGATCTTCCTCTTTCTTTCCATCTTCTTCCAAAGAGAGCCGTTTTTCTGCGGGAACTGCCAACTCGTGTAAAGCGATTTTTGGTGCAGAAGATTTGCTTGCCTCAACCATATCAATGATTGAAGGCTCAAAATGTATCCCGCCATAAAACACAATATTCGCTTCATCAATTGCCTGTCTCTGTTTCGGCTTCGCCTCGTAAACGTGGGGGTCTTGTCCAGCATCTATCAGGCATTGCAGATTCACTTTATCCTGTGCAACTTCTTGCACTAAGTCACAGGGAACGCTGTACGATGCGACCACTTTCAGTTTTCCATTAGCGGCTGTTGTTGCTACAGGAGTTATTGTAGGAGATGAAGCAGCAGAATTAGTTTCTGGGGTTCCTGCTTCGGGTGTAGTTCCACAACCCGTCAAACTAACAGTTATAGCGAGTACTGTTGCGCCACAGAATGAATGTAATCTCAACCCTTTTAGAATCTTGACCGTGGAAAAAATCTGCACAAAACGAGCAAACCTTTTAATTCCTTGGCTTGGCGGATTATATTTTCGGGGTGGTTTCTCAAAACGAACGGGATTATTGCTACATTGCTCAATATTGTTACGAAAACCTGTTCGTTTTGAGAAGGTTTGCTCGTTTTGTGTGTATTTATGCGTCGCCATGATTTCTCCTTGCTTGATAACTTTTGACACTTGCTCGCAGCTGTAAAATCTTTTACAATCTATTATTTTCACAATAGATAAAAATAATTCTTAATAAGCATCTTCTTTGGCTGATAAATACCCAGACACTAAATATTTTTAATACTTGTGTCAAGAGAACTTGCATACTTCATTCAAGTAGTTTGTAGTATGACGGATAGTCAAACATATTTGACTCTAATCAACTTCTATTAATTAAGGCATAATACAATATTGATAATCATTATTACAAATAAAAGGACAAGCTTAATGATATTTTTTGTTTAGCTTGAGTCTTACTAGTGAAAGTGGAAATCAATACGATTTATCTGAGTAAAGAAGAGAGTATTAAATGTTACAAGCTTGTTTGATAGTTCACTAATATTTTGGAACTAAAGAATGGTAGAAGTCGAAAATTTATCTGTACGTTACCGAGGGCGTTATGCTTTAGAGGCTATCAGCTTTAAGTTGGAGCCTAGTCAAATTGTCGGCATTATTGGCCCTAATGGTGCGGGGAAAAGCACAATGGTTAAAGCAATGCTAGGGCTAATTCCTATTGCCAGTGGTACTGTCAAGTTTTGTGACAAGCCATTACGACTAAATCTGTCAAAAGTAGCGTATGTTCCCCAGCGAGCCAATATTGATTGGGATTACCCTACAACTGTATGGAATGTAGTGATGATGGCTAGAACAGTGAAGACAGGACTGTTTCGTAAGCCTTCTCGGATGTCTGAGGAGTTGGCAAAGGCGGCGTTGGAACGTGTGGGAATCCTAGATTTGCGCGATCGCCAAATTGGAGAACTATCGGGAGGACAACAACAGCGAGTCTTTTTGGCGCGTTCTTTAGCAAAGCAAGCCGACCTGTTTATATTTGATGAGCCATTCACAGGGATAGACCGTCGGACTGAAGATATTATCTTTGAAGTCTTTGAGGAACTCAAGGTTCAAGGAAAAACCTTGCTAGTCATCAATCACGACCTTGGCGAAACCTTAAATTACTACGATCAGCTTTTACTGCTTAACAAGCAACTAATTGCCTTTGGTTGTCGCCAAGAAGTATTAACTGCTACTAATATTCAACAGACTTACGGTATTTCCTTACGTCTTGTTGTTGCGTGACCAAATCAGTGAACAACTGATAACTGATAACTGATAACTGATAACTGAGTATATGTTGGATTGGTTGATTGACCCACTCAAATTAGATTTTATGCGGAGTGCCATTTTGATTGGCATCTTGATGGGTATTCTATGTGCAGTCGTCGGTAGCTACATGGTTGTGCAACAGATGGGTATGATGGCTCATGCGATTTCTCATTCCATCTTGGCAGGATTACCTATCGCTTTTGTCATGGGTATTTCTCTTTCAGTAGGAGCATTTGTAGCAGGTGTGGTGAGTGCGCTGGGTTTAGCATGGATTCAGTCTCAATCTCGAATTAAACTTGACACAGCTATGGCATTGATTCTCTCAGACTTTACAGCAATTGGTGTCACTTTGCTCAGTGTCTTACCTGGTGCAAACAAGCTTGATTTGATGGATATTCTGTTTGGCAATATTTTGGGGATTAGCCAGGGGGATTTGATCATGACTTTAGCAATCACAATTGCAGTTGTGATTGTGGTAAAGCTATTTTATAAAGAACTATTATTCTATACTTTTGACCCTTTAGGAGCGCAAGCAGATGGGTTGCCTGTGCGGTGGTATCATTTGGGTTTAATAGTCGCGATGACTCTGACAGTTGTGGCAAGTTTGCAAACCGTGGGGGCGTTACTTGTGATTGCGATGCTCGTCGCACCTGCTAGCACCGCCTATTTGTTGGTTAGAGAACTGCATTTGATGATGATTTTAGGATCTGTAATTGGGGTAAGTGGCAGTGTGATTGGTATGTATCTGAGTTATCATCTGGATGCTCCATCAGGAGCAACAATTGTTTTGGTAGTGTGCGGATTTTTTCTATTGGCATTTCTGTTGAGTCCTTCTCAAGGTTTGTTGACTCGGCCAGAAGTGAAAGAGCCAACCGTCAGGTTTTTCCAACGTATGATTAACCTGCAACGACAGTAGTTCTATTTACTGCTGCGAGTGCATCTACATCTCGATTTTGCCGTCCTTGTTTTATAAAAATGATTATCATACTCAGCAAATAGGTTACACTTGACCATGTGACTCAACAAAGGAAAGATACATGTCACTAAACGCTAGTGAAAAATTGATGGAGCAAAAGACAGCAAATCTGGTAAACCAAGCAGATATGTTCACCACTATCAGAAATTCGTTACCTTTTGGAGAGAGTACATATCTGATTGAAGGTGAACAAGCGATACCTGTTAATCAGCTTCCTCAGTCCTGGCAAGATATTAATGCAGGAAAATCTAATACAAAACTTTCTGACCCACAAGTATATGTGAAGATGGCACAACTTTTTCTTCACAAGATGTCTCGTGGCGATGTTGACTTATTCAATGAATCGGCAGATTTCCTAGATTGCAAGCCAGCTTTTTGTGAAATATTTGGTAAACTTGCTTGGAAAACGCTTGAGTTTTATGGAGAAGATTTTGACATTAATAAGTATCCAAATTTTGACTTAATTGAGAAAGAGCTTGATCGAGAACAAGAAGATTATGTTGAACGTAAGAAAATTATCGAAATTGGGAAAGACCTCTTTGAGGAATTCGGATATGACCTTCCAGCTTCTTTTTATCATGTACACCTAGCTCCGATCTCGAGGAAAGAAGTTTCTGAAGTTCGTCCATTAAGATTCAGTGAAGAGGACAGAAAAAATGCTCGTGCTTGGGATGCTTCTTTGCATGGACAAAAGGTGTTTCCCATCCAACTAATGGTGCAAAGCATCTCTTCTAAGCACGGATTTTTCCAAGAGCATGGTTGTGGATGTAACCACGCGATGGCGAGAGTTGGTGCTACTGATACATCTTTTAATTACCAGATTCGTCCCCAAATGCGGACTACCTGGATTAGGGATTTTATTTGGACTGTATGGTATGAGTACGCCTTCTATAAATTCGTGCCAGTGACCCGTTTCTTAGTTGGTTGAGAAATTTTAGTAATTACCATTTTTTAGAGAGAATAATTTGAGTATCTGAAGTCAAGTACTTATTCAGGTACTTTTTTATAAATTAGGATGTTCTAGATGATTAAATCTTCACCACCTCCTTACCCAAGCAATTATCAAATGCTTAAAAACCTCCTTGGAGAAGCATATAAAACTGTCAATCAGGGATTATGTGGTGATAGAGCGATCGCTTAAGCTGTTATGCATTAAAAATGCACAACAGCAAGGCAGAAGGCAGAAGGCAGGAGGCAGAAGCGAAGAGGATTTGAGTCATTAATCAGGCCATAATGAATATGTAAATTAAAAGCGCAACAGCTTACAGAAATACCGTTAAAAAAAGACTAGAAATATGCTCAACTTGTGAAAAATTTGATGCTCAAGCAAAGCGTTGTACTATATGTGGATGTTTGATGGTAGTGAAGGCTAATCTTGAAGCTTCTAACTGTCCAGATGGAAAATGGTAATATCATATTCTTCTTTGTCAATACTGATAATAAATTAATAATTAAACAATTAAGCTAATCTAGTACCAATGTCAGATCTAAATTAATTCTTTAATTTCAATGTATGGCAATCAAAACAATTATCTCTCATCCCAATTCCTTATTAAGGAAACCTTCAACCAAGGTAGAAAAATTTGATCAAGAGCTTCAAACTTTGGTTAATGACTTGGTAGATACAATGCTTGAACATAAGTCAATGGGATTAGCTGCTCCTCAGATTGGAGAGTTAAAAAGAATTTTTGTTCTCAATCAAAAACGCATCTTCGGTGACAAGACAGGAGAGATTAAACCTGAAGATATCTTGTGCATCATTAATCCGGAAATAGCATACCAAAAGCCTGTTATTGATTCAGAAGAGGGATGCCTTAGCATTCAAGGGCAGCGTGGAGTTGTCAAGCGATTTAATCAAGTTACACTTTCAGCATTTGATCGAGAAAATCGTGCTTTTTCCCTCACTGCTGATGAGGTATTATCCATTGTCATTCAACACGAAATCGACCATCTTGATGGAATTCTCTTGATTGATAAATTCCTGCCCTTGTCTTCTGAGAAAACTTCCCTCTCCTAGTCTCAATCAGAACATAAATATGGAATCGTAAAGAATTTAACCTCCTAGTATTTACGACTAAATTTTCATTAACTCACGTTGTTTCTGCAAACGGTTTTGCCACCTAAGTATTCTTGACCACCGCTCAAGAGGAGAACTTAACTTTTGAGAGAGAATCTGATTAAGAATTTGGGTAAAAATTCCTTCAACTTCGTCAAAAGTATCAAGAAGATTCTTGCCGTAAATAGAGGGCAGAAACGGAATTTTTCCAACTATTCTGGTAGAGTGTTCTTTCTCAAAAGCCTCCACTTCTGGGAATTGGTTAAGGCATTTATTTAAAACATACACCACTGGAATTCCTAACTCTTCGTCAATGGCGCGGATATCTTCTGAAATTGCCACAGAGTCGGGTGTCGCCTCAACCACTACAACAACCACATCGGCTCCTATAGGTAGACCAAATCGTCCTGCATCCTCTCCGCCACCGCAGTCGAGAACCACAATCCCATTTGTACACAGCGCCAACCAAGCCTTCAGGGGGTTAAGTGTGGCATGAGAACAACGGGTAGAATAAAGTTCTTCCATCCGCAGTGCAGTAGTTCCTACCGACATCAACGCTAGCCCGTCACTGAGGGTTTTTACATATTTTTCGGTGAATGAGTCTACTGGATCAATAGAGAATTTTTTGACTTCATCGAATGAAGTACCGTAGAACTCGCGGTAAGTCTGCTCCCTCAAGAGTTCTTGAAACTCATAAAAGTCCTTCTCAGCTTGAGTGATGAGAGGAAGTTTCTGAAGTTCCTTTTCTCCATATCCAAGATAGTGAGAACTAAGGTAGCGCGAGAGCGATCTGTTCGGATCTGCATCCGCAACAATCAAAGATTTTCCTAGTCTTCTTAAAGATTGGAGCAGACCGAGCGAGGTAAACGTCTTACCTGTCCCGCCTTTGCCCATCAGAGCAATGACAAGTTCACCCAAAGCTAGTGCATTATCTTCAAAAACAGTTATTTCCATCAACTCTCAAAGTAGAAAAATTATGGACATGAAGATAATAATAATCATTTTGAAGGATTGGAGATGAAGATAATAATAATCATTATGAAAATTTATGAAATTTTAAGAAAGCTGCACTTCTCTCAACGAAAACCTACCGACGTGTGATATTACTCAAATGGAGTAACGTTAATGCCTATATTGATTGGGAGCATCCCAATTTTTAAAAAAGACAAGAAGGGAGAAAACTAATTAGCGATCATTTCTCGCGAATTAGTAGGGTGATTAATCCTGAGATTCATCTTCTTCTTGTTCAGATCCAGTAATGTCGAGCAAACAATCATCCAAAACACTAATTGCTTTTTTCAATTCATCAAAAATACTTCGTCTTAAAACAGACATGAAGGCATCTAAGTGGGCATCCGTACCAGCTTTTCCCAAATGCTTGTATTTACTCTTTTTCTCCGATGTGCGAGATTGAAAGTATGGTTGAGGCACTTGTAACTTGTAGTACCAATACCTCTTCGTATTTTGTCGTACTTGGTAGCGTGCAACCCAAGAGCCTTCTGGCGCAAGTTCTCCCTGCTTTAGTAATTGTTTCTGTTGTTTTTCTAGCACCTTAATTGCCGCTTTCACACGGTCGAAGCGAGCCAGTTTATCCTGTTCAATATCGTTTGATGTTGGTCGGGACATAAAAATAGGACACCAAATCTTATTCGCGATGGTAACTCGCGAAGATATAGGGATTTCTCTTTTTACCCGTAATATTTTATTTTTTTAAGATTTTGCAGCGAGTTGCCCATTCAAGTAGGCGCAGCGTAGGGATAGCATTTGTGGTAAATTTTCATACTTCCACTGCGCTCCTACAATTTGTAGCCTTTTATCGATTTGCTTTACCGCAGACTCTACAGCCCCAGAACCTATCGAGCTTAATTGCTCCGCTTGGAAGTACATATAGTTGACTATACGGTGTCGATGTTTTTCTAAATAGTGAGTAAAGTTAGTCACACCATTATACTTTCTGTTACACAGAGCTTTGAGTACACAGTCGGTTTGTCCATATCAAAGTAGCGTTTCAATTTTGTCCAAAAACTTTTTTGGAGCTTCGATTCTATAAAGATTTTCTTTCAAGTGATACCAATCAAGTATTTCCAGACGAATATTTTGATCAGCGATCGCTTCAAACAAGTTCCAGATTCCGTCATGACCATCTCCCAAGCAATAAAGAGTTTTACCAATGTTTTGAGTATTTATCCAATCAGTTAAAGAGATATTGTCTTGAAAAAAGGCTCCGTAATATATCCCCTGCAATCGTCCTGTTTTATACTCTTTCCAGTACGCGGACTGACCTTTTTTTTCTGAACGTAACCTAACTTTTCCACCATCAAGGCAAACTTCCGTTAGTTTCTGTTTAACGTTGGGTGGTGATAGGTCTACTTTTTTTACTTGGCGGTGATGTGTACTGTGACCAACTTCTATCCCAGTAAGAACTTTCAGGTCTTTTTCTGCATCTTGGAATGACTAGTTGGCTGCTAGTAACAAACAACACTTGGACAGCATGGGGCTGAGTCTTTGATACGGCTCAATTCCCAAACGCGATGCTTGGGTGGAAGTGATTAAAATTTTACCAACGCAACTTCTTATAGTTCTCTTATACCCTAGAGTTGTTCCCGTTTTTTCTCCGATAAAAAAAAGCTGATTTTTGGGCTGACGTGTTCCAGAACTTGGTCACGAACCGCTGTTTCGATACCTTCAAAGGTTTCGATTTTTTCGGGTGGCGTGTTTGTGTACAAAATTGAAGCAATCTCTTTGACGCAAGCGTCTAAACGTTGTTTTTCTTCTGGTGTCATTGTTTTAACAATCTTCCCAACTCCATAACTTCCACCATTCTGCCAGCAGTAGGAGTAAAAGTACAGCCCCATTTACTTCGCGAGATTGACTCGCGAAGTAAATTTCTCCCTTTTGTTTTTTTCAAAAATTGGGATGCTCCCTATTGATTAATGTACTCTGATTTAGATAAAATCAGACACTTAAGGGATCTAAATATTTGCTTTATAGATTAACTCTTAACAAGACAAAAAATCCAATCATAATAAACAACAACCCAATCATGCTATATAGAATAGTTGTAGCTTCATCACCAATCAAGTTTCTTACAAATCTAACGCTATGTTTGTCCCAATAAGCATTGGGCTTGTAATAAACTAAAGCGATGGTTATCAAGCCTGTCACTATTGCCCCTAAACCATAAAGATTTTGCATCTATAATTTTTAGCTTGATTTATAAGGCTTACAGATTAATTAGCGGATAAGTTTATTATTGAGTTACGTTTTTGGAGTAATATTACTTAGAATAAAAGTCAAAAATCTCCATCCTACTGTAAACAAAAACATCAAGAAATAACACGCTGTTTCTTTGCTCTAACCAACAAACCATGCTTGGGTGCAAATATCATCGCCGCGATAAATAACAAAGTTTGCAACACCACAATGCAACCCCCAGTCGCACCATCAATGTAATAGCTAATGTACGTCCCCATCACACTCGAAAATACCCCAGAAGCCATTGCAATGAGTATCATGTGGTCGAAGCGGTCAGTTAATAAATATGCCGTTGCACCCGGAGTTACTAACATAGCAACAACAAGAATAATACCCACTGTCTGAAGTCCAGCGACGGCAGTTAAGGAAAGTAATGATAGCAAAATATAGTAGAGCATTCCTGTATTTAAACCAATAGAACGCGCATGGGTGGGGTCAAAACAAAATAATAGTAGGTCTTTACGAAGGACTGCGATCACCACTAAAGTAATGATGCTAATAATCACCGTCTGGATAATATCTGGTTGAGAAATACCCAGAACATTGCCAAACAGGATGTGTGTCAAATCTATGCTGCTTGGTGTTTTAGAAATTAGCACCAATCCCAAAGCAAAGAACCCTGTAAACACCAGTCCAATCACTGTATCTTCCTTAATTCTTGTCTTTGCCTTGATGAAACCAATCGCAATCACTGAACCCACGCCAAATACAAACGCACCAACAGCAAAGGGTATTTTCAAAATATAAGCAATCACCACCCCAGGCATAACCGCGTGAGAAACTGCATCCCCCATCAATGCCCAACCTTTGAGTGTCATGTAACAAGATAGGACTGAACAGACCATACCAACTAAGGCACTGACGAGAATTGCCTTGACCATGAATTCATTTTCCAAGGGAGCGATAAACCACTGTAGCAATTGCATTACACTTCCTCCAGGTTTTCACGACTTATCTGGCTTTTACTAAACGGTAAATCACTCAGAGAACCGCCAAAGGTGCGAGAAAGATTCTCCTGTGTGAAAACTTCATTGGTATCGCCGTAGGCTAGAATAGTGCGATTGATCAGGACTACTTGGTCACAGAAGGTAGTGATTGATGCTAAGTCATGGGTAGAAACCAAAATTGTGTTACCCGTATCTCGTAATTCCAGTAACAGGTCAATCATGGCTTTTTCTGTTTTGATATCTACCCCTGTGAATGGTTCATCTAACAGTAGAACTGTTCCTTGTTGCGCCAAAGCACGAGCAAAAAAGGCACGTTTCTTTTGTCCACCAGAAAGTTCCCCAATTTGGCGATCGCGCATTGACCACATCTCTACCCTTTCCAAACTCTCCCGAACAACCTGTTTATCCGTTACTCCAGGAATTCTCAATATATTCATGTACCCATAGCGTCCCATCATCACCACATTGCGGACACTCACCGGGAAATTCCAGTCCACTTCTTCTGACTGTGGTACATACGCCACTAGGTTATTTTTTTGTACCATTCTGATCGGCAAGCCGTTAATTAGTACCCTCCCCGTTATCGGCTTCACAAATCCCATAATTGCCTTAAATAAGGTTGATTTCCCGCTACCATTCATCCCCACCAACCCACAAATTGAACCGGCTTTGAGTTGTAAAGAAGCACTATGCAAAGCCACTTTACCGTGGTAAGAGACTGTTACATTTTCAACATCAATACTGATTGAGTCCATAATTTTTTGTCAGTTGTCATTTGTCAAGAGTTAAGGGTTATTAATTATTTCTCCCTTGTCCTCCTCATCTCCTCTACTCCCCCTAATTCCCCTGCAAACCTTTAATCAACGTATTCACGTTATATTCAAGCAACTTGAGATAAGTCGATGCTGGCCCATCTGATGGAGAGAGGGAATCTACATAGAACACTCCACCAAATTTTGCGCCTGTAGCATTAGCAACTTCCTTTTGCGCTTCATCGCTTACCGTACTTTCACAGAAGATTGTGGGTATTTTATTTGCCCGAACAGTATTAATCACCTTTTCTACCTGCTTAGGAGTGGCTTGTTGTTCTGAATTCACTGCCCACAGATAAACTTCTTTCAAACCATAATCACGGGTGATGTAAGAAAACGCCCCTTCACAACTGACCATGTAGCGTTTATCTAGAGGAACCACTGACACCTCTTTTCGCAGGTTTTGGTCAATTGCCTTAATCTTCTGACTGTATGCTTGAGCATTAGCATTGTAAGTGTCTGCATTTGCTGGGTCTAAATCTACCAATGCTTTGCGTATATTTTCTACATAAATCAAAGCATTTTGTGGTGACATCCACGCATGGGGATTCGGTTTACCTTTGTAAGCATCCTCTGCAATTTCTACAGGTTTTATTCCATCGCTCAGAGTAATATGGGGAACCTTGGGAACGCTATTATAAAATTTCTCTGCCCAGCGTTCCAAATTCAGACCATTATCCAAGATAAGGTCAGCTGATTTTGCCCTAACTAAATCGCTAGGGGTGGGTTCGTAACCATGAATCTCTGAACCCGGCTTGATAATTGATTCGACAATCGCCTTGTCAACCGCTACATTTCGCGCCATATCTGCAATGACAGTGAAAGTTGTGAGGATTACCTTTTTGTCTTGTTTTGCTGGATTCACAGCATTGGTTGCTTCTGGCGTAGCAGTTATTTGGGACTGTTGATCAGCCGACTTAGGGCTGCATCCACTCAGCCAAAATCCTAATAGTAACCCAGATGCAACAATCAACGAGGGTACATGCTGCGGCAGTCGTGGATTGTTGAAATTTATTTTCATTTATATCTATTTCATAATTTTCTCATTTTTAAATGACTCTACCATAGAGCGAGCAAAAATGAAACAAAAATGAAAAAGTAGCCATACATCATGTTTTGGTTTTAATTCCAGCAAATCAAGAAAATTCAAGGTTTATCCATAGATATTTTTTAAGACAAATATGAAGTTATGTAAAAATGAGATAAAAATGAAAATAAAATGAGATAAAAATGAGAATAATCTTGTAAAAGAAATTAATAATAGGAGTCTTATAGATGAACGAAATCATTCAACAGACTCGTGAACTAGCGATATTCAAGCGCTGGGAATACTTTTGTAACTGGATTACCAGCGTAGAGAATCGAATTTACATCGGCTGGTTTGGTGTGCTGATGATTCCTACTCTCTTGGCAGCTGCTATTTGTTTCATCCTTGCCTTTACCGTCGCACCTCCTGTAGATATGGATGGAATTCGGGAGCCAATTGCAGGCTCAATCTTAGGTGGTAACAATATCATCACAGCTGCTGTGATACCTACCTCTGCTGCGGTTGGACTGCATTTTTATCCAGTTTGGGAAGCGGGGAATATTGAGGAATGGCTTTATAACGGTGGTTCTTACCAGTTAATTGTGTTGCATTTTCTCATCGGTGTTTGGTGTTATCTAGGGCGGATGTGGGAATTAAGTTATCGGCTAGGAATGCGTCCTTGGGTCTGTGTTGCTTTTTCTGCTCCTGCTGCGGCTGCAACTGCCATTTTTCTCATTTATCCCATTGGTCAAGGTAGCTTTTCTGAGGGAATGCCTTTAGGAATTACTGGTACTTTCCACTTTATGCTTGCTTTTCAAGCTGAACACAATATCCTGATGCATCCTTTTCATATGTTGGGTGTTGCTGGTGTTTTTGGTGGTTCTTTGCTAAGTGCGTTGCACGGTTCTCTTGTGACATCAAGTTTGATACGCCAGACAAGCGAAGTTGAATCTGCCAACGCTGGATATAAGTTTGGTCAAGAAACAGAAACTTACAACTTATTTGCCAGTCATGCCGCTTTCTTGGGACGTTTAACCTTTCGTAGCTTGGCTGTGAATAGTAAGCGTGATGTCCATATTTACTTGACACTGCTACCAACTATTGGAATTTGGTTTACAGCATTAGGTGTAAGTACAATGGCGTTTAACTTGAATGGATTCAATTTCAATCAATCAGTTTTAGATAGAGTTGGTCATGTTATTCCTACGAATGCAGATTTAATCAATCGTGCTAATTTGGGAATTCAGGCAATGCATTCACCAAATGCTCATAATTTTCCTCTGTTATTAGCGGGTGTTGATGCAACAATAGAGTGACTAAGAGTTTGTTTGCAACTGTGAGTAGTGATAGTTAAGTTTTACCTTTCCATCTCCCATCAGCCTACTTTTTTGGGGCGAAGGTCTACCCTTTCCATTGTTCGGTTCCAACAATGTCCATGCCCTTTTTTCTAAACATACAGGTAGTGTGGCTAGAGTAGAAGCAATGCTACGACAGTTAGGAGTGTGAGCTTAATTCAACTGGTATTCGATTAGTTTCATCCTCATTCAGAGATTGAGGAACTTCCAACTGGCAAGGCGCACACAAGCCAAAAAACTCCAGCGTGTGATAGTAAACCTTAAACGACAGAGACTGACACAGTTGAGTTTCAAGTTCACGAATTGGACAGGAATCTACAGCAATTGACTGACCGCATTGCATACATGTTAAGTAGTGTTGGTGTTGATGCACGGTTGTGTAAAGTGACTCACCATTAGTTGCGGTGCGCCTTTGCACCAATCCCCTCAATTTCAACACTTCCAACGCACGATAAACTGTTGCCAACCCGATACGTTGATTTGTTGAACGCAGTTGTACGTATAAATTTTGAGCAGAAATTGGGGAATCAAGCTTTTCCAAAAATTTTAAAATACTCTGTTGATGACGAGTTAGCCCAGTTTTTACAACACTCATACTATAAAGCAAGTAAATCACGACTTCAGAATTGGCTTTACAATATTGCCAAAGCTATTATGATAATGATTATCATAATAGCTCAAATAACATGCTCTCCACTCCACCATCCTTACCTACTAAAACTGATCTAGCAATCATTGGTGCAGGCCCTCATGCCTTGACATTAGTAACTCACCTGCTGCAAAAACGGCAAAATATGCGGGGTAAAATTTTGGTATTTGACAAGGGTGGCAAGTGGATGAATCATTGGCAGCATCAATTTGCTGCTTTAGAAATTCCTCATTTGCGTTCACCTGCTGTTCATCATCCCGACCCTAATCCTTTTGCATTGCGGAAATTCGCTGAATCTCGTAGCAGTGAGTTCTTTCCCCCCTACGATTTGCCAGGAACTCAACTATTTGAAGATTTTTGTCAGGATGTAATTAGCCGCTTTTGGTTACAACAGCAAGTGATTCCCCTAGCTGTGACACGTATTGAGGTTTTACCATCACCGATTCGTCCGCGCTTACGCCTGTGGTTGGATTCGGGACAATCGATAATTGCACGACGGGTAGTACTAGCAACAGGTAGCAGTAAACAGCAAATACCTGATTGGGTAAACCAAATAGAGTCCGAGTATCCCCAAGATAGGCTTTGTCACTCGCAGACAGTGGATTTACGGCAATTATATTTAACGGGTGAAAGGTAGGGCAAACGCAGCTTAAAGTGTCACAAGAAATATTGATTGCGAAATGAATGTATGCATGAAATCTCCATTCAAAAATTGAGTGTAAATAAATACATACTTAGGTGATAGATAGTGCGAATGACAA
>JAHHHW010000019.1 GCA_019359115.1 Pelatocladus maniniholoensis HA4357-MV3
AATTGAAGAGCTAGAATATTTATTACATCAGCTTTTAAATGAAGGAGAGTTAATTATTAAATGGGGGCGAAAACTCAAAAATAAAGGCGACGCTGTCATCACAATTTAAATGCATAACAGCTTATTGTGCAAATAAAAGGGTGTATTTAGCAGTTAGGAAATGCTAAATACACCTATCACCAACTAACAAATAGCAACTAAATGTCAAATTCCAGCCCCATCTAAAAACTCTTGAATCGCTTTATCTCTGAGATTGCAACACACACCATCTTGTAATTTTTCACCCTCGTTTTGGGTAAGTAATTGACTTACTAAAACAACAGTTTTGGTATCTGACTGGTTTTGCTGTAGGCTTTGTATCTGTTCTTCTAACAATTCGAGGCGATCTACCAAAGCGCGAATAACTTCTGCTTCTGAATCTGGTAGATTATTATGTTCCAATGGGGCGACGCGCACGCCTGAACGATAGATAATGCGACCTGGTATACCAACAACAGTACAATTAGAAGGTACATCCCTCAAAACAACTGAACCAGCACCAATACGAACATTATTACCAATTTGGATATTACCTAATACTTTTGCACCTGCACCAACTACAACATTTTCACCTAAAGTCGGGTGGCGTTTTCCACTTTCCTTACCTGTACCACCCAGCGTGACGCCTTGGTAAATCAGTGTATAGTCTCCCACAATCGCTGTTTCACCAATAACAACTCCCATCCCATGATCAATAAATACACTTTTACCAATCACAGCACCAGGGTGAATTTCAATTCCTGTTAAAAATCGGGCAAGATGGGAAATCAAACGAGGGATAAAGGGAATACCAACATGATGCAACCAATGAGCCAGCCGATGAAATAGCAGAGCTTGTAAACCAGGGTAGCAAAACAATACTTCCAACCAGTTACGAGCAGCTGGGTCACGTTCAAAGATAATGCGGAAATCAGCAAGGAGTGTAGACAGCACGCTATTAAGAACCCTCTGTTTTGCCAAACAAGCTACACTCTATTTTAACCTTCTTAGGTGTTGTTTGTTGATGGCGTGACACTCAGGCATTCACGCATTCAAAAGTCGTTAGGGGCGAAGCATTTGCTAATAGATTCTCGCCCAAATGCTTCGCCCTTATCCTCTTTGTCCCCAATTTCTGATCCGTGATCCTCGATTCCCGATTTCCAATAACTATTCCTGAACAAAAAGTGTGTAGTTCTTTTTGATCCCAGAGTTAAAGGTTGCTACCCAAACTTTGTAAGTTCCTGCTTTCCAGTCTGTGTCATCAATGCTGGCATCTTTACTATCACCTGTATCATCACCACAGCGAATAGTATTATCGTTTGGCCCTTGAATAAGCAAGGTGGTATCGTAGCCACCACTATTTACCAGTATTTTTAAGTGGGAAAAGTTTTTTTGCAAAATTAAGATATGGTCTGGATTCGGATCTGCAAAGCCAATACACGCTTTTTTATGGCGATCGCGATTACTAATTGCTGACAAAGAATAAGAGCCACCAGTATAACCTGTTACTGTTCCTTGTGCTGCTTCAAAGTGAGGCGACAAAGTAATTTCACCAAAATAAGCAGTGTCTGCTGATACAGATACTGGGGTGATCAATGCCAGCACTACTAAAATCCAACCCCCTTTTAAAAGAAGTCGGGGGCAACGTTTATCCATAGAAGCCCTCCAACAAAGAAATGATAGTTATATTCTATATTTGATGGTAACAATAATAACTTTAGAGTAATTTAGGGCTGTGCCACATTGGAAGGTGACACAGTGGGAAAAACAATTCAAAATTCACGCATTGGGAAGAGGGACAACAGAAGGGGGGAAGGGAGAAAATAGAAAATCAACTGCTAGCTATTTACCTAATTGAAAAAACACGCCACTTTTGAAAATTTCTGTGTCGTTATCGTAGCTGCTGATGGTGAGCGATCGCAGATTCTCAAATATGGGTTTTGCTAGAATTTCTGCTAGTCTGAGAATTGGGATTTGACTTTCTAATATTTCTCGACTTTTTTCCCAATCTAGATAGACGTAACCTTGGTTTGGTTGAGGAATAGCAGCAATACTATTTTTAAATTGGCGATCGCTCATTAAAGAATTGTTCTTAGCATTGAGAACTTCATTCATTGTTTCGAGATTAGAAGCAAAAATTTCGTAATTTCCTTGGCTAATATGTACTCCTGAAACTTTCGCTTCAATGGCGTATTTTTCTCGCTGTTGAGGATCGGTAAATTTTGTGGCTTTTAATTGTGTCCAAGCAGAAATTTTTTGCTTGTCTACATCAAAACTATGGAGTGATAATCCCTTTAAGGATGCGATTTCATCTAAATGAGAAATTCCTGCTGGTGTGGTTTCAGTTTTTTCGACTACAAACACAAAATCAGGATTTGCTTGTTCTGAACGGGGTAATAATCCGATGGCGTATTCTCCCTGTACCCAACTAAAAATATCTGCTTTTAAGTCGAGTTCTGAGCCTGTTTGTGCATCCACCACAGGTCTAACTAAATTAGAAACAACATCTTTTTCTGAACTGGACATGGCTACTTTGAGTTGTTGCCAAACTTGAGTTAAGTTGCTGTTAGATAAACTACTCAAATTTGTGCCAGTGATCGCCAAACCTGCTGAGGCTGGAATATATTTTAATGCTTCTACAGGCTGAGATAATTGTTCTTGAGGGGGTGCTGTTTCAGCTTGTGCGAGTAAGCTAGTTTCTGCTAACAATCCTTTTTTGGATAAAACTAAAGACACTATTTCGCTGTCATAGATTGCTGGTTCTGGCAATTGTAAACCTTGCCATTGAGCGATATTAGGAAGATTGAGAAACGCCGTAGCTAATGCACCTTTGGGTATTTGTTTAACAATTTCCTGATATTTACTAGAGGTAGTTATATTAACATCAGGAGCCTGGACGTTATTAATTGCTTCTCGTAGCACTTTTGGATCATTGGCAAACAAGACAAAATCATCGCCAATACTAGCACCAGCCAAAGAATTTTGGATTTTAGATTTTGGATCTACTTGTTGAGAGTCAGAAATCAGCTTGATACCTTTGTATTGTTCTGTGATTAAGTTTGAGCCAGCGATCGCTCGTTTGGAAAATAACAAATTCACAAACTCATGGCTTTTCTCTGGATTTTTGGTTGCTAGTGCCATAAAATATCCTGGTTGCTGTCCGTTGCTAGAATCGCGATCAATGTCTTGGGTAGTAACAGCTAAGGTAATTTCATCTCCCAACCAAGGTTGAATGTCTTGTTTGTAATCTAAGCCTGTGTTGGCTAACAAGCTGGTTTTAAGTTTGGATAGTTCTCCTTCAGATTCCAATGCTTGTAATTTATCAGGATTGACTAGCATTGAAATCATCACTGGTGCTTGTTGGGATACAAAAATAGCTGCACCAGGTTGTTTTCTAGTTCCACTGATTCCCATGAGAGAATTTGGACTAGATAAGCCATTACAACCAGAGATCGTAATCAACAGCAGTATCAGCGAAATAGCCGCTAGGGAACGAAAGAATAAGCTTTGCTTCATAATTTTTTCACTCAATTTTCTCTTGCTTCAAATCCTCTAAGCATTTCTTCCTGGTCAAGATGCAGATTTTCTGCAAACATAAATAAAGTATGAAGATAATGATCAGTAGTCGGATATCTTACCTTTTTTATCTTTCATACTTGCTGCGTTTAATCCAAAATCTCAAATCCAAAATCTCAAATCGGATGACAGGTCAACCCATTACCCAAATTAGTGTAGAAGAACTTGCTCAAAATTTGTCAAAAAAGGAGCCTAATCTTCAGCTTGTGGACGTGCGTGAACCCCAAGAAGTCGCGATCGCTCACATTGAGGGTTTTGTTAACTTTCCTCTCAGTGAATTTGCTGTTTGGGAAAACGAAATCCATACCCGCTTAGATCCACATGCTGAAACTCTGGTACTTTGTCATCATGGCATTCGTTCTGCTCAGATGTGTCAGTGGCTAGTGAATCAGGGATTTACAAATGTGAAAAATATTTCTGGTGGTATTGATGCTTACTCAATGTTAGTTGACCCTTCAATTCCTCTGTATTAACAGATAATGAAGATGGTCGAGTTATTTTGCTATTCTCAACTCAATAGTCATTAGGCGCATGTTTGACCTCAGATAAGCGCGGGAGCATCCCAATTTTTTCAATATACTAAAGACGACTCAACAAATAAATCGATTAGTCTGCTTTAAGCAGACTTGAGCTATGAGGGTCTTCCACTTAGAAAAAACGGGCAGGCTTCTTTGGATATTCCGCATGGCCCATTGATTAATAAAGGGGTTTATAAGCCTGCCCGTTTTTTTGGGGACAATGCAAATGAGACTGCGATTTCAATCGCGGGCGGGTTTTTTGAACATTTGGGATGCTCCCGATAAGCGCCACCAACGTATTAAATATCAATTTGTGAGGACTTATACTCAATAATGAAACAGTTAATAGTTAACAGTTAACAGATAAACGTATTTTTAGATACTTCAATAATTTACTATTTTGCTTAACTAATAATAATGTTTTTTGCTTCCCAACTTAAGAAATTTTTGTTTTTCAAAAACTAATTAAAATTTTGCTTTGGTAAACTTATAGGTATGGAAGTCCAGTTAACCAATCGTCAACAGCACATTCTTTGGGCTACAGTACGTCATTACATCGCTACAGCAGAGCCTGTTGGTTCCAAAGCTCTGCTAGAAGAATACAATTTGGGTGTGAGTTCAGCAACAATTCGTAACGCCATGGGTGTGTTAGAAAAAGCTGGGCTACTTTATCAACCCCATACTTCTGCTGGGCGAGTACCTTCTGACTCTGGCTATCGGATTTATGTTGATCAGTTGATCACACCATCTGATACTTTAGCTAGAAAAGTAGAAGAAACACTACAAACGCGCCTGAATTGGGAAGACAGAGGTCTAGAAAATCTATTGCAAGGTGCAGCCCAAATTTTAGCAACCTTGAGTGGCTGCATCAGTTTGATTACTTTGCCACAAAATGTTAGCGCGCTGTTGCGTCATTTGCAATTGGTGCAAATTGAAGTCGGACAAGTAATGTTGATTGTAGTCACAGATAGTTATGAGACACATTCAGCATTATTAGATTTGCCACCAAAAGATAAAGACACACAATCTGATCCAGAACTAATAGATCGGGAATTGCAAATTGTTTCTAATTTTTTAAATAGCCAATTACGAGGACGCAGCTTGTTAGAGGTAGCTAACCTGAATTGGAGTGATTTAGATCGAGAATTTCAACATTATGGTGAATACTTAAAAAATTCCTTAGCAGAATTTAGTCGTCGCAGCTTGACGCCAGGGGTGACACAAATAATGGTGCGTGGAATGGCTGAAGTTTTACGACAACCAGAATTTTCGCAACTACAACAGGTACAAACTATCATCCAACTATTGGAGGAAGAACAAGAGCAACTGTGGCGATTAATATTTGAGGAAAATGAGACTGAGGAAGTGGGTAAACCACGAGTAACAGTCAGGATTGGTGCAGAAAATCCTCTGGAAACAATTCGTAATTGTAGTTTAATTTCTTCCACCTATCGTCGTGGTTCAGCACAGGTAGGTAGTGTGGGAGTTTTGGGACCAACACGCCTAGATTACGAAGGAGCGATCGCACTAGTTGCTGCTGCTGCTGAGTATTTATCAGAAGCTTTCAGTGATCTAAATCCCTCATGAGAAAAATTACCTTTGGATTGGTTTGGTTAGGATTGATTGCTTATGCTTTCTTGTTTGCTCCTCCCGATCAACCCGATACTTTTGAGTTAATTAAAAACCTTTCTACTGGTCAATGGCAAGGAATTAATCCTTTGGTGATTGCACTTTTTAATATTATGGGTATTTGGCCTCTTATCTACAGTGCAATCATGTTTGTTGACGGTAGAGGACAAAAAATTCCAGCTTGGCCATTTGCTGCTGCTTCTTTTGCAGTTGGCGCATTTGCTTTGTTACCCTATTTGGCTTTGAGAGAACCAAATCTACAGTTTTCTGGCGAAAAGAATGTCTTGATTAAATTTTTAGATTCTCGCTGGATGGGTATAATTCTGACTATTGGAACGGTGATTTTAATTAGTTATGGTATTAGACAAGGAGATTGGGGTGATTTTGTCCAGCAGTGGCAAACTAGCCGTTTTATCAATGTGATGAGCTGTGATTTTTGTCTGCTGTGTGTATTATTTCCTGCTTTATTGGGAGATGATATGACACGGCGTGGTTGGAAAAATTCTGGAATATTTTGGCTGATCGCTTTAATTCCGTTATTTGGCCCTCTGCTATATTTGTGCATACGTCCATCTTTGCCAGAACAAGTTAATGGTTGATTATTCATTTGTGCGATCGCATTACTGGTGATGAGGTTAAGAGACCTCTTGCAAAAGTCGAATGAACCCCACCGCCTTCGGCACCTCCCCTTACCAAGGGGAGGTTGGGAGGGGTTAAAATAATGTGCAGCTTCATATTTAATTGGTATTAGCCTGCTTCCCATTTCATTTTCACCTCTATTCTGTTCGAGCATCAAGTTTAGCCAGTATTCAGAACTCGTAAACCAAGTTTTAAACTCGTAAACCAAGTTTTAAACTCGTAAATCAAGTTTTAAACTCGTAAATCAAGTTTTAAACTCGTAAATCAAGTTTTAAACTCGTAAATCAAGTTTTAAATTCGTAAATCAAGTTTTAAATTCGTAAATCAAGTTTTAAACTCGTAAACCAAGTTTTAAACTCGTAAATCAAGTTTTAAACTCGTAAATCAAGTTGGAAACGGTTCAATTACTCGACCACGTCTGAGTAAGCGATCGCCCTTCAGTAAAGCAGGAGTGATAGTCACAAAATTCTTAGTGTCAGGGTCAATACTTGGCTCAAAATCAAAATATTCGCGATCGCTGTGGGGATCTTTTGGTTGATAAACTTGAGTACGAATTCCTTGCTCCATTAAAATCTGGGGCAAAAGTTTAGTTAATTCCAGCATCATTTGAGGTTTATCCAAAAATGATGCGCCTATTAGTCTTTGCAGAAAATTTAATAGTTCTGGTAGTTCTTCAATGGCGCGATCATCCAAAGATTGATTCCCTTGTTCAACTCTAGCGACTGCTAAGTCTATTGTATTGAGAGCATCACCCAGATTATCAAGAAGAATTTTGCTATCAATTTTTAGTACAGATTGAGGTAATTCTCTTAACTGTGCAAAATTTGAATTATTATCCTGTTTATCTTTATCAAGTTGCAGCACAACTTCTAAACCTATCAGCACAGAAGCAAGCAAAATAGCCATCCACGCTCCAGGGCTAGTTTCTGTTAAATACAATAACCAAGCTAATATACCTATATAAACAAGTGTCTTCAGCAGTTTCAGGATTAACCTGTTAGCAGACAACTTGGTAACTGGGATAGTAACTTGCTTTGACTGTGGGAGAGTGACTTGAATTTGGTTAGCCGCAGTGAGAGTAGCGATCGACTGGCGCAATGCATCCAAGAAAAAAGCAGCCGAACGTACTTGAGCCATATTTAGCTCACTTATATAACTTTTTTCTAGATGATCAATTTGGTTTTGAACCAACTTCACCACCTGATCAACACTAGTTACTTTGTCAATCTCAGTTTGGAGTTGGTGACGTTCTTCGTCAAAAAGTGTAGACAGTTTTTTCATTATTAATATTATTGAACCACAAAGATCATATAATTTTTGAACATTTCCTATAGTTCAGACAATTTTTGTGATCAACATTAATTTAGTCAGTGCGTAGACACGTAGGGCTTTTTAGTTGGGCGATCGCATTTCTAAATCATTCGCTCCAGACAAGATCCCCGACAACTCAACAGAAGTCGGGGATCTGGGCTAAAATGTCAAATGTCTAGGTTAAGGGATGATTTTTCCCCATAAAGCTTTATATTTCTCTAACTAAGACTTATCTTTAATTCGTACATCTATCACACTGGCATTGAAGTTGTAATTAAAGCCTTCCAACTCAAATGGCATACCTATTTTGACTTTGCTGTTACCTAGAACTGGCCCATTTTCAGTGACTTGGGCTTTACCTTCCAAAGTCAATAACATGTCTGTACTAAAACTGTTTGATTTGGGATCTGGCAATTCTTTAATAGTACCATCTGGCTGGGGAACAAGTACAGTTTTAGGTAATGGTTGAAGAGATTTGATATCAATTTTTCCGTGGGGTTGATTACGGATAATAACGTTTGTTTTACCACCTTTTTTAAATCCTTGATTGTATAACTGTTCAGGATCACGTACATTTAATCCCCGAACAATTAAATCTACTTCAATGGGTACAGTTTTAGAACCTACTTGAGCAACAGAACCAGTACTCCCAGGGAAGAAAAAGATGCCGAATATAACCAGCAAAATTACTAGCCCAGCACCTATATCAAGAACATTAAATTTACCAAATAAACGACCTTTGGAATCTAAAATAGCCATAACTGAAATTTTCCTAAATTCAATTTTTGACTTTTGAATGCTAGATTTGACAATTCAACGCCACCTGCTATGACATGCGACAGTTTATCATGATCGGTGTTTTTAGTTGCTGTTGCCAAAAACAATCGGTTAAAACTGCATTATAGTCAAGTTTGCTCGTGACATCTGCATGAGAGATGTTAAATGCAACTTGTGATATCCTGCTTGCGTCTGTTATTTTTACGTTCTTGTTAAAGTCTTTTCAGACCGAATTATGAATAATAGGGAAAGCTTATATATCTATTACAGTGTTTTTCGACGTCGTTTGTTTTATCCATTGATTTCGGTGCTGATGGCGCTGAGTATTTGTTTGAGTAGCGCCTTACCATCTCAAGCTTTTGATTGGATACCTCTGATTTTTCAAGGAGTGCAAGCACTTCAGCTTTCTAATATGTCCGATCGCCAGGAAGTTGAGATTGGTAAACAAATCAATCAACAACTGCTAGACAGTGACGTTCGATTGTACCGCGACGCAAATATTAACCGTTATGTGCAACAAATTGGTCAGCGATTGGTAGCAAATAGCGATCGCCCCAATCTTCCTTTTACTTTCCAAGTTGTTGATGATGATAAAATTAATGCTTTTGCCACTCTTGGTGGATTTGTATATTTAAATACAGGTTTAATAGAAACTGCTGAAAATGAAGCGGAACTAGCAAGCGTCATGGCCCATGAAATTGGTCATATTGGCGGTAGACATCTAGTCAAGCAGATGCGCCAAAAGGCACTTGATGAAGGTTTGTTAACAGCAGCTGGATTAGATCGCAGTCGAGCAATACAAATTGGTTATCAGTTAGCGCGTAACCTACCAGGTAGTCGAAAAAACGAATTTGATGCTGATAAAAGAGGATTAAGAACTTTGACACGTACTGGTTATAGTCAAGCGGCGATGGTTTCGTTTATGCAAAAGCTAGTCAAAAAGGGTTCTGTACCAACATTTTTGAGTACTCACCCAGCAACAGGCGATCGCATTAATTCTATTAAAAAGGACATCAATACTCAACCAAGCAATGGCAACGATGGTTTAGATAATTCTACATATAAGACTAATATCCAAGCCCTATTTAGGTCTTGAAGCAATTTTAAAATGACACAAATGCATACGAAACATTTATTTGTGTGCATCGGTGCGTATCGGTAGTCGATTTAGAAAAAATGATTTTTGCCAAGCCTGAAACTTAAGATCAGGCTAAACACTTATTGCGGCGTATATGAAATTGTTCTGGCTTGACAGTTGTCACCATTTCTTCTAAAGGTGAGATGCGGATGCAATTTTTGAGAACGTTTGCTTGATAAACCAAATTATTTGTAATATCCAATCCCGTTAACCAACCACTACGAGGATGATAAGCACCAGTGTCTATATCTAACCATCCTTCCCCTTGGGCTAATTGACCAGGGGATACGCCTGGTAAGGTAAAAGTAATTGTATGACCGATAATCATCAATTTATCGACAAAGTATGGCTTTTGAATGCTGTGAAATTCATCTCGCACCCAACAAAATTGGTCGGCTGTTTGTGCTTCTATAGGTATGAAAGGATCAACACCAGCATGAACCAACCAAACATCCCCTAAATCAATATGTGTAGGCAAATTATCAAACCATTCGAGATGATCATGGGGAATAGTAGCTTCTTCATAACTAGACACTGTTGCCTGTCCACCACTGTATAGCCATGCTTGTACTGTAGGGGTAGGGATGCGTTTTGTGAGAACATTCAATAGCATCTGTTCGTGATTCCCTAACAAACATTGATAGGAACTGTCTTTCACAAAATCAACTACTTGGGCGCTTTGTGGGCCACGATCAATTAAGTCTCCTAAAAAGTAGACTTGATCGTTTGATGCAGGGGCGATCGCATCTAACAATCTCATTAAACCTTCATAGTGACCATGCACATCCCCAATTACTATTCGTCGGTAACTAGTTACACTCATCGGCTTATGGTTTGACTAAATTTTGCCTTTTGTTGTGCTGCTACAGTCTAAACTGCATAAATTTCGTAAATTTAGCAAAAAACTTACAAATTTCTAATTTATTTCATTATTCCCACTTTCATTAACTATATTTAAACTTGATTTATGAATACTCCTTTCAGATAAATCATAAAGTTACCTCATTCTATGTGCAGATTTTACAAAGAAATTTAAATTTTCAATAAATCTAGATGATTCTCACTTTCATCGTACAAATATCCGTGTTAAAAGAAAAATAACTAAGTCATTTGTCAAAATTTAGTGAGTATTTAGTGATTGGTTGTCTCCAGGGCTATTTCATTCTCATCCAGCCCGCCTCAGAATCAATTGTGGTCTCATAGCAAAAGTCGGTTAAAAGCGACTGTTTAGTGGTAATTTAGTCCGTTTTAACGGACTTAAACTATTAGCTCTGAACTTTATTTCAGGGCGGTTTATGTCTAAAATGAAATAGCCCTGGGTTGTCTTTCTTGTCCTCCTTGTCGCCAAATGCATCAAAATAGTGAAAGGACACAATAGTAACTATAGTAAGACTTTACAATATTGCAGACTATTTCATATCGTTCTTACTACATAGTTTTATTTATAGCCTGTATAGAGAGATGTTGATCCTTTAGTCTGAGTAGATATGTGCCATAAGATAGCCTTGCCATCAGCAGAGTCAGTCATATTAGCTAACATTAACTGATCTCGTTGATGCCAAACAGCAAATATTTTGTCTCTACCATCATTGAGAGTTCTGAAATCAACTTGATATCTTTGATCAACTCGCTGTAACTTTAAACCTAACAAATTTAGTAATCTGCTCAGTATTTTGATCGCACAAAGGCGCTGTTTACCTTTTACTAAATCTATGCCAAGTGTTCTTTTAATATGTTTACTGCACTGCATAGCAGTATTTTGCAACATAATTAAATCAGGATCATTTTCAGTAAATAGTCGTTCTGGTTCTAAAAACTGTAGCATTCCTAAAGCTCTCATCGCTTCAACTTTAAGGGTATATATTTTTAAATCTGGAAGGAAAACTTGACCCTCGCCCCAAATTAATTGCTGTTGCCATTCTTGCTGATCTCGTACCCAAAAATATTCACTTTCATGAGTGAGATAATAGTGAATTAATAATTGACTATAATAACCTTGCTCATCTAATAATTTCAGTTGAGGTGTAACTGGTATACTGTATCTTTGCCTGAGAACATATTTATGAATTTGATTGCGTTCTTCATCAGTAAGTGAATGTTTTGCTATGAGTTGGTCATACTCCACATAATCAATATCTTTAGCATTAGCTACAGCCGTTGCTGCTGCTAATTGATTGTGTTGCTTAATTTCTTTAATTTTAAGTTTAATTTCTTTGGCTTTTTGGCGTCTTTGTGACCAATCTTTTTGGACTTTGACAATTTCGATAATTAATCGTCGGCGCGTTGCTAAATCATTAGGATCGGTAGCTAAAAAAGCAAGGCGTAAATCTCGGACTATATTATTTTGAACAGCGTTACTCCGTGTCTGAATTTGATGACCATCAGCAATTAAGCCATCTTTTGTTGATTGACGGTAGAGTTTAATTGAAGCGTTGACTCTTGCTGCTAATTTCGACCAAATTCGTAAATGAATTGGGTCATAAACTAATGGTAAGTCTACATCAATTTTATGTAAGGGACTAAGTAAAGCCAAGTTTTCTTTTTGATTTTCCTGATACCAAGAAGAAAGTAAACGATAATTTGTACTACCACTTCCAATCAGACCAATACCTCGTTTAGCGCACCAAATTACTCTTGGAACATCATCTCGTACTCTTGCTAATGCTTGTCGAACTTCGGAGTCAGGAATTACACCTTGAAAAATACCATAAACACAGTCGAAATGTTGAACGTCAATACTAATTCCTGTTCCTAAACTGGGAGTGACGAAAACAGAGTCGTATTCTGGCACTTTTTGATTAATAGATGTGATAAAATCAACTGCTTCGTGACCAGGCGTATTTGTTGTTAAACTACTGACGACTAGAGTTTTAGAAAATTGCTTTTGTAGTCTTTGCAGTCGTTCTTGTAAATAAATCGCAATGGTTTCACAACTGTAACGTCCAGAACGACTATCAGTAGTTACATAACATTTTCGACCTGCCATCAAATCCAATTCTAGTTGATGAATTAGCGGAGTTGGATTAGGAGAATCATAATAAGTAACATCCCAACCACGTTGAGGTTTCCATTGATTAACTACCACCCATGGCGTTAATTGAATTCCTGCTAATCCTTGTAAATATTCTAAAGAAATATCAGACAAATCTGCATCTTGAGCAAGAATTAATCCACCACTTGTAAGGATATTAGAAATTAATTGTTGAAACGATTTGAGGACTTTTACACGCTTTTCTTTACAAGTATTACTATTGAGGAGATGCCATAAAGATTGTTCTACCTCATCTAATATTAATATAGCTCCTTGCCAATCTTCAGGATTAAGCTTCCACAAAGAATCTATACATAATCCCAGAGATTGGCTAGATTGATAGCGAGTATCAAAGCTGTTACTACGAGTTAAGTTTTCATTGTTAATTCCCCAATTAATACCGATTTTTTCACATAAAAATCGACCAAGTTGAATTCTATGAGTAATTAATAAAACAGGTTGATTTCGATTTTTTGCCTGTTGCACAACTGTCTGAAGTGCTGTAGTTTTCCCTGTACCTTTAGCAGATTTGATCCCGACTAATCCAGAAGTAGGAAAGGGTATTTCTCCTAAATAGCGATTATTAAGAGTGAGTGCAGGAGGTATAGTTAATTCTGTGTGGGGTTTTGTTTGAGCAAGATAATTTTCTAAATCAACGCTTTGGCGATATATTTTTTCAAAGGCGTTTGCACCTTTAGCTACGATAAACTCATCAACTCCTTTTTCGCTTCCTGGTAGTTCAATAACTTTTACAGGACAATTTTGGGTTTGGAATAAAAAACCAAGTTGCGAGATTGCGTTATTTACGGCTGCAATTTTGTTGTCTTGGGTTTCAAAATCAAAGCAAATATAAAATGTGCGTTTAGCGATCGCGATCGCTTTTAAGTCTGGTATCAACTGACGACGGATAACTTTGCCAAATTCATCTTTAGTGACGCGATAACCGCTAGTAATTCCAGGAACACCAATAGTTGCATACCCTTGTGTTAACAGTGCGGCGGCTTTTTTCACACCTTCACAAATAATTATAGGTATATTTCTCGCCATTACCCACGCCCAAAAACCCACAGCTTCCCCATTTTCGGTAATGCTGATATTTTCTGGCATGGTTTGATTGTAACGTTGGGCGACTTGTTGCCACACGCGCAAACTGACTCGCAAACAAAACACCCGCGTCGGTGTGCAAGGAGGATGTTCGTATTTAATAGATTTACCTTTTTCATTGAGTCGGGGTTGATTTGGCTTAAAACATCCCCATTCCATTGGTTCCCAGTTATTAAGAGGATCAAGTCCAGCACACCACCAGCCACCAGCAGCTACATGAGCGTAGCGTTGTAACCAGCTATTCCTCACCATACCAATATTCGTGCGTGGTATGTGTTCGGAAATTAACAAATAGTTATAGGCGATTTCGTCTTGCAAAGACTGGAAATTCAAGGTTGCTAAGTGTAAATCAATACCGCCACTTTTGACTAATTCTTCTAGATGTTGGGGTTGTAAATAGTGCAAATGCATTAGTCAGGGCAAAATAGGAAACAACGGATTTAAAACTTACCATGCCCCTACTAGATTTGATAGAAGTGATATTAACTATTTACAGCTGCTTTTTGTTACCAAGTTACGGGAGACACATCGGTGAATTATTCTGTAAGCTGTGGAGTCTGTTTTATTGCCATAGTAATAAGTATGTATTGTAATTTTTTTTGAGTTATATATTTAATTTATAAGTAAAATCATGGCTTAAAACATGAGACCCTGACGTGTAGCTTGTTTTGAGATTAAGTTTTATCTATAAAGAACTCAACAAGTTTTGCAATGCAATATCCCGACGCAAACAACCCACATCCCATGCAGAGTTTTCCCCAGGTTTGTTTTATCAAAAATACTGTCTCCAATCCCAACATCATCATTGGGGACTATACGTATTACGATGACCTGGAAGACTCGGAAAATTTTGAGCGCAATGTGCTTTACCACTATCCATTTATTGGCGACAAGCTAATAATTGGTAAGTTTTGTGCTTTAGCTACAGGCGTAAAATTTATTATGAATGGCGCAAACCATCAGATGTCTGGGTTTTCAACTTATCCATTTAGCATTTTTGGTAGTGATTGGGAAGATGTGACACCGAAACCTGATGAACTACCTTTCAAGGGTGACACTGTGATTGGTAACGATGTGTGGATTGGATACGAAGCAATGATTATGCCTGGAGTTAAAATCGGTGATGGTGCTATTGTTGCAGCAAAATCTGTAGTTGTTAAAGATGTCGCACCTTACACAATTGTTGGCGGTAATCCAGCTAGTTTAGTGCGCCAACGCTTTCCCGACGAAATCATCAATACTCTACTAGAAATTGCTTGGTGGGACTGGGATATTGAAAAAATTACCAGAAATTTAGAAAAAATTGTTGGTGCAGATATTGAAGCGTTGAAAAATTGTGTGTAATTTCTGCAATTAATGATTGAAAGTATTTGTGAGAAAATAACTGATAAATTGATGATTATAAAAGTATAAGTATCTTTAGCTCCAAATTTAAATGTATGAGCCATTTTACGAATATATACAGCAGCTTTTACCTGAATTTAAAATTCCTCGAATCCTGATTGAGCCTCTATTGGAACCAAGAAAAATTCATAAAGGTGAATTCTTATTTCAAGAAGGTGACATTTGTCAATTTGTGGGTTTAACTTTGCAGGGCTGTCTGAGAACTTTTTTCTTAAAAGATGGCAAAGAATTAACCCTATTCTTCCATCCTGAGCATCAAACGTTCGGTGATTACGAGAGTTTCCGCAAGCAACAACCAGCTTGTTTTTCTTGTCAAGCTATTGAATCATCTGAAGTACTGCTCGTCAACCACCAGGTACTGCATACCCTTGAAGAATCAGCGTCCGGTCAGAAACTCTTGAGACTTTTTGCTGAGAGTCTTGCATTTATGCTGCGTGATAAATTGCTCTCTCTTTATCGGGATACGCCAGAACAACGTTATCTACATCTTCTTAAAAGTGAGCCTTACCTCTTACAACGCATTTCTCAGTATCACCTCGCATCATATCTCGGTATTGAGCCGGAATCTTTGAGTCGGTTGAAACGAAGACTCTATCAAAAGAGATTCTTAACCTAAGTCAATGCTAAGGGTAGTACACACGAAGTAAAGTCGCAAATGATGGATTTCAAAAGTACAGCCCAGCAATGGTTTTAAGTTAAAAAGGGGAGAAAAATGAGCCAACAAGAACTCAATGCGATTCTTGAAATAATGCGTAACTTTTCTTGGGGAACAACTCCAACACAAATGCGCGCCAGTTTTAATGGTTCAGCAAATCTCCTACCACCGCATCCAACTGCAATCATTGAAGAAGTTGATGTTAATGGTATACCAGCAAGTTTGATTTCAACACCACAAGCAGCTAAAGATCGAGTTATATTATATCTGCATGGTGGTGGGTTTATTGCTGGCTCTCGTATTAGTCATTGCCGATTAGCCAGCGATTTTTCCGAAGCGGCAGATGCGACTGTTTTATTGATTGATTATCGGCTAGTACCAGAGCATCCATATCCAGGCGCTTTAGAGGATACCATAACTGCATACCAGTGGTTGATGAACGAGCGTGATTTTAGCCCCTCTCACATTGCGATCGCAGGCGATTCTGCTGGCGGAAACCTGGCGTTGACAACACTGCTGTCCTTACGTAACGCAGGTAAACCGCTTCCTGTAGCTGCATTGCTCATATCACCACTGACAGATATGGAAAGAACAGGCCAGACGCACAAAACGAAAGCTGATATTGATCTAATGGTTTTACCTCAGATACTTGAAGCAGGGATAAATATGTATTTACCTACAGCCAATTTCCGTGATCCTATGGTTTCACCAATCTATGCCAATTTGTCAGGTTTACCACCCATGTTGATTCATGTGGGAAATCAGGAAGTTCTTTTGGATGACTCGCTTAGGTTAGCACGCAAAGCCGCTTTAGATGATGTCTCTGTAGAATTAAAAGTTTGGAAAGATATGATTCACTCCCTGCATTTATTTGCACCGATGCTTACTGAAGGACGTGAAGCCATTGTTGAGGCTGGAGCTTTTCTCAAAAATCATTTGCTGCAAAATAATCAACCTAAAGATTTCAATTAAATGCAGTCTCCATTATTAAAATACTTCTGACGAACATATTTAGTTAGACAATCATAAGTTTGAAAGTCTAGTAAATTTTACTCAAGAGTGTACATTATTTTCCCTTATTTTCCTCCTCGATACTCTTGCGGAGTTCAATATACTGCTTACCTAACGCCGTGATTTTGAGGTAATTAGATAAATTATTTCCTTCATAGGGAATATCACGAATTTCCTTTGTATCTTCTATGTAGCCTATATCTCGTAAGTGGTACAATTCTCTTTCTAATCTGGTCGTCAAATCGTAATTACCATAGTTACCAGAGTTAATTTTTTGCAAGGACTTATACATTGAGTCTGGGATTGTTAAGAGAAAGATTTTATCTACTCTGTTTTTCGTAGTACTCAATTTTTTGTTGAGAGAACTGATTTTGTTGTCAATTTTATCTCTGTCAAATGTCAGCGCAACAACATCATCTGCTCGTGGAATAAATACCATTAAAATCGCGATGAAAAGCAATGCTGCTATAGTTAATGCAGAACTGCGTCCAGAGAATAACATCACCAGTAAAACGCCTTCTATAAATGCAAGGCATGAAAAAGCAGCCCACCACTTTGTGGTATAGTCTTGAGTCATAATTAACTCTCCTAAAAAGTGTCTAGAGAAACTATTATTCTTTTAGTTAAATTTAATTATAGTTTTGATTTTCATATCTGATTCAGTTTAATATTATGAGGTCTTGATAATATAGAAGATTGATTCAGAAAAAAGTAGAAATACTTAATATATTATCAATCAAATAATAAATTAATGATAATATTTGATTGATAACTACATCTCAGAAATTACAAGTTAGATATGCTCTAGACTTACTTATCAAAATGAAAAAGTCCTTAGCCGAGAGACTTTCAATTAATTCTGAGGTGGGCTGGATGAGAATGAAATAGCCCTGTTATTACTGCCAAGGCAAGAGGCGACATAAATTAAATGATAAACAGTGAACAATTTATTTTTAACAAATTGATTATTTAATACAATAGCAACTATATTCTATATTTCGCTTTCCTTTAACTACCAAGCAAAAGTGCTGTGTTTATGATCTAGGGTCTTGTATTTTTTTCTATACGACTTAAGAGTATCGGCTCAATAATTCGGGGTAGGCAGTGATTCAAGCTGCCACGACCAGCCTAATGGAATGAGAGAAGATTTCTCCCGAATAACTTGGGCAAGAGAGGGGATTGCTCGAATTTGAGAAATACGG
>JAHHHW010000020.1 GCA_019359115.1 Pelatocladus maniniholoensis HA4357-MV3
CAATTGAAGAGCTAGAATATTTATTACATCAGCTTTTAAATGAAGGAGAGTTAATTATTAAATGGGGGCGAAAACTCAAAAATAAAGGCGACGCTGTCATCACAATTTAAATGCATAACAGCTTAAAGAAGGTAACTGTAAATTGAGATGGGGAAAATTCACGCCTTTACGACTTTTAAGAATACCCCCCCGTATAATCCTGCATAACACAGCATCTTCTTGTATTTCTTCTACCTTAAGTTCTAATAAACCATCGTCTAAAAGAATTTGATTTCCACTTTGAGCATCTTCTGCCAGCAGAGGATAATCAATAGCAATTGTATCGGGTTGATTCGAGAATTTAGACACTGGTACTAAAGTGATTAATTCTCCTTCTGTTAGAGCGATCGCACCGTTAGGTAATTGACCAACTCTGATTTTTGGCCCTTGCAAGTCTTGTAGCAGACTCACCGCAGTGTCTAATTCTTTTTCGAGCGATCGCAACAATGTTATTGTTTTAGCGTGATCGTCGTAGCTACCGTGAGAAAAATTCAAGCGAGCTACATTCATCCCAGCTTGAATCATTTTTGTCAGCATTTCCCGTGAATTGCTGGCTGGACCAATAGTAGCGACGACTTTTGTATTACGGGTACGTGGTTGCATAAGTTTCAATTATCAGTAATCAGTTAACAGTTATCAGGTTTGTTTGCTGATGGCTGATAACTGAAGGTCTGCAAATAAAGTATTAGGCGTTGCTGAATGCGGTATGAATCCGAATGTAGAGACACGATATATCGTGTCTCTACAAAGATTTTGGCATTATGCAAAATCATTTTCATACATGAAATCAGCAATACTAAGTATTAAATAGAACGTTTGAGAATGCGTAAACGTTCGGAGTAACTTCGCATCACGAGTAGTGCAAACATGGGGGTTTCTTGCACGGCGAACAGAAAACCATTTCGGTCTAAGATCGCCAATTCACAATTGCTTTTAGCAACTGCTGTCGATGCTCTGGTTTGTTCTGGAACCACTAATGCTCCCATCCCAAATACATCTCCTCGATGAATAGTTTCGACCACTTTACCATCGATACATAACTCTACCTCTCCATTCAAAATGCCATACATGCAATCCCCAATTTCACCATCTGTAAAGATGGTTTGACCACTGGAAAAAGTTTTGATTGTGGGCTGTTTTTGAAAGATTTTGACGGTTTCTGCTGGTTCAAGCATGACAATGCATTTTAACTACACCACATTTTAAAATACTGCATTGACACTCCCCTTTCTCGCGGAGCGGGGATTTTAAACATTTGGGATGCTCCCGTATTTTATTAATTTTTATTTAACCTTCTGCCTTTCTTCGGTTAAACTTTTAAACCAGCTTTCGACTGAACATATTCTTCTAATTTTATAGTCAGTGGTTGTGCCTGCCAAATTTCCTCGCAATACTCTTGAATCGAGCGATCCGAGGAAAATTTACCCATGCGCGCTACATTCAAAATTGACATCCGAGTCCAATTATCCTTGTCGCCATAGGCTTGACTCACTTGCTGTTGACAATCAATGTAAGATTGGTAGTCAGCAAGTAGTAAAAATGGATCGTGGTGGAGTAGAGAATCGAGCAGAGGACGAAACAGATTTAGATCACCATGAGAGAAAATTCCGGAAGCAATTAAGTCTATTACTTCTTTAAGTTGGGGGTTGGAATTATAGTAATTCCAAGGATTGTAACCTTGGGATTTGAGCGCTTGGACTTCTTGAGTTCGCAGTCCAAATAAGAAGAAATTTTCTTCTCCTACTTCTTGACGAATTTCGACATTGGCACCATCAAGAGTACCAATTGTTAACGCTCCATTCATAGAAAACTTCATATTTCCAGTACCAGAAGCTTCTAAACCAGCAGTGGAAATTTGCTCTGACAAATCAGCAGCGGGGTATACTTTTTGACCCAAAGTCACATTATAGTCTGGCAAAAAGACAACTTTGATGCGATCGCGTACATAAGGATCAGCATTAACAATCTCTGCTACGGAGTTGATCAATTTAATGATCAGCTTGGCCATATAGTAACCGGGTGCAGCTTTACCACCAAAAATGAATGTACGCGGGATAATCTCAAGATCCCGATTATGCTTAATGCGGTTATACAAACTAATGATGTGTAGTACATTCAGATGTTGACGCTTATACTCGTGAATGCGCTTGACTTGAATATCAAACAGAGATTCTGGATTAACAACAATACCAGTTTTCTTTTGAATGTAATTTGCTAAATTGCGCTTAGTTTCTAACTTAATTTCTTGCCATTGTTGACGGAAATTACTATCTTCAACAAAGCTTTCTAACTGTTTGAGGTCTTCAAGATGCTTAATCCAGTTATCACCGATTTTACTAGAAATTAAACTAGTCAAGCCGGGATTGCTTAAAACGATCCAACGTCGTGGTGTAACTCCGTTCGTTTTATTGCTGAATTTCTGTGGCCACAATTGATAAAAATCTCGCAGAATTGTTTGTTTCAACAATTGTGTGTGTAACGCTGCTACACCATTAATAGCATGACTACCAATACATGCTAAGTTAGCCATACGAACATATCTATCACCTGTTTCATCAATCAGCGATAGTCTGGCAATTTTACCCTGATCGTAAGGATCTTGTAACCGCACTTGATCAAGGAAGCGACGATTGATTTCGTAGATGATTTCCAAATGACGAGGTAGCAATTTACCGAACAAGCTAATAGACCACTTTTCTAAAGCTTCTGGTAGTAGAGTGTGATTCGTATAACCAAAAGTCTTTTGGGTAATATCCCAAGCTTGTTCCCAACCAAATTGATGTTCGTCCAACAATAACCGCATTAGTTCTGCTACACCAATCGCAGGGTGAGTATCATTTAGTTGAACAGCAAAATATTCGTGAAAACTTTCCATACTCTTACCAGCACGATCTAAATGAATGCGAATCATATTCTGGAGAGAACAGGAAACAAAGAAATATTGCTGTTCTAAACGCAGTTGTTTACCTTGAACTTGTTCATCGTTGGGATAGAGAACTTTGGAAATGTTTTCTGAAACAACCTTTTTATTAACTGCGCCATAGTAGTCACCGATATTGAATGAGTGAAAATCAAATGATTCAGGGGCTTCAGCTTTCCACAGGCGGAGGATATTAGTAGTATTGACTTTATAGCCTAGTATGGGTGTGTCGTAAGCAATACCTTTGATTATCTGGTCAGGAATCCAGCGTACTCGATAATTACCATGTTGATCAGTGTAAGGTTCCGTATGCCCACCCAATTTAACTTCATATGCTACCTCTGGACGCGGAATTTCCCAAGGATTACCCCACTGTAACCATTTGTCAGTGATTTCGACTTGCCAACCATCACGAATTTCTTGGTCAAAAATACCAAATTCGTAACGAATACCGTAGCCAATTGCTGGGATTTCCAATGAAGCCAGAGAATCCATGTAGCAAGCAGCAAGCCGACCTAAACCACCATTACCTAAACCAGGCTCTTCTTCTTGCTCAATTAATTCTTCCAGATTTAATCCTGATTCTACAACTGCTTTGTGTATTTGCTCATAAATATCCAAATTAATCAAGTTATTTGCTAAGTGTGGCCCCATAAGAAATTCGGCTGAGAGATAGCAAACAACCTTGACATGATTTTTAATATATGATCTGGTTGTGCTGATCCAACGTTTGAGTAAGCGATCGCGCACTGTATAAGCCAGCGCCATGTAAAAATCATTTTCTGTAGCAATCTCAGGATATTTACCCTGAATATAGAACAGATTATCTGCCATCGCTCGCCGCAAGGTTTCAATATTTAAACCTGTGCGATCGTCTTCTATCTGTAAAGTCGCCATTTTGTTGGGATCGATTGCAGTCATAAAAATATAGGGGATCGGGGATTGGGGATTCTCCAGAGGAGACGCTACGCGTAGACGCGCAAGCGACTTCTCACAGAGTACGGGGATTGGGGATTGGGGATTCTCCAGAGGAGACGCTACGCGTAGACGCGTAAGCGACTTCTCATAGAGTACGGAGATCGGGGATTGGGGATTGGGGATTAACTATAAATTAAAGCTACGTTCCGAGTGTTAACCGACGGTAATGTTTTATAGAAAGATTGGTTAATTGTCAATCTATTTTTATTTAGTTATACTTTCCACAGTCATTGCACCCCACCCCTTAATCCCCTAAGCGCAAGCGGGGAGGGGCGGTTTTGGCGTTAGACAAAACCGGGGTGGGGTTCAAAGGGAATTATTAAGTAATCAAGCAAACCTGATGTAAGTCGATGCATTCACAATGTAAGTCGATGGTGCGTTGTGCAGTACAACACACCCTACAAGACTACAAGACTGGGATTGAAATCGCAGGCGGGTTTTGAACATTTGAGATGCTCCTCATAATTTACGAATTATTGCTGAGAATATTTTGTTTAATTTGAAACAATATATTGATGACAAGCATAATTCCCAGGAAGATTGCCAAAATCAAAAATGTCCTGTGCATGGCAAAAACCAATGCTGGAAGTGGCATAGATACAAGCGGTGTTGTATTGGGTAGATTGACAACACTGAAGATAAATGTGACAAACAAAGCTGATGCTAACGGAGTTCCCAGAGTTTGACCAACCAAAGATGATTCATTTAGTAACCCTGAAACAACACCGATTTTGTCTTGAGGAGCAATACTCATGGTTGCGACATTATTGGGCGATCGCCATATCGCTAAACCTGTACCCATCACCATATCTCTAAGTACGTAACCCAAGGGTGTTAACTGGGTACTAAAGGTACTAGCCAGCATACATCCAGATGCTAACAACATCAAACCAATGGGAATCAAGCGATGACTACCAAACCGATCAGCAAAACGTCTTGATATAGGTGCAATGATGGCGTTACTGATTGGTAAAGTGATCATTAACATTCCCACTTGCTCAGTTGGATACTGCAAAACTAATTCTAAGAAAAAAGGGTAGATTAATAACCGAGATGCCATGACTATGTAAACTACTACCATAGTCAACAGATTGATACTGAGGATGCGGTTGTCAAACAAAGACAAATCAATGATCGGTTGTCTGCTTCGAGACTCAACCAAAACCAAAACAATTAAACCGATGATGGCAATAATTAGTAAGATCAGAGCGATCACACTGTGAAAGCCTTGTTTTTGTGCTTCGCTGATCGCCAACGCTAAGTTAACCATCACTAGCACCAGCAGAATTACTCCCAGTCCATCAAAGTGTTCTTGTTGATGACGGCGATTTTGGGAAGGTGGAACACACCAAGCAAATAACAAAATCGCAATCATTCCTATGGGAAGATTAATTAGGAAGATCGCCCGCCAATCACCAAGCATAACCAGTAAACCACCAATTGCCGAGCCTAACACAGAACCGATAGAAAGCGTCACCGCAGCAAGACTTAGGGCTAATCCATATTGTGAGGTATGAGCAAACAACTCAGTAATAATCGTTATTCCCAATCCCACAATTAGCACAGCACCGCATCCTTGTAAGACTCGAAAGCCAATCAACCAGCTAATTCCAGGTGCTAACCCACACAGTAATGAGCTGATGGTAAACAAAGTTAATCCAGCTTGGAATAATTTCTGTCTGCCAAGTATATTACCCAAACGAGCAACGCTGAAAATCAGAGCCGTAAAAACAATTAGATAGCTGATAATCACCCATTGGGTAATAGCTAAGTGAGTGTCAAAAGCCTTGGTAATTGTCGGTAGGGCAATGTTGACTGTACTACTATCAAGTGTAAACATTGTCAAGCCCAATCCTACACTTAATAAAGCCAACCAGAGTTGAAATGGCGATCGCTCAGAATCAGAAATTTTTTGGGATACTGGTTCGCTATTCAATGGAATTACCACCAATAAGATTGAAAGTTATTTTTTTCAATATTCTGCTTTGCTAATAGTGCAAGTCGTATGAATACGACTCAAATAAATCAAGCTGTCTAGTTTAAGCAGACTTTCACTATGAGACTGCGATTTCAATCGCAGGCTAAATTTCTAATTTTTCATTGCTAAGGTTAAACCGTCAGCGATCGCTACCATGCTGATTGTAATTCTTTGATCTTGATGCAGTTTTTGATTAAAAGCCCGAATTTTGTTAGTTCTATTGTCTTGTTGTTGAGAATCTGCAACTCGACCTGACCATAAGACATTATCGATCGCAATCAGTCCGCCCCGACGCACGAGTTGCAAAGCTAGTTCGTAGTAGTTGTCATAGTTGCTTTTGTCGGCGTCAATAAAAGCAAAATCAAATGTTTCAGCTTCTTTGGCTGCGATGAGTTTTTCTAAAGTTTCCAAGGCTGGAGCAATGTGCAAACTGATTTTATCTGCTACGCCTGCTTTGTGCCAATAACGGCGAGCGATCGCTGTATATTCTTCATCAACATCGCAAGCTATAACTTTACCGTCTGCTGGTAAAGCCAAAGCTACTACTAAAGAACTATAGCCAGTAAATACACCAATATCTAAAGTTTTTTTGGCTCCAATTAACTTGACTAGCAAAGCTAAAAACTGTCCTTGTTCGGGTGCAATCTGCATAGTAGCCATAGGTTGCTGCGCCGTCTCTTGACGCAGTTGAGTTAAAACTTCTGGCTCTCGCAAAGATACTGAAAGCAAGTAGTCATAAAGAGATTTATCTAGTCCAAGAGTTTTATTGTGATTGCTCATGAGGTGCGATCGCTCTTTGTGTTTTCTTTTCTGTTTTTATCGCAAAACTGCATAAGTCGATTTTCTTTTACCCATAGAAAATATAGAAGTGAAAGCTCCTAAACTTTACTTCTGTGAAAATCTAGTACCACATTCTTTGAATCAAAGCTACACACCGTTTGTAGTTGGTGTTCTTTACACCACTACAAACATTCTTAAATTTTACATTTTAAGTAAAATTTTATTCAGTCCTGGCGATTATAAATCACGGCTACACATACGAAACCCGCCTGCGTGGGTTATTTTATAAAGTTTACTTAGGTGGACTTTATTTATGTAGTAGCGAATTTTATTGGTCAAATTGTTTCCAAGTTTCTCACGTTGGTGCAGCCTGCCCAAAGGGCTTATGATTTAGGATTGCTATAGAAGCCCTATTTTTTCATAAACTGAGCTTCTTACGAGCAGTAAACCTTTAGTAAAATAAAAAGCGTCAACAACCCACCACTGACCTGGAGTACCAGGTAAAGTCAGGGTCTCCTGGAGGTTTGAGATGAAAGCTGAAGCCGAAAATCCCAACAGACTGACGTGTGAAGTGGAAACAACACTGAAGATAATCGGTGGACGTTGGAAAGTATTGATTATTAGAGAATTAATGATGGGGATAAAGCGCTTTGGTGAATTGCAAAGATCTTTACCAGGAATTACACAAAAAATGCTGACGCAGCAACTGCGAGAAATGGAAGAAGATGGGATTATTCATCGTCAAGTTTATGCACAAATTCCGCCAAAAGTTGAATATTCACTAACACCTCTAGGGGAAAGTCTCAAACCAATTCTTTATGCAATGCATGATTGGGCTGTTCAATATTACGACAAAATCAAGAGTTGACACTAAATCTACTCGTTAGCTTGCAAATAATCTATTGCTGCTTCTAATTTTGATGAATATCTTTCCGCAAATCTTTCAAACCACAATCCCTCCGGCGAGAAAGGATCTAACTTAGCTAACCAATCTTTGGCTTGTTGTTTCAAAACCTCCCTTTGTTTAGCTTTAATTTGTTCTTGTTTAATCTTTTCTTGTTCTAATTTTTGCTGTATTCTTAACTTTTCTGCTTGGTCTTGTTCTGCAAAATCAGTCTTTACTTCTTCTAAAAGTTTATCTATTAAAGATGCTGATTTTGAAGATGGTTGATGAATGTTTGGTGTTGCTGTATTTGGTTGTTGTTTGGGCTGTTCATTGCTTTGTTGCTGATATTCAGCTTGCAGTTCTGCTAACAGCTTATCAATAGAGTCCACGATATTTAACTCCTGATTTACTGCATATCAAAATATTCAGTATTTAGTTATCTGGTGGAAAAAATAGTGCAGGGATTCACTTTTAGAGGTTTATTTTTTGATTTTTAAAGATTGATAGTTAAGTACCATTACAAAATTAATTACACATTCTTCAAGCTATTCCCTGTTCCCTTACCTCCACAAAGAATTTAATTTTGCCTAACTACTTAATCATTAATGGCATTCATAAGGACTTCAGATAAACTCATGTCTTCCATGTCATCCATTGTCATGGTGTCGCAAATATCAAACTTTGCACCAGCAGTTTGTAATTCGTCATCTAATACTTTCAGAAAACGAGTTGCATGAGCATCTTTGCCAACTTGAATAAAAGAAATAGCTAGTTCTTCATCTCTATCTATAAGCCGAGAAGCTTCTATAATTACTTTCATAACAGCTTTACGATCATCTGGTTCACCATCTGTGACAACTAAAATTGTTTCACCATTTGATTTAGTTTGACCTGCTGATTTCCGTTCAAAATAATTATCAGTAGCGTGTTTTAATACTGCTGCTAAGTCAGTGGTTCCGGCTGGATCGTTTTCTTGGAATATTTGTGATACTTTACTTGATGTCACATTTTCATACCGTTTAAATCTACCAGAAAATAAATAAATAGTAATGCCATCTGGATCAAATTGTTCGCATTTACTTGCTAGAGCAAAAGTAGATTCTTGTGCAGCTAGCCATCGACTTCTACCACCTTTTTGATCAGGAGTTGCCATACTGCCACTTTTATCAATAATTAGAGTATAGTCACGATTTTCTAGCATTTTTTTATTCTCCAGTTAGCGGTTAGTTGTTGATAGTTGGGTGTTGGTTGTTAACACTTAACCAATGACAAATTAATCAGTTACTGCATTCATTAAAACATCTGCAAGGCTCATATCTTCCATGTCGTCAAGGGTGATTGTGTCGCAGATATCAAATTTTGCACCGACACTTTGCATTTGATCATCTAAAGCTTTCAAAAACTTAGTTGCTTGGGCGTCATTACCCACTTGAATGATGGAAATTCCTAGTTCTTCATCGCGTTCCATCTGGCGAGTTGCACTAATAATGACCTCAAATACGGCTTTGCGATCGTCTGGTTCACCATCGGTGATCACTAAAATTGTCTCACCATTGGCTTTGGTTTTTCCTGCTGTTTTGCGTTGAAAGTAATTATTGGTTACGTCTTGAAGTACACCTGCTAAATTTGTTGTACCAGATGGGTCATTTTCCAAAAATATCTGTGCTACCTTGGCGGAGGTAACATCGTCGTAGCGTTTAAATCTCCCAGAAAATACATAAACTGTAATTCCATCTGGGTCAAATTGTTCACATTTACGTGCTAAAGCGAGGGTAGATTCTTGAGCAATCTCCCATCGACTTCTACCACCAACTTGATCGGGAGTTGACATGCTACCGCTTTTATCGATGATTAAGGTGTAGTCGCGATCGCTCATCATAATTCCTTTACTGATTACTTAACGTCTCTAGTCTAGTCTAGGCTTCTCTAGTATTGGTTAGCTATTCAAGCTTCTTTACGAGTTTTGCTACTCATCTACTAACTTAGCTCATCTGTAAAAGAAGACACGAAGACAATCACCGGGAGCATCCCAAGGTATAAATTCATCAATAATACACCTTGAGTATTTTTTATTATGTTCACTACTTAAAATTAGATTAAGAAAAGGTTAATTTCGGGTTATTATTAACTTCGGATTTTACTTATATAACTAACACAGCAATTGCATAACTCAGAGAATATTCAGGTAGGAGCCAAAGTATTAATTCTAGAACCGGCTTATGTTGCTGGCAAAATTGGAGTTGTTCGTTGTCCAGAACAACTGTCTGATGGTAGACTAAGCGATCGCTGGCTGATCGAAGTAAATGCTGAAAATATTGTGGTGTCGTTGGCTCGCAATGAGTTTCAGATAATTAACTAACCTAGAACTACGCGATCGCGTCCTTTTCTTTTGGCTTGGTAAAGAGCTTTTTCTGCTGTGTTGACTAAAAATTCAGGTTCGCTTTCCTCTTCAGGAGTCATGCTAGCAACACCTACACTCACAGTTAAAACGTTAGCAGGTAAACCACCAATACCAGGATATTCACAGGTAATTGCTAAAGCTTTGACTTGTTCGCGAATTTTTTCAGCGATGTATACAGCATTAACTGCGTCTATATCTACCAAAATAGCAAATTCCTCTCCCCCATAACGAGCTAGCAATGATGAATGATCTTCGTCTTCAGTATTTGGATTGCGAGAATTTTCTGTACCTAAAGCTGTGCTGACATAGGAGAGATGATTATTTAACAACAAATTTTTAATACTCTCACGGATAGTATGAGCAATTTGTTGTAAACAAATATCTCCAGCACTATTTCCATAGGTTTTATTGTAAATTTTGAAATAATCAATATCGCATAAAATCATTGATAAGGGAGTACATTCACGCATTGAACGTTGCCATTCAAGTTGCAAATAGGTATGAAAATAACGGCGATTAGCTAACTGCGTTAATTCATCTAAACTTGAGAGAATACGTAATTGTTGGTTTTCTTTTTCTAATTCTGCCACACGCAAACTGCTGGCATTATCACTAATATTGAGTTTTTCTCGAAAATACAGGCGAAATAATTGACATGCTACACTAACGCGATCGCCCTCCAATTTCACAAGCCCGGTACTATGTAATTTATATGCCAGCATTGGTTCCATTTGTACAGGCTCTATAGCTGTAACCACTTCACGAAATGCATCTGCTAATTGTGTTTCTTGTTGCAGAATCAGCATGTACTGACTCAAGTAGTCTCTATAAATTCCTGTGTCTGTAGGTGCTTGTTGCAATATCTGTTCTAAATTCTTTTCTAAGCCGCCCTTACCGATAAGATGATACAATGCCAATCTCACTAAGTAAGGATGTCCCCCTAGCATTGTCATTAATTGATCAGCATCAGAGTGATCTGTCCAGTCTAATCCATGACACTGGGCTAAATTCTGCACTTGCTCTTTTGTAAATGGTGGTAGCCGCAGTGGTAAACCAATATTAAATGGAGATTGATTTACCTTCAAAGATAGAAAAAATTCCGTTGAGTAAGCCATGACGATGCGAAGTTTTTGCAAAACACTTACTCGTTTTGCTTGTTCATACCACGAACGTAATAATGGCAAAAATTCTGAAGCAATTTCTGGATAGTCAAATACCCAATCCACCTCATTCAATACTAGGACGAGGGGAGTTTTGATTGACTGTAGCAAGTATGTCTGGATATACAGAGAACAGCTAATTTTACTACCCATATCCTCATCCCAAAACTCATTGAGTCTCGGTTCTAGCTGTAACTCTCTACTAAGATTGGCACAAAACCAGCGCAAAAATTTATCAAGATTGACAAATACTGCTTTATCTGCTTGTTGAAAGTCCAAGCTTACCGTTTTATAGCCAAGCTTGGTTGCATGAGCCAAAATCCTTAAAATTAGAGAGCTTTTACCCATTTTTTTGGGCGCTTTGATGCAGATAACACTTCCTGGTTCAGCAATTTCTGTGTAAGCTAATTCCTCAATTGGTGGGCGAGGAATGTAAAATCTAGAATTGAGGGATACTGGCCCTGCGGGGAATTCTAAGGATACTGCTGTAGCAGCACGATGATATTCTCTAATCAACTGGTGCTGTGTTCTACTGAGTTGGCGAGGTTCGAGAATCTGACGAAAGTTGGATTTGTTTATCGATTCTTTCCAGAAATCACTCATCAATTGCCATAAATTAGAAGCAACTTTCCTAACTCGCTCTTCTCCGTAGTGCGCTTCTAGCGCTATGTTATTGTAGGTTTTTCCTTGCCAAGAAGAACGCAATATTAATTCTTGCAGTGATGTCAGTGCATTAGGTAAGCTTGCTTTTAATAGAAGTATTACTTCATCTATAGTCATCAGTTATCGGCTCTTACTGTATCTTATATTGCCTCAAAAATTTTTCTATAATTATCAGGGTTAGAAAATATTTTACAATTTAATAGGATCAATAGGATATTTTTATTATCGTACCAGTAGCTAAACAAATTGAAAAATCGGCTACCACCAAAAACCCTAGTCAAGGTAAATAATATTTTTTAAAAATTATGAAAATAAGATTTATAAGTCGACTTATAAAAATTTTATACTTCCGCTTTATCATCTCTGTTTTTGTCAAGTAAGCTTGTTATATATAGAAATCAGATTTGATTTTTGTTGGCATAGCCTGCGCTCTGCGCTTAAAAAAACTCAGTACAGTTGATGTTCGATGTTCCCGTTCGACTGACACTAACTGCGTCAGCCTGTTAATAGTTCCTCAGAGATATGCGTAAAAATAAAACTTCTGAAATAAGTTGTAGAAAATAAAAAATGAAAAGGTTAATATCAAGTTTAGATAATCACTTTATATTACCACTGCAATGCTTGGAAGGAGCGGTCTTCGATCATCCAACTATTAGGTAATTCATTACTAACACGGGCAGATAATATCAGTGTTCAAGCGAACATGAAATAAAAGTCTCCTTAAGTCTCTCAGCATGACTGAAAACCGCTAAAGTTTATTTTTAATAAGTCTATTTTTCTTTATTATTTGTTCCAGGTGCAATATTGAGTGAATATTTATGAGCGTAAATGTTACTTCTAAGCATCAAAAGTTACCAACCCAAGCAAGGGGAGCTAAAATTTTTCACTGGATTAATATAATTAGCCTGTTTATCATGCTCACTAGCGGACTGCAAATTTACAATGCTAACCCTGTTTTCGGTGGAAGAGCAGGTTTGCATATTCCACCAATATTTACTTTGGGTGGTTGGCTAGCAGGAGGAAGACATTGGCATTTTGCTGCGATGTGGCTATTTTCACTTAATCTTTTGTGGTATGGATTTTATGTTTTAATTACCCGTCGCTGGCGACACCGATTTGTAAGTGCGAATGATATCAAAGCATTACAAAAAACTCAAAATTTCAAACGCCTGATTTATGCTTGGCATCGTATAGTTTACACAAGTATAATTCCCATACTCCTTTTAGCATTATTTACAGGTATAGGAATGTATAAACCTGCTCAGTTTCCCTGGATTGTTGATATATTTGGCAGTTGGCAAGCATTGAGAATTGTTCACTTTGGTTCAGTACCACTCGTGATTATTTTTGTTCTTATTCATTGGTGGTTGGGAAAAAAAGCAGGTGGTTCGCAATTGACAGATTCAATGTTTTGGTGAAGGGGAGCGGGGAGCAGAATAAAGTTTGATTATACTGCAAACTGGTAAAACTTGGACTTATGTCATACTGAGCTAAACGTAATGTAGCAAAGTATCTCGGAGATTCTTCACTTCGTTCAGAATGACAGTTTTAAGCCGTTTTTAGTATAACTACCAATTACCAATTACCAATTACCAATAAATTATGTCTTTAATTCATAAATTATCACGGCGTCAGTTTTTAACAATATCTGGACTATCTAGTATGAGTTTTCTTCTTGGTGGTTGTGGTGTACCAATATTAGAAGATATTGTAGGTGAAGTTTCTGAACCGTTAAATCAGAAAGTAGAAGCTTTATTATTTAAATCACAACAACCTGTACCTGAATTTTCTCAGAGTGAAATTCAATCAGCAGCTTTGATCGTCAATAGCTTTAGAGGTACTCCGGTTATTGATCCAACTAAATATCGTTTGGTAGTTGATGGTGAGGTGAATAATCCCCTGAGTCTGAGCATAAGCGATATTCAAGCTTTGCCTATGACTACGATGATTATTCGCCATGTATGCGTAGAAGGTTGGGCGGCGATTGTGCAATGGGGTGGTGTACGCCTGCGAGAAATCGTAGCACTTTCCCAACCTCAAAAGAATGTCAAATATGTCTATTTTCAATCAGCAGATGGCTATTATTCTAGCTGGGATATTGCTTCTGCATTACATCCTCAAACATTGTTAGCTTATCAAAAAAATGATGAGCTTCTACCAAGAGATAATGGTGCGCCTTTGCGTTTGGCTTCACCGATTAAACTTGGTTACAAGCAAAGTAAATGGATCACCAGAATTACTGTGGTTAGTAGTTTATTTCCATTAAAAGGTTATTGGGAAGATCAAGGATATGAATGGTTTGCTGGACTTTAAAGTTTTCCTCCTCTACCTGGTAACTCCCAAAGTCCTTCTAAACCAAGTTTTTACCATTTGTGTAAAAAATATAATTATATCTAATATTATCTATAATATTTTATCTATGATTAACAATAATGTTGGCGCAATTTATTTTCCATTTTCCAGAGATATTCGATTTTACAATACCTAACATCATGATTATTTAGGTTATGCGATCGCTCAAACCGATCTACAGCCACTAAACTAAAAAGCTACAACGTAGATAACTGGTTAATAACTTGGCTTAAGGTACATTGTTGATAAAATTTTACTTTGATCCAGGGCTTGACCTCGGAATCATAACCAAGTTATGTAATTGCTATCACCGATTATGTACTAGAAGGTGTGGCAGATGAGAAAGTTATTTAAGCAAATTCGGGAAACAGGAAAAGATGAAGGTTTTATGCACCTAATTGAAAATATAGAGGTGCTTGTATCAAAAATTCTCTCTGTTTTGATGCTGGTGGTAATTTTTGTAGCTGTGTTTGATTTAGGTATTTTTCTGTTGAAAGAATTATTTGACACACCCTACGCTAAATTTAACACAACTTTATTTAAGATTTTTGGCTTGTTTTTAAATATTTTAATTGCTTTAGAAATCCTTGAAAATATCACAGGATATCTCAAAAAACATGTTTTACAAGTAGAATTAGTGATTGTGACTTCTTTAATTGCTGTAGCACGTAAAATTATTATTTTGGATTTAGAAAAAGTTTCTGGTATTGATATTATCGGTTTAGGAATAGCTATACTTTCTCTTTCAATTAGTTATTGGATTATTCGTCGAACGAATGCAAGACATTAGGTGAAGTTGGTGCTTGATTGTAGAGACGTACCATAATACGTCTCTAGATTAATTAGAAATTAGTGATTAATAAATAGTTATTAGTTATTTTTGTTTAAATTTATGGCAACAGATTTTTTTCAATTTGAGACGGATTTTGTTGATTCTCTACGTTGCATACCTATGCAGGTGCGTTATAAGCTCGACACTAGTGGGATCAAACTAAAATTATCAGATTGGAATCACATGACTCAATTAGAGCGTCAACATCTTGTTGAACTACCTTGCACTACAGAATCTGAGATTAGAGCTTATGGCGGTTATATCCAAGAATTGATTTTAAAACGTAACGGTACACCTGTAGCTGAATTACCGATTGAATCTCATCCAGCATGGATAGATACTAATACTGTACCAACAAGTGTGAATGAAAAAGCTCAAGAAATAGGCGTGAATATCACTGTTGCACAATGGTCAAATCTCAGTAATTTGCAACGTTTTGCTCTCATTAAACTGAGTCGTTCTGATCATGAAAATCAAAACTTTTTACCAGCTTTGAGGGAATTTAACTTGTTATAAAGTTTTTAGAATTGTGAGCATACGTAGTCGGTAAGTCAAGTTAGTATTACTGAAACTCAGTTTTTCATCAAAGGTGTTTAATAATACTAAATTTCGTTTGAACCAGAAAGTATTAGAAATTACTCGATACTTTGCTCAAACAAACAAAATCATTGCTGCTATTTGTCAAGGTTTGCAATTACTAGCAGCAGCAGTAGATGTATTAGAAAGAAGGAGTTGTACTCTCTGTCTCGACCTATCGTGCTTGTAAACCGTATATAAGTCGTGCAGGTGGAATTTATGTCGATATTCCAGTGGATGAGGCAATAGTTGATGGTAACTTAGTAACTGCACCTGCTTGGCCAGTTCATCCTCGTTGTCTAGCAGAATTTTTGAAGGTACTTGGTACAAAGATTGAACATGCCGAGATTGCTAAAGTTGCTTAAATTCAGTGAACAGTTATCAGTGAACAGTAAAAATTCCTGAAAGACTATACTTAAGGAAGTTACCTAAGTGACAAAACTGATAACTGGTAACTGATAACTGAATCAACCAGTTAAGCTCATCCAATGCATAAAGCTGATATTATATTTTTGAATATCAGCACCAAAAAATATCATTATATTTTGATTTTTATAATTTCTCATTCGTAAGCAAAGAGTAAAGCTATAGTGGATTTAGCAATTCTGCTAATTGGTATAGTTAGGATTAAGTCCTAATACCAGTTATTTTGTGAAATAGTTTATACCCTGCAACTCGATGACGGGCAAAAACGCAAGACGAAATGCATTTCTGCGGCTAGTGTCTGGTAATGGGACAGCTTATGGATCTGATTTTCGCTATTCGCTGTTTCCCACAAAAGAATTAGTCATTGGACGCGACCCTAGCTGTCAAGTTGTCTTAGATGCCATGATGTACCGAATGGTATCTCGTCGTCATGCGGTGGTTCGTCCTCTTCCTCCCTCCCCAGATAACGAATTAGGTTGGGTAATTTGTGATTTGAACAGTGCTAATGGTACTTATCTCAATGGACAACGCTTGCAGGGTTGTCAGCAATTGATGAGTGGCGATCGCATTACTCTTGGCTATGATGGGCCGGAATTGTTGTTTGAATACGAATTTAACCACCAATCTACGGTAATATCTTCCATGGCCGAAGTCACATCGCTGCCGCCAGCTGGCTACCAAACACAGAACATTCCAGATTCTTCGGTTAGCTTTACACAACTGTTTCCCATTATTTCCACTGGCAAAGATTTAACTCGTAAAGCTTATCTTATACCTGGTGTTCTCACGGTCGTTTTTGTAGTGTTGATGTTTGCTACGGTTGGTGATCCCCAAGCTAATCAAGTAGTGGTTGGTACTTACATTGCTTTTGCTGCTTATTATTTTATTTACCAGTTGTGTGGCAAACGTAAGCCTTGGTGGGTGTTGATGGCTTCAGGATTGACAACAATGTTAATCTTGCTGAGTCCTCTGACAGATTTTATGATCTTCTTCTTTCGCGAATTTCTCCCTGGTAATCTGCCTACAAATCCCCAGGAATCTGTTACCTTTACAGAATTACTGATCCGATACTTTTTTGGCGCTGGGTTAATGGAGGAATTACTCAAAGCCCTACCAGTACTTGGAATTTATGCGATCGCCAGAAGTTTATCATCACCTTGGCGCGAGCGTGTCGGTGTCTGGGAACCTCTTGATGGTATTCTTCTGGGAACCGCTTCTGCTGTAGGCTTTACTCTGTTAGAGACACTAGGTCAGTATGTACCGCAAATCATTCAAAGCGTAACTTTTCAGGCTGGAGATGGTGCTGGGCAACTAGCAGGATTGCAACTGCTGATTCCCCGTATCTTGGGTTCTGTGGCCGGACATATGGCTTATAGTGGCTATCTAGGCTACTTCATCGGTTTAGCTGTTCTCAAACCCAGAAAAAGTTGGCAGATTTTGCTAGTCGGCTATTTAACTGCCGCAGGACTTCATGCTTTATGGAATGCTACAGGGACTATCAACGGTTTATTGTTAGTGGTTGTCGGTGTATTATCTTACGCTTTTTTGATGGCTGCTATTCTCAAAGCAAGGGCGCTATCACCAACAAGAGAGCAAAATTTCGCTACTCGTTTTCTTGGACCTAAGTAATTATAAGGTAAGAGGGAACGGGGAACCCTTAACAGAGAAATCCCCATAATTAATAAAATTGACACTCTCAGGGCTAAAGCCAACTGAGATTCTGCGGACAGAGTAAAACTCTCGCTGCGACCGTCAAACGTCGCCTAAACGCTCAAAACAACTACCAATTCAGGTGTCAAAATCGCGCTTACTTTTGTTCAAAAAATGCTTCGGAATCTGTCACTAAGCCAATTTACG
>JAHHHW010000021.1 GCA_019359115.1 Pelatocladus maniniholoensis HA4357-MV3
CCATCTTCGTCACACAGGTTTATTTCTAAATGCGGGTTTACTGAATATTTATGTGTATTATTATTTACTTCTACTCAGGAATCACCATGTAATCTCTTGCGCTACATTTTGAAGTGCGGAATGTGGGCAGTAACGTTAGTATTTTGAATTCGGGCAGGTAGAGGAATTACACGTTGGAATTTACCATAGTGAAATTCACTTTTGGTGTAACCTTTTTCTTCTGTTTTAGTTTCAGATTTACGTTCGCCACTTACATAAACAGCTTCTTCTGTGACTTGTACATCTAAATCTTTAGCTTCTATTCCAGGAACTTCTAACTTTAGAAGAATTGCTTTTTCTGTTTCTTGCAACTCAGCAGCAGGAACTTTCATAGTTACGTCTTCCAACAGTCGAGATGGTGCAAAGTTCTCATCAAATAAACGGTTGAGTTGGTGTTGGAGAGAACTAATTTCTTGCCAGGGATTGTAACGAATCAGTGTCATAACTCTTCCTCTTAGTTTACTATATTTATTAGTTGTTGTTGTTTCAGGTTTTTATCCTTTCCTTTGATTCTTATATTAATTAAGAAGACTAAGCCTGTAAATTCGGTTTTTTGTACCTCATACATGATGATTACCGAACCTAAATAATGAGTAAAGCCAAAATATTTGTAGAGACACGATATATCGTGTCTCTACATTCGGAACTAGATAAATAAAATATAGCAATCCTATATGATTTGTGAGAATCGCTTAGATCCTCGACTTCGCAGGAGTTGCCGGGGATCTTGTCGTTCACGAATGATTTAGGAATGCTATATCATAAAAAAATGAGGCATTCTCGCCTCATTTTTTTTCTACCTTCATAGATTCATTAACCAATATTTGGTAGATCTTTCACAATGATATGTTTTTTATGATCAAAACAAATTTTTCCTTCTTTTCTTAGCAAAGATAATAATCGTGTAACGGTGACTCTGGTAGTACAGCAAGCATTAGCTAAATCTTCATGAGTTAGGCGAACTGATAGGCGAGTTCCTTGTGCTACCTTTTCGCCAATCTCACGTTTCAAAAGCTGTAAAAGACCATATAGGCGATCTTGTACTCGTCGCAATCCAGCAGTCACTAAAAACGATTCTGTTTGCCTTAGCCGTTGATTGATCTTGGGCAAAAGAGTATGGCTGAAGATTGGAGAAGCTAGTATTTCTGATAGCTCAATTGCTACTAACTTAACATCCGATATAGCCGTAGCCTGGTAAGTGTTTAGAGAAGTCAGATAAGAGCCGAAAACCATTTCTGGAACAGCCAACCCTACTAGTACTTCTTCACTGGTATCACCAAGAGTAGTTAATTTTACTAAACCATGACGAACATACCAAATTACTTGTGTGTTGAGAGGGATAGTATCTCCTTTGGAATATTTATGTATAGGGCGATCGCCATCTAAGTCTCGGTCTTTTGTAATTTGTACTAATTCTGCTCGTTTGGTTTCATTAATGCTTCGTAGCAGCCAGCGTAAGCTTTGAGCTTTACCCTGATTGTTGTAGGAAATAGCCACTGTTAATGCTGCATTAAACAGCTCATTGCCATGGTGTTGCAACGCTACTACTAACTCTTGACTTCGACCATTTTGAGTTAGTTGGGCAAGGAAATTGCGAAAATCATGTTTCTGTTTTAAGGAAACGAAATTAATTATCGGTTTCCCAACCAAAAATTCTTTTTTCAGATTTAGTAACTTGGTAGCCTTATGGTTAGCTAATTGGATTTTACCTTGGACATCAGTCACTAAATAGCCGTCTGGTGCTTCCTCAAATAATTCCTGATAGTGTTGACATTCTGCTTGTAAAGTTTTTTTTGTTTCTTCTAACTGCTCATGCTGCTGATACAATTCCTCAATTGCAAAATGTACTGATTGCGAAGCCCAACTAAGTTCACTCAAAGCTTCTGGCATTTCATGTGATACTACAGGCATATTGACGACATTTTCGTACAGTCTAGCTATACGTCTATCCATTTCCTGTGTTGATTGTGCAAATTTGTCTATTTTTGTCTTATCCACGTTGTGTTTCTACCACTATGTTTGCAGAAATTGGACAAAAAACTGATTTGAAAAAGGCAAGTGAGCTTAGACAGATAGAACTAGCCACCGTAGTTGTATCTGAATGACAGCTACCACTTTTCAATTGTCTTATTGAATGACACCCATTATTTCAAAATCAACTTGACATAAAATTTTCAGGACGACAATGGTGATTCACTCAATTTTTATACGAAAACATTGCAATATACTTCAAAACATTGCAAAACAAACTGTTGCTGAGGTTAACACCCCTCACCATTAGTTAGGATTCTCAAAAGATTTTCTAAGTCAAGTAAAGTATGAGAGTACTCTCTTTATAAATTGATGTTCTTGTTGCTTAACACAACATTATGCCATATTCATGAATACAAAGTTAACTGTTTTTATTTTAATTTTTGGTAAAGGATTCTCAGATTCAGTAATAAAAAGGATATATCTGTATCAATAATAATTGATGAGAATTAGCACAAGTCATGCAGAGTCAGAGAAATACCAAAAATAAGAAACTGATTACAGTGTATCAATTTCACTATTGACTCTCTATTTCATAGAATAATAATTGTATTACTGAAATCTTATGCATAACCATTTATTTAAGTCATATAAAGTTTATTGGCTCTGAAAATATAGGTAGATCAAGGATTTTATTGACTTGTGATCATATCTATCTCCAAAGCCTTAGATATAAATTGCTGTTGCTCAGTTTATGAGGGGTTAAACCCCTCATAATTTAAATCTTTTTTTTATTTGCCATCCTTTTGGGACACTAAAACAAATTAACTTTTCTGACAAGTATCTATGGGCTAATAGCTAAAGCGTATTAAACACAATCAAAGAAAAAAGATATTACGAATGAAGGGTAGGCTGCTCTCATTGGATTGCGTTATCTCCAAGGGTTTCTCAGAGCAAGGACGGGAACTGCTGACCAAGCCGGGTGTAAGGGTAATATATAGCCCCAAAGTTCACCCGTTCCAAGCCCCTTAATTCATTAATGGAAAATATAAAAAATATAAGCCCTGAACATTTGGGACGTTCCCTTTTGCCTCCAAGCGTGCCGAGCATAATTTCTACGACGGGAGCATCCCAATTTTTGAAAAAACTAAACTTACGCCTGCCTACGCAGGCTACAATTAGTCCGCGCAGGTAGACTTAGTGTGTCTAGCCCCACACTTCCAGTCTGCGGGGATTTTAAACATTTGGGATGCTCCCTCTACGACTAGGTTTGGCTCTCCCGCATTTGCTCACTAACCTATCAATCTTGATTTGTCGATGTGTCAAGCAGTCACTGACGGAGCAACAACACTACGGAACGCGTCGTAAATAAGTTCTTTCAAAGCGGGTAACGCGATTCGAACGCGCGACATTCACCTTGGCAAGGTGACGCTCTACCACTGAGCTATACCCGCAAACTTTGCATAATTACAAATATGCCAGATGAACAAGTGATTGTCAAGAGGTAAAGGAAAATTTTGTAATCCTAGATAGAAATCAATAAAAAATTAAAATATTATGGTATTTTTCACTCATCGTTTCTATTACCAATCTCTGAATTTATTTACTTCTATAGGTATATTTGATGTATTTTGTGTAAATGTAAAGCTAGAACTGATCAGCTTTTATCCATACTTGACATCAAGCAACGTGAGTGCTAAACGTTTACCCCAAACAACAGCCCATGTGAGGATTATCCGTCAATCTTGGCAACAGGGCCTACTGGAAGGAGAAGTAAGAGCAGGAGATTTTGAGTGGCAGTTTCAATGGCACTTTCGCCGAGGAGAATTGTCTGTCAAACCATCACAAGGTCGTGCTTTAATCAAAGAACCTCTTGGTCGTTTTTTAGAGCAAAAAGATTACCAACTTGAACCAGGAGGAGACTATGCTTTTACTATTCGAGCAGAACTTTGACTAATTTTGTTAATACCCCAATTACCAATTACCGACACAGGCGAATAATATAACTATTCCAGCGAACATGATATGATTCATTTTGCCGATTCTGTTAGACGACTTAGATATCTTTCAATCAGGAGAATGGCAACTATGTCATCGATTGGTCTTGGAGGTGTTCGCATTCCTTGTGGTAATAGTTTAGTAATTCCTTTTGGTGGGAACATTTGCCAATAGCGATCGCGTGCTTCTAAACTGGTATAGCGTTCATCGACCAAGATAATATTCAACTGCTCTGACAATTCTTGTTGTAGTTGTTGTTTCCAGCGTTGAGATGTGGTTTGATTACCCATCACCATTAAAGAGATTGGTAATTTCTGGCGCAGAGTTTCAATGCTGGCGATCGCTTCATTAGAAGATACAACCTGATGATAATGTAGCTTTCGATCCAGTCCCATCACTGCTAAACCACATTTATCTTTACCTGGATCGAACCCTAAAATCACTGGTTGAGTTGGTATAAATTCACTTAAATTCATATTTAATGATAATTTGAAATAATGGTTATTAGTTAGTGGTTATTGGTTAATTTATTAGTGATCTATTACTAACCAATAACTCTTAAAAAAATTAAGTACTAAAAATTATTTGTCCATTTTTAATTGCCACCAATTTTACTTTTAACGGCCCGGCGGTATATGTATCTTGTGCGGCAATAGCTTTAATATCTATTGATTGGTCATATTGTCGTAACTCAGCAATAAAACGCAAAAAAGTACCATCGATTTGAATCTCTTCTAAAATACCAGCACTACGAGCGCGAAATTGAGAAGCAGAAATTAGTAGTTCTAAGCGCTGTCGCAGTTGATAGGATGTCATGGTTTTGGGATCAGCCGTAGTTGTAGCTAGTACTTCACCTCCAGAGAACACGATTTGATTTAGTGCTGCATCCGCAAAAAATTCGATTGGTTTTTCTCCTCTAACATAGTTACCTGCACAGAAAATCCGTACCACGTAATCTCGACCATCTTTAATCTGATTACTTAACTGTTCAACCTGTTCTCCGGTGACGCGTAGTACTTGCACACCTGGGAGAGAATTAATTCCAGGTTCACTTAACTGTGTGCTGGCGTTTCTATTTGCTTCTTTTAATAGCTGGATTACTGCTTGACGAGCAGCCGCAGGTTGTTCGACGCGGACTACTCCAGCAGCCAGAACTTGACCCCGGACTAACGCCAGTTTTCCTAAACGTAAGTCACGATAAGACTGGTAGTATTTTTCCAGTCTTGCGACTTCCTGTTCAAGAAAATCCTGTTGTGTTTCCAGTTCTTTGAGACGGGTTTCTCGTTGAGCAATAATTTGCTCCCGCGCTGTAATTTCAAGATTACGCTTTTGAATGATCGCATCTAGCTTGGCAATTGTCTGATCCCGCTTTTGAATCGCTTCTTGGCGCTTGGCTAGTTCGCGATCGCGTTTATCAATGGCTGCTTGGGCTTCAGCAACCGCCTGTTTTGCTTGTTCATAAAGTTTTTGGCGTTCTGCTTTGAGTCGTTTAATTTCCTCTAGCTGTCTGTTTCTTTCTTGATAAACATTTTCCAACTGAGCTATGGCTTTTTGATATTGAGTTGCTACTTGACTCAATTGTTTTTGAGTGCCTTCGAGTTTGTTTTGAGTGCGCGATTGTTGATTAATTGTACGGTTAAGCTGGGCTTGCGTTTGCTGTTGTTTAGCGTTGGCTGCTTGTAAAGATTTGTTAATTTCTTGCAAATCCTGTTGAGCTTTGGTTTGTTCTTTTCTGGCTTGATCTAGCTCGGTCTTGGTTGTATTAAGTTGTTGGGTTGCATTATCGAGTTGTACGCGTTTACGCCTAAGATCTTTTTGAATATCTTGTAACTCAAAAACTCCTTTACGCAAGCCATCATCCGCTAAAAATAAAATGCCCAGGGTTGATGCAGAAATGCCCAACCCTGTCAAAATGGTTACTAATACAGCTGTATTTTTTGGTCTGAGGTTGAAAAGTGAGAGCCGTTTTTTGCCAACCCGCGTCCCAATGCGATCGCCGACGGTGGCAATAACGCCTCCCAAAATTAAGATTGCAATAATGAGGATGTACCCGGTGGCCATCTGTTTGTATTTACCGAAGAGATCCTTCCAGATACAGCCTACTACTTTCAGGCATTTTCTGTAGCGAATTGTAGGTTGATAAATTACTAGGTTAAGGGGAAAGGGTTAAAGGGGAAGGGTTAAACATGAAAAACAAGGGAATTTACCAGTCATTACCCATTACCCATTACCCATTTACCCATTACCTATTTTTACAAGAGTGTCTATAATTTTTTAACTCCACTTTCCAAGTGCAATTAAGTGAATTGCCGACTTAATGTCACAGGTTTGTGGACTGTAATTTTTTTCTTGTGTATGGAAATCATCTTCTTTTCGCGCAAATCGCCTAGTAGCCTAGTGACAGTCACGCGAGTAGAACCAATTGCTTCAGCGATCGCTTGATGAGATAGCTTGAGATCAATTGTGATTCCATCTGCACAAGGAAGACCAAAATCTCGACAGAGAATTAATAAGAAACTTACTAATCTTGAACCCATATCGCGGTGAGCGAGGGTTTCAATCATCATCTCTGTTTGAAGAATGCGCGAAGACAAACCCCGCAGCATCAACATCGATAATTCTGGATTTTCCTTGAGTGCTTGTTCCACCTGTTCAATGGGTGCTGAGAGCAATTCTACAGGCGTAAAAGCAACTGCATGATAAAAACGGTCTGACTTGTTTCCCGTTAGTAGGGACAAAACCCCAAATACGCTGTTTTCCCGCAAAAGTGCTACGGTTATTTCTTCTCCTGCTTCATACACCCTGGAGAGTTTAACTGCACCTTTTAAAAGAAAATAAACTCTTTCAGCAGGATCGCCGGGGAAAAAGATCGTCTTATTGCGCTCAAACGATTCCACCACTGGCGGAAACGCTCCAGTCGCCATTTGACGAAAAACATTTGCTAGGGCTTTATCTTGTGTCACGATCATCTCCCTTCCCCTATCCAACGCCGGAAAAACGAATATGGATTTCCTAAGAATACACTCGACAAATCAATAAAACATTGTCAACCTTTGTGTACAGTCCTATACTTAACCTTTTTGTTCAATTGATGTTTGTTCAACATGATACAAAATTTCTAGTGCAGGGATCTAGTACTTTTTGTTAGGTACTTCCAAAATTGTAGACAATAAGTTTTTTAAGAAAAAGAAAGTTTCATAGAGACTTTATTAAAACATTAAATGGTACATTGATGGTAAAAAGTAATTTTGGCACTTTAGCTCTAAAAAATACGGATGTGAAAATATAGGATGGTGTGGGTGCAAAAGAAACCACTAATAAATTTAGTTACTCTCAAGATAAAAATACCTTTCTCTAAAACCTTTACTCTGCTTAAAAATCATTTTAACCATCTATCTTTTCAATCAGATGTTTGTATCTAATTTTAGTTAGAGCTAGATGAAGTCTCTTCTCTTACATCCATCTTAACTAGTCGCTCAAAAATCAAATTTATAAAACGAAGACAAACCAAGCTCAGATTCATGTATGCTCCTAGTGAAACATCACATCAATGATTTCTATGCTGGATCTGACTGGAAAAAATGCCCTTGTTACAGGCATTGCTAATAACCGTTCTATTGCTTGGGGAATTGCTCAACAATTGCACAAAGCCGGAGCTAACCTTGGCATTACCTATTTAAGCGACGAAAAAGGCAAAATGGAAAAGAAAGTCGCAGAATTGGTCGAACCACTCAATCCTACCTTGTTTTTGCCCTGTAATGTTCAAAATGACGAGGAAATTAAGACTGCATTTGAAACAATCCAAGATAAGTGGGGTAGCTTAGATATTCTGATTCATTGTCTAGCTTTTGCCAAAAAAGATGATTTGAGTGGAGACTTTAGCCAAACCTCGCGTGAAGGGTTTCGTACAGCTTTAGAAGTCAGCACCTATTCTTTGGTGCAACTCGCTGGTGCAGCTAAACCTTTAATGACCGCAGGAGGAAGCATAGTTACTCTCACTTATTTAGGTTCTATCAGAGCAATACCCAACTATAATGTCATGGGAGTTGCCAAAGCAGGATTAGAAGCAAGCGTACGTTATTTAGCATCAGAACTAGGCTCTGCTAATATCCGCGTCAATGCAATTTCCGCCGGGCCAATTCGTACTTTGGCTTCTAGTGCCGTTGGCGGTATTTTGGATATGATTCACCATGTCGAAGAAGTAGCTCCCTTGCGGCGCACCGTTACACAGACTGAGGTAGGTAATGCAGCAGCCTTCTTGTGTAGCGACTTGGCAAGTGGAATTACAGGACAAGTCCTGTATGTTGATGCAGGATATGAAATTATGGGAATGTAGTAGGAGGATAAGGGAAGAGGGACAAGGAGGACAAGGAAGAATTTCTCTTTCCCCAATCCCCAATCCCTGATCCCTGATCCCTGACCCCTGATCCCCAATCCCCGTTCCCCAATCCCTATGCAAACAAGCGATCGCCAAACTCTATCTTCACCCAACAACCTGATACAAACTCCTCGTATTGCTTCTGTAGGTCGTAGCACGGGGGAAACTGATGTCCATGTTACGATTAATTTAGATGGTACAGGAGTTTGCAATGCAGCTACTGGTATTCCTTTTTTAGATCACATGCTGCATCAAATCGCCTCCCACGGATTGATTGACTTGGATATCCAAGCTACGGGAGACTTGCATATTGATGACCATCACACTAACGAAGATGTAGCTATAACGTTGGGACAAGCTATCAGCAAAGCACTAGGAAACAAGAAAGGTATTGTCCGTTTTGGTAATTTTCTTGCACCTCTAGATGAAGCGTTAATTCAGGTAGCACTGGATTTTTCTGGTCGTCCTCATCTGGGCTACGGTTTGCAAATTCCCACTCAGCGAGTCGGAACTTATGATACGCAGCTAGTACGAGAGTTTTTTGTGGCGTTAGCAGGTAATAGTCAAATGACGCTGCATATTCGCCAGCTGGACGGGATCAATTCTCATCATATTATAGAAGCGACATTTAAGGCTTTTGCTAGAGCAATGCGGATGGCGTTAGAGATTGATCCCCGTCGTGCAGGAACGATCCCCAGTTCTAAGGGAGTGTTATAAGTAAATCAAGTTTTGGATTCGTAAATCAAGTTTTTGAGTTTTAAATTAACGTGAGTTCGATGGATTTCATTAGCCCAATATCCCGCACCCAAATAAATTTGGGAGCTAATAGCTAAAACCCACTTCAAGTGGGTTAAAAGGCTTATTGATTCAGTCTACTTTAAGTAGAGTTTGACTATTAGCTCGCAGTTTACTTGCGAGCGAGTTAATTGCTTAGTCTGATAATATTTATCGAACTCACGTTAGCTTAAATCTTGCAAATCTCTTATTTTCATCAAATTTCAATAGAATGTGTTCCAATACTGCTTCGAGAAGATAAATCTATTGACATTTAAAGCCTGTAGAGACGTTGCACTGAAACGTCTCAAATACGCAAAGTTATGACGGAAAATTTGAACCGAACCGTATTGACTCCCGGCGGATTCCTAAGAGGGTTTTGTTTCAATCCCTAATAGAGATTAATGTTAGTTGCAACTTTACCTCAAGAGTCAAAAAGAGGAGGGAATTCTTGGTTTCAATCCCTAATAGGGATTAATGTTAGTTGCAACGCATTCCAACAAATAACAAATAGATGTTAAAATAGTTTCAATCCCTAATAGGGATTAATGTTAGTTGCAACAGTTACGTAATTATTTATGTAGCTCAATCTAAAAGTTTCAATCCCTAATAGGGATTAATGTTAGTTGCAACTCAGAACTGGCATTAAAAAAGATGAGGAATTCATTAGTTTCAATCCCTAATAGGGATTAATGTTAGTTGCAACCAATCTCTTGATCTGGGACAATTTCTTTGAAGCTGTTTCAATCCCTAATAGGGATTAATGTTAGTTGCAACCCGAATCTACGCAAGGACTCGCGTATTTTGAACGTTTCAATCCCTAATAGGGATTAATGTTAGTTGCAACTTCATCACTGGTAGTCTCTGCAAAATGCTGAGTACCCTGTTTCAATCCCTAATAGGGATTAATGTTAGTTGCAACCCTAATGGTGGTGTTAGAATTCCTGGAAGAAAAGTCGTTTCAATCCCTAATAGGGATTAATGTTAGTTGCAACAAAAAAAGCAGCTTTTCCTATACCTTTTATTTTGTTTCAATCCCTAATAGGGATTAATGTTAGTTGCAACTATCTGGATTTTTCATTGCGGTCGCATTTGTAGAGGTTTCAATCCCTAATAGGGATTAATGTTAGTTGCAACCAGGGGCTTATGAAGCTGTGTTTAGCGGAAATTTTGTTTCAATCCCTAATAGGGATTAATGTTAGTTGCAACTCTATTTTTTTGGACTGTCTCTACTAAAATAGACGTTTCAATCCCTAATAGGGATTAATGTTAGTTGCAACAGAGTGTGCAAGAGATTTTGGAAAGATTGCATATGTTTCAATCCCTAATAGGGATTAATGTTAGTTGCAACTTTGATTATACAAATGCTGATATTGTAGCTCATGTTTCAATCCCTAATAGGGATTAATGTTAGTTGCAACGAAATATCAATCAATATTATTAAAGGTGCTGAATCCGTTTCAATCCCTAATAGGGATTAATGTTAGTTGCAACTATGTATCAAGCTTTTAAAGTGATGATCAATGAAGCTAGTTTCAATCCCTAATAGGGATTAATGTTAGTTGCAACCGATCGCACAAAGAGCATCCCAAACGCCACATCAGTTTCAATCCCTAATAGGGATTAATGTTAGTTGCAACCTGGCTCCCGCCCACCTGAAGAAGGTAAAGAATTTGTGTTTCAATCCCTAATAGGGATTAATGTTAGTTGCAACTTGGTGCAAGGTGAATAGTTTTTCTCGTTGCCAGGCAAGGTTTCAATCCCTAATAGGGATTAATGTTAGTTGCAACCGCTCGACTCAGAAGCCTTGCTGTATTTGGTTTTCAAGGTTCAGTGGTGCAGACCTAGAGTAAATATAGCGTTTGAGCGATCGCACTGTCAAGAGCAAATGAGTAGAAAATAGCTCAAACCTAGTCAGGGTAAGATTTACAGAAAAGGTGCAGACCTCATTTACTATCAAATTAGCTTCTAACATAGACAGAATAAGAATTTCAGCCCCAAAAATTGACTGCTTTTTTTCTACACCTACTGGTCTGCACCGTCATCAAGCAAAAAACACTGTAATATTTACTGGCATTTAAATCCTGGAGGTCAATCCAAAATCCTGTTAGGCGATCGCGCACCCTACGAATTGAATGTTTTTTATTTGCAAGTCCCTTAAGGATACACACATGACCAGTCTCAGGTAAAATACTGGTTAAAGAGTAGATACAAACTAGATAAAAATAGTATAAAAATACTATTTATCATAAGACCTCGCGGTAAGTGGGAAACTCAGTGTCTTTAGACCTGAGAGGGAAGCGACACGTAGCTTGCTTCCCGAAGGGTGCGGTTTTAACCGCAGTGAAATATTTGAACCATTACCGCCTTGGAATTGCTTAATTTGGTGTACCTTTGTATTGCACTTTCAAATGGGACAGTTACCATTTCAAATCTCGCAATCCTGTACGCATAACGGTTTTGCTCCAAGGAGCCTTCCCTTGCGGGAGTAATGTTAGCCTTGACAATGTTATTGGTCGGTACTATCCGAAAGACACTGACTTAACCCAATAAATCTGTTTAATCCTTCAGTTCTAGAGCAGGGAACTGGCTACGCATTCCCTGGTAGGTCTTTAACTCTTGCCAATAACGTAGTACACAAGGTACTTAGTCTGGTCAACTGTCGTCTTAAGTCTTAGGCTAGAAGCCCAATGTCTTTAGACTTGGGTCGTTGACATATTAAAACACCAAAACTTAATAATAGACTAGTACAATAAGGCAAAAGTAATAAGGCAAAAGTAAAAAGAAAGAATGCTTATTTTATAAGCTTTTCGACTATTTTAAATGGTTGCTTTATTTACGCCGTGCTGTACTAGTCATTTACTACATAAATTCACTCAAAGTCTTGATTTTACCGGGTTCATGCTCATAGTTCAGAAATACGGTGGTACATCTGTCGGTTCCGTTGAGCGCATTGTCTCTGTCGCGCAACGCGTTTCTCAAGCCGCAAAAGCAGGCAATTCCATAGTGGTGGTGGTTTCTGCAATGGGCAAAACAACTGATGGACTTGTGAAATTAGCTGCGGAAATCTCTAAAAATCCTTGTCGTCGAGAAATGGATATGTTGCTTTCTACAGGTGAGCAGGTATCTATTGCGCTGGTGAGTATGGCGTTGCAAGAATTAGGACAACCAGCAATTTCTTTGACTGGCGCTCAGGTAGGAATTGTTACCGAAGCTGAACATACCCGCGCCCGAATTTTACATATTCAAACAGAACGAATTAAAAAGCACCTAGAAGAAGGTAAAGTTGTTGTTGTTGCAGGATTTCAAGGTATTAGCAGTAGCAATGCATTGGAAATCACTACCTTGGGACGAGGTGGTTCGGATACTTCTGCTGTGGCGATCGCTGCTGCTTTACAAGCAGATTATTGTGAAATTTATACCGACGTACCAGGAATTCTGACTACAGATCCCCGTCTAGTTCCAGAAGCGCAGTTAATAAGTGAAATCACCTGCGATGAAATGCTAGAACTCGCCAGTCTAGGGGCAAAAGTCTTGCATCCTCGCGCTGTGGAAATTGCTCGTAACTACGGAATGCCTTTGGTGGTACGCTCTAGCTGGACAGATGATCCTGGTACTTGGGTGACTTCATCCCAAAATAAAGAGCGATCGCTGATCAATTTAGAAATTGCCCGTCCGGTCGATAATGTTCAATATGATACTGACCAAGCCAAAGTCGCTTTGTTACGTGTTCCCGATAAACCAGGTGTAGCAGCCAGCCTATTTGGTGAAATTGCTCGTCAAGATGTAGATGTAGATTTGATTATTCAATCAATTCACGAAGGCAACACAAACGACATCGCCTTTACCGTATTTACACCAGTTTTACCCAAAGCTGAAGCTGTCGCTGCTGCCATTGCTCCTGTTCTGGGCAGTCACAAGAGTAACCAAGCTGAAGAAGCCGAAGTTATGGTGCAGCAAAATATTGCTAAAGTCAGTATCGCCGGTGCCGGGATGATCGGTCGTCCCGGAGTCGCCGCTAAGATGTTCGCCACCCTAGCAGCAGCAAGCGTCAACATTCAAATGATTTCCACCAGTGAAATAAAAGTTAGTTGCGTAATTTCTGCCCAAGAATGCGATCGCGCCGTCGCCGCCCTCAAGGAAGCGTTCGAGTTAGACACTCCCACTCCCCCGACTCCCCCCATTCCCCTCACTCCTCCCATTCCTCCCACTCCCGTACGCGGTGTAGCCCTCGATATTAATCAAGCACGTTTAGCGATTCGCCAAGTCCAAGATCGGCCAGGAACGGCGGGAAAACTGTTTGGACTTTTAGCAGATCACAATATCAGCGTCGATATGATCATTCAGTCCCAACGCTGCCATATAGTTAACGGTGTGCCGATGCGGGATATTGCTTTCACTGTGGCACGGATCGATGCAGAAGCCGCACAGAAAATGTTGCAAGCCAAAGCAGCAGAATATGGTTGGGGTGAAGTAGCCTTAGATCAGGCGATCGCTAAAGTCAGTATCGTTGGTGCTGGCATGGTAGGACAACCAGGCGTTGCAGCGAAAATGTTTGCAGCCCTAGCCCAGCATCATATAAATATTCAAATGATTGCTACCTCAGAAATCAAAATTAGTTGTGTAGTAACTCAAGAGGAAGGTGTCAAAGCACTGCAAGTTATTCATGCAGCATTTGGACTCGCAGGTAGCGAGAAGTTTATCGTTCCTGTGTAGAAGGGGATGGGGCATACAGCATTGAGCATCGCGCTTAACAGCCGTCTTTCTATGAGCAAGTATTTGTATTTCGCCGACGAGTATTTGTATTTCGCTGACGAATCTTTGATACTCGACGACGAGTATTTGTATTTCGCTGACGAATCTTTGATACTCGCTGACGAATCTTTGATACTCGACGACGAATCTTTGATACTCGCTGACGAATCTTTGATACTCGACGACGAATCTTTGATACTCGCTGACGAATCTTTGATACTCAACGACGAGTGTTTGATACTCGACGTTGAGTGTTTGATACTCGACGACGAGTGTTTGATACTCAACGACGAGTGTTTGATACTCCCTGACGAATCTTTGATACTCAACGACGAGTGTTTGATACTCGACGACGAGTGTTTGATACTCCCTGACAAGGAAAAGTCAAAGACAAGGGAGAATCTACCCAAAATATTCTCCCGTGTCCCCCTTATCCCCGATCCCTTATCCCCGATCCCCCATATGCAAATTACCCAGTGTATCCATACAGCTATTCTTGTAACTGACTTACAACGCTCCGAACATTTTTATGGCACTGTGTTGGGATTATCGAAAGTAGAACGCGCGATGAAATTTCCTGGTAGTTGGTATCAAGTCGGCGAGTATCAAATTCACCTGATTGCAGCACCTAGCGTGAAGAGTGAACCCAAAAACGAAAAATGGGGACGCAATCCCCACATTGCTTTTTTAGTTTCCGACTTAGATGCCGCTAAACAGCAGCTATTAAATTATAACTGTCTAATACAACCCAGCGCTTCCGGTCGCCCTGCTGTTTTTACCCAAGATCCGGATGGAAATGTGATTGAGTTGAGCCAGCAGTGAAGAGTGTGAGCGATATGAAAATTCTTGCTTACACCTACAGTGATCCTCTACTAGAAACTGCTCCTAATCCTGATAGTTGGGGATGGAATGTAGATCAAATTTATCAAGATTTGGGACAGCGATCGCAGTTACAAAAATTATTCAATGATTGTCAAATAGATCCTCCCGATTTTCTGATCATTCGTCGTTTAGATGAATTGGGAGATAATGTCGAGGAAGTGAGCGATCGCCTTTCTCACATTGAAGCAATGGGGATAACCCTGGTTGCAGTTGAGCAAGGTTACAATTCTGCGGAGCAATCTCCTCATCTTCATGCTGAATTGTTGCAATTACTACACCAAATGCAACGACAGCAACACAGCCGTCGTATTCGTCAAGCTCATGCGCGCAACCGTTTAGACGCTGCTCCTCCTCCAGGAAAAGCGCCCTATGGTTATCGCAGAGGTAAAGATAAGTACATTGTTGATCGTAGTACTTCTCCTGTAGTTAAAGATTTTTTTGAACACTTTCTACTTTATGGTTCGCTGCGGGGAGCAGTGCGTTACCTGGCGAAAAAATATGGTAAGAAAATTTCTGTCACCACAGGGCGTCGTTGGTTGACGAATCCAGTTTATCGCGGCAATACTGCTTATCAAAATGGAGAAATTCTTGCTAGTACTCACACAGCTATTCTTTCCCAAGAAGAAGCAGCGCAAGTTGACAGGCTTTTACGCCGTAACAGTCGTTTACCATCACGAACTGCAAGTGCGCCCCGTTCTCTGGCGGGGTTGGTTGTCTGTGGCGAATGTCAATCACACATGGGTGTTTCTCGCGTTACTATTCGCAACCAAGATAAAGAGTATCTTTATTTACGTCCAATTAGCTGCATAAAAAAACCTAAATGTCGGGCTATTCCTTACCAAGAAGTATTAGATCATACTATTCAAGCTGTTTGCTGTGACTTACCTGTGGCGGTGGATAAAATGAATTCTCCCCAATTGGATGCAGTTAAGAAAAGCTTAGGGGATGCGATCGCTCGTCAGCAAGAAATACTCGCACAATTACCTGCTTTAGTTGAAACTGGGGTACTAGATCCAGAAACAGCCAAAATCAGAGCATACAAACTCCGCACAGAAATATCTACACTGCAAGCAAAGTTAGCAGCTTTACCACCTGTGAATTTACGCTCTGTTGCTATGGCGGTTTCTATTTCTCAATTTTGGTTAGACTTATCAGAATCAGAACGAAGATTTTATTTTCGCGAATTTATTCGTCAAGTAGAAATTGTTCGTCAAGATCAACACTGGGAATTACGAGTCATTTTTATTTTTTGAGTATTGATTGTTACTAAATTAAATTAACAGAATGTATGCAAATAACATCATATAAACAACTCCGTCAACAGCATAAAACACTTCATCCAAGCAAGTATTTTATTCTTTTTTAACTTTTTTTATATGTAATTAAATATAAATATTTAATCAGAGAATTTATAAAAAAATATACATAATCAAAGCTGATAGTTGTATAATAATTTCCTAAAGGGGCATCAGATGCCCCTTGTTTTTCACCCGCAAGCTAGTTATCAGGGTAGCCAAATATTTACCAGGGTATCTACCTTTTTTACAGGCATCTACCTTTTTTTTGATTTGACTTACTTGTAGCAGTATCTCACTGACTCATTATGTCAGTAGTATCATGCTAACACTTGTCATTTTTTCATGTCAATCATTCATGTCAAAATGACAAAAAATCATGTCAAACAATTTAGATATCATGAGAGAGAATAGAAAACAAACATGATATCAAACAGTCAATAAAATGACCGACAGAAGGCGTTGTGATGATTACAAACAGGTCAGCGGTTATGTCCCGGTAGAGTTGGCGCGGGAATTCAAAAGCATTTGCGCTCGTGAGGGTCTTTCTCAAAGCGACGCTTTGGAAGAGATCATCCGTGAGTGGCTAGGCAAAAAAACGGCTTCCAACTCTTCAAATCCCGAACAAGCAAACCGCCTGATCACAATTGCTGATGTAGTTAGAGCCAATATGGCAAAACTTAAGCGCTGTGGAGTTAAAAACCTACAAGCGCTTGCTAAAGGGGAAGTACTACCTACACCAGGGGACTTCGCCATCATCATGTCTAGTTTGGCTATCCCTGAGGAAGAACAAAAAATGATTTGGCAAAGAACTTTTAGTTCCCTAGATAATGATTTTGGTGGTGTGAATGAGTGCAAGCGTTCTGAAAGTCCTAAACCAACCGGGCTGGAATTATAAACTGTCCTATGAAGGGGTTTCTATTCTTGCCCCAACCAAAAAAGATGCTACCCACCTTGCCCAATGCTACGGCTATGCTTTGAGCGAAACCGCAGCAAAAATCAACGGCAAGGTGCGGATCGGGTGGAGGCACTGCAAGCGACCAATCGAATTTTATGGGTGGATGGCATCCCAGCAACCTCCTACACCCGCCGAAACTGCCGAGCGTATCTTACCTCTGGGAGGTGAAGTTTTTTGCAGTCAGCTGCACTTACCAGTAGAGTTGTTGAAACGCATGGTTACTGCTGCTGAAAGTGAACGTCCAATTAGTATTGTCAGACAAGATAACCAAAAACAAATAATTGTTAATCAGTTAATGTCTGACATGTTACAAACTCCCCCAGATATTGCTACTCAAAGGGTCATAACCGGATTTTGGCTAAGGGAGGATTTGGCAGAACTGGAACGACGACTACATCAGCAGAACAGATTCACTATGACTTACCGTGGTGGATTAAACGACCAAACTTGGGCAATTCTCACAACCCAATTTGAGAGTTTCGAGGTTGATGGCATCTGGTACAGACAGGCAACCACCTTGGCAACTCCTGAACTGATACCGATTCCGTCAGAGGCTTTTGCTCCAATTTAACTATTTCGCCTTATATCCCGGCGCTAAACGGAGTACCGTTATAGCGCCGGGATATAAGGCGGGACGCGACGAAAGTATCTTCGACCAATGCTGCTCACGGCGAGGGAGAAGATATTTGAGGAGTGTCCAAATATTTTCCGAAATAGCTTTACTGCTAAGTGTAGATAG
>JAHHHW010000022.1 GCA_019359115.1 Pelatocladus maniniholoensis HA4357-MV3
TTTGGGCGTTTAACTCAGTTTGACTCCGTTTGAAAAATAACTGGAGTAATTTTTGATGCCTAGTTTTTGGTTCGCAAATAATTTACGCGAACCATCCTTCTTGTCCAAAGTCCAAAATTAAGGAAAAGGCGAGAATATTGATCAGCTTTGGGCATTATTATTTCGTATTGAGAACGGACGCATTGCCGAAGCTATTAATTTCCCTGGCGCTCAACATGCAGCAAATGCGTTTTTCTGGCGGGTATTTCAGATTAAACCAATTCCTGAAGGACTTGTTCACTACAGAGTTAATTAAATGATTATTGATCCAGAAAAAGTACCTACTGAAGCACGTTCCAATTATCCCGATGAATTTAAACCTAAAGTAGCAGGAAGAATTCGGCAACGCTTAGGCAATTTTGCCGGATTGAAAAACTTTGGGGTAAATTTAGTGAAATTAGAACCTGGAAGTTCTTCTGCTTTACGACATTGGCATTCTTGTCAAGATGAATTTATTTATGTTTTAGAAGGCGAGTTGACATTAATTACAGATGCGGGCGCAGAAGTACTCAAACCAGGAATGGCGGCGGGATTTCCAGCAGGTGAAGCCAACGGACATCATTTGGTAAATCGGACATCAACACTTGCAGTTTATTTGGAAGTAGGCGATCGCACTCCTAATGATCAAGCTAGCTATCCCGATGATGATTTAATCACAAAAGCTAGTCCTGATGGCAAATCTATAATTTTTGCTCATAAAGATGGAACAATTTATTAAAAGGAGAAAGGTAAAGGGGTAAAGGTTAAACACAAATGGCTGATTTTATTGCTATCTATGGTGCTTTAATTGTCTCTATGGTATTGGGAGCTTTGCTAGGACTATCGTTGTATTTACCATTAATGGCTGGACAATTATCTTTAGCTAGCCCTGGATTTTATGCTTTGGGTGGATATATCGCAGCAATTCTATCAACAACAGTTTTTACTTCTAGTGGTGATTCTTTTCCGATTCCATTACTGTTGTTGGAAATGTTAATTGCTGGTGTAATTTCAGGATTGTTAGGTGTAGCGGTAGGAATTCCAGCTTTGCGGTTACGGGGAATTTATTTAGCGATCGCCACGATTGCTTTTGTCGAAGTTTTGCGGGTTCTCTCCCTCAATTTGGATATCACAGGTGGTGCTGTGGGAATTTTTGGTATTCCTCAACCTTTCTCAACACAAATTGAATATTTATGGATTGCCCTACCATTATTAATAATTAGTATGATATTGATTTATCGTTTAGAACGTATTCGTGTTGGTAGGGCTTTAATCGCAATTCGTGAGGATGAGTTAGCAGCAAGTGCTATGGGAATTAACCCCACTTACTACAAAGTTTTAGCTTTTACACTAGGAGCAGTTTTAGCTGGAATGGTTGGTGCAATCAGCGCTCATTTTCTTAATACTTGGAATGCTCGACAAGGTACATTTGATGCCAGTATTATTTATCTAACTTTTGTCTTAATTGGTGGTTCGAGAACTTTTTTAGGTGCTGTAGTCGGAGGTATGTTATTTACAGCCTTACCAGAAGTCTTAAGAAGCATCGCTGACACAGGCGGTTTACCAACTTGGCTAGCGCAATTTTTAAGAGATGGCAGATTAATTATTTTTGGTTTACTAATAGTTTTGGGAACCATCTTTTTCCCCCAAGGACTCGTCACCCCAGATATTTTTAAAAGACGATCAATAACAAATGACAAATGATATTCTTTTAGAAGCAAAATCCTTAACTCGCCGCTTTGGCGGTTTAGTAGCAGTAAATAACATATCTTTTATTGTTAAAAAACATGAAATTTTTGGATTAATCGGCCCCAATGGTGCTGGGAAAACGACATTATTTAATTTAATTACAGGTTTAATTCCACCTTCTAGTGGACAATTAACTTATCAAAATCAAGAAATTTCTCAACTACATCCCCACCAAATCGCTGCTTTAGGTATCGCTAGGACTTTCCAAAATATTCGCTTATTTGGTGAACTTTCAGCACTAGAAAATACAATCATTGCCCGACATTTGCATATTCATAGCAATATACTTACAGGTATGATGGGAGTTCCACCAGCACCAGCAGAAGAACGTAAAAGTAAGCAAAAAGCTTTGGAATTATTAGAATTAGTTGGTTTGCAAAAACGCGCTGAGGAAAAAGCTAAGAATTTTGCCTATGGTGATCAACGACGGCTAGAAATTGCTCGTGCTTTAGCCTTAGAACCACAAATTTTACTTCTTGATGAACCCGCAGCTGGAATGAACCCCAGCGAGAAGCAGCAACTCAGTGAATTTATTCGCAATTTACGCGATCGCTTTAATTTAACGATTATCCTCATTGAACATAATGTACCCTTAGTCATGGGTTTGTGCGATCGCATTGCGGTTTTAGATTTTGGTAATTTAATTGCCTTGGGAGAACCGACTATGGTTAAAAATAATCCAGCTGTTATAGAGGCGTATTTGGGTAATGAATAATTAATAATTATCTTAGTGTCTTAGTATTTTATAAAAACTTTATTTTAACCACCAAGGCACTAAGACACTAAAAAACATACTGAATGTTTGATAAACCAAAGATGCACACAGATGAACACAGAGAAGCAGAAAAGCTACCCAATTTTAGAAATTAAAAACCTATATGTTAATTATGGGGGTATTAAGGCCCTCAAAAATATTAATTTAGTTGTCAATAACAGTGAAGTAGTCACTCTCATCGGTGCCAACGGTGCAGGTAAAACTACTACTCTGCGGGCTATATCTAAAATTATCAATCCTAAAAGCGGCGAAATTACCTACAGTGGACGCAATATCAGCCGTCGTCAACCCCACGAAGTTGTACAATTGGGTATGGCCCATTGTCCAGAAGGACGCAGAGTATTAACGCGACAAACTGTTTATGATAATTTGCTTTTAGGTGCATATATTCGTTCTCAGCAAGCAGAGATAAAGAATGATATTCAGCAGCAATTTCAGCTATTTCCACGTTTAGCACAAAGACGCAATCAACTAGCGGGAACCCTGAGTGGTGGTGAACAACAAATGTTAGCGATCGCTCGTGCTTTGATGAGTAGACCAAAACTTTTATTATTAGATGAACCAAGTTTAGGTTTAGCACCAGCGATAGTTAAAGAAATATTTAGTATTATTGAGAATTTACGGGCGACAGGTGTGACAATTTTGTTAGTCGAACAAAACGCCAATTTAGCATTACAAATTGCAGATCGAGGATATGTATTAGAAGCTGGTTGTATTACTATCACAGGTGCAGCATCGGAATTAATGATGGATGAACGAGTGAAAAAAGCTTATTTGGGATAGTTTTATAACTTAAGAGTTGGAGTTTTTATGAAATGTTTTTTTGCTGATGATGAGTTTTTAATTGATTACTAATATTTATTCATTGCTCCCTAGCTAATAACTAATATATTTATCCTCTCTCTTTATATAGAGTAACTAATATGTCTATGGAAAGAAGGCTAAATTTGAAATCATAAGCTAATTTATAAAAAACAAAGCTAAACGAAACAAATCAAAAGTGACTATCATTTTTTCAACGTTTATTAAATAGTAAGCTCGCTCAAATAATAAACATCAATAAAAGTTTTGTTTGTTTCCAATAGCAATTTTTGAGGAGATAGCAAAAATGAGTCTGCTACAGCAGAGCCGTAAAATGATTACGGCTGTTGTCTTGATTTTGGTTTTAACTATCACTACTGCTTGTGGTGGTAATGTAGCCCAAGTTGACCGTACCACAAATCCGCCAGTCGTTGGTCGAGATGTAGCTTATACACAATTAGAGCGAGGAAATACTGCATCTGGACAAAGTTTTGGTAACTGGGTTGTACAAACTTCGCGGGGATTAGTCAAAGATGCTTACGTGCGCGATAACAATAAGTTAGGTGTAGTTATTTCCCCACAAGTTCGTCCTAACGAAGTACGTTCCTTAGCAAGATCTTTAGTTGAAGGTTTTCGGAAAAATTTCCCTAGTCAAGATTTAACTGTTTTGGTATATGCACCAGACAAGCAGCTGATTTTGACAGCTAAGTATGATACTCAAACCAATCAAGTTCAATACAGTTAGAAATTGTTGGTTGTTATGTGTTGTTTAGTGTCTTAACTAACAACAAGAATAAGAAAAGGAGATTAGTACAGTGAGTAGCAGTGAAGAGTATAAGCGCCAAATTATGAGAGATTTGGCTCAGGGTGATGTTGAGTCTCTTGGTGATGCTCCTAGTGGTGATCCATCACAAGATTATCAAAGCTTTGATGATTTTGCTCAACGTACAACAACGTCTGAACGTCGCCAAATGTTTGAACGCTCTTTTAATACAAACAGCATTCCTCCTAGCCAAATGGAGCCAGAATTACAAAAGGCGATCGCTAATATTAAACCTAATGAAAGAGATGATGTAGCACGCGCTTTTTTCAAACACTTCAAGCAAAGAGGATTGGATGATCGCCATCTTGAGCAACAGTTAGGTCTTTCTACTCGCCATCCCAACCGCATGAGTGCAGATGATGTTAGCAGACTCGCCTCATTTGCATATCACAATCATCCTGACATTTTCAAAGAAGTATTAGCAGAACAGCCAGCTATTATCAACTTTCTCAGCAATCCTGTTGTGGGAGCTATTGTAGGACTTGCTGCTGCTAAGTGGTTAGGTGGTCGTCACAAGTAAATTTGAGTCTACAAGCATAAACATAGAGCAAAAAACAAGGATGGTAAGGTGCATCCTTGTTTTTTGCTCTATGTTTGTGTTTGAACTATTAACTAACAACTCTTCCTACGGGAACAATGCAGAAAATCGTCTATTTGGATACAATTTAGAAGTAAGGAGAGCCGAGGAGAAAGATTAAAGTGCTATTAAAAGGCTTTGAGATAGAGATGTACACTGGCACGGCTAGTGGTGAAATCGTCGGTCTCTCTGATAAGATTACTGCATCTTTGGATGGATATGTAAGAGAGCCAGATAGCAGGAATGTAGAGTATATTACTGCACCCAATCATAATTATGACCAGTTATTGTGCGCCATCTTACGTCCTCGGCTGAGACTGCGAGAGTATCTCCAAGAGTTAGGCAATTATACTCTCATTCCAGGCAGCACTTTGTCTTTGGGTAGTAGCGATCGCTTTTTTCGTTCTGACCCTACAAATCCTTATCATACTTTTATTGAGCAAACCTACGGCACAAAAGTAGTTACGGCTAGTGTCCATATTAATATTGGCATCAATGACCCAGAACTACTTATGCGTGCTTGTCGGTTGATTCGGCTAGAAGCACCTTTATTTCTGGCTTTGAGTGCTTCTTCTCCTTTTTTAGATAGCAAAGCAACCAATTATCATTCTACTCGTTGGGGTGTATTCCCACAAACACCCGCTCATGTACCGTTATTTAGTAGTCATAACGATCATATCCGATGGGTAGAACAGCAACTAGCAGCCGGAACAATGCAAAATGTTCGTCATTTGTGGGTGTCGGTACGACCAAATGGCGATCGCCGTCCTTATGATTTAAATCGGCTAGAATTGCGAATTTGCGATTTAGTTACAGACCCTATTTCCTTATTAGCAATTACTGCTTTGCTAGAAGCACGTCTATTACAACTAATCGACAATCCCCACCTTGATCCTTTAACTCAAAGTACTTTTTCTCCAGAGGAACTGATCTCTTTAACTGCTACCAACGAAATAGCAGCAGCTACTTCTAGTCTTGATGCCCAACTGCTACATTGGCAAGATGGCAGAACTATTACTGCTAGAAATTGGATTGCTGAACTTTATCAACAAGTGTGGCCAGTAGCTAAACAAAATGGCTTCAGTTGTTTCCTTTCACCTTTACAGAAAATTCTCCGGGAAGGAAATGAAGCTCAACAATGGTTACAACTTCATGCTGTTGGTTTTAGCGCTAAAACCACAATTATTCAAGCTATTCGCGCTACACAAGAACGTGAAGCAGAATTAGAAGATAAATTATGTGTCTCCTCAATGGCGTAACAAGTCTTTAGATTTTAGATTTTGAGCCAAAAAGATTCTTAATTTTGAAATTTATACGCCCTTGGTGTCCTCGCAGGGTATTTTGAATAGTTTTCTCTCCCTTCCCTTGTCTCCTTTGTCCTCCTTGTCCCCCTTCCACGACTTGTCGGAAAAAACCCACAGTCCTAAGAGGGGGTTGACACCTCACCCCTAATCTCTAGGAAGTTGATAAACTCTCCAGAGATGTAATCATCTACCTTGGGGTATAGAAAATCATCTTTTAGGAAAATAGTATTTTAACCACTCTCAGAGAAAAATCTGAGGGATTTCTTTGTTTTGTTTTAAATTTCTAATCAATTATGATAGGTTGATATTCATTAACAAAAACTATAAGAAGCCTCTATCAAGAGATAGATTTGAAAAATTTTATACTTTATGTTTAAAGATACTGTGAAGCTGGGAAAAAATGCCTCAGGTAGTTCTAGTTAATCCCCTTATACCGCCGAATACAGGTAATATTGCTCGTACTTGTGCTGCCACAGGTACAGAACTACACTTGGTTGGGCCTTTAGGATTTGAAATTAGCGATCGCTATCTTAAAAGAGCTGGTTTAGATTACTGGCCCCATGTCAAGCTGCATTATCACGAGTCTTTAGAAGCCTTGAAAATCTTACATCAGCAAAGAGGAGGAAGATGGCTAGGATTCAGTGTACGTGGTAGTTATAACTATGCCAAATTTCAATTTCAAGCAGATGATTGGCTGCTGTTTGGTAGTGAAACTACAGGTTTACCACCAGAAGTGATTAAGACTTGTGATTCCACTCTCTACATTCCCATGAGTCAATCTCAAGTTCGCAGTTTAAATCTTTCTGTGAGTGTCGCTGTGGGCTTGTTTGAAGCGTATCGCCAGTTGGGTTATTTAGAATGAATCACAGAATACAAGGGGTATATAAATTTACAGTTTAAGTGAATATACTTTTAGATAAATAAAATCTTAATCTATCTAGTAAATATATAGATACAATTCTCCTGTAGTTGAGTTATTTATAGGTAGTATAATATACTTTATTGTTCCAAAGTTCGCAAATCTCAAGTAATAATACTTAAGAAAAATACTAATCATATATAAGAAATTTGTATATGGCAAAAGACAGAATTGGTGAATCTAACGATAGATTTTTGTAAACTCTATTTTTTCTAGCATGAGGAACAAAAATCAATAAACTATGTCATATCAACCATTTGAGCTACTTTGTAACCCATTCATTAAGTTATTGGAACGTAAAGGAGTGTAAATATGCCTATGAGTTGATACGGTTGTGTTTTGGGGAAGAATCAACTTACAGTCTCATGTTTAGATGACGGATTGAGCAAAAAACCTTTGAAGATTATTGAAAAATATCTATAAACGGTAATTTTCTCTTCCAAGCAGTCCTGACAGTAAGTTTTGAGACAACTATAAAAGAGCAAGACGTTGTAATGTTATGAGCAGTGATCAGACAAGTAAACCAAAAATAAATTTTTTACAAAATTTTCAAAAAGTAAACTTGTCTAAATTAAAGAAGCAAGTTAATCTTGCCTAAGTATCTCTGTCCAATGTGGTCTTGCTTTGTTGTTTGATGTGATCTGAATCATTGACTAGTACCCGACTATAATATCGAGGTTCAGTTAAGCGCTAGTGTTCATAGGAGGTCGTCTTTGAAACGAGCATTGAAAAAGAGAGATAAGGCTGTGTTAGAAAACACCCAAAGCGAGGAAGTACCGGTGGAACAGCAGAATCCAGTTAATTCACGTATTCACCGTCTAGTACCAACAAAAGCCGCGATGATTGGCTTGGCAATCTCAATGGGAGCGACTAGCCTTTTGGTGACTCGACAAAGCGATCAAGCGTTGGCGGCGGAACCAGTAGGCAATCAAAATACAGCCTCAACCCTTCCTGCTGCGGCCGATGCGGAATTAAAAATTGCTCGTACAAATCATTTCAAGTCCGAGACTAGATCATTGGTGAGCCAGCCTGAAAATCCTGTTTTAGTTGAACCAACAGCAATTTCACAAGTGCCTGGGCTGAGAGCAAAATGGCAAGTTGTCACAAAAGGAATATCTGTGCCAGTTCATACACCAGTTGTGGTACCAACCAAGGCAAACAGGCTGGGTGCTCCAAGTGACAAAAATAATACACATACAGCCACAAAGCAACTTGATACTGTTAGAACATTATCAAATGGTTATGGAGTAATCCAAAATCAAACCACATCTTTATCCTTTGCTGCTCAACCGCAAACAGTGGTAATAAACAATGCAGTTAGCAGCGAAGTAAATGCCCAACTGAAAGCGCAGCAAGAATTTGCACTCTACCGCTTGCAGGAAAAATCAGACCGATTAAGAGCCAGTCTGGCACAAATCAGATCTCAGAGAACTACGGAATTACCCAAAGTTGCTGTAAATCAAGCTCAGTCAACGACAGTAGTTACTAAGCCAATTTCACAAGACACAAGCAACACTTTTACACTACAGTCCCAAACTAAAAGTGATGCAAGCCAAGCTAGTCTCGTGTCTAGATTGAAGCAGCAAAAAAATGCGGTGAATACAGCCACACCAACAGCTGTGACACCAACACCTGCAACCCCAGTTATCACACCTACCGTTACAGCAGCGAAAGTTGTCCCTCAATTGGCTAGCGCTGGCTATGAAGTCAAGCCAGGAGATACATTAGCAGCGATCGCACGCGCTCATGGTACATCAATATCAGAATTAGTTAAGGCAAATCGTCTTAATAATCCCAATCAACTACAAATTAATCAAAAACTCAATATTCCTTCCACTGAAGCAAGCAAAGCTACCATCCCAACATCAGTAGCGATTAACGAGAGTGCTTTTGAATTGAGTCATAATTCCAAAGTTACCAATACAAGCCCTAATTCAGAAATTGCTGATTCCAGCACTTCTGCAATAGAGTCATTATCTTTAAACAATCAAATTCCAGCCAATAATAATTCTACAGATTCGACAGCAAATACAGCTACCACAGAAAATGCTTATGGCATGGGTGGTGATAGCCCCATACCCACTGCTGTTACCGAAATGCAGTTGGCTAGAAGACAAGATACTACCAAATCAAAGAATGGCAAAAATACAAATTCACGTCTAAACAGCTTAAAAGCAGAAATTGAGAGATTACGAGCAAAATACCGCGCTCAACAGTCTGGTAGCACAGTTGTAGCAGAGGAAGTCAGCAATAATAGTGATGCTGTACAAATTCCAGTTACACAACCAAATAATGTTGCTATACCTATTAAAGTATCCAGACCTACTATCAATGTAGTAGTACCTACCTCAGCTATTAAACCTAATTCACTACCAGTGTCAATCCCTGTTCCTCAACCAAAGGGATCAACCTACAGTGTGCAGCCGACTAATCCCTCATTCCGCTCTAATAGACAGAATAATGAGCCAGTTAATCCAGAATTTGTTGCCAATCAAAATAAAAAGGTAGCAACACCTGGTTTAGGTGGAGATCTACCTCAGTCTTTTAATGCCAAGCGAGGAACTCAAGTTTCTCCAGAATTACCACCATTAGCGGCAGTTGATACATACCTGCCCAAACCAATTGAAGAAATTACGCCTACATCTAAAGGCTATATTTGGCCCGCTAAAGGAGTTCTCACCTCTGGTTATGGTTGGCGTTGGGGACGGATGCACAAAGGAATCGACATCGCTAACGGTACTGGTACACCGATCTATGCTTCCTCTGGTGGTGTTGTAGAAAAAGCCGGTTGGAATAACGGTGGTTACGGTAACGTTGTGGATATCCGTCATGCTGATGGCAGTTTGACTCGTTACGGTCACAACAGCAAAGTTTTGGTGCGAACAGGTCAACAAATAAACCAAGGTGAAATGATTGCTGAAATGGGTAGCACTGGCTTTAGCACAGGCCCACATAGCCACTTTGAAATCCATCCATCTGGTAAAGGTGCAGTCAATCCTATGGCCTTCTTGCCACCACAACAACGTATATAGTTTCTCTCTGCTAGTAAATCACCCACACTGGCTTGGAATACCAAGTACAGTGTGGGATTTACAAATTCTCATCGATAACCAACAAAAAAATCAAAAATTCTAGGTATGTAAGACTAGCAATTACAAAACTAGTATGCTATATTTAAAAATCGGTGATAAAAGTTTGGCTCAGTAGCTCAGTAGGTTAGAGCGGGGGACTCATAAGCCCTAGGTCGTGTGTTCGAATCACACCTGAGCCACTAAAAAAATAAATTTTTTTGTGATTTTAACTGCGAAGGTGACGGAGTACCTCAGCAACTGACGAAGCTTGAGCGATCGCTCCTCTAGGTGTGTGTGGCGCGTCACCATCAAAAATTTCCGAAATTGAGCCAAGACAGCCGTCAGCAAGAAAATGCTCTAACAGAGGTTCCCACTCAAAAGGTAACTGTTCTGTGCCATAAAAACGTTTCCAAGCTCGAATAAAAGGGCCAATTAGCCAGCACCAAACAGTACCTTGATGGTAAGAGCGATCGCGCTGTTGTGGATGACCCGCATATTTACCGATAAATTCTCGATCACTTGGATCAAGGGTACGAAGACCATAGGGCGTGAGTAAGCGTTCAGTAGCCAACTGTAATATCTGACGCCCCTGTTGAATAGAAAACGCACAATGGGCCAGGGAAAGCGCAATCACAGCATTTGGGCGAACCTGAGAATTACGACGATCATCTGGCTCTATAGTGTCGTATAAATAGCCCAACGGGGAATTCCAGAACTTTTGGAGTGAGTCTTTGACTTGTTGGGCTTGCTGACTATAACGTCGAGCCTGTTTTGCCAAACGACTTGTTTCGGCGACCGATTCTTGCTCACTCAAAATTTCTGCCCACCGAGAAGCCCAGCATAAAGCTGAGTACCACAAAGCGTTGATTTCTACTGGCTTACCACAACGAGGTGTAACTGCTTGTCCATCAACTACTGCATCCATCCAAGTTAAGGCTACACCACGAGCATCCCAACCAATTAGTCCATCGGTAGCATCAACTTGAATGTTATAGCGCGTACCACCAATAAAGGCTTTATAAATTTGTTGTACTACTGAGTATTGCTCTGCTAGAAACAACCAGTCTTGAGTTGCTTCTAAATATAGTCCTAAGCTTTCAATCCACCATAAAGCCGTATCAATACTATTGTAAACAGGTTCACTTTCCAGACACGGAAACAAATTTGGGATCAGACCGTGGCGACAGTAACGTCCAAGACTCTGTATCAGTCCTTTTGCCAAATCAAATCGCCCCCTCAGCAACGCTATACCTGGTAAAGCAATCAAGGTATCACGTCCGCGATCATTGAACCAATGATAACCAGCTATGAAAGTAGGTTCATGATTAGAGGTTCGCAAAATGACAAACTGATCGCTGGCTTTTAGTAATTGCTGCCAAATAGGATACTGAGTATTGGGTACTGGGTATTGGTTAGTAGGAAAATAATTGTTCAAGTTCACCAAGTCCCTAGTTCTTAATCCCCTATCACTAGCCCCTTTTTTATCCCATCCAAATACTAAAGATAGCCGTTCTTGTTCGTCTTCAACAACTTCTCCAAAAGTCTCGTCCGTCAGAGAACTTTGTAGAAGATCGGGAAAACCCACCTTTGCTTCTAAAGTGACTATATCCCCTGGTGCAAGTGTAACTGTTAAATAACCAGGACTGTAGAGGTCTTCGCGATCGCTCAATCCTCGCCTTGTCTCCTCTGGTAAATGGTAATTCCAATACCAAAATCCATCTGGTTGGTAACTGCCTTGTGTCCAGCGTAAGTGCCAAGGTGTGCCAAACTCTCCTGAGTTAATCCCTTGAAAACAGACTTGTCTTTGTCCTAGCAATTGTGAAAACTGTAACTGTGGAGTAGCTTTTTGCTGGTTATGAAAATCGCGATCGCTGATTAGTAGTCGTAACCTCAAAATCGCCTCATCCCTACCGTCATAACGATATTGAATTAAAAGGCGATGACACAATCGGAATTGGGCATTGGATATTAAGCATTGGTTATTCTCCACGTCCCCGCGTCTTTCTGCTCCTTTGTCCCTGCTCCCTTGTCCCCCTTCTTCCCTCTCTCCCCAAGCGTGAGGCATTATCAACTGCCTAGTTAGCTGCCAGTCATCTTGACCCCAAACCCATTTGGGAACTGGATTAATATCAAAATGATGTAACAGTTCGTAACCTGTCGGATCAATCTGACCACCACCCCAAAAATTTGTCCCCAATGCTATAACTTGCTTTGGTAGTTCCAAACTAGCTTCTAGATGCGAAAACAGTAGAGTTCGTCCAGAAGGCGAATTAGTCGCAGCAAATAACCAACCATGATAAGTGCGAGTGCGGACATCAGAAACCGTACCACTGGCAAAACTTCCCAAGCCATTTGTGAGCAACCATTCTCTTGTATCTAAATCGACCATTTGCTACTCAAAATCGTTATGAGTATGATATAGTTGTAACAGTTCGTAATTAAGCTGTCAGGGCATAAATAGGTAAGCGTTACCTATACACCCAATATGAGTGGGCAGTTAGTACTTAGCCAACCCAAAATTCAGGGTATTGGTTGGGAAAGAATTGCGTGGATTAGAGGGTAAATAAGCCCCTGATACTATGTTCTTTTCCAAACCGCCAAAGAAACTTTGGCGGACTACTAGACGAAAATAATTTCCAAGGAGAATTAGTATATGTCTACAGAAGGATGCCTCCGTGTTGGTCAATCAGCTCCCGACTTTACAGCAACTGCTGTGGTAGATCAAGAATTTAAAACAATAAAACTTTCCGATTATCGCGGTAAGTATGTTGTTCTGTTTTTCTATCCCCTAGACTTTACTTTTGTCTGTCCTACAGAAATCACAGCTTTTAGCGATCGCTACGAAGATTTTAAAAAGATTAACACAGAAATACTAGGTGTGTCTGTTGATAGCGAATTTTCACACCTAGCATGGATTCAGACTGATCGCAAGTCTGGAGGTGTTGGTGATCTCAACTATCCCCTTGTGTCTGATATCAAGAAAGAGATTAGCAGCGCTTACAATGTCCTTGACCCAGCAGCTGGTATAGCCTTGCGTGGTTTATTCATCATCGACAAAGATGGTGTCATCCAACACGCGACCATCAACAACCTCGCCTTTGGTCGTAACGTAGATGAAACTCTGCGGACATTGCAAGCTATTCAGTACGTGCAGTCTCACCCCGATGAAGTTTGTCCTGCTGGTTGGCAGCCTGGTGACAAGACCATGGTTCCTGATCCTGTCAAGTCTAAAGTTTACTTCTCTGCTGTTTAATTTCTACCTTGCCCAGAGGCTTGGTATATTCCAGCTTAGATTGGCGTTAGGCTTATCGCCTAGCCAATCTCTCTAACGCAAGATGTCAAATCTGTCTAATAAGTTAAATTAACCACAGAGATATATTATGCACACAGATATAAATTAATCGGTGGCATTTTATATTTTTTCTGTGGTTTGTTTATGTAATAGCTTTGATATTTTTATTGAGGATAAATTATGTTAGTTACAACTGATTTTAGCGGTTTATTTAATGAGCGCTTTTTTCGGAATTTTTTACCCATTCCAGCAGCTAATGAAATACCATTAGGATTTTTAACACCAGATTTTCAACTGCCAGATATCACCAACAATACTTTGCTCAAATTATCAAATTACAGAAATAAGCAACCAGTATTACTTGCTTTTACTCGGATTTTTACAGAAAAACAATATTGTCCCTTTTGCTATCCACACATTAAAGCCTTGAATGAAAACTACGAAAAGTTTCAAAATCAGGGTATAGAAGTTTTGATGATTACTAGTACCGATGAACGACAAAGTCAAATAGTTGTCAAAGATTTAGGCTTGAAAATGCCGTTGCTGAGTGATCCTACCTGCCGAGTGTTTCGCACTTATAATGTTGGGCAAGCTTTGGGAGCGCCTTTACCAGCACAATTTGTTTTAGATCAACAAGGTAGGCTTCGTTATAAGCATTTGTTTTCTTTTTTAGATTACAATGCGAGTATAGAAATATTGCTAGAGCAATATAATTAATTGTGGGTTCACGCATAACGTGAAATTATTCTCACGGGATTTAAAGCCTTCCAACCATTTGTCGCGCATAACAAAGATTGACTCAATGCGATCGCCTGACTTAACATCACCAACTTCAGCAGATTTTGCAACCGTACTTCATCAAGCTGTGTTTGCATATCGCCAAGAAACAGGCGATCGCCCCAGGGCTACAGCAGTCGTAAATGCCTTATTACAAGCAGAAAAAACTACTAAACAACAAAAAATAAAATATACTTTTACATCTTTACTTGGTCAATGGCGACTGTATTTCACCACTGGTACACGTAAACTAAAAAAGCGAGGAGGAATTGAATTAGGTAGAGGTTTTTATCTACCAAAATTAGCATCAGCACACATTTGTTTTGCCGCTACAGATATGGTTGATGGTAAAGGCGAAATTGGCAATCAGGTACAACTTGGTCCCTTATTGTTAAAACTCACAGGACCAGCCAGATATTTAGGGAAAAAAAACTTGTTAACTTTTGATTTTACCCAAATGCAAATCAGCTTGTTTGGTCGTGTAGTTTACAAACAACAAATTCGAGGCGGAAAGAGTCAAACAGAGGATTTTTACAATCAAGCTATTGCCAAACTTCCCTTTTTTAGCTTCTTTTTGATCACAGAAGATTTAATCGCGGCGCGTGGACGTGGGGGAGGGCTGGCTATTTGGATAAAAGAAGACAGTCCTTCGGGAATGAAAATTTGAAAATTAAAAATTCAAGCAATTCTATTTTGAATGACCCTCACCGATTTCCAACTTCTGAAACCCATATACTCATATACCTCTATGTTTATTATATGTATATTTAGATAAAATATTCTGAGTCTTGGGGATTTGGGAGGATCGAGTCGTGGAAATAACCACGATGAAAGTGCAAAATATGCAAACACAACAGGATGCGATTTCTTTAAAAGATTGGTCTTGGGCTTTCTGGCCTATTTTACCACTCTACCCTTTTGGCAAACGACGCACACTCTGCCAAGAAGTAGTTAAGGATACGATCTGGACTTTTGACCAGATACAAGGCATTTTCTATGTTGTTGTGCCAATTCGCATGACTGTTGTGAAACTAGAAGCAGGTGGACTGCTGGTTTATGCACCGATCGCACCAACTCCAGAGTGTATACGCCTGGTTGAAGAATTAGTTGCAGAACACGGGGATGTTAAATATATTATCCTGCCCACTATTTCTGGTTTAGAACATAAAGTTTTTGTCGGCCCTTTTGCTAGACGCTTTCCTCAAGCACAAGTGTTTGTAGCCCCGAAGCAGTGGAGTTTTCCTCTCAATTTACCCCTGAGTTGGCTGGGTTTACCTCTAGGACGAACCCATGTACTGCCAGCTAATAGTAGTGATGTACCCTTTAGCGATGAGTTTAATTATGCAATTCTTGGCCCTATCGAGTTGGGACCAGGACGATTTGCCGAAGTTGCATTTTTCCACAAGCGATCGCGGACACTGCTAGTTACAGATATAGTCGTGTCTATCCCTGCTGAACCACCACCAATAGTTCAACTTGATCCTTATCCTTTGCTATTTCATGCTAAAGACGACACTTTCCACAGAGTTTTTGACACTGAAGCTAACCGTTGTAAAGGATGGCAACGCATTGTATTATTTGCTTTTTACTTCCGACCGAGTGCGCTAGAAGTTATTGGCACGGGACAAGTTTTTCGTCATGCATTGGAAGCGCCAGATCGTTCCAAGAAAGCCTATTTTGGTTTGTTTCCTTTTAAGTGGAATAATTGGCAACAATCGTTTTATCGCTTACGCAAAGATGGACGCTTATTTGTTGCGCCAATTCTGCAAACTCTGATTCTGAACCGAGATCCAGAAGAAACTATCAAATGGGCTAACTTAGTGGCGAGTTGGGATTTTGTGCGGATAATTCCTTGTCACCTTGATTCACCGATTGACGCAACCACAAGTCAATTTCGGCAAGCTTTTAGTTTTCTTGAGAAAACAGAAAATCCTCTTGAGTCTTTACCTGGAGAAGACTTGGAATTTTTAAATGAACTTTCCCAAGGATTATGCGATCGCGGTATTACGCCACCAGCGAAAGAAAGGGTATAAGGGGTGTTATGTGAATGATTTTTGATCACAAGTGAAAAATCTGGATTTTTGGGCAAAGATGGCAATAGCCCAACATCGAAGATTATGCAAGTTTTGAGAGATAATTTGGACACGATCATTCAATTTAAAAATAGCGAAACGGAAAGTATTTTGGTATTGGCGTAGTGTGGAGCGGCCACATAACATGCAAAACCAGGGGTTGCAGTTGCCAATTGGCGATCGCTGGCGTTTAGTTCAGTCGTTATTGACTTCAATTCAACAAGAAACACTATTGTTTAATCTTCCAAATCTAAGCTTAAAGGGTAAAGATATCTCTGTGTTTATTTAAGCTGTATTTGTTGGTTAATTCTTCTAATTGTGATTGTAAACATAGGGGTTGATATCCTAATGCAAAAGCTTGAGAACTATCTAAAGAAACATCGCTGGGTCTAGGTGCAGACATTTTTACATCTTGTTGCAGACAGGCTTTTAATCCGGTAGTGGGTAATTGAAATATTTCTACTAACAAACGTCCAAAATCATACCGAGAAATTCTTTCTTTACCACCTAAGTGAATGATACCTTTTACTTTTTCTAATGCTAATAATAGTCCTTTAGCTGCGGTGTTAGCACTAACTGGTGTGCGAAATTCATCTGTAAATAATTTTAGTTCTTTACCTTCTTGAAGAGTTTGTATAAATGGTTGTATAAAGCTGCTCGCAGTGGGTGTTGCTGCACCAAACATTAATGGCATTCTACACACAGCAGTTAAAGGATAGCGTTCTAACATTCCCACTTCTGCCATCACTTTTTGTTCACCGTATTTATTTACAGGACATACGGGATCTGTTTCAGGGTAAGGAGGATTTAAACCATCAAAAACAAGGTCAGTAGATGTAAATACGCAAGGAATACAATGATCTGCACACAAACCAGCAATGTTGTGAGAAACCATTACATTCGTTGCGTAAGTTTCTTCAGGATGATTTTGGCAATAATTAGGTTGTGATTGTGCGGCGGTATGAATTACTGCGGCTGGCTGAATTTCACTAAATATCTGTTTCAATTCCTGAAAGTTTGTTAAATTGACTTTCAGCATTTTGGTATTAGGAATTTCTACAGAGTTAGTCAAGAAAGTTCCATAAACTTCCCATTTGAGATTTGCTAATTGGCAAAGATGCCAACCTAAAAACCCACTAGCGCCAGTAACTAACAGTTTTCGCATACATCACAATTTCACACCGTTGGGGCAAAGGATACCATAAATTTTACATCTTTACATCCTCATAAATATCTGCGATCGCTATTTCTAAGTCTACAGAAGCTAATTTGAGATTATCTTCTTCTTGTAGCAATTTTTCTACAAACCAATTGTTTTGATTGTTTTTACGATAGACTTCAACCTTGATTTCTGATTCGCAAACTAATACATATTCTTGCAAACTTTTTAATCGACGATAATTCATCAGCTTTTCGTTACGATAAATACGTTCCGTGGCTGAGGAAAAAACTTCCACTATCAAACAAGGTTGATGCTTGTAAAACTTTTCTCGGTCTTGAGGATTGCAAGTGACACAGATATGTGGGTAATAAAATATGTCTAAATCATCAATCCTAATCTTCATCTCTGATGAATAAATCCGATAATCTGTACCAAACAAATGTGTACGTAATCGGGGCAATATATTGCTAGTGATCACTTTACAGTGATCACTGTCTTCTCGCATTGGATAGACTTGACCCGCTAGATATTCGTGACGGATTCGGCTTTCCAGTTCAAATTGTAAATATTCATCAACGCTGAAATTCAAAAATTTGGTATGGGTATACATCCTCTATCACACTGTGTAGATGGCTAAGTAAGTTTTCCAGAATTTTTTGAAATCAGCACCCCGGTTTGGTTGGAATATCTAAGTCGGTTGAGTATGGAACATCCCAATTTTTTCAATATACTGCGCTTGGGTTTAAACCCTTAGCTAATAGCACAAATCGTCTTCAGACGACTTCATAAAATCAAGTAGTCTGCTTCACTATGAGACTGCGATTTCAATCGCAGGCAGGTTTTTTGAACATTTGGGATGCTCCCATTGAGTAGTTATTGACTTTTCAAAAATCAAATGGGATTCCTATCAAATCTGTGCTAACAAAGTCATACAGATGTTCTTTTTCAATCAATATACGTACTAACTTGATAATAAGTTAATACTATCCAGTTATATATTGTAAAATATTATGGTGTAAATACAGTTAATTAAATGTAACAATTAATATATGACATTAAAATCAGTAAAAACAGGAATAGAGCGGATTATATGCTAATTCAGGTAAATTTTATTAGTATTTATTCAAATATTTAGCTATCATTGGGAGTTATTTATCCGTGTTTTTACGGAAAATTGCATAGTCCTCTTCTATATGACCGAACAAGGCAAAAGTCACTCATAAAGCAGGACTTACGCAAGTGTCACAAAAATTTCAAAATTTTGCTTGTAGTGAGGACTTTAGTCCTCACTACGAACTTAAAATAATATGCCAGTTGCGTAAGTCCTGATAAAGAAAAAGTGCTGGTACTAAGCGCCTAAATTTATTTATGGATCGATCAGGAAAACATTTATTACTCTTCCTTGAAGCCGCTGAGTCGCAAAGCGTCCCGTGAGGGATACGCGTCTACCAGACGCACAGCGCGAGAAATAATACGTCCCTATTAAATCCCCTAAATTTATTTATGGGGATTATCTTTTTACTTTTTACTTTTTACTTCTTAAAAGAAGAAGACCCTTTGTCACAAATTAATAGGTTTTATTGAACTAATTTTACGGGATTCATTTTCTCTAACAGTGACCAAATTTCCTGGAGCATCGGCTCTAATCCAGCGCCAGTAACACCTGAAATTAAGAATACTGGGGCGTGAGAAAGATGGTTAAGTTGTGTTGCTAGTGATTCTAAATCTACACTTTCCCTATCAACTGCATCGATTTTGTTGAGAGCTAAAATTTGGGGACGATCTGATAAACCTCTGCCGTAATCCTGCAATTCTTGTTCGATGATTTTATAGTCTGCGATCGCATCCTCACTAGTTGCATCAATTAAATGCAACAGCACTCGCGTGCGTTCAATGTGACGCAAGAAATCATGTCCTAATCCTGCACCTTGGGAAGCACCTGTAATTAATCCTGGAATATCGGCAAAAACTGTACCATCACCATTGGGTTTACGTACCACACCTAAATTTGGCACAAGAGTAGTGAAGGGATAATCAGCAATTTTGGGACGTGCTGCTGATAAAGCAGAGATTAAAGTGGATTTTCCCGCATTTGGTAAACCAATAATTCCCACTTCTGCTAAAAGTTTTAACTCTAAACGCAGCTGCTTGATTTCTCCTGGTAATCCTGGTAAAGCATACTCAGGGGCGCGGTTGCGGTTACTCAAAAAATACTGATTTCCCAGTCCACCTTTACCACCTTTAGCAACTAGCAAATCTTGCTCAGATTGCACCAAGTCCCCAATAATTTCCTCTGTTTCGACATCATAAACTACCGTACCACAGGGAACTTCAATAATCAGATCCTTGCCATTGGCTCCGGTGCGATTATTTGGGCCGCCGCGAGAACCATGTTCTGCTTGAAAAAGATGGTTGTATCTGAAGTCAAGTAAGGTTTGCAAGTTTTCCACAGCACGTAAAATCACTGAACCGCCCTTTCCCCCATTACCACCAGAAGGGCCACCTGCTGGTACATACTTTTCCCGTCGGAAAGCGACAATTCCGTCGCCTCCCTTACCTGCTGCTACTTCAATTTTTGCTTGATCGATGAATTGCATAATTAGTTATTTGTCCTACCCTGCGGGAAGCCACTTGCGCGTTTATGTCATTGGTCATTAGTCATTCGATTTTGGATTTTGGATTGACCCACAGATTTTTATGCTTGCTCTGTACCATCAAAGAAGTATAAGTCATTAGTTACATTAGTCAAAAGTCTTGTACTAATGACCAATGACCAATGACTAGTAACCACTAACTAAATATATTCCGAAATATCCTCACCACAATCATCTGCTAAATAGGAGAGGGCGCGGAAACGTAAGCCAACCAGCTGTTCATACAGTGGATTGAGTTTACATAAAGGTGGAATGTGTACTACTTTGCGTCCAAATAGCTTAACATCACGTTCAAATGGACACTGGGAAGGAATCATTTTGCATAAGAAACGGGCGACTCTAGGATCTTGGATGTCTAGTCCGTCGAGCCAGTCACGGACTGGGTATAATGCGTCGAGTTGTCGCTTTGTGGGTGCGAGAACTAAAGGAGTCTCTACCTGCTGTTCTAATGGCTCTGTTGGGTGGAATTCTAAAGTATGACGCAGAGCTTCTAGTAAGTCTTCTGGTTCTCCCAAAGCCTTGCACAACTGGTGCAGAAGATAGTCTTCGCTTTTAGAATATGTACCATCAGCGATCGCCACCATCACAGCTGTACGCAAGAAATTTTCTGCTGCTGGCGTACCGTAACCCAGAAAAACAGCTAATTCCTCTGGTTCAATAACGCCTAAAGACTCCAAGTTTGTCTCAGGAGCCAGTTCATCTTTGGTAATGCTGGCAATTAATTCTTGTTCTTGGTTATCAAAATCACCATCTGCCCAAGCAATAGTCAGTAATCCACGCAGCCATGCTGCTACTTGTTCACTACTGTAGGGAGATTGAACGGCACTTGTCATAAACTCACGCCTCTAGCTTTTCCCAAGTCCATACTAATACAAGAAGGCAGGAGACAGTAGAGGCGGAGTGGCTTTTCAAGGTAGGTAAAATGCAGAAGCTAGAAAGCTTACATGATAAGCTTTTCATCATTTTTAAAAAGTACTTTTATTTACGCCTTGAAATTTTTTTATAGTTCACTACTCTGTATGTTCTATCGTGATTTGGTTGTGCTAAAATTATTGAGAATTTTTATAATTAGATTATTTCACAGATGTTACTTAACTAAGACTTATGACTAAAACAAAAGTCAATCTTGGTGTCATACAAGAAACATTGTTAATTACCTTATGGGCAAGAGCTACCGAAACAAAGCAATCTGATCCAATTATTGTAGACCCCAAATCAGTTGAGATTCTCCAAGCAATTGATTATGATTTTGATAAATTTATTAATGCTAAAAATTCGCAATCAGGGACTTGCTTACGAGGTATGATCCTCGACAACTGGATACGTAATTATCTAGAAAAATATCCCCAAGGTACGGTTGTTGAGATTGGTGCTGGATTGAATACACGCTTTGAACGAGTGGATAACGGACAAGTACGTTGGTTTGATTTAGATTTACCGGATGTAATGGAATTGCGGAAACAGTTTTTTCAAGAAACAGAACGTCGCCGTTTTATCACTGCTTCTTGTTTAGATACAGACTGGTTTAAGTGTGTAAAAGCTGTGAGTGTGCAACCCTGCATGTTTGTAGCAGAAGGTGTGCTGATGTATCTCAATGAAAAGCAAGTACAGCAACTTTTTGCCAATTTTTTACAACAGTTCCCAGGTTCATGGTTTGGTTTCGATTCTATGTCTCCTTTAATAGTAAAAAATCAAAAGTACCACGATTCTCTTAAATACACATCAGCCAAGTTTGACTGGGGAATTTCTGATATTCATAAAATCAAAAATTGGGATAATCGCTATCAAATCTTAGAGGTTTGTAGGTTTAGTGATTTGCCAAATCAGTATTTAAAGCGTTTTTCCCCCATCAATCGCTTCTTGTTTTCGTATATCCCACTCTTGGCAAATAGCTATCGTTTGGCTTTAGTTAAATTCGGTTGAATTCCAATAAAATTAAGATTAAGCAAAAGGTATAAATAATGTTTTATTTTGGCATTGAGCATGAAGTTGCTTTCCTGAATGCGGAAGGAAAGTTTGTAGATTTTTCTTGTACAAAATTTGCCGATTTTAATCAAATAATTGAACAGCTACCCACATATCCTCACGACTCAATGCAATTGTGTATTGGAGACGCTGGTATTAGAAAAAAAAGGTGGTATATCGAAGGGTTTGAGAGATTTGCAGAAGATACTGAAAAACTTATAGATTGTATTCCCAAAGGTATTGAAATCAGAACCACAATCAATCCTGATATTAAAAGTACTATTAATGAATTGTCGAAAAGTTTTGACTTGCTACGTCAAGTGGCTGCACAATTTGAGTTATCGCCAATTTTAATTAGTTTTAATCCCTACAAAACTGTTTTTGAGCCTGAACCCCCACTAAATAAATATGAACGTAGTATCTTACAGGCTAATCCTGATGAACAAACTGCTCATATTTTTATGGTCAGCTATGGTCCAGATTTAAATTTATCATTTCCTGATTTATCTTATGAAGGTTTAATTGATATTGCTAAAAAGCTAACTTACTATAGTCCTTATATTGTTCCTTTTAGTTTTAGTTCTCCTTTTTATAATGGTGATTTATGGGAAGGTTTATCGATAAGGACATTTATCAGAACAGGTAAAAGAGCCGCAGCAATTGTATTTGTAGAAAAACCAGAACAATTGATTCAGTCTACACCCTCACTGACAAAAATCGCACGTATTCCAGCAGAAGTAGGTCGAATAGAATTCAAATCATTTGATAGTTGTGATGACTTTTATCTTTATGCTGCATTACTAGCATTATTAAAAGGTCTGGTTTTGGATAAATCATTACCAGGAAGAGCAATAATTCCAGACGCCGAAAAACACCAAATCTCTGCAAAAGAGGGATTTGATCATCAAGAGATTTTTGCGATCGCCTCACAAGTTTTACAAGCTGCTGAAGTTGCGCTGGGGAAAGATCCAGACGTGAATTTACTCACACCACTAAAAGATATGCTTAATAATAAACAAACAAGAGCGTCTGTGATGATTAGTGACTTCAATCAACTGGGTTCAATAGAACAGGTATTGAAAAATAGTTACTTACGACTGTTTTGAAAATTGAGATTTTCCTAAAGCTCAGATATTATACCAATTCTCTGTAAAGCTGCACATTATTTTAACCCCTCCCAACCTCTCACCCTCCTTCTATCCATTACCCGGATCTTTCTCAACATTTATGAGAGTATTCACTCACGTTTTTTATAACCCTGATTAGTTCATTGTTCATTCTCAATAAAAACCCCGTTTTAGCGAGAATATTAAGCGCAATTTTGTCAAGTATGCTTAAAAATTCAAGTTCTAAGATGCTTACAAAATCAGGGTTTCAAGATTGTAAAGAAAGATGTGACTAATAGACATCTGGTGAAAAAGAATGTAGAGACGCGTAGCAAGATCCCCCAGGGTAATTTCGCGTCTCTACAAGGATTTCAGGTAACGCATAATTAATTTCTAGAGATGTCTAATGAATAGAGCAGTGGAGTTCTTTAGTACAAATTTATTCTTTAATTAAATTATTCTAATTCTAACGAGACTCTAATTGAGTAACTCGCTTTTCTAATCTTTGGACTTGTCGTTTGACTTCAACTACTAATGTAGCCAGTCTGTCAAACATTGGATCTTTTTGTTGGGAGAGATTGCGTCGAGAAGATGGCGAGGGAGTTATAGTTGTTCTTCGTGATGAAGAAGGACGGTTTGATAGCTGAGATTGAAGTTGATTAACTTGTGATTCTAAACGATTAAAATCTGCTTCTAGATTATTTAGGCGAGATTCTATTTGTTGCGATGCAGCAGGATGAGAAAACAAATCACCCCAGAACATAATAAATACCAATGTTCCCAGGCAGATCAATACCCAGATTCTTTTCATTGCTTTGCTATAGTGATAGTGATATCACTAAGTTAACGCAGCTCATCGCATAATTGGACTAGCATGATGGTGTGTTAAGTACCATTTTCCACCAAGAAATTCAAAGATATTCGTAGCAAGCGATCGCGCTTCAATTTTCCTACCATTAATCACTTGCATGACATTTTCTACTAACACAATATAAGCAAGATGATCGCGGAACTCGACAGTAATTATCTCGGTGTTTATTTCAATATAAGGCGTATTTTTAAATATCTTCTCCCAAGAGGTAGAAATTGCTTTCCAACCCCGGAGTATATTCCAACCCGGATGAATACAAACACTACCCGTTCCTTGAGACCAAACTGCACTCATAGCCTCAATATCTTTTTTTTCAAATGCACGGTAAAATGCGTCATTTACAGCTAAAATTTCAGAATTATTAGTCATTAGTCATTAGTCATTAGTCATTAGTTTATCTCCATGTCCCCTTTGTCCCTCAATCCCCATTACCCCTTATCCCCTCCAGGGGCCCCACCTGCCCCTTATCCCCAGAGGGGACCCCTACCTTCCCCAATCCCCTAACTACCTTCCACTTTTCACCACGCCAATGGTTTGCAATAATTGCTTGGCGGTGTAGGGTTTGGATAAAAAGGCTTTGACACCTATGTCTGTTGCGGCGTTCACCTTTTCGGTGGAAGCTAGTCCACTGACGGCGATGATTTTGACATGGGGATTAATTTTTTTCAAGGTGCGAATAGTTGTGAGTCCATCCATAGAAGGCATAAGCATATCTGTTAATACTACAGATATTTCGTCGCGATGTTCTGCATAAAGAGCGATCGCTTCAATGCCATCACAGGCTGTGATTGCTTTATAATTATGAATCTCTAAAGATGTTTTGGTGATGTCGCGAATCGAATCTTCATCGTCAACGACCAAAATTAATTCGCCATTACCACTGGGTAACTCTTTCTCTGTTTCTTCTATAGTTTCGGGTATCTGTTGTGCTGGCAAAAACACTTTAAATTGAGTACCCTTACCAAGTTCACTGTAGACATTGATAAAACCGCCATGACTTTTAATAATTCCCAGGACCGTAGAAAGACCGAGACCAGTTCCTTTACCAAATTCTTTGGTTGTATAAAATGGCTCAAAAATTCGATCTAATATTCCTGGAGCAATACCGACTCCTGTGTCGGTGACTGTAATGGCTACATAAGCACCAATTCGCGCATCTAAATGCATTCTGGCATAATTTTCGTCTACTAAAAAGTTTTCCGCAGAAATACTTAAACTCCCGCCAATAGGCATAGCATCACGGGCATTAACACATAAATTCATTAGTACTTGATGTAGTTGCGTAGCATCACCATATATAGTCCAGAGGTTTGCTGGAATGAGCGTAGAAACTTCTATAGATTTTGGGAATGTTTCTCTCATGACTTGCTGAATTTCTCTGACTATGTGCTTAAATTGCAGCAAGGTGCGATCGCCTTCCATACCGCGAGTAAAAGATAATACTTGCTTGACTAAATTTGCTCCCCGTTTAGCATTAGTAATTAAAATGGGTAAAAGTCGCTTACTGCGCTCATCATCCAGTTGTGATTCTAACAGTTGCGCTGTCATTAATATTGGTGCTAGGACATTGTTAAGGTCATGGGCAATACCGCTAGCCAGAGTACCTATACTCTCTAATCTTTGGGCGCGTAAAAATTGGGATTCTAATAGTTTTTTCTGAGTAATATCAGTATTGACAACTAAAAAGCATTGAGATCTATGGTCAAAATCTCTTACAAGTGTCCAACGACTTTCAACTGTGATTTCTTGACCTATTTTTGTGATTTGCTGTAATTCTCCTTCCCAGGCACGATTTTTCATCAAAATTGAGAAGGCTGCTTGTAATTTTGATAAGTCTTTTTCTTGCCAAAGTTCCAAGGCTTTTTTACCAATAGCTTCTTCTTTTTTCCATTTATAAAGAAGTTCGGCGGCTTTATTCCAAAATAAAATTTTGTTATCTAAATCCTGTACAAAAATGGCATCGGTAGCCACATCTAATAAAGCAGCTTGCTCTCGGATTTTTTTCTCATTTTGTTTACGTTCTAAAGCATAACGAATCGAACGCTCAAGTAAAGGGGCTGCTAGTTGGCTTTTTTCTAAATAATCTGCGGCCCCAGCTTTCATTGCTTCAATATCTATTTCTCTGTCTCCCTGACCAGTGAGAAAAATAATTGGGGCTGCACAGCCATTATTAATCGCTTGGCGTAATAGTTCTAATCCGTTTCCTTCGCCTAAACGATAATCTACAAGATAAACATCATATTGCCCCGTCAGGATGGCATCCCTACCAGCTTGATAGCTGTTTACCCATTCCAAGGCACAAGAAACTACTTGAAATTCTCCAAACCAATCACGAGTTAATATATAGTCATCTTCATCATCATCAATCAGCAGAACTTCGATCAGGTTGTTTTTCATTGCTCCCTCCCACGCTCATAGCGGCAGTTCTACAATTTCAAACCAATATTTTCCTATAGCCTTCATCACCTCTACTAAGGCGGCGAATGTCACAGGTTTAATAATAAATGAATTCGCTCCCAAATTATAGGTACGATAAATATCTTCCTCAGCTTTTGAGGTAGTTAGTACTACAACGGGAATTGACCTTAGCTCTGGATCATTTTTGATTTCTCTGAGCGCCTCACGACCATCTTTTTTAGGCATATTTAAATCTAACAAAATCAGACCGGGATGAGGTGAAATATTAGGATCAGCATACCGACCATGGCGATACAGATAATCCATTAACTCCTCTCCATCTCGAACGATGCGTAGATCAATAGCCAAGCGACTTTCTGCCAATGCTTCACGAACTAACATGTAGTCGTCCTCATCATCATCAGCCATCAAGATCGTGACGGTTGTTTGCCGACCCTTCACTCTGCATTTTCTCCTTTGTGATGTTGATTAGGATTAATTCATTATTAAATTGAAACAAATGAATTGCTAGAAATGGGAGATTAAAAAGTTTTATATGGGGATATAATAAAACTATGAGTCACAGAAAAATCAGGAAAGGTGATGAATTGGCAAAGTCACAATAAATTTTGCTCCTTGCCCTGGCTCACTTTTAGCAGTAATGCTTCCGTGATGACGCTCAACAATTTTTCGGCAGATTGCTAACCCTATACCAGTGCCATCATATTCACTACGACCATGTAGGCGCTGAAAGACGTTAAATATCCGGTCTAAGTATTTCTCATTAAACCCTATACCGTTATCTTCCACAATGATTTGACATTTTTCAGTACTAGTATGTTCTGATGGTTCTGATAAGACTTGGCTATAAATTTTAACGATGGGCGTTACTTCTGGGCGGTGAAACTTCAGAGCATTAACAATCAAATTTTGTAACAATTGTCGTATTTGCAACGGGTCGGCGTTGATAGTGGATAATTCACCTATTTCTAAGTTTGCTCCGGTTTGCTGAATACTGATTTCTAAATCAGATAACACTTCTTGTGTTAACTGCAAAAGATCCACAGGAACAAAAGGCTGCGCTCTGGTGGTAACTCGTGAAAGGCTTAATAAATCTTCTATTAAAATCTGCATCCGCCGAGCTGCATTTTGTATCCGCTCAAGATAGTCGTGTCCCTGTTCTGGGAGAACATCACTACAGTTAGCTTTGAGGCGATCGCCAAAGGTTTTGATTTTCCGTAGTGGTTCTTGCAAGTCATGAGAAGCGACAAAGGCGAATTCTTGCAGTTCATTGTTAGAACGGCTAAGTTCTTCGCGTTGGCGCGTTTCTTGTTCTAAGAGTTTAGCTTGACCAAGCGCAATACCCATTTGGTCTGCTAGTTGTCGCAATAGTTCTGTTTCCCATTCATTCCAATAACGGGGATGAGCGCACTGATGGGCAATCAATAGCCCCCATAGTTTGTTGTGTTGGATAATTGGGACAACAAGGTTAGCTTTGATCGCATATCTTTGCAACATTTCTAGATAGCAGGGTGCAAGATTACCTTCTTCGACATTGGTAATCATCCCAACCCGCCCACTTTTGTATTTCTCGATGTATGTTTCGTTAAAGCAGGGGTCAATGATGTTTTCTCCGATAATTATAGGAAAGCCAGGAACGACTGCTTCTTTAACTACACTTCCATAATCTTGAGATAGCAGCTTAAAAATGATTACTCGGTCGGCGTTTAAGAGTTTTTGTACCTCCGTGACACTAGTTTGGAGAATTGTATCGATTTGCAATGACTGGCGAATTTTGAGAGTAATATCGGCAAACAAACGCGATCGCATGTTTTGACGCTGTAATTCTTCTTGTGCTAGTTTGCGATCGCTAATATCCATCATTGCTCCGATCATCCGTACAGAATTACCCGTGCGATCGTGGACAATGTAACCGCGATCAAAAATGTATGCATAAGAACCATCTTTACGGCAAAAGCGATATTCATCAGACCAAGCTTGTTGTTTACTTTCTATGACAAGCTGAATACTGGTAGAAATTCTATGTCTATCATCTGGGTGTATGCATTCATACCACCAATTAGCGTTTTTCCCGATTTCCTCTGGTAAATAACCAAATAGTGTTTGGACATTGTTATTCCACCACACATAGTCTGTGAGTAAATCCCAGTCCCAAACTACATCTGTGGTCGCACGAGCCAGGAATTGAAAGCGTTCCTCACTCTGACGTAATTTTTCTTCTGCTAGCTTACGTTCGGTAATATCGCTATGGGAACCTGCCATCCGGACAACATGACCTTCTTCATCCCACAGCGCTTGACCGCGATCCAAAATCCATTTATAAGTGCCGTCTTTACAGAGAATACGATATTCACTAATGTAAAAGGGAGTTTTTTGATTCAAGTGGTCTTGGATAAGTTGCCTCACCCAGCCAATATCATCAGGATGTACTCTGCTTGACCATTCATCCAAATCGTTGGAAATTTCCTGTTCTTCGTAACCAAGCATTTGTTTCCAGCGTGTGGAATAGAAAACTTCATTGGTTTTGACATTCCAATCCCAAATACCATCATTATTACCCCGTAAAGCTAAATGCCAACGTTGTTCACTTTCCTTGAGTGCGTCTTCAACTCTTTGGCGTTCGATCGCCGTCACCAGAACATTAGCAGTTGCTTGCAAAAAATAAATATCATCTTTGCTAAAAGTGCGATGTTTTGTTGTGTGTGCGCCTAAAACACCGAAAGGACGGTCTTTACCATGAATAATCACCGACAAACCGCTAATTACTTGATGGTCAATTAGCAGTTGTGGCCCTGTGAAACGGGTTTCTGTACGGAGGTCTTCTACAATGACTGGATCGTTAGAAACTAGAGTGTAACCCGCTTGAGAATTTATACCTGCGCTGACCATTGCTTGTCCTACAAGCCCTGATTGCCAACCGACTCCCGCCCGTAGCAGTAAGTTATTGCCATTTGGTAGCAGTTCCAAGACTTTACAATACTCTACCTCTAGACATTCGGCAACAAAGGTCACAGCTTGCTGCATCAGCGAAATTAAGTCTATACCAGCTAGTCCCTGTTGACTGAGTTCTGCTACTAGAATCTGCTGTTGAGTTTGTTGTCGTAGTGACTGCATCGCATGACTAGCTTCTAAAAGACGCTGCACTCGTTGATGCAGAATTGGCCATTTAATGGGCTTGGTAATAAAATCTGCTGCACCTGCTGCAAAAGCTTTTTCTATAGATTCTTGATCAGCAAGACCTGTAACTATTAATATGGGTATGCGATCGCCACCAGGAAGTGTTTTTAATTGCGCGCAGCAGCTAAACCCATCCATCCCTGACATCAAAGCATCTAGCAGCACTAATTTTGGTTGCTGTTGAGTATAGACAGCTAAGGCTTCCTCACCACAACTTGCTTCTACTACTTCATAGCCTACTGTTGCGAGCAATTTATGTAACTGCTTGCGTGCGAAATCGTCGTCATCGACAACCAAAATTAAATTTGTCATTTGTCAAGTGTCAAGAGTTCAGCGTCAAAAATCAAGTTTGGGAATAAACTTGTGACAGCACTAAACACAGTTTAAATTACTTTTTAACATCTATCCCTTCTATTTTTTGCTAGAGGGGATTTTATTGCACAAAGCGATCGCCTGAATGAATAACTAGTAACTTGGTTTAGTAATTATTATATGCCCAAAATATATCAGGCTGAGTAATATTAGGTTTTCAAAATCATTATTTAGAATGAATATATACATCTCCAGAAGGAATCAATCAAATCATTCTTAGTGATGATGGTAAGGCTTTCTGCTTTATTGTAATAGTTTTTCCTTACCTCAAGGTTTCGCAAAAGTGTTGCATATGAGTTGTAATTGAGTATCTCATAAGCATAATATGAGTACTAATCCAAATTGATGGGACGATACTTAAAAAATAAAGCTAGTCCTTTCAACGTAGTATGAGCCATTCTCATTTTTGGCTTAAAAGCTTGGCATCGTTTGAATAGTTTAGACACAATTCATCTGTTTCCTATGGAACAGATAGAACAGGAGTATTTAATATTCTGTTTTGCAAATTTAATTTGACGTTTTGTTTGAACTTTAGCAGGTTATTTATCATGACAACTATTACGAGTAAAACAGTAATTTTGACTGGAGCATCACGCGGTTTAGGAGTACATATTGCTCATGCTCTAGCAAAAGAGAAGGCAACCATCATTGGCATTTCTCGTTCAAAATCCGGGCTGAATAAAACACGTGATGAAGTCAAAGATATAGGTGGTAAATTTATTGGTTTCACCTTTGACCTTGCAAATGTGGAAAATTTATCAGTGCTAGTACAACGTATTCAGAATACAGTCACTCCAGTTGATATTTTAATTAATAATACTGGGATGGAAATTTATCAATCTTTTGCCAATTCTTCTCTCAAGGATCTCCAGTCAATATTAACAACTAATTTAATAGCTGCAATGGAATTAACTCGTCTGTTATTACCAAGTATGTTAGAACAAGGTAATGGTCACATAGTTAATATTTCTTCTCTGGCTGGAAAAAAGGGAGTTCCTTACAACAGTATTTATTCAGCGAGTAAAGCTGGTTTGCTCATGTGGACTGATTCTCTGCGACAGGAATTAGTTCATAGTGGAATAAAGTTTTCAGCAATCTGTCCAGGATATATTTCTAAAACCGGAATGACTGTTGATAGTGGCTTACCTATTCCCATGTTAGCAGGTAAATCTAAACCTGAAGAAGTAGCAAAAGCAGTAATTAGAGCTATTCAGAAAAACAAGGCAGAGGTCATTATCAACGAGAGTTTTAGCACTGAATTTTTGACCAAAGTCATGTTTGGTATTGGACAAGTTGCTCCACAATTTGTAGATACTGTGTATCGATGGATTGCTGTAACTAAGCTTAACCAAATGCGTGCAGAAAACTTTGCTAATAATCAATATAAACGTGCATGAAAAATCCTCATTTTCTATGTATGTATAGCTTTAAAAGTTTGTATAAAAAGCTTTTGCAGTCTAGTGTTAATACGATAATAAGTGAACTCACCAATCTAGAAAAGTTGGTCTGAGCAAAATATTTTGTCAATCATTAAAATGGAGAAAATTCAATGATTAATAAACTTTTCAGTTCTTCAAAGTTCATGATTCCTTTTTTAATGGAGTTAGAATATATGAAAAATGAAGTTTTTCGATTAAGAGACAACGAATGTAAATACACTAAATTTCATTCCCAATTTGGAGAAGACAGATATATTTTTGAAAAACTAAATTCGTCGCGCCAAGGGGTATTCGTCGATGTTGGGGCTGGACATCCAAGTTATCTCTCTAATACTTATTTTTTTGAAAAAAATGGTTGGAATGGAATTTGTATTGATGCTGACATTAATCAAATCGAATTACTTAAAAAAGACAGGTCAAATGTAGAGTGGGCTGCTATCTCGCCGATAGAAGGAGAAATAGAATTCTTCCAGGCTTCTTCTCCTGAGTATTCTAGTACTGTACCAAAAGAAGAGTATAAAGAACCAAACCAGATTCAATTCAAAGATACTGTACGAGTACCTTCTTTCAAACTTGAAACTATTTTGGAAAAACATAAAATTGGCGCCATTGATATTTTAGATTTAGATGTTGAGGGAACTGAATTAGAAGTTTGGTCAACTTTAGATTATGAAAAGCATAAGCCTAAAATTGTTATAATTGAGTACTACACATATGGTTTAGCTGATAATTCAGAAACCATAAAAACTTTCTTTTCAAAACTTCCCTACAAACTTGTTCATACAACCCCTACAAACTTTATTTTTGTTAATTATTCTGCGTAAGTATCTACAAGTTTTAGATGATGAAGTGCATCGAAGACATTAATATTTCAACCAAGTAATACCAATTCTCTGTGAAGCTGCACAGTATTTGACCCCTCCCAACCTCCCCTTAGTAAGGTGAGGTGCCGCAGGCGGTGGGGTTCTTTCTATGCGTCTTCATATAGAAATGATCTAAGAATCGAACCAATGCAAAACTACCATTAAATAGGTAGAAATAGCAATTTTGCCTACTTTTGATAATTACTTTCTCAAGATAAAAAATAGATAAGGTATAAGGTATTTGTGATGACACAAATAGCAAAAAACACAGCAATTTTCAACCAAAAAGAAATTACGCTTTTTACTGTACCTAAAGCATTTAAAGGACATATTGGTCTCATTCAAAAGAATGCAATAAAGAGTTGGACATTACTTAACCCTCGTCCACAGATCCTCTTATTTGGTAAAGAAGAAGGTATTGAGGAAATTTCTCATCACCTTGGTGTAATCCACATACCCAATATTCAATTCAATGATTATGGTACACCATTGTTAGATGGAATATTTCGCCAGGCTCAAGAGCTTGCTAAAGGTTCTATTTTGAGTTACGTAAATAGTGACATTATTCTGTTAAATGATTTCTTAGTCGCTGTGAATAAATTGCAAGTCGCATCTTTCCATTCTTTTTTGATGATTGGACAGCGTACTGATGTGAATATTACAGAACCATTAGACTTTGATGCACTTGATTGGGACATTAAGCTTCACAACTTTGCTGTGAAACAAGGGACATTAGCATCAATTGTGTGTATGGATTATTTTGTCTTTCCCAAGCCACTCTATGCCGAAATTCCGTCTTTTGCTGTAGGGCGGGGTCATTGGGATCATTGGATAACTTACTATGCACGTAAATTGGAAATTCCCATTGTAGATACCACAGATGTGGTTACAGCTATACACCAGAATCATAACTATACTCACTTATCAGGTGGCCGGAGCGCAGCTTATATTACAGGTGAAGAAGCTAAACAAAATGCCAAGTTAGCCGGAGATGTGCATGTGGCTAATGGATCTGTTGCAACCTGGAAACTCACACCTTTGGGACTCAAAAAGCGTAACTCATTATCTAATTTTCTCTCATTTATGGTTGATATGCCTCGTTACGCCAAGTTAATTAAAGAGCTTAATCCTAATACGAAATCTAGGGTGTAACCCCCAAAAAATATTTGTGCAGTGCGATCGCCTAGAACTTAAGCAATCATTCTTGATATCTGCGTGATTTGATGATTTTGAAATTTGCATCAACAGTAATCATTGAAAACTAGCATTTCTCGTTTTTTTAACTTAATTACCCAATGTCGTTTGCTCTAAATATTCAAATCCTTTGACTATTGAGGATGAGCAATGAACCTTTTGCGCCTTCTTTTACGTACTTCCGCTCTTTTCCTCAGCCTTGCTGTGTTGGCTGGTATTCTTAGTGGTGGTTGTGCTGCTGGTCTGATTGCTCTAATTAATGTCACATTGAGCCAAAATCAACCATCGACTACTACATTAGTTTGGAGCTTTGTTGCTCTGTGTTTAATACGACTAATTGCTAATTTAGTTTCTCAAGTTTTGCTCATTAATCTTTCAGAAAAAGCTATTTTCGACCTACGGATGCTGATAAGCCGTCGTATACTTGCTTCTCCCTTACGTCAGTTAGAACAAATTGGTGCTTATCGTCTTTTAGCTACCCTGACTGAAGATATCGGAACAATTTCTGGCGCAGTTTTAATTATTCCTTTCTTCTGTATCAATATTGCCATTGTGATTGCCTGCTTAATTTATTTGGGTTGGCTGTCTACTACTGTATTTGTTATCGGTCTTTGCTTCCTATTCGTAGGAATATTCAGCTATTTACTACCAATGATCAAAGCGATGTCTTTGCTGAAATTGGCTCGCGAACAGGAATATCAATTATTTAACCATTTCTGTGCGATAACTCAAGGCACAAAGGAACTCAAGCTGCACCGTGAGCGACGCCTATCATTTCTCAGAGAAGACCTTCGTCATGCTGCTCTATCATCCCGCCAACATAATCTTGTTGGAATGAGTGTTTTTGCAGCTGCTGGTAGTTGGGGACAAATTCTCTTTTTTGTCGCTATCGGTTTGCTTTTATTCGTCCTACCTTCCCTAACAAAAATTCATCCCACAATTCTGTTTGCCTATGCCCTAACTATCATCTATATGATGTCACCTTTGGAACACATCATGGGTATGTTACCCAATATAACTAGAGTCTTAGTGGCATTAAAAAAAGTTGAGTCTCTGGGTCTTTCATTACCTAACTGCTCAAACGAAACTATTTCTGAACAAGTACTTAATTCAGAAAATTTTTGGCAGTCTCTAGAACTGATGAATGTTACCCATACTTATTACCAGGAGCGAGAGGAAACAAATTTTATTCTTGGTCCCATTAACTTAAAATTCCATCCAGGAGAATTAATTTTTATCGTAGGAGGTAATGGTAGTGGTAAGTCTACCCTCGCTAAATTAATTTCTGGTCTTTATGTTCCTGAAACTGGAGAAATTTATCTAGATGGGAAGCTCATCGATAATCACAATAGAGAGTGGTATCGTCAGCAATTCTCTGTAATATTTTCTGATTTTTATCTTTTTGAGCGTTTACTAGGTTTAGAAAGTAGCAACTTAGATGCTCAAGCTCAAAACTATCTTATCCAACTACAACTTGACCATAAAGTTAAGGTCAAAGATGGCGTCTTTTCTACAACAAATCTTTCTCAGGGACAGCGTAAGCGTCTTGCTCTACTAACTACATACCTAGAAGATCGTCCTATTTATATGTTTGATGAATGGGCTTCAGATCAAGATCCTATCTTTAAGGAAATATTCTACACACAACTTCTACCAGAACTAAAAAGTAGAGGCAAAACTGTACTCGTTATCAGCCACGATGACCGATATTTTCACATTGCAGATCGGATTGTGAAGCTGGAATACGGCAAAGTGAAATACGACAAAAATTCTCAGTTATTTAATATTTGACCAATAATTTCGAGCAGGGTACAGAGCAAGCTGATTTATCTGTAAAGCAAATCCACACATCCTCAAGCCCTCGGATAAATCCTGAGGTCAACCTAAAATCCAAAATCCTGTTAGAGGATGAACTAATAAGGAGTATCAAACAATGATTTTTACTAATATTAAGCAAGTAGTTACATCTAGTTTATTAACTAATCATTTAGAAGAAAAAGTTTCATTACGTGAAAAACAAAATAGAAGATTGAGAGCAGATGTAGAGAGTGTTTTGTCTTGCAGAGAATGGATTAAGACCATAAGTAATAATACTTTTGACAGCACAAGAATACTGGGAGTTGTCGCTGCGGGCAAAGGAGCCGAAAATTATTTACCATATACTATCCCCAAACTTATTACACAAATCTCTGAAATTGGGATGATGGCTGATATAGTTATCGGTCTGAATAATGGCTTTGAATGTCATTCTGTTATTGAACGCTTTAGTTTTATTTCCCATGTTCAAGTCATTCATCTATATACAGACGACAAGTTAGGAAACAATATTCCAGCCAAAATTTTTAATAATATAAAGTGTGAAGGAGAACCTTATTACTTAAGTAATATCGATTACCAAAATTCTCAGCATAGGATATTTTTTGTCCATCAAAAAGAAGGAGAACATACAGCAGGTAAAATCCGAGTTTTGGGAGACATATATGGTTCTTTACTACTCAGGAGTATAGAGAATGGATGGATTTCTCCTGCAATTTTAGTTGCTTTTGATGCTGAATCTCAGTTTTTAGTGGAGCAAAATAATGCATTTATAGATCCAGAATCTAATGGTTTGATGTTAATGGTAAATAAATTTAAGAATGAACCCGAAATAGATATTCTTGGTACAAGAAACAAATTTGCTGTTTACCAAAAAAGTATAGTAGATGGAATGAAAGTTCTTTTGCCTAACTTTAGTGAGGAAATTCCTCCTCTGCAATTTTTTTTAGATGCTGTTCATGGTAGATACATTGGCTACCAATGGATGCCAGGAGGAGGTACACTAGGAAAGACTGATGTGCTTATTAGCTTATTAGTGATAATTTCTCAAAGATATCCGGGTACAAGAAGTGAAGATTCTCATCTTACTATTCTAGCTAAACACACAGGCTTTATAGGCAAAATCTTCTTAGATGTTGTTTCTATAAACAGAACTCCTAGTTTTACCGATATGACAATTGGTGAGAAACAAAAAAATGCTTGGATTGAACAAATATTTAGATGGACTACTGGTTATCAAGGATTGAAATTATGCTATGGAGTCCATAATATTAAATCTATAATATCTAATAACATACCTTTGTCTATTTTCACAGAACCAGTTAAATTTTTGAAAATATTGAAAGGGAGAGATAAAATGAATATAAAAATAGTATTTAAAAAAGTAAAAACTTTAGTAATTGCCTTTTTGACTTCTCAAAACATCAAGAAGAAAAGTTTGGAGAAGCCTGATATATTACAAGGAAGTAAAACAAAAGCTAGTTGGTAAAACAGAACATTAGTATCATAAAGAGTAACTATTGCTTTAAGTTTGTAGTGAGGACTCAAGTCCTCACTACAAACAAAAAAATGAGATAATTCAAGCTGTTAACACCTGCTCTGCTGTTAGTGACAATTCTGGGTCAGCAACATCATCATGATTTCTAGTTGAACGTACTTCTATAATTTCCTCATTCACTAATTCATAAAAACCTTCTTCTGGATAATTGTCTAGAAATTGATCGAAGGTAAGTTTTTGTTTGGTGCTTGTTGTCATAGATTTAAACCTTTTGAATAAATCTTTTTCCTAGCAAACCCTGTGGTCTAACTAAGAGCATAATAAACAAAATACCAAAAGCAACGGCATCTTTGTAGCCAGAGAATTCGCCTGGAACAAATGCTTCCACCAATCCAATAACCAAACCTCCTAACACTGCACCAGGAATACTACCTAAACCACCCAAGACAATTACTGCTAAACCCCGTAACCCAAAACCTATGCCAAAATAAGGCCCAGCAATGCTAACACTGGAAGCGACTAAAGTTCCCGCCACTCCTGCTAAAAAACTGCTGATAAAAAACGTCAGGATAATAAAGCGATCGCAGTTAATTCCTAATAAACTGGCTGTTGTTGCATCTTCTGCGATCGCCTGCATCGCCTTACCGTATTTTGTGTGACTAATAAAATAAGTCAAAATGGCAACAAATACCATAGAAACAACAAAAATCACTACCTGCACAGTGCGGATTGGAATTGGATTGGTTTGGGAACCAAAATTAATTGCAGGTGGCAAATTACCATAAGTATTTCCTGGGTAAGTGTAACTTTCTGCACCCACTAAATATTGAATTAAATTGACAATTACCACTGCTACACCCAAGCTAGAAACCACTGTTAGCAAAGGATCGGAACCCCGTTGACGCAAGGGTAAAAAAGCAATTCGTTCTACCGCTACTCCGACTAATCCTGCCAAAATACTCCCCAAAATTAAAGCTAAAGCAAAAGGTAATTGCACAGGTAAAGCTACATTTGCCAATAAACCATTAAATCCAAATCTCCCACCAATCAGTGCATAGGTAAAATATGCACCCAAGGTAAAAATAGCACCATGAGCTAAATTAATGATGCCCAAAATTGAGTAAACTAGGGTATATCCTAAAGCAAAAATAGCGTAGACGCTACCAATAGATAACCCATTTAAAAACTGCTGCAAAAATAGAGATATATCCATAATTGCAACTATTTGATAAATGCAAATTTACCAGTACTGCCATCTTTTTCCATCTTAATTTGGGCAACATAAAAGTCTTTTTGTACAATTTCACCTTCTGGGCTAAATGAAATTTCACCAAGAGGTGTATTGTATTTACCTGTGAGTATTTGTTTATTTAATTCTGTCCGCAGTTTATCTACAGGTATGGTGTTCACTTTGGTTTTTTGATCTAAACTTTTTAAAGCCTCTACATAAACCTGTACTGCTGCAAAAGCTTGAGCGCTAAATTGAGGTGGTTCTTTTTTGTATTGATCTAAGTATGCTTTGCGAAATACAGCATTAATCTCTCCTGGATGTTCAGGACTGTAAGCTTGAGCAATCATGAGACCATCACAAAATGCTTTACAAACTGAAAGTACATTTGATGTATTTAGACCATTACCACCAATAATTGCACCTTTGTAACCTAATTCTCGTAATTGTCTGACTAAGTTACCACCATCAGCAGCCAAACCAGAAATAATAATTAAATCTGGTTTTAAATTTAGAGCATTGGTAGCTTGAGCTTGAAAATCGGTATCAGTAGTTTGAAATTTTTGAACTGTGACTAATTCTAGTCCTTGCTCTTTTACTGTTTTTTGGAAAATTTCAGTTTCTGATTTGTTAAAAGCATCATTTTGAGCATAAAAAACTGCTACTTTTTTAATATTAGGATTTTGCTTCAGTGCAGCCTTGACTGAATTAGGTGCGACAACAGAAACTGGTGCAGATACACGAGCAATATAATCACCAATTTCGGGAACACCTTTTGCTGTAGTGGATGCACCAATTGCTGGCACTTTTGCCCGTTCCGCAATCGGAGCAGCACTAAAAGCTTGTTGTGATAAAGTCGGGCCGACAATACCAACAACTTTATCTTTATTAATTAAAGTTTGAAAAGCGTTAATTGCTCCGGCTTCATCACCACCCGCATCTTGAAATACTAATTTAATCGGAGTACCGTTAACCCCTCCTTTGTCATTGAAATATTTCTCAGCAATTTTTGCACCTGCAACTCCTTCTTGACCGAGTAATGCGACGTTGCTAGTCTGGGCAAAGGCAATACCGATGGGTATGGGGCCAGATATACCCGTTGTTGATGAGGTAGTGGTAGCGGTATTTGTGCCATTGTTATTTGTACTAGTTTTTGTACCAGTGTTACCACTACAGGCTGTGATTAGGAAAGTGCAAGAAGCTAAAAATGCTGTTGTCCGAGTAATAGTTTGTTTCATCAGTGCTAACATTCCCTAAATCTATTAATCTATTCATTTGACCACAGGGAGGTAAAGCTTCCAAGTAGTTGCTTGCATCTAACTTGTGGTAGATTCAATCGTATTGTCTAGATTAACTAATTTGGGCGATCGCTTCTTTAATTGTTGAATTTCTATCTAATTGACACTCCTACTTGATTAAGACTCCACTTTTTCCCACACCAATTCTAAGACTTTCTCGACATCATCAATCCTAGTTGGTGGCGTTTTAAGTGTGACTTGATTCTCTCTCAATGTGAACGTACGAATCAAGTCTGTACCCACCCGATTGGGGATAGAGGCTACCTCGACATGATGCGTAACTGTGTTGCCATCTATTGTATACATCCCAGCGTAAGCATTGAATGTAGAAAATGCCTGCACACACTCTTGTGATGGTAAATATTGGATTTTTTTGCTAAAGGGCGAATTAATATCTCCGCTTAAAGCTAGGCGATCGCATTTGGAGAAGATGACCATCATCCGCTTCTCAGGAGTATAAGTAATATAGCCAGTTGGATTGGAACCATACACTTTTGGCAAAATACCTCCAGATGTTTATAGGTAATCTCCTTTGTCCACCTTCTTCCCCATTTTTAATTTTTAATTGTTCTGTCCCCTACTAAACTGTTGCATAAAACTACGATCAATCCAATCTTTCCACTGCCACAGTAATCGATGAGGTGGTAAAGTCAAACATCCACGTGTGGCGATCGCTCTACCGTCACCCGTACCTATTAAGCTTAAATATTGTTTCTGTGGGATGTAACTTTTGAGAGGTTTGTCCAATAAAAATCGTTGTAAGTTCTCAAATAAAGGTTTTCCTTGGCGAACAGCAAATACTCCTGCTTTCGGACGTGGATGATTTACCATTGTGGCAATATCTCCTGTAGCAAACACGTACTGATGAGACAAAGATTGCAATGTGTCACTTACCAAAATAAAGCCTTGCTCATCAGTTGTTAATCCAGTTGCTTTTAACCACTGTGGTGCTGAGGCTTGTGTCACCCAAAAAATGCGATCGCACTCTACCGTCAACCCAGATTCACATATAATTTTACCTGGTTCAACTTTACATACACTTTCGCCTAAATGCAGTTGAATCCCACGTTTGGTTACAAGCTGCTTGACTGTATGTTGTACAGACCAATGATGATTGGGTAAGAGTTGAGCATCACGCTGGAATAAATGAATTTCTAAAGCTCCCTGTTTTAGTATATTATTATCGATAAGTTCTCTTTTTGAGGAGAATCTGAGGGGACACACTTTGGACGCCTGATACAAATGAGCTTGCATCGATAACGCTAATTCCACACCACCAGCCCCTCCTCCTACAATTCCAACACTCAACGGCTTTTGCTGATGAGCAGCTACTTTATCAAGTAGTCTATGCCAGTGTTGCAGTAAATTTGACACTGGTTTTGCCCCAATTGTATATTCTGCTGCCCCTGGAACAGAAATCGTGGCCGGAGTGCTGCCAATATCTATTGACAGTACATCAAATGCTACTTCTGGACGGTTGGCACAAATCACTTTTTTATTTTCCAAGTCAAGATTAATCACTTGGTCAATATATAATTGAGCTTTAGCAAAATTTGTAAGTTGTCGCAAATCAATATGACATTCTTCATAGCTGTAAAAACCAGCAATATACCCTGGTAGCATTCCAGAGTAAGGTGTATCAACTCTATCGGTGATTAAAGTTAATTGGATGCCATCAAAAGGTTTCATCCCAAACATTAACAGAGCTATTGCATGGCTATGACCACCACCAATTAGTACTAAATCTTTAGTAATTGGCTGTATAGATTGCTGCATATATAGAGTTGGTTTTTAAGAATTGGTAGGTATAATTTGGCTAAATATTTTGGTTAAAGAAATTTTCTTTTGCCAAGTATTATTACAAAGCAAAAATTAACTTCTTGGCATCATGGCTCTATAGTGAACTACCTACACTTGCTAAAACTAGTTAGCTGTATTTGTGCCAACATACCTAGCAGGAATTGAGTGAGATGTATAGCTAAATTGTCACATATTGACATAACAATTAATAATCAATAGACAATTACAAACCAATGATTAATATTTTTATTGCACCTTATGATAGATATTGAAATTTATTGACAAATGATATACTCTTTTTTTTCAATGTTGTCCGTAATAATTCTATGTAGTGAGGATTACTAGCCATATGTCTGGCAGGAAGACAGATGGATTTAAAAGTTGGTTGGTAGTGATCGCAATTTTGTTTAGCTTATCACCAACTGTAATATTCTTTGCAGTTTCACAAGTTGAAGGATTATCAAATGAACAAAAAATAGTCAGCAGAAATCAAGCATTAAACACAACAGCTAGCGTATTTGTAGGTTTAGCAGTAATAATTCATGCTTATTATGCAGCCAAACGTACCGAAGCATTGAAAAAAAGTGCGATCGCAGCAGAACAAAATAACGAAATTGGTATTCAAAATCTAGAACTAGCTCAAGAACGCTTGATCGCAGAGCGTTTGATAGCAGCAATCACCCAGTTAGGACATGAACGCGTAGCAACCCGGATCGGGGCAATTTATGCCCTCGAAAAAGTTGCCCAGGATTCACCAAAACAATACTGGACAATTATGGAAATTCTGTGTGCATTTGTGCGAGAAAATAGCAGCATCAAGCCAGAACCGGAAAATTCTGTAGAAGAGATCGCAAAAGTTGCAAAAATATCCACAGATTTACAAGCAGCCTTAACCGTAATTGGCAGACGCAACTGGAAACAAGATCAAGAAAATCAGAAACTTGATTTAAGGAATACTGATATTAGACGAGTAGACCTATCGAATGCCAACTTGCAGCGTTTAGATCTACGGGGAGCAAACTTGACAAAAGCCAATCTCCAGAAAGCTAACTTGTTTGAGGCAAAACTCGAAGGTGCAAAACTTTGTGGCACAGTTTTGTATGAAGCCGATTTACAATCATCTAACCTCGAAGAAGCTAACCTCTGTGGAGCCAACTTAAACCGAGCCAACTTGACTGGAGCCAACTTGCGGTCAGCAAACTTGTCTGGAGCAAGTCTGCGTGCAGCCAATTTTTGTGAAGCAAATCTGTATAAAGCTAATTTGCAATCTTGTAACCTCAAAGTGGCAAATCTTTCTCATGCCAAGCTATTTCTGACTAATTTACAGGGAGCAAAGCTTGGTAAAGCCAACTTGCAGTCAGCAGGATTAATTGGTGCAAACCTCAAAGGCGCAAACCTGAATGGAACAAATTTGCAACAGGCAAATTTGAATGCAGCCAAACTAGAACACACAGAGATATTTTTTGCAAATTTCTCTGAAGCTAGCCTGAGAGAAGCCAATCTCTATGGAGCTAATTTGATGGGAACTAACCTGCAAAAAGCAATGTTTCATGAAGCTAATCTCTGTGATGCAAATCTGATGGGAGTAGATTTCTTTGGCACAAATTTGTGTGATGTGAAACTAGCTGGAGCCACTCTGACAGGAGCTAAAAACTTGCAATCACACCAAATTAGATTTGCAGTAGGCGATCGCACAACTGTTTTACCAGATCACTTGGAGCTTCCTACACATTGGATGCGTTCAGAACATTCACAAAAATCCGCCGCAGAGGCTGAAACTTGATTGAGATAGCGAAATTGTGCTATTTCTCTGAAGCGTTGTCAATATCAAAAACTCGATTGTTCGAGGATTTCAATTTTTCCAGGGTGCTTTCCAAAATCAAAATATTATTCCCAAAATTAAGAACTTCCAAAGAAAAAAATATTCATAAAAGTACTTAGACAGAATTAATTACACAGATTATTTCTCTATTGCCTATTGCCTATTGCCTATTGCCTATCTCCACGAATGAATTTAATTTTGTCCAACTATTTAATTGGATTAAATTTTTCATGTCTTCCGGTATATCCACGTATTTAATCACTAGTTAAACAAAGCATTCCTGTTTACTAAAAATATATATGAAAAATAAAACTAGTAGATTACGTGGAAAATGGACACAAAATTTGAAAAATAGGTCAAAAATATCAGATCATCAGGACTTTTGACTTCCACGTAACGGTAATAAATAGGGTGCTGTCTCGTGATTCCCATCGTTTCAAACGATGATGCGATCGCTTCTAAATCACAAAAATTGTGATTTTCTTCAACATGTCGATCTCAAAACACTCATTTTTAAGGGAATTCAAAGCATGGCTATCATTAACGTTACCAACAATGCAGATAATGGAGAAGGTTCTTTACGAGTAGCGCTCGAATCTGCTCAAGCGGGAGACATCATCCAGTTTGATCCTAGCCTTGCCAACCAGACTATCACACTTACTAGTGGGGAACTTCCCATTACAAAAGACGTAACGATTGATGGTGCAGGGGCAGAAAATTTAACGATTAACGGCAATAATTCTACACGGGTATTTTCTGTAAGCAGTTATGTCAATGCTACAGTCAAGAACCTAACCCTCACCAACGGTATGGTGACAGGAACAGACGGAAGAGGTGGTGCGATCGCAGCCTGGGACTACAGCACCCTTCAGGTAGAAAACTGTAACTTTAACAACAATAGCTCTTACCAGGGTGGAGCTGTTTATGTTGGTTACGGCAGTAAAGCCACGGTACTTGGCAGTAGTTTTGACAGCAACGATGGTACTCTTGGGAATTCTGGATTTAGCGGTGGGGCGATCGCTACCTATGGTTCCGGTGTGCTAGTTGTTAAAGACAGCGAATTCACAAATAACAAAGGTGTAAATGGCGGAGCAATTTATAGCCTATTAGGTGAATTAACTGTAGAAAACTCAGTTTTTATTAACAATAGCTCAGAAGGTGATATTGGTGGCGGCGCAATTTTTACCGATGGAGCAAACCCAGTAGGTCCCGGTTCTACTGTCGGAGGTACAATTGCTATCCATGGTTGTCAGTTTGAAAACAATCATACTAAAGGAGAAGGCGGCGCACTTTTTCTCTATGGTTACGGACCAGACACGATTATTCTCGAAGACAGCACCGTAATTGGCAATACAGCAGACTTTAATGCTAATGGTATAGGTCGAGGAGGTGGACTGCGAGCTAACAGCGCACTCACAATTAACAACGTCACCTTTGCTGAAAATACAGCTGCAAAGCAAGGCGGAGCTATATGGCTAGACGGTCATTCGCCAGTCAACATCACCAACACCACCTTTTCTGAAAATAAGGCAATTGAAGATGCTGGCGGAGCGATGTTTGTTAACACTGACGAATCTGTCCCCGTCAACATTACAAATTCTACTATTGTCTATAACGAAGCCGGACGAGCAAATGGGGCATTTTGGATCTACAGTCCGACACAGCCAGTCACCCTCACTAATTCGATTGTTGCTTACAATACTGCTAGCGATCCCTCACAACAACAGGTTGGATATCAACTACAGGATGGCGGCGGCAATATTGAATTTCCAGCACCAGAGATCGGTAATCAAGTTGTCGCAGGTAGTCAAATTGTTGATCCTCTGCTTGGGCCTTTACAAGATATTGGAGGAGTTTTAGTACATCCCCTTTTATCAGGTAGTCCTGCCATTAACAGTGGTGTCACAGTAAGCGGTGTACCCACTACTGACCAATTAGGGAGCAGCAGAGATAATCAACCTGACATTGGAGCATTTGAGATGGTTGTCACTGCATCTCCTCAATCTAGTCAAGAAGATCCTTTACTTAGTGGCACAACTTCACCACAAAATCAGCAAAATAGCAATTACCAAAACAACATTACTAACGATGTTGAAGGTAACGATGTATTAACCGGAAGCAACAACAATCCTCAGTTGATTGGTTATAACAGTAACGACATTTTGATTGGTGATTATAGTTATAATCAACTGACAGATGGAAGGGTTAGCGATGGATTTATCTATCCAAATATATCAGCAGAGGATAACATAATTCCAGATTCTAATTCTACAAATGGCGTGATAGATATGAACCAAAATACGGATCAATCTAAGCTTTCTAGTCAGAATCTTTTTAGTGAATACATCAGACCACGTCAACAAGGATTAGGGACATCTGTTAATCCTGATTCCCGTGATTTTCTGGATTCTAGTCAGTATCAGAATCTTTTAATTCCCAATGATGTTACCGTTAACAATTAAGCTGAAAAGTTTTTCTTTGTTAGTAAGTAACAGATGATTTAACAGAGTTTGTGTCAATCTGTAGGTTTTGAGTAAGGAGAAAAAATTAATGACCGAAAGTTTTATCTGGTTCTAGTTTTGAACTTCTTCACACCTTGTAATAGGTTGATGCAAACTTTGAATATAATTATCAGGAATAACCACGACTATTTCATTCTCACCATAACCCAATAGACACCTGGTGAAAATTAATTATGTGTCATCCATAACCCTTGTAGAGACTAGCAGATGCAACGTCTCTACAGAATTAAAATGTCAATTTATTTGTTTTATCCGAGTAGTATTGGGTCTGAAGCCCTGTTTGAATCGTCTCTACAAATGATTGTGGGCTTATCTGAATATATTTTCACATACCTTATTTTCTTTAATTTTTACTGTATACCTAGAGTTTTTACTTAAATAATACTACTTAAATACATTTCTTTTTTTACTATAGAGGTGTAAAAATTTATATTAGTAGATACTTGAGTGTAAGTGTAAAACTTTACTTAATATTTACTTGCAAAGCACTGACATTCAGACAATCCAAGGAGAAAATTCAGATAGAAGTGCAATCTCTACCTGGAATAATTTTCAGGAAAAATTTGCTGAATTAAACGAAAACCAGGGTTGTTTTGACTGATTTGTTATGCAGATTTTAATTTACTCTTATAACTACTATCCAGAACCAATAGGTATAGCTCCTCTAATGACTGAATTAGCAGAAGGACTGGTTAAACGAGGACACCAAGTACGTGTAGTAACTGCTATGCCAAACTACCCAGAACGTCGAATCTATGATGCGTATAAAAAAAAGTTGTATCTGACCGAATATAAAAATGGCGTTCAAATTCAACGTAGCTATGTTTGGATTCGTCCTCAACCGAACCTACTAGATCGGGTGTTACTAGATGCAAGCTTTGTTGTTACAAGTTTTCTACCAGCATTGAGGGGTTGGCGTCCAGATGTAATTCTTGCGACTTCGCCATCTTTACCTGTATGTATACCAACAGCTTTATTGGGATGGTTACAAAATTGCCCTGTGGTATTAAACCTTCAAGATATCTTGCCAGAAGCAGCAATTCATGTTGGCTTGATCAAAAATCAATTACTTGTTAAAGCCTTCACAGTATTAGAAAAATTTGCCTACCACACTGCAACTAAAATTAGTGTCATTGCTGATGGATTTGTAGAAAACTTAATAGAGAAAGATGTAAAAGCGAATAAAATTATACAAATTCCCAACTGGGTTGATGTCAATTTTATTCGTCCTTTACCAAAAGAAAATAACTCTTTCCGCAGCAAGCATCAACTAAATGAGAAATTTTTAGTTTTATATTCTGGTAACATTGCCCTGACTCAAGGCTTGGAAACAGTAGTAAAAGCTGCCTCTATATTGCAACATATTCCAGATATTAAATTTGTGATTGTAGGAGAAGCAAAAGGTCTACAAAGATTGCAGCAAGAATGCCAAAACTGCGGTGCAGATAACGTTTTACTGCTACCTTTTCAACCCCGTGAACAGTTACCAGAGATGTTGGCTGCTGCTGATGTTGGTTTGGTAGTGCAAAAGAAAAATGTAATATCCTTCAACATGCCATCCAAAATTCAAGTTTTGCTTGCCAGTGGTAAAGCATTAGTTGCATCTGTACCTGATAACGGTACTGCTGCAAGATCAATTAGACAAAGCGGCGGTGGTGTTGTCGTCCCTCCAGAAGATCCCGACACTCTAGCCAAGGCAATTTTGGATTTGTACGAACACCCTGAAAAAGTTAAAACTCTCGGCTATAACAGTCGCCAATTTGCTGTTGAGCAATATTCTTTTGACCAAGCTTTAAATCACTATGAATCTTTGTTTTACACAATGATTACCCATGGTTCAGCAATTGAATCAACTGTTGTTTCTAAGCAAAAAGTTAAAATAAGTTAACTGTTAACTTTTATCAGGGATTAGTGTTGACGTTATCATAGTCGGGATTTAGACGCAGGGAAAATAAATGATTTACTGATTAAAGTTGGGGCATTGTTAAATCAGCCAATCAATTTTCTTTAGAAGTTGCTTTTCTACTAGCATCATATGATGCTGCTATCAACGATATTCCAAAATTTTTAACAGCTTGTACTAGTTCCGCACCTGCTTTTTCTGGTGAACCCACTCCAAATGGGGGTGAAGGATTGTACTCCAACATCAATTCAATCAACTTGGCAGTTTCTTCACCACAAAGCATTGCTGCAATCGTCAAGGCAAAATCAATCCCTGCTGTCACACCTCCCCCAGTGATTCGGTTACGATCTATAACTACTCTTTCTGTACTGACTTTTGCTCCCATCAGTTCCAATTGCTCTCGAAACGCCCAGTGGGAAGTAGCTTGATATCCTCGCAGCAATCCAGCTGCTGCTAGAATGAGCGAACCTGTACAAACAGCAGTGATGTACTTGGTTGTGTTTCCATGTTTTTGCAAAAAAGCTAAGACTTCGATATCTTCCATGATTTGTACTGCACCAAAAGATCCTCCAGGTACACACAACACATCAAGTTGGGGACACTCATCAAAGGTAGTATTTGGTAAAATAGTTAACCCACCATTGCTGACTACAGGTTCGAGTGACTTCCACAACAGTAAAACGGAAGTGTTAGGCATTAAAGAAAAAACTTGGTGTGGAGCAGTGATATCTAGCTGAAACATATCTGGATAAATGACTAAACCAATAGTCTTTTGAAACTGATTATTCATACTGCAAATTTCAAACTGTGCAATGAATACAGCTATCCTAGAGTTGAATATATTGGTTGCCAATTACCCAGTTGAGTACATTTTTGCTATGTCTGGTAGCTTTCAAGCACTGGTTCAAAAAATAGCGATCGCTCGTGATGAATTACAACTGCGCCTAGATTATATGGATGCAGCAGGGGAACTATTTGTTTGCCAACATTGGAGTATTTACTTGCATGACACTACAGGACAACGTGCCACCATCGATATCAAAGGATTACCAGATAGCTTTTTCGACTACTACGAAAATGTTGGTGCGGCGATTGATCCAGTTATGGATTATGTTATTGAACATCACGTTCCCGCCCATGAGCAAGTTATTTTTACTGAAACAAGTTGGAAGCAGAGCCAATTATATCAGAGTGGCTGTGGCAAGATATATGACCACGAACACATCATGACGGGACCTATTGTTGGGCAAGGAAAACTGATTGGCACAGTTCATTTCGCCCGAACCAATAGAACATCTGCCTTCAATTCACAAGATTTGATGCGTTTGAGTGCGCTTTGCACTCATATTTCTGCAAAATTAGCTTTTCTGCGAGCAAAACAAGAGCTAAATCAGGTGGCTTGTTTAACTCAACGAGAATTACAAATTGCTTCTTTGGTTGCAAAAGGTTTAACGAATGCAGAAATTGCTGCCGAACTTTGGATTAGCCAAAATACAGTCAAGCAAACTTTGAAGCGAGTATTTCGTAAGCTCAATGTATCCGCACGAGCAGAAATGGTAGCACGATGCCAAATACCTCAAATTTAGACTTGAATATTTACCAAGATACGCTTATCCTCATACTATTTGTTGCTATTTATACAATATTTTTATACAAATACTGTACAAATAGAGGATAATATACCTTGAATGCACTGGAAAATTAATGATTCTTCTCAAAAAGATTCAAACAAACCTTATTATTTCCATATTTTTTATACATATTTTAAACAGAAGGTGCTGATGAAAAAAACTCATGTATCCTGACAAAACTAAAGTTCAAGCTTGGACTGAATGCACATAATCAATTATTTGACAATGTGAAAGTTATACAATACATGTCGAGTTTAAGGAGTAACAAGGAAAGCACCCGATATTATCTGTCGTTTAATAACCAAAAAAATACTATCTAAGTCTTGACCTGACTAGCCAACAAACTTCAAAATAGTATTGAGCCTAAATATTTGTAATTACGAGTCTTTCTGAATAAAGCTATTTGTGGGGAGATTCTAGACTCAGGTTAATTAACCTTTTAGGGAAGAAACGTTGTAAAATTTACCAAATTCTACTAACCAATGATCATTTACAGAGCGACCCCAGAACATGCTGAACCTACAGTCCGTAAATGTAAATGCAGTCTTCGCTATTTTACGAGTAATACAGCTATTTAGGGAAAAAGTATCTCGATAATTTGCAGTTAGCTTGAGCAACTAACGCAGGTGCTTGATAAAATATCATCTTATTAGCAAGCAAAATCACCTGTTCATTCAAAAATTGGTCAGTTTAAGGATGGTATTTGACTTTATTCAAAACTACACAAGGAATTTTGAAAGAAGAATTAAATTATGAACACCATTCGCGAGGGACAAATTCAATAAGTTACAAAAAGCCTAAAATGTCTTTTTGTCAACTTTCTTGAGCAAACACTTGAATTTGCTTCGTAACCAGATTTAATGAATACAGACTTTTGTAGCTTTGACAAATTTGTGGTAAGCAACTAGATTTCAACTATGAACAAGAAATGGGCTGTTAAGCGGATTACTGTAAACTTGGCATCAAATGAAGCCAGTAAGCTTGAAAAATATTGTGATCAGACAGGTAGAGCAGCAACGGATGTGATTAGGGAACTCATTCGAGCGTTACCGATGACTAGACCTGAGCAACATTAGAACCAGGTTTATTCTTGAGAGTGATGATAATTTTGGCAAACTATTTTTCCAGTCAAGCAATACTCTCAGCCTTTTGCAAGCGCACTAGCCAGTAATTAATAGGATAGAGGTTCCTTAGTCAGCTAATAGACTAAGGATACTCTACAACGCAATTTTACTCCACACTGATTAATTGTATGTTTCCTAGATAACATTTAAGGAAATATCTTGCTATTTTACTGAATATTTTCTGAACTCAGATTACCCAAGTCGTATACAGTAGCATAATTCTTACAAAGACTGGAGTTTCACAAGCTGGCGTGAAAAGTTAGGTTATGGGTAACTCTTGAATGAGTTCTCGAATTATATCGATTGCCTCTTTTCCCGTCCAGTCACAATGTTGTTCAAGTTTGCTAACTTCATCTGGTGTCAATTCAAGGATTATTTGTTTCACTGATGGTTCTTTACCAGATGCTGCAAAAATCGGAAATACATCTGCTGCGGTTTTGTTCATTGTTTTTATACTAAAACTGCCTAAGTTTTTTTAGTATTGCCAATCCAGAACCATCTTTACCAGTGAAAATCTAGGTTTTGAGGTTTAACTTAAGCTTTTTCATTGTTACTATAGGATTCCTATTTGATTTTTGAAAAAAACAAGCTGGCTAGAAGCTTGCTACACAAAGCTTTGTTTTTCAGTATACTTAGCAAGATTCAAATTGGATTCCCATATATTAATCCTTGTAAAGAATAATCACCAGAAAAATAAAAATTACTGAAAGCAATTTGAACATAAAACTATCTGTACAAATCCTGTTAGAAAAAGTTTTTTAAATATTTTAGTAAGTATTATAAGATACATTATTCAATACACGTACCAGCAACACATTAGATTTTATAATTTTGTCAAGTAGTTAAAGTCATATGAGTTCCCACAGGTGTACTTTTTTTGAATAGCTGTAAGATTAAGAATTCTATAGCTTAAACAAAATTTACAATAGTTCATTAAATTATTTATTAACTTCCTGATTTTGGCTTGTCTAAATCTTAAAATCATTACAACAATCAAAGCTCATGATCGCTGAAACAATGATTATACTTAAGTTTCCTGTAAGCACATATCCAGATTATCAGCAGAGTGATAAAAGAATATTTTAGATAATTTGGCGATCGCATCTCCTTACTCAAAAGCTAATGGTCAAATAATAATTTGTTGATATTATTCTCAATAATGAGGTGTAAAATTTTATAGATAAACGCCCTTCTCACTTCCTTATAATTCATTCTTAATAAGATATATAGGCGTTCGCATCTGGACTAAGAAGATATTAGTCTTGACACTAATCAATTTCAAGTACACTGTCTGGTAATCATAAAGACATCTAGATGATAAGCGGCACAAATGAAGTTGTTATTATGATATGATTTAGACACTGTAAGGGTTTTAGCGTGATTAAATTCTGTTTTGTGCATTGTGCATTTAGTCTGCCTAAGATGGACGCTAAATAAATAGCAAAGATATGAAAGCTAACAAGGCTAGAGAGTTCAGTTCCCTAGAAAATATATCTCATAGTGAGTCATCTGCACCTTTGTCAGTAGCAGAGGCCGTGGCTAAGATATTGGAAGATCTAGGAGTAGTATATGCGTTTGGTGTTTCCGGAGGTGCGATCGCACCACTTTGGGGTGCATTGCATAATAGTTCTCTGCAAGTACTCCACTTTCGGCATGAAGCAGGAGCAGCGTTTGCAGCAACAGAAGCATATTTTGCTAGCGATCGCCCAGTAGTAATATTCACTACCACAGGACCAGGAATCACGAATGCTTTGACAGGACTATTAGCTGCCCGTTGGGAAGGTGCTAAGGTTATTCTACTGTCAGGTGCAACACCGTCAACACGACGTGGACGCTGGGCCCTTCAGGAAACCAGCACTTATACCATGCCTAGCACAGGTCTTTTGACTTCAGGGACAATATTTCATTACGCAATTACTCTCGAATCTAGTGATGAAGTTTCAGAAGTTGCACGAAGGCTTGCTCTTGGCTTCGCAAGACCAGAAGGATTTGTTGCTCATCTGAGTATCCCTAAAAACATCCAGACAAGCTCAGTCAAAAGCTCGTTACCAAAAGCACCTCTGTCTTACGCTTTGCCAACTGCCAGTGAGAAAACAATGGCAGAATGTGCGCGATTGCTGTCTGAAGGACCTTTTGCAATCTGGGTTGGCTTTGGTGCGCGAGGTGCAACAGAGGAAATTCGCCAACTTGCTGAAATGACAGGGGCTGCTGTCATGTGTTCACCCCGTAGTAAGGGTATTTTTCCCGAAAATCATCCTCAATTTGTGGGCGTTACAGGCTTTGGTGGACATGGATCAGTCTTAACTTATATGCAAGAACAGCGTCCTTTGCGTACGCTTGTACTCGGAACACGCCTTGGTGAACTTACCTCTTTCTGGAATCCCGTGATGATCCCCACACGAGGATTTGTACATGTTGATCTGAACGCAGAGGTTCCAGGAACAGCTTATCCATCTGCTGAGACATTCGCTATCCAGTCTGATGTTGGAATGTTTATAAGAGGACTGCTGAAATACTTCCCAGAAAATATTGGTTCCTCATTAGCGATCGCTTTGCCTAATCCTAAACGTGATTTAATTGAACCACAAGCAGAAGGTTTGGTGCGACCGCAGTTTCTGATAGATATGATTCAACGGGTAATTGTTGATAGTACAGAGATCATAGTAATGGCAGAGTCTGCTAACTCCCTGGCTTGGGTAAATCCAATGCTGCAATTTGACAAACCAGGTCGCTTCCGTGTCAGTACTGGCTTTGCCTCTATGGGACATTTTGTTACAGGCGTCGTGGGTACAGCTTTAGCACGTCAAGGTAAGGCAATAGCCATTGTTGGAGATGGCGCCATGCTCATGAACAACGAGGTGAGTACGGCTGTAAAATATCAAATTCCTGCTATCTGGATTGTACTCAATGATGGGCGCTACAACATATGCGAACAGGGAATGACGTATTTAGGTTTTAAGGGCGTAGATGCAACAATTCCACAAGCAGATTTTGTCAAAATTGCCCAAGGGATGGGGGCTGATGGTATTCGTGTTGCAAGGGAATTTGAAGTTCAGGCAGCATTAGAGAAAGCGATCGCAGCAGCTGGTCCATTTGTAGTTGATGTACTTATCGACCCTACCCAAATACCACTTTCTGAAGGTCGTAATCAAAGTCTGATTTCACAAGGTGCTACAAATTATTAAATCAATTATTTAAATTTGTTTAATAAGGCAATTCAACTATGGTGTATTCTCCAGTAGGTATTCGTTCGCTCGCTATTAGTTTGCCAAGCATCAAACGTACAAGAGATTATTACATAGAAAAATACCCAGATTTAGTTGCTCAATCGGAGCAAAAAAGCTTGGCAAAGCTATTTTCACTAAGTGGCTCTACTCCTAGTAATGAGTTTGATATAGAGATGATGCCTTATTTGTCTGATCCCTTTCGTGGAACAGTTGAGCAGCGATTGCTGGGGCCAGGGGAGTCTTCCCTGACACTAGAATATGATGCGGCAATAAAAGCTCTTGAAGCAGCCAAGCTTTCTGTTGACGACATAGATCTCATACTTGTTGCTTCAGTCTGGCCTGAACAAATTGGATTTGGCAATGCTGCTTTTCTTGCCCAGCAACTTGACTTTCAGGGTGCTGCTTGGAATCTAGATGCAGCGTGTGGAGTAACACCAGTTGCACTTCAGACTGCTTGTGCTTTGGTGCGAGGAGGAGAGTATAAAAAAGTGCTTGTAGTTGTCTCATGTACATACTCTCGCTTTTTCGATGAACAAGATACTATATTCTGGTGTATTAGTGATGGTGCTGGGGCTTTTGTTGTCGATACGCTCGAACAAAATCAGGGAGTTCTAGGTACAAAAACAATTAATACAAGAGTATTGTGTAACACTTTATTCTCTACTATTTCAGAGGATGAACAGGGTCATCCACTAGTTCGTATGCAGTTTAGCAAAGAGTCAAGCAAGCTATTCCGAGAAACAGTTACGGATTTTCTTCGTACTTGTTGTGAAGCTGCTGCCAGTGCAGCTGGTGTAACCCTAGAGCAAATTGACTTTTTTCTTTTCAATACACCTACAGCTTGGTTTGCGAGCTTTTGCACACGTGTACTCGGAATTGAACCAGAACGGACAATCAACATTCATCCGCAATATGCAAATATTGGATCGGTACTCTCATTAGCCAATATGTACCACGCTGCACAGTTGGGTAAAATTCATGAAAATGACTTGGTTCTGATCTATGGATTCGGTGTAGCAGGTGCTGCTTCTGCGAGTGTAATGCGTTGGGGAAATGTGGCTCTAAGTCCTGATCCTTTTAGGGGAACAGACTCAACAGTGAAAGTTTCTGAAGACAGTAGGTATGTATCTTGTTGATTAAAAATACTCTTGGTTTGTAGTAAGCACTTAAGTGCTTACTACGAATATATCTGTATTTTTTATTTAGATAATCGGTATAATACCGAAAACATATCTAAAAATCCACTGTGCAAAGAAAATTTTTAGCAGCAGGACTTTTTCTGTTGTCTGTTGCGTTTCCACTCAAAGTCTTAGCAAAGAGTTATGATGAAATTTATGTCTTTGGTGATAGCTTCTCTGATACAGGTAATGTATTCAATGCCACAGGTGGAGCTATCCCGCCCAGTCCATATGTTAATGAGCGTTTTTCCAACGGTTCAGTTTGGGTGGAATATCTCGCCTCTGATTTAGGAATAAATTTTAATCCGCAGACCAACTTTGCTTTTGGCGGTGCAACCACAGGCTTTGATAACATTGGCTTGGCAGGTTTACCAGGATTACAGCAACAAATTAATAGCTTTACAACAGCAAATGCGTCTGCTGATCCGAATGCTCTTTACATTGTCTGGGCTAGTACGAATGATTACATAAAGTATTTTTTTGGTGATGTTCCCGATCCAAACGAGACAGTCACAAATATATCAACTGCGGTAGAATCACTAATTGCTGTCGGCGCTAAAGATATTATGGTGGTTAACCAGCCTGACTTAGGAAAATTCCCGATTACAGGCGGGAATAATCAAACTTCTGATGCACTTAGCAATTTGATCAGTACACATAACTCTAATTTGACTGCAAGCATCTATTTATGGGATCAGCAATTAAGTCCAGATATAAATATTATTGGTCTTGATGTAAATTCCTTATTTAATCGGATAATTGCAGATCCCCAGGAATTTGGTTTTACCAATGCAACTGATTCTTGCATTGCAGGAGACTTATCAGTTGTACCGATAAATCCTCCTACACAGCCAGTTAACTGTACTCCAGATACCTTTGTGTTTTGGGATCAACTTCATCCAACGACTGCTACTCATAAGACAATTGGAGAATTAGCATTTTCAACACTTAAGAAAGAAAAAGTGCCTGTTCCTGAACCTTCTCCTGTGTTGGGGGTGTTAACGTTTGGTGCTTTAGGTATAGTTTCTCTACTAAAAGGTAAAGGACGATAATACTATAGGGTAGTCGGGTCGGTTTATTTATGTAATTGCTCCTAAAGCTTTCAAAGAAGCTTTCTGAGCATCTGTCAGACCAATAATATTGGAAATATTCGCACCTTCATATGGTCTCTCATTCCTTAATGTTTTGAGGCACTCCCCGGTGTTAACGTCCCAAAATTTAATAGTGTCATCTTGACTACCACTTACTACTGTTTGACCATTGGGACTAAAGGTAACAGACCAAACTAATTGTGTATGTCCCTCTAAAGTTTTGATACATTGATTTGTGCGGAGATCCCAAAGCTTCACAGTTTGATCTTGACTACTACTCGCTAGCATGAAGCCATCTGGACTAAAGGCTACTGAGTATACAGAACTGGTATGACCCTTCAAAGTTTGAACACATTCTCCAATTTTGACATTCCACAGCTTTATCGTTTGGTCGGTACTGCTGCTAGCTAGTATGTGGCCATCACAACTGTAAGTTATCCACCAGATCCAATTATTATGTCCAAAAAGTGTCCGGATGCATTCCCCCGTCGTAACATTCCATAACTTCACTGTTTTATCGTGAGAACCAGTAGCAACGATTTGACCATTTGGATTGAAGGCAACAGACCATATCCGATCAGTATGCCCTTCTAGTATATGAATGCATTGACCAGTGTTAACATCCCACAACCTTGCTGTGTGATCATCACTGCCACTTGCAAGCATTTGACAGCTTGGGCTGATAGCAACCGATGTGAGCCAATTTGCATGTCCACTAAAAGTTCTAAGACATTCACCAGTGTTGACATCCCAGAGCTTCACACTTTGATCTTCACTACCACTGGCCACGATCTGGGCATTTGAACCCACAGTAACCGACGTCACCCGATTTTTATGTCCTCGCAAAGTTTTGAGACACTTACCAGTATTAATATCCCAGAACTTCACCATTTGATCACCACTTCCACTCACAAGCATGTCACCATTGGCACTGAATGTCACTTCCCAGATTCCGCTACTGTAACCCTGCAAAGTTTTGAGGCATTGACCAGTGCTAATATCCCATAACCTTACTGTTTGGTCACTACTGCCACTCACAAGTGTGCAACTATCTGGACTCAAAGCAATTGACCATACCCTACTGCTATGTCCCTGTAAAGTTCTAAGATATTCACCAGTGTTGACATCCCACAGTTTTACCGTTCGATCATCTGCTCCACTTGCGAGTATATAACCATCTAAACTAAAGACTAATGAATTTACACAATCAGTATGACCCTGTAAAGTATTGGTATGTAGACCAGTTTCAACATTCCACAATCTCACTGTTCGATCATGGCTGCCACTGGCTAAAGTTTGACCATCTGGACTGAAGCTAACTGACCAGACTCCACCATGATGTCCTTGTAAAGTTTTGAGGCATTTGTCAGTGGTGACATCCCATAATTTCACCGTTTGGTCATGACAACCACTAGCTAAAATTTGACCATTTGGACTAAAAGCAACTGATGAGACTCTGCCATTATGACCACACAAAGTTTTCAGACATTCACCAGTATTAGCATTCCACAGTTTCACAGTTTGGTCTTCACTTGCACTGGCTAGTATATTACCTTTAGGAGAAAAGGCAACTGACGCAATTCCGTTACTATGTCCCTGTAAAGTTGCCAGACACTCTCCGGTATTCACATCCCACAGTTTGATTGTTTGATCCTTACCACCACTTGCGAGGATTTTTCCATCAGGACTAAAGCTAACTGACCACACCCAATCAGTGTGTCCAATACAAACAAGCTGTTGTTTGCCGTCTGCAACTTGATAGAGGTGAACCTGATTATAAGTATCTCCCATAGCTAAGAATTGACCATCAGGGCTAAATGCCACCGAATGAATACCACCAAAGGTTTCAGCAAAAACGCAGTTAGCTAAATCAGCGTGAGCAAAATTTACATTGTGCAAACTTACACTGCGTAGGTCAGCTTGCCAAACAGCGAGATCAGAAAAATCATAGCCATTTAAATCTGTCTGTAGTTGACTAAACAAATTGAGGATATTTCCAGCACTATAGCCTGGTTCTTGGGGTGATTCTTCTCGTAGTCTTGCTAAAATTTGAGTTAATTGTTTTTCAATACCTCTTTTGCTTCTAAAGACAGCGAGTAGTTCATTAATCAATGGTTGGAGGATGAGGCGAATATGAGTTTCTTTGATGTAATCTTTGGCAGTTGCCTTTATTAAGGCGTGACATCTAAAAAGATCGAAATTTTCAGTTGTGATCTCTTCACATACCTGTTCTATCAATACCTGAGTGACATACTCCATAACTACAGGTTGCAGGGTGAAAGTTGCTGCACTTTGCTCAATTAGCGATCGCCTAACTAGAGACTCTAGAGCCTCTACTAATTTTTGTGGTGGTGTTGGCGATACGATATCTTCTCGTAAATCCGATAACGAAACTGGCTCACGATTAATTGCTAGCCAATACATAATTTCTTTTTCCAGGTTTGATAAGCGCTCAAACTGCTGCTCTAAAACATCACGAATATCTCCAAAAACTGCTGTATCTTGTTGCAAGAATTGAGTCACATTACCACCAAAAACATCTTGAATAGTCGTGGCAACTATCTTTAAGGCTAATGGATTGCCTGCATACAGATCAATCATTCTTTTACATTCTTTCTCTGTTGCGGATAGTCCCTTGACTTTCAAAATTTCCTGTCCCTCTTCCACATTTAAGCCAGTCAGTAGTAGGGAATGAATGGGTAGCGCTCTACCTTCCATTAATGCTACTTCTTTGGGTTTTTCCCGACTAGTTAGCACTAAACAGCTAGTATGAGCTGCTTCTCCTAGCTGTTTAAACAGCTGACCATATTCCTCATATCCTTCAGGGTAATGTCCAGAGCGATTACCACTGCTGAGAATTGACTCTATATTGTCAAAAATCACTAGACAACGATTATTTCGTAAATAATCAAGTAGCCTGGATATGATCTCAGCCAGATTTTGTGGGAGATTGCTTTGTGTTTCTTGCTCGTCAGAGAGAAATTGGATGAGATTTACGAGAACAGATTTAATAGGTGGTGCTTCTCTTAGCGATCGCCAGATGACATATTCAAATTCTTCCTGAATCTGTTGAGCAAGCTTTAAAGACAAAGACGTTTTACCAATTCCGCCCATTCCTAATACTGCTACAAATCGACACCGCTCATTAAGAATCCATTGCTCTAAAGTGGCAATTTCTTGCGTACGTCCATAAAAAACTGTTGGAATAGTAGCATCTCCCCAATCTATCCGACTATTTGAACTAATATAGTCACTTTTTTCTAGTTTTTCCTTAAAAACTGTAAATAGCTTCTCAAGAGTTTTTTTATCAACCCCGGATTCGCGATTAAGTACTTTTGAGATTGTACTGGGATATAACCCAGTAAGTGCGCTCATTTCTTCAAATGTATAGCTGTTGCCAAAATTTTCCTGTGCTTCTGATGTGCGCTTTGCTTCTTGAAGTTTTTGCAATCCTTTAGTAGTAAGTGCAACTCCGCGCTTGCGTCTCCAATTTTGTAAAGTCATATATTAAAATTTTAATTATACTAAATTTACTTTAAAGAAATTAAATTTTTACTGAATCAAGAGCTTGTCGAACTATACATCAACTAGCGTGTTTTTTTGATAAAATACTTGTTGAGAACTCAAACTCGAAAATAGCTAAAACTCTTACTATATATATTACAGCCAATTTTAATGTAATTTTTATAAAATATTTGCTGCATTTGATTTAATGCTTTTTAAATTTTATTTTATGGTTGATCTTACTTAGTATAACAAAATTGCTATGTTTACTAAAAAATCGAGCGCTATCTTATGGTTTAACTAATATAAAAATTGCTGTTGAAGTTTAATATTGGTCAAAATACAATCACACAGACTTGAAAACGAATTTTTCGTAAACTAGATGTATCCACAAGAGCAAAAACAGTAGCAAGATGCCCAACACCTCAAATTTAGATTCTTGGTTTGTTTGTCCTAAACCTAATCCAGAAGCCAAAATCCGCTTATTTTGTTTCCCTTATGCTGGTGGTAGCGCTAATATATTTCGTGGGTGGTCAAATCATCTTCTACCAACTGTAGAGATCTGTGCGATCGAGCTTCCTGGTAGAGGAATGCGGATCAAGTTACCTTCATTCACTCAATTAGAACCTCTAGTCACAGAGTTAGCTAGTGTTTTTAAACCAAACTTAAACAAACCGTTTGCTTTCTTTGGCCACAGCATGGGTGGACTTGTGAGTTTTGAACTTGCTCGTCTACTCCGCAAACAGTATGGTGTAAAACCGAGTCATCTATTTGTATCGGCTCGCAGCGCACCTCAAATTGTTGATACCAAACCACCTATTCACAGCTTACCGGATGCAGAATTTATTGAAGAATTGCGTCATTTAAATGGGACTCCAGAAGCCTTACTAGAAAATGATGAACTTATGCAATTATTCATGCCTATTCTACGGGCAGATTTTGCAGTACTAGAAACTTATATTTACACTCAACAAACACCACTGGATTGTCCTATTACTGCTTTTGGTGGTTTGCAAGATCAAGAAGTTAGTTATGACCAAATTAAAGCATGGCAAGAGCAAACAAGCGCTTCTTTTTCATTACATATGCTTTCTGGAAACCACTTTTTTTTGCACTCATGTCAGTCATTTTTACTAGAGATTATTTATCAGAAAATAAATGATATAGCAATCCTATATGATTTGTGAGAATTGCAATGCTCAGATCCCCAACGAGAGCATCCCAATTTTTATTCTGACATTTGGAATGCTCCCGATGCTAAAGAATCGATATCACCAGCAATTTGTCTTGTTATAAAGTATTTAATTGAAATAGACCAGCATGAGCTACTTCTGACAAAATCGCAGCGTGATCTGAAGCTGAAAGCCCCAATGCTGGTTTAAATATAGCCATAATTAAGGGGCGATCAAACACTCTCAATAGTTCACGGATACCTGTAATTCCAACTTTTGGAGACTGACCATAAGTTTCTGGTAGACGCACCACAATAACTTTCGCCGCACCAGCTATTGAGTATTTACCAAATATCATCGTCAACAGGCTAGATATATCCTTTTCGACATTCGTTTCTGGAAAACGAATGGTAGCGATGCTGTGACCTGTTTGGATTTCGGTTTGGACTGAGACTACTTTTGTGCCAGATGCGATCGCAAAGTCGCTTCTTTATGGGCAAAACCCGCATCCCAAGTTCCGACTGTTTGCCCAACGGCGATGACTTTGGCTTGTTTATGAGGGTCTACACCTTCAGGAAAATGGTAGTCTACTTCAATTGTCATTTGTCATTTGTTAATGGTTAGTTGTTTAGAATCTTGATAAATCACGACGCAGGATTTATGCTGCTTCGTGATTTTCATCCACTGTATAATGCACAGGGTTTTCAACCTACCTCTCATAAACCACCAACAACCAATCATCAAGCACAAAGCATAAACTACCAACAGCTAACCCAATCACCAACAAAACTACAATGTTTCCAAATAACTAAGCAGGTCTGCCATTTCTTTAGTACTAGGCTGGAATTTTGGCATAGGAGGAGTTTCGCCACTGATGACTTGATGAATTAGACCATAGGGGGATTTGTGCTTAGAGACTCCTTGTAGACTAGGACCGACTCGACCGTCTGCTTCCAAACCATGACAACCGGCACAGTTAATTTGAAAGATCGCATGTCCTTGTACTGGATCACCTGTTAGGGATAGAACTGTCTTAACATAGGGATCGGAAGCTCTTACTATGCGAACAGCAAAAATCCCCAAGAGAAGCGCTAGCAAAATCGCCAGAGCCATTAAGGCGATTCGCTGAATGATATTTTTAGGTTGGGTAATTTGGTTATCCAAATTTTTTTGCTGTCAAAGTTTGGGTGTACAAAAAATTTTCATTTCATACACATAGCTTAAAATTTCTTTGATTGTGTTTGCAAGCACAATATCTATTTTTCTATATTCTGTTGTTGGCTAAAACCATCTTCAAACATGGGATTGATGCCAAATTTGGTAAGATTGAGAACAGGAAATAAATCTTTAACAACTGCAACAAGGAGATCTCAAGTGGTTGAACCCCTGCTAGATGGCATTGTTCTGGGTCTAATCTTCGTAACTCTGGGTGGACTGTTCTACGCTGCTTATAAGCAATACAAGCGTCCCAACGAATTGGGAGGTTAATTTTTATTAAGGGGACGTGGGGAGACGTGGGGAATGATCAGACGCGCTGACGCGGAGAATCTAATTACAAATACTCTCCATGTCTCCATTCTCTCCTTCTCGCTTATTTGTTCCAGAAGATGTATTGCCAGTATTAAAATCATTCGTCAACCCTGTTGTGTAGAAAGTAACAGCTGTGTTACCGTAAATTTTTTGGTGACAGATTTCTAAACCGGGAATTATTGGTGGTGTATTTTGACAACTGTGTTCGACTGCTATTTCCCCATGAGAATCTAATAATTGGTAAGATGCGATCGCCTCTAGTACTGGTTGGTAAACTTGACTAGCATAAGGTGGATCGAAGTAAATTCTATTAAACTGTTGTCCAGCTAGTTTTGGCAATAACTGCACTACATCACCGCGCAGCACTTTCCACTGTTGTTGCTCTTTCGCTACTTGTTGCCAGTTTTGTTGGATAATTGCACAGGCACGGCTGGATTGTTCGATCGCGATCGCACTTGTTGCACCTCTACACAATGCTTCTGCACCCATCGAACCTGTACCAGCACACAAATCTAGCCAGCGACATCCTTCTATTGTTCCTTGCCAAATATTAAATATAGCTTCTCTAACCCGCGCGCTTGTGGGTCTGGTATCTTTACCTGGTAATGTTTTTAACGAGCGATTTCCGTAAATTCTCAGAGCCATGAGCTTAGGGTCAAAATTAACGCAGACTTTATGACAAACTCACTTTCGCTCTAACTTTATAATCACAAAAAGTGGTTCAGGTAAAATATTAACTAATTCCTGTTCATTAAATAACAATCCATCACATTTATAGCAGAATTTTTCCATCATTCTGACTAAGAATGGCGGAGATGATAAAACAGGTGAAGTGATAGGAGATATTTACAAAAATTAACTTGATTTTAAGCAGCAATTTCTTCGCGATCGCGGACTTGGGCAACAAAATTAGACAGAATTTGCAATCCAATATTAGAAGATTTTTCTGGGTGAAACTGGACTGCCATTAAGTTTTCATAGGCAATAGCGGCTGTAATAGTTTGACTACCATGAGTGACATTAGCCGCACGGACTTGGGGTTCGGTGGGGTCAACATAATAAGAATGGACAAAATATACCCAAGGTTGAGGCGCTAAATATTCCCATAAAAGACATTTTGGTTGAGTCAATTCAAGTTGATTCCAACCCATGTGGGGAATAGTAATTCCTGGTTCTGGACGGAAGCGACGCACTTTTCCTTTTATAATTCCTAGTCCTGGTTCGCAGCCTTCTTCACTAGACTCAAACAAAATTTGCAGTCCCAAACAAATACCTAAAAAGGGTTTGCCAGATGCGATCGCTGCTTTTATGGGTGCTTCTAAATTCCGCGATCTTAAATGTTGTATTGCCGGGTCAAATGCACCCACTCCCGGTAATACTATCGCATCTGCTCTTTCTAATTCCTTTGTTGAATCTGTAACTTTCGGAGTTGCCCCAGCTTTTTCTAAACCTTTGCAGACTGAGTGCAAATTCCCCATGTCATAGTCCACAACTGCTATAACCGCCATTAACTTGCTCCCTGTCAATTTATTATGGAGGGTAATTCTATTTTAAATAATATTCGTAATGACGAGAAGGTTGCTATTAATTTATTTTGCAACTTGGCGATCTGATCAAAAATCAAATTCTGATGATGATTTATTGATTGAACTAGCTAAACTTGATTCGATATCTCATGCTTTGACTTTGGTGCGATCGCTCTTTGTGGATGTGCAACTAGCCAAGACTCAAGTACTGGAAAAAATCACAGAACTACTGCCAGATGGAATTATCTGCTGTGGCATGACCCAAAAGCAGACGCAATTAAGTGTGGAATAAATGCTGGTTTTGGTCAAACTGTGTTGTAAACAACGCTGAATTTAGAGCAGTTGATGGTTAAGATAAGGAATTTTGAGATTAGCCATGACTGGAGCAAATTTGTCTGTTGAAGGTCTAAATTATTCAGTACTAGATGACCTGCGACAGTGCCAATTAAAAGTTCCTTGCACATTTATCCACGTTTCTATTTTGACTATAGAAAATTTGCCCTCAATTCTTGCTGATTTTTTATTAATTATTTACAGGGTGGCACTTTGATAAAATCTTTTGCGTCTGTTTGTAGAAAAATTTATCTAAGTATATGTTGCCAATCTTACTCATCCTTCCTCTCGCTCAAACAACTCCTCTACCACCATCACCACCAGAAGAAATAGTACAAACTCAACAAGTACGTCCTTTACCAGGAAAACTGGATAAAATACCAACCTTTAATAGCAATAGTCCAGAAAAAGTTGTGACAGAAGGAATTCTTTTGTCTACCTTTCCTCATAAAGGGAAAAAAGTGTCAACTGCACATCTGAATTATCCTTTTAAGGGAAGATTTGATATTTTTGCCCATCATGTTGCTGAAGCACCTACCCCAAATGACTTGCGATCGCTTTATCTAGGGATAATCCTACATAACCCAGGTAAACAACCAATAAAGATTAATGTTTTTCAAGGTGCAACTTATTTAAGTCAGCCAGATGCACCATTTGTGGAATTACCATCTTTAACTCGAAATCTTTCAGGAAATGTTTTTGCTGGCCCAGGCGATCGCGTCATGAATGATGTCTTACGTGGACGTCGCCAAGATATTTTCCCTGCTCAAATTGTGATTCCACCAGGGGAAAGTCAGATGCTGTTGAATACACCAATTCCAGTCAAAGGACTCACCCCACCTTTAAATGGTCGATCTGCTTTGATTCGTCTATATAGTAGCGGAACTGTCTACGCGGCTAGTTTGGCAATGTTTGCAAAAACTAATCCTGATGGTAGCGAGCGATCGCCTAATTTAAAAGAATGGGAAAATTTACTCAATAACGGTAATTTAGCCAGTCCGCGAGATAAAACCCCCACTCCTTTAGAAAAAACCGACACACCGATAGTTTATGGACGTGTCGCAGGTGTGGCCAACGGTTCTTTTTGGCGGGCTTTTATTACAGATGGTGCTAAATCCAAATATCTGACTATTCCTCAACCAGGTCAAGCTTATTCTTATGCATTAAGCACTGTCCCTGCTGGAACTTTAGGAACCGATCAAATTCAAAGTGCGCCGATGTTAGTCCGCTATCCTGATACAGCATATTTAGCTCATGGAAATTACGGCATACAATACAACCTGAAGTTCCCACTACATAACAACACCCAGACACCGCAAAAAGTAACTATATCTATGCAGACACCCCTCAAAGAAGACCAGTTAGTCAAACCGGGGTTACGCTTTTTGAGTACACCAGCCCAACAAGTGTATTTCCGTGGGACAGTCCGCTTAGGCTACAAGGATGATCAAGGTCAGCAGCAAACCCAGTTTGTGCATTTAGTACAAAAACGCGGTCAGTCTGGAGAACCCTTAGTAATATTAAATATGAAACCGGGCGACAAAAGATTAGTACAAGTAGATTTTCTTTATCCACCAGATGCAACACCACCGCAGGTATTAACGGTTGAAACTTTAAAAACTAGTCCTTAAACCAATACGGTTGGTGTTAAGCATTGTTTATTTCTTTGTGAGTCCTCCGCATTTGGTGCGGTTTGTTCAAAAAATTGACTTACAACGAGTTTTAACTCTAACACCAACTGTATTTTTATTTATTAGAAAAAAATTTAGACAGGTATTGGTATAATACTCATAATTAAGGTTTATAACGCTGATTAAAGCTGTATAAATTAGTCTAGACAGAAGCTAGTACAACAAGGCAAAAGTAAAAAGGCAAAAGTAAAAAGAAAGCTTATTTTATAAGCTTTTCGAGTATTTTAAATGGTTGCTTTATTTACGCCGTGCTGTACTAGAGCGCCGGTCGAGTAGAGGTTATTGACAAATAAAAAAGACTATGCAGCAGGGATGAGGGACGAATTTTCGGGTGTAGTGTGGGATATACGAGCCAGAACATGGAGATTGTGAACGACAGCCATTCTTCGTAGATCAAAAAGATTTTTACGTAGACCAAGATAGCGAGCTTGGTCTCCTTGCCAGTGACCAATATGAGCTAGAGTATGCTCAACACTGACACGTTGACGGAGTTGAGCGCGTCCAACCTCAGTAGTTTGACGCTGGCGTAGTTCCACAAGTAAAGATTCATCAGGATGAATGGAAATAGTCCGGCCATGTTTGCTGGTGGTGGATTGAGAACGTAGGGGACAAGCAAGACATTCATCTTCACGAAAGTGGACGATGCCGCCTTCGTGAAAGGGCAAACTGATTCCATTTGGGCAAAGAATCAAAGAATTGTCCCAATCGAGAACGAAAGCATTTTTATCAAAAAGTTTACCGTTGCGGACTTTCCAGGGCTTACAAATAATAGTCAGATCAGGTGTGCGCTGTTTGACAAAATGACTGGTCAAATAGGCACGGTCAATGTGTAATTCTCGAATAGTTACTTGTTGCTGTTTTAAATCTTGTTCAATATCTAGAGTCACAGATGCTTCAGGTGCGTTGGCGCTGGTGATACCAACAGCCCTGACCATTCCTAAGTCTAAATCCTTAGCAACATGACGTTTAAACCCATCAAATTTCTGACTGCGGCTTTTACGTCCATGACGCATATCTTTATCTTCGATGGAAATACGTCTATCTTTGGTAACCCCCTGACGAAGCTTTGGGGAACCATCTGCGGCCTCCTCAACATCCTGAGTTTCGATTTGTCGTGCAATTGCCAGATTTGACTGTACTTGTTGAGCCGTTGAATCGTTCAAATCAGTTGTTTGATTAATCTGTGATTCAACGGAGTTCAGGGTTTGTAAAATATTTGATAGTGCTATATTTCTAGCTTCTGGATTATCCCAATCTAAGTCAAGAGCAGCTTTCAAGCTGGTTTTAGCGACGACATCAGCACCAAATTTTGATGCTATATTTTCTAAACTATCTTGATTAATTTCAGCTATTATTGATAACGCTTTTCTTAACGCATGACCTAATAAATTATAGGTATCTTCAACTCTTGCTGCTCCCCATAATGGACTTGAATCTAGGGCTATTTTTAATGAAGTTGAATTGTAGCCTCCGCAAATTTTAGCCATTTCAACTGTCTTTTCGATTAACCCTCTATCAAAAGAATGTGATATTAAAAGGGCACGGAATTTGACTAGGGTTCCTTTACTGAATGGGGCTTTTTCACAATCAAGGCAATCTAAAACTAGCTGCCATCTTCTATCCATTTCTATTGCTTCTATTCCCTCATCATCTGAAACTCCTGTATATGCTTGAAGGATAATGAAAAGTGCTAATTGTGCTGGTGGCACCGGGCATAGTCCGACGCTACTATCTTTAAAAATTTTTGCCAATTCTAATTGAAAATTTGAATCAAATAGTTCGTGGCGGATCTGCCGCAAAAATACAAATAGCTTGGCTTTACGTATACGTTTTACTACCGTTGACTCTTTGGGTGATAACTCGATGGGAGGTTGCCAGATTGGTGGACGCATTTTATACCTCTTATGCCTTGAACCCCGGAGATTGGACACAACAAATATTGTATCTTTTGTCAATCGCCTCTACTCGACCGGCGCTCTAGACCCTTTTGCGTATCTTAAATTTTTCGAGTTTTTAAATGAAGATCATCATGGTTCCTCGTGAAACTCGCGAGGCAGAAACTCGTGTTGCTGCGACCCCAGCAACCGTTGCCAGCTTAGTTAAGCTCGGCTGTCATGTTTTAGTGCAAACAGGAGCTGGATATTATTCTGGGTTTTGTGATCAGGACTATGATGCTCAAGGTGCTGACATTGTGGGGAATGATCTTGACGTTTATCGGAACGTTGATCTTGTTTTGTACGTTAAGCGACCTGCGGAAGATTTGGAGAAAGCGATCCTGGCAAATCTATCAACAAATTGTGCGATTTTGGGCTTTTTAGATCCCCAGATACCTCGCAGCCACCATAGCAGGCAATGGTATCAAAAATTTCTAGGGGTTTAGGATTTTGCTGTTTATAACTAAGACAAAACCCCCAGGTTAAACAAGTGGGGGTAGCTAAATACTCTCAAATAAACTAAATTTTTGTGGAAGAAACCCAATATCTGCCATTAATTCGGTAATGTATTGCTAACGTAAGCATCCATTCCATATGCAGGGGTGCGATCGCTATAGTCTATATCTTTACCAGTGATGGATTTAGCTAGTTTTTCAAAAGATGCAGAACGCCAGTTACGTTCGTGGATAGGTTTTGTTTGTTCTCCCAAGAAATAAGCCATAGAACCCAATAAGGAAGCTGCTACCCAACCAACAACGAATAATCCAATCAAGATAGTAATCATAGTTTTTAGCCTTTAATTTAATTTTTATGTCTTTATGTAAATTAATGTAACAGAAATTTAAAAATTAGGTCATGGTGTGAATACCGAAAAAAAGATCGGGTATTTCACACTTCAGCCTTATGTAGGCTTAGTGGTATTAGGCGATCGCTTCTTAAATTTGTAGAGGAAAAAAGGAGCGATCGCTATTTGTTTTGATTACCTGCTGCTTGTTGGACTTGCTCTACAGTTAAATCTAGAGCCTGGGCTATTTGTTCTACACTTAACCCCAAAGCCAATAAGCGGGGTATAGCTTCCAGCTTGCCTCGCTGCTTACCTTCTTCCAAGCCTTCTTCCAAGCCTTCCTGTCTGGCTTCTTGTGCGATCGATTGATACATCCTTGTCTTTTTGAATTCGTCATCTATGCCTAACATCGCTGCTAATTCCTCTCGGCTTAACTGGGTAAATTTGTACAACAGGATGGTCTCTATTAATTCTACAATTTGCTTTTGGATAGCTTCATCCGTTAGTTCCTGTCTGGCTTGTAAAATTAATTGTCTACCACGCTCAACGGCTGTCTCTTGCCTTTCTATAATTAGCTTGACTATCGCAACTTGCAGAGAGTTTTCTGCTGCTACACCTAACTCATCTAAATAAATAGGCTGAACTTGCAAACTATCAAGCAGCGATCGATATGCTTGTTGATCTTCAGGCTCTACACTCCGTTTAGGATAGATCACAACCGCACGCCAAAAATTCACAGATGCATTTTGCTTGAGGTAGAGAAATATTTCTGCGAAAAAGCGCCTGTAAAAAGTCGCATCTAGTTGAAACTGAACTTCGACAAAATAAACTGGCTGTGTGGCGGTTTCAATTGTCGGGACAAACACCCCATCAATCCGAAAAGCTGTTTCCTTAATTTCGACAGAGACAAATTCATAAGCATCGACATTGGCTGTTGTGTTACCAATGATGGCAAAAAATATACTGGGGAAAGTTTGAAATAAACTATAAAAAATTTTGTCAGTTTGCACTGGGGTCTGAGTAAATGTGTTTTTAGTGTATAGCGATCGTATATGATTTGTGAGAATTGCAGAGCTTAGATCTCCGACTTCTCAGTAGGATACAGCTGGCGAATAGGAGGTCTGACCCCTCGTTGATCACAAATTGAATTGTAGAGACGTAGCAATGCTACGTCTCTACATCTGATGGAATGACGAAAAATCGTTCATGAGGGGTGTCACCCCTGATTCGCCAGCTGTATCCTCAGTAGAAATCGGGGATCTTGTCCTGGGATATCCTGCGATCGCCATGACTCGGAGGTTGGGAAATCACCAAAAACTCTAAATCTTATTGCGATTCGTTAAATATTTGATGGGGAACACCAGGCGGAACTTCTAATTAGTTCTATCTTCTTTCTCTTCTTGAGAATCTTCTTTTTGACACTCAGTTAGCAACTCATCAATACTTTGAGGTAACTCTCCATTCGTTACTTTTTTAGAGAAAACTTGATAACAATCCTTCTTATCCCCTTCTTTGCGGGGAAATCCTAACCAAAGAATAATAATAATTTTTTGTTCTTTAAATCCTCTAAAGAACAATCGATATCTTTCAGGTAGTCCCATTTTCTTGAGACGACCATATTTTTGTAAAGGTTTTTGTAAAACAAAGTAGGTAGCAAAAGGATCTTGAGGTATTTTTTCTTTGATACCAACATCTAATGCTTTTAATAACTTGATATCTGGATGTTTAATAAATTCTTCTTGAGTTAATTTATTTTTTAAAACACGCACTCGATTAGACAATTCTACCCATTGCTTATGAAACAATGGGTAAAAAAAGATTTTCCATCCATGACAAGTGAATGAACTCATTAATCTAACTCTACATCAGCTAGTAAATTATCCATTTCATCACTCATTTCTTGTGTATAAGGAATAAGCTTTGAAGGATTTTTGATTGCATCTTTCATTAGGAAATCAAGAAATAAACTCAACATCAGTGATTCTGTTTCATCTGCATTTTCCATTTCTTCCGTATCTAATCTGACTAGAAATGTATTTTCAGATAATACTTCGATATAACCAGAAGCATTAACTAAATTAGGATAATCTTTAGAAAAGGCACGGGGTAGACGAAATCCGTCTTGAGTACCTATCTTGGCATGAGCTATGGGATAAATTTTGTCAGCCATGTCATTAAGTTTAAAGTATTATAATATTTATAATAATACAATATATCCAATATAAAAAAGACAGGCGTCTTGCCTGTCCTCACTTGATAATTCCAATCAAAATTTAGAAATTCATTTCAGCTGCTTGGACTTTCTCAACTTGTTTCTTCTTCAGAACCAGCATGACTTGAGCTAGCATGACCAAACAGATAAATGCAATCATCCATTTCACTCTGTTGGGATCTTGCAGTACGATTTCTGCATCGTCTTGACCAAAGCCGCCGACGTTGGGATTATTGGTCAAAGCGTCTCCACTCTTGAGTGTTTGTCCTTCAGAGACAATCAACTCAGGACCAGCAGGAATTGTATCGACAACAGTTTCGCCAGAGTCAGTTTGGATGCTGAGTTGATATTTGGCACTACCATACTCATCTTCCTCTTTGGCAATCTTGGTAATTGTACCAGCAGCAGAAGCTGTGTAAACAGTATTGTTGCTCTTTTCGCCTGTTGGGTAAACTTGTCCGCGTCCCCGGTTAGCACCTAAGTGAACTGCATATTTGCCGAAGTGAATGTTTTTGTCGCTAGCGGGGTCAGGGGAAAGAACTGGGAAGACAATTTCTTGGTACTGTTCGCCAGGGATGGGGCCGACAAGAAGCACGTTGTCCTGACCATCTTTATAAGGCTGGAAGTAAACATCGCCTACTTCTTCTTTCAATTCTTCAGGAATGCGATCTTCAGGAGCAATCTTGAAGCCTTCTGGTAGCATTAACACAGCGCCGACGTTCAAACCAACTTTGGAACCGTCTGCGCCTACTTGCTGGACGCTGGTGTCGTAAGGAATTTTTACTACCGCTTTAAATACTGTGTCAGGTAGAACTGATTGGGGAATTTCTACTTCCGCAGGCTTTTGCGCTAGGTGACAGTTAGCACAAACAATCCTTCCCGTTGGTTCGCGGGGTGTTTCTGGATAGGTTTGCTGCGCCCAAAATGGATAGGCGGCGGCTGATTGGGGAAGGACTAGATCGCTGGTGAAGAAGAATGTCACGCAGGCGATCGCAACGAGTAATGTTTTGCTAATTACTCTAGCACTGCGAGTTAGTCTCGCGCTTTTCAAGGCTTTTCTCATCTCTTAAGGACTAGTTTCTCTGAATAAATATGTCATTGGTCATTAGTCATTGGTCATTGGTCATTGGTCATTGGTCATCGGTCATTGCTTATTGGTCATTATCTAATGACAAATGACAAAGGACAAATCACAAGACTTTTAGCTCCACCAAGGTTCTTCGCCTGTACGGAAGTCGGTTTCTGTCCAAGGGGTAAGGACTATTTTGTCATCTTGTGTAGAAGTGTGAGACAAAGCCAAAGAAAGTGGTGCAGGCCCGCGAACTACTTTACCGGTTGCATCATATTGAGAACCGTGACAAGGACACTTGAACTTGTTTTCAGCAGCGTTCCAAGGTACAACACAACCTAAGTGGGTACAAACAGCATTAATTCCGTAATCGGCGATCGCTTCTTTGTTTTCTACCACAATATAGGTGGGGTCGCCCTTTAGTCCCTGAACCAGAACGCGATCGCCCGCATTATGGCTTTCTAAAAAATTGCTGATACCGACATCGTTACCCAATTCATCTTTGGCTGTTGTACCACCACCAGCACCACCACTAGCAGGTGGAATGAAATACTTGACAACGGGAAACAATACCCCGGCGGCAACTCCTGTTACAGTTCCGAAAGTCAGAAGATTCATGAACTGACGGCGCCCCATATCGGGTACGTCCATTGATTCGGAAAATTGAGCCATAATCTACGCGTTCTAGGTGTATTTTGTAAACAATTTTGACTTGAGTTCTAATTATCCAGAAACTCTTGTCTATTTTTTGATGCTCATGCCCACAAAGACGCTAGTTTTCTTGTCAAGATATTTCTAGCATCTTGTTTTGTAGCATTACATTTCTTTATATTCCTATCATACTTGAGTAACTGAACTTAACATCATAACTAAATGTAAAATATAGTTGAGAATAACTATGACAGGACAACAATTACGTCAACTGCTGCTAGAAAAGTGGGGGCGCTCTTATGATGTTCAACTGCGCCGCACTCAAGGTAAAATATTTTTGCAAGTAATGTGGAAATATTTAGAACAAGCTTCATTTCCCCTCAATGAGGCTGAGTACCAAGAGCATTTGGAAAGTATTGCTAGCTATTTAAATTACTTAGGTGGCACAGCACAGGTACAACAATTTATTCAAGAAACACGGGAACGTCCACGACTCGGTAAAGCTGTTAGTATCCCTCTAGATTTAGGGGAAAGGTCAACGGAATGGTTAATCTAAATATTTTATGATTCTATAAATTAAAAAGTAACTTCTACGAATAATTATTTTTTGTATTTGTTTTTCAGCAATTATTGACACTTTTATTGCCTAATCAAAAGTTAAGGATTAATAATTTATGACTTATGAAAATCAATAACTACAAAATTATTGCTAATAACTAACAAACTCAATGCGAATTTAATTTGATTCGTGCCAAATGTAATCATGAAAAAAGATAATTTATCTTTACCGACTGGTTGTATTCTCCGCCAAGCAATTCAATCTGATACTTGGTCAATTCGGTGGTTGGTGCTATCAGCAAAACTTGACCCAACACAATTAATTTGGCAACAATTTTGGGTAATAGAATGTGACCAAAAAATAGTAGCTTGTGGACAACTACGTAATTTTTCTGACGCCCAAGAACTTGGTAGTTTAGTAGTTAAGCAAAACTGGCGCGATCGCAACTTGGGGAGTATTTTGACTCAGCATTTAATCCAAGCTGCAACTCAACCGCTATATTTGGAGTGCTTAGGTCAGCGCCTAGCAAATTTTTATTATAAATTTGGTTTTGTACCTATCGCTTTTGAAAATTTACCGCGATCGCTGCAACGCAAATTTCAATTATCTGAGTTAGGAAGAAAGCTAGGTGTTGTACCTGTTGTATTGATGCATTATCAAGATAGCTAATACAATAAGGCAAAAGTAAAAAGGCAAAAGTAAAAAGAAAGAATGCTTATTTTATAAGCTTTTCGAGTATTTGAAATGGTTGCTTTATTTCCGCCGACCTGTGCTAATTATATGTCCCCCCAATTTCAAAAATCTGTTGAGCAGTTACATTCAATTCTGGGAATGTTGTTGATACAATGCGCTCATCACCGCGAAACTGATTAATTTGATATTCACCTTCAACCAAAATGTAAACAGAGATAGTTGGTTGCTTAGGATTGCCAATAAACCGTCTCCCCCCTAAAGCTGCATAATCTACAACCCAGTATTCTGGAATTCCCACAGCTTCATAATCAGCCACTTTTTTGAGATAATCATCCCGCCAATTGGTGCTAACAACTTCAATCACCAGAGGAATAGATTCGGCTTGACTAACAGTAGATGCTTTTTTCCACAATGGTTCATTTACGAGGTTAGGACGATTTAAGATCACCACATCTGGCGAGTAAGCTGATTCGCTCTCACATGGCTTGACAAATGCTGTTTTAGGGATAAAGTAAGGCAGTTTTAAACGTTTATATTCTGTAACTATTTCTCCAATTAAAAATCCAATTACCTCTTCATGGTCGCCTGTAGGTGGTGGCATCTCAATAATAACTCCATCGTATAATTCATAGCGTCGCTGTGGGTTTTCTGGATACCAAGTAACAAATTCATCGAATGTAACTACTTTCCGTAAAGCTTGAGTCATGACTTAATTCCTCAACGCAAAAATTAGTATATGCCTGAAAGTATCTAAAGTATCAAAAACTAATCAAAATCTTCTTACACCTTTTTTTCTAAAAGCCAAAAAGCTTGCTTGGATGTTCTCCTCATCCTTAGTTCTGCCAAAATAAAAGTATTGGGTGAGCTGGCTTGGCTGGTGTGTCAACAGTTGTCTCAATACTAAAATGGAAAATTCATGAGAAAGCGCCCCAAAAGCCAATTTTTGTTTTGCGATCGCTGGTTTGATCGACACTGGATAGTCCGCAATATGGAAGCTTTCCAAGATTTGATTGTGGTTATCTTGTGTTTGAGCTTATTTAGCGTCATGCTGATGCAACTATGGTCGATATTTATGGCCCTTACACAACAACTGGATTATAAACTAGTGACTGCCAAAATATTATTTATCTTGATTTTGGTGGAATTATTTCGATTGCTGATGATTTACTTACAGGAACACAGTATTTCTGTAGGTGTAGCAGTTGAAGTCACAATTGTATCAGTTCTGCGAGAATTAGTTGTGCATGGAGCATTGGAAATTTCTTGGATTCAGGGAGCCTCAATTTGTGCCTTATTATTAATTCTTGGTGCATTGCTAATAGTGTGTGCCAAAACACCACATATGGATTGCATTAGTGCTAATACAAAATCTTGCCCAATTGTATATATAGAGAGTAATCAACAACAAAAAGAGCAAGAATTAGAGCGAACCGCGTCAATGCAAAAAAGGAGATAGGGAGGACATGGGGGACAACTAATCAGTTATCAGTTATCAGTGATCAGTTATCAAATTAAACTGATCACTGTTAACTGTTAACTGATTCATGTCCGATCCCCAATCTCTCTCCTTATACTCTTCTGGACAGATGAACACCTCTTTGAGGGCTAGTAGAAGTAAGTATAGAAAGCCTAAAGGAGGGTGAATCAATGACTCAAACTAGAGAAAGACAAGCTCAAAATCCTATTAGCGACCTAGAATACGACTTTTTGACTGTATTGCACAATAAAGGCGAAGCGATTAAAGCTTACGATACCTATATCCAAGATGCACAACAAGCTGGTTCTCAGCCTTGTGTAGAGTTATTCCAAAAATTGCGTCAGTCTGACATTGAGCAAGCACAAGAAATCCGCCACCATCTTCAGGAAGTCATGCAAAAAGGTAAGATGTAGGCTTAGTGGTTGAGGGCGATCGCTTCTTAATTTGTAGAGGAAAAAAGGGAGCGATCGCTATTTGCTTTGATTATCTGTTGCTTGTTGGACTTGCTCTACAGTTAAATCTAGAGCCTGGGCTATTTGTTCTACACTTAACCATAGTAGACCTCTTGCAAAAGTCGAATGAACCCCCCTCAATCCCCCCGTTCACGGGGGGAAGATTTAGTTCCCTCCCCGTAAACGCTTAGGGTTAGGGTGGGGTAAAAATATTTTTGCAAGAGGTCTAGTCAAAGAAAGTCTGCTTAAGCAGACTGGTTGATTTATTTGAGTCCTATAAAGACGACTTGTGCTGTTGGCTAAAAAATTAAATCCTTAGTGGTAGGTTGAAAAAATTGGAATGCTCCCATCAGAAATTCAGTCCACTTGAGTGGACTTTCGCTATTAGCCAAAAAATTTATTTCTTGGCGGGATATATGCTGAGTGTGAGACGCGAAATTACTCTGCGGGATCTAGGTTGTAAAAACAAGAAAATTTCCACTTGAAACGAGAAACTTCTCACTTGAAATGAGAAACTTCCCACTTGAAATGAGAAACTTCCCACTTGAAATGAGAAACTTCCCACTTGAAATGAGAAACTTCCCACTTGAAATGAGAAACTTCTCACTTAAAACGAGAAACTTCTCACTTAAAACGAGAAACTTCTCACCTGAAACGAGAAACTTCTCACCTGAAACGAGAAACTTCTCACTTAAAACTCCAACAAGCGATCGCACTCCGCTTCCCTGTGCGTTCCAAAAAACCACCCCCCTCTCCACTTACTGAGAGAAGGGGGTTAACACAATGAGGTGCTATTCACTACTAAAAAGCGTCTTGCAACTCGTAAAAATCAGGTGAAACGTAATCCTTACGTAAGGGCCAACCTACCCAATCTTCCGGCATTAAAATCCGCTTCAAGTTCGGGTGTCCTTCGTAAATAATCCCGAACATATCGTAAGATTCGCGCTCTTGCCAGTCAGCAGTTTTCCAAATCCAATAAACTGAAGGTACTCTCGGATTTTCACGTGGCAAGAAAACTTTGATACGTACTTCCTCTGGTTTATCAGCATTATCACTAACTTTGACCAAGTGATACATGCTGACTAATTCCTGTCCAGGGCCTAAATCAATCCCGCCCTGAATCTGGAGATAATTAAACCCGTAGGCATATAAAGCAGTACAAGTTGGTAGTAAAAAATCTGCCTCTACCTTAACTATCTCTACACCGTTAGCATCCGGTTGTAGAGGTTCATTGGCAAAGCCATTTTCCGTTAACCACTGGGAAACTTTACCTGCTGCTACATCCAGAGATTTTTCTTCTGCTGGTACTGGTTTCGATTCTTCAGCCACGGTTTACCTCCTCCTTCTTCTGGGTCAACAAAGCAGGTGGTATCGGCATACCGATCGCTTCACTCAATTCCTTCGGTGGTGCAACACGAGTGTCACTAAGCAAATACTCACCAGTGAGGATTTGTGGCACTGATTTCATGCTGTGAGTCGTACTGTAGTAGCGGTGGGTTTGCTTGATCACATCCCGCTCTTGGATAGAATCATTGGCAATTTTTTTGCGTAATTTAATAATCGCATCAATAATTGCTTCTGGGCGGGGCGGACAACCAGGTAAGTACACATCCACCGGAATCAGTTTATCGACTCCACGCACTGCTGAAGGAGAATCGACGCTGAACATCCCGCCAGTAATTGTACAAGCTCCCATCGCAATCACGTATTTTGGTTCTGGCATTTGTTCATAAAGACGCACCAATTGGGGAGCCATCTTCATCGTGATTGTTCCGGCTGTAATAATCAAATCAGCTTGTCGGGGACTAGAACGGGGGATAAGTCCAAAGCGATCGAAGTCAAAGCGAGAACCAATTAATGCTGCAAATTCAATAAAGCAGCAAGCTGTACCAAACAACAAAGGCCAAAGACTAGAAAGACGCGCCCAGTTGTAAAGGTCATCAACTGTGGTCAAAATGACGTTTTCCGACAGTTCATGAGTCACTGTCGAACGTCCAATGGGGTTGAGAATCCGGTCTGTTTGCTGCTGTTCTAAATCTTTGGCTGTTAAATTACCATCTAAGACCATTCCAAGGCTCCTTTGCGCCATGCATAAACTAGGGCAATTACAAGAATTGCGATAAAGATTAGCGCTTCAATGAATGCCAATAGACCTAAACGGTGGAAAGCAACTGCCCAAGGATATAAAAACACCGTCTCTACGTCAAATACCACGAAGACTAAGGCAAACATGTAATAGCGAATATTGAACTGAATCCAGGCTCCGCCAATGGGTTCCATACCGGATTCATAGGTGGTGCGCCGTTCTGGGCTGCGACTACTCGGTCGCAGCAGCTTAGATGCCGCAAGAGCTAAGGCAGGCACTAAGCTACAGATCATTAAGAAGCCTAGAAGGTACTCGTAACCGCTAAGGACAAACACAATCAATATCTACCGTTATGGGTGAAAATAACCGTTACTTTCTTTTACATTATATAGTTTAGGCATTTCTGAGTTTTGCAAAACAGACTCAGAGTTTTATTTGATTCGTTGTTGCTTGCTATAGAAAAACCTAACAATTATGTCATAATTTTTAACGTATATTTAAGCTTTGACCCTCACCCGTGCCACAGCCATGAGCGAACAAGCTGTTGAAAATTCGGTTTTAGACCGCTACGAGTGTCGCGCCTGCGGTTATGTCTACGAACCCACCAAAGGGGACGAAAAACATGACATTGCCCCAGACACACCCTTCGCAGAATTGCCGCTAACTTGGCGTTGTCCAGTTTGTAGCGCCAAGAAGAATGCTTTTGCCAATGTCGGCCCTGCGGGTAAGGCTTCTGGTTTTGAAGAAAATCTCGGTTATGGTTTCGGTGTCAACAATTTAACCCCTACTCAGAAGAGTATTCTGATTTTTGGGGCTTTGGCTCTTGGTGTCTTATTTTTCCTCAGTCTTTATGGCTTGCAATAGGACGCGCTCTTAGTCAGGGTTACAGCAGTTGCGACAACCAGGACAACCGTCCAAGCGCTGCTTTCCCTGACTCAGAAGCATAAACTGAATTAACAAAAAACTAATAAATACAAATTGTGATGAAAATTTGGCAAAAATTAATTGCTCTATTTGCAGTTGTTCTAGTATGTGTCGGTTGTAGTAAGGTTCCCTCTACAAGTTACAATCCTTGGGAAATAATTTCTGTAGGCACAGATGCCAAATTATTAGATCTTGCTTTTACTGGTAATCCTCAGCATGGTTTCTTGGTAGGCAGTGACGCTACTCTTTTAGAAACCAAAAATGGAGGTGAAACTTGGCAACCAATTAAACTGCAATTAGACGATCGCAAGTACCGCTTTAACTCTGTCAGTTTTACAGGTCAAGAAGGATGGATTGTTGGTGAACCTTCTTTGTTGCTGCACAGTACTGATGAGGGTAAATCATGGTTGCGAATTCCTCTGAGTGAAAAGTTACCTGGGAATCCAGTTAGTATTCTTGCCCAAGGAGGAAATTCAGCCGAAATGGCTACCGATGTGGGAGCAATTTACAAAACCACAGACGGCGGTCAAAATTGGAAAGCTCAAGTAGAAGAAGCAGTCGGTGTGGTGCGGAATTTGGAACGTTCCCCCGATGGGAAATATGTTGCTGTTTCTGCCAAGGGGAATTTCTACTCTACTTGGGAACCTGGTCAAAATGCATGGGTTCCTCATAATCGCAATAGTTCCCGACGTGTAGAAAACATGGGTTTTACCCAAAATGGACAGCTGTGGATGCTGGCGCGCGGAGGACAAATACAATTTAGCGAAACAGCTGATGCTGAAAAATGGCAAGAAGCACAAAATCCTGAACTAGCTACAAGCTGGGGATTGCTTGATATGGCTTATCGCACTCCAGAAGAAGTTTGGATCAGTGGTGGTAGCGGTAATTTGTTACGTAGTCCTGATGGTGGTCAAACTTGGGAAAAAGATCGCGATGTGGAAGGAATTCCTGCTAATTTATACAAAATAGTTTTCTTTTCACCTGAGCAGGGATTTGTAATTGGCGATCGCGGTTATTTATTAAAGTATCAACCAGATATTGCTGCTGTTGCCAAATCTGATGCCGCTTAATGTAACAAAAGTTTAAGAATTCATTGCTTATTTCTGAGAAAGAAGTTGCAAGATGTAACTCTTTCTTAACTTTGTAGGATAATGAATTCATGTAAAAAATCCGCATAGACACGAACCTAATCGGGCGAGTGTGTAGTAGTCCCGTCTGGGGACAAACATCCAGATGAGATGTAGTTTACTTGGGTAAAACCAAGAAATCTACGTATTAAAACATCTTTGAAAAGACAGGTAGGAATCTAAATGTCAGGAAGTACTGGAGAACGTCCGTTTTCGGATATTATTACCAGCGTTCGCTATTGGGTAATTCATAGCATTACCATTCCAGCATTGTTCATAGCAGGTTGGTTATTTGTCAGCACCGGTTTGGCATACGATGTGTTTGGCACACCTCGCCCCAACGAGTATTACACACAAGTACGGCAAGAATTGCCGATTGTGAATAACCGTTATGAAGCAAAACAACAAGTTGAACAATTTATTGAGAAGTAGTTTGCAATTATGAATTCTACCGATAATCAACCAATACAATACCCGATTTTTACCGTCAGATGGCTGGCAGTTCACACCCTAGCTGTGCCAACTGTCTTCTTTTTGGGCGCGATCGCCGCAATGCAATTTATTCAACGCTAGGAGGAAATAATGGAAAGAAGCCCCAATCCCAATAATCAACCGGTTGAACTTAACCGGACTTCACTGTTCCTGGGACTACTGCTAGTTTTTGTTCTAGGGATTCTATTTTCCAGTTACTTCTTTAATTAACTGGAATATTTTGCTACTTAATCAGTGAACAGTTATCTGAAAGTTATATAATTGATAACTGATAACTAATAACTGATAGCTGATAATTAATTTGTGTTGATTTTGCGTTTAGGGAGGAGAAAACAGTGTCTGGAAGTGGGAGAATTCCTTTGTGGATTGTTGCTACAATCGCAGGATTAGGTGTGATTACTGTTGTAGGTATTTTCTTCTATGGAGCCTACGCCGGAATGGGTTCTTCTGTCTAAAATTGACACGAACCTAATACTAAAAGCCGCAATTTTCTAGCAATTTGTTTAGAAACCATCATTAAAAAACCGCCCATCTCCAAGAGATAGGCGGTATTAATTTATTATTTAGTCATTTATCCTTTGTCAAAAGTTAATTAATTATAACCAGTGACTAATGACCAACAACCAATAACCAATAATCAATTTACACAATATCTTCGCGCTCAATGTAGATCATCAGAAACGAGAATACAACAATTGGCACAATCCAACCAATACTGTAAACGAGAATTGGAGACAAGAATGAAGCAGGATATGAAGCCAAAAGTGAAGTCACCATAGTAAAGATTCCTTTTAAAGAACAGTACAATTCAAAATGAGCTTACTGCAATTCTTCGCCTAAATTTGTAATTTCTAAAGATTTTTAACACAGAAAAGCTATTTGTAAATATATATTAAGAGTCATTTGTCATTTGTTATTTTTCCACACTCCAAGCACACGCCTGACACCCTCACGTTCTAAAGATCTAGCAGTTCATCTAGTTGCAGAGTTGGTAAGTCTTCTGGAATCACGTTTCTGATGAGAGTGGTTTTGTGGCTTTCGTGTTGGTTGGTTGTATCTACAGCGATCGCTTCTATACGAACTTCTAAACAACCAAGAGGAATATAAATTTGATCAATCACCTCTAATCCGGAAGCTGTGGGGAGGAAACTAGTGAGTAAACATGGCCCATCGAGTATACAGCGGGTTTGACAATCTTTAACCCATAGCTTAATAGCAACGTTAGGACGTACACAATCTAGCTGCACACGTACTTTCACAAACTTACCAGAGATTAGTTCGCCTTCTGGTACATATAATTGCGGAGTTGGTAATGCTTCAATCATTGTAGGAGCGATCGCAACAGGAATTTCTTCTTCGTGGTGTAATAAATCATCAACTTTTTCGTGATCATCAGTATCATCTACGACAATTTCTCTAGCTAACCAAGCTGGTGGTGTTTTGAATTGTCGGATACGAAATGGCGAAGGTGGAGGAGGAAGGGGGAGAGGAGAAGATGGGGGGAGTGGGAATTGTTCTGTGGTTTCCTGTTGTTCTGCTTTTTCTACTTCTGGGGTTTCAGCTTCAATTGGGGACAAAGTTTCTTGTTCGGATATCTCTTCGTGAGTGGTGACACAAAGATCGTAATCTTCATACTCTACATCGATAGGTTCGGGCAAAGTGTATCCATGACTGTACATCCACTTCCTAATCAGAGGCGACATGTTGGAAGTCTCTACTGTTAACAATTCAGAATGGCGTTGCACAACTACTGCTACAGAGTCGTTCAAAGAATTATCGGGAGTTGTTGCTAATTGAGGTGTATCTTTTACAACTCCAGTGCTATGGCTGTGATCAGATTCTTCTAGCAAACGCGATTCTGATGTTTCTGGTGCAAGATCGCCTGGTAAGTTTTTGATTCGTCTCAAGAATGGAAAAGTACTGTCCCTTTTTGCTCTACGCTTGACAATGGCAAAAGAAATTTCTTTAGATAAAGGCTGCACCTGTGTTGGAGTAGCAGAAGCAAGAACAATCGCACTGGTATCCATTGTTGCCATTTTCTCAGCCTTCACAGAATCTTTGGTTTTTAAAGACTCTTTTTGGGTTGGGGGTTCGCAAACAGCAACAGGAGTCTGCTTTTGAGGAAACTTAGGCAGTTGTGGCGAACGAAAATTAGCTGATTTATGAGAACGTGTAATTAATGGTGGCAGAATATCGGGAGTCGGTTCAGTAAATGATAACTGAGCTATTTTTTGAGATTTAACAATATTAAAAAGCTCTAGATCCAGCTTGACAGATGGTTCTGGCGTTATTTTAGTTTGTGGTGTTGTTGCTGGTTCTAGTTCAGTTGCTGTTGCTGGTGTACTAGTTGCGAGTAATTGCGTAATATCGGCTGTGATTGTAAAAGATTGGCTAGCTAACAGTGTAGTTTCACTATTAGGGGCGAGTATGCCATACAAACTAATCTCACCCAAAATAAGTTTTAATTCACAATCAGCAGGAATTTCAATTGAAGATTTGATCGAAAAGGGTAGTAGCTTTTCTAGTAATGTTTGGCGTGTTTGGGCTAATATTTCTAAACTTTGAGGCGATCGCAATTCAAGGCGTAGTTCTCCAGTTAACAACTTTTGCAGAGTCCAGGTTTCTGGCGACTCCACACACCCATCAATACTGAGAATTTGCCCCCAACTAGCGATATAGTTTTCTTGTTCTAAACTCAGCAGCAGTGGTAGTTCTGGAATAAGTGGAGGTGAGTCCTCTATAATTTCATCTTCTGCTACAGGATCGCAAGCAGGTAAAACTAACTCTACTAAATGTTGTAATATCTGCTCTGCTGTCTGACCTTGTAACCAAACTGGGCTGACAGGCTGATTAATAATTGCATCTTCTTTCTCAGTGGAGGGCAAGACTTGCAATTGTATACTATATTGCCAAGGCTGACCAAAAAGATTTGACATTAAATCGCCAGAACATTGTAACTCCCAAAGTCCAGGCTGGAGATAAGTAAAAGGCATTACCGCCATTAAGCCTTCAGCATTTGTCCGACGCGATCGCTTTTGAACACGGCGCTTTGGTGGAATTTCTAAACTTGAGTAGTGAGTCACCCGCACTTCCACATCAACATTGGTAAGATTGGATCGAGCCACAACTCTATACTTACCTTCCAAAATTTTCACGTTTGGCGATTCTAGGGAATCCCACGAGCGATCGCCCTGTTTCTGTATGAGAAATTGCCAGTGTTCCATTGTCACATCTGCCGAGAACCCAGAGCTACGCATGTCATCATAGCTTTAGTTTGTCTGTCAGTTTACACGATTACAAGCAGAAAGCCTATGTGTTTTTGACAAAAACGGGGGGATAAGGGGGACAAGGGAGAATTATTTCACAAATCTCTTTCCTAATGACTAAGTAAATCGGTGGGAATAAACATAACTGAGTTACGAAAAGTAAACATGCCTAAAAGCCTTATCAATAACATAGACGCGCCTTCTTCGGCTTCAAGGTAGAGTATGACAAATAACGATCCCAAGTAGTTAGCTTTATTTGTGCCGACTTACTTAATACCCTAATACCCCCCCATATCCCCGTAGAACTTGCATAGATTGAGTAATTACTACACTACTGAAAATCCCCGACTTCGCAGGAGTTGTCGGGGATCTAGGCTTTGCGATTCTCACAAATCATCTAGAATTGCTGTATAAAAACTGCTTAATGAACAGCTATTTACATTATTCAGTTATTTATTATTTCTTCTGGCTGTTTATTGAGGTTATTAAAAAATGTTTTTGAACATGAAAAGTAGTCAAAATAAATGTTGATTTATGCAAAAATAATGTAAGGTTAAGATAAGTATATATTCAACACTTCGCGACTTTTAGCTATCATCTTTATAAAAACATTGAATATTATCCGGTAAATACGCAGGTTTTTTTGCGCTTGCGAATGCTAGTTTAAAGAAGTTTCAGTCTATGTCTATTGATAGATACTTCAAAATATAACCATTAAACCTAGTACAGGATGGCATTAATAAACTCACATCTTGAAGTAGAGCAAGAGCTTATAAAAAAGGTTTTTGGCTTTTTTTGAAATGCGATCTTTATCATGTATGTAATCACTTTTGATTATTTAGGTAAAGTTATTAGCCTGATTATATAAGTTTATGGGAGTGGACATTTAGTTAATGAAATTTCAAAAGAGAACTTCTAAACATATATGTTATGTAGAGTCTTGATTGATGAATGAAAAATTATCAAGAGGCAGCTAATATCAATTAAACATCATCAAAACTTTTAAATATTTAAATTTTTCACGAAGTAAAATTTAAAGGTAAGTAAAGGCTGCATTGCCATTTTGGCAAGTTTTTGTTGACAATATAGGATATTAGTAGATTGTAACAAGCAATATTCTTACTCACGGGTTTTTACTACTTAGCTAATACTACTTACACTAAGCTAATAACAAGATAGCTAATTCTCTAAGCAGTTTTACGAGTTAGGAAATAATATATGGTATTTTCACTGTATTCTCCAAATCACCATCTCATCGAGCATTTGCAAAACGTAGGACTGTGTAGTTCTGAGGATGGAGTTGTTGCGGATTCTGAGCTAGTAGAAAGTAGCAATAAAAATATAAACTTATTGATAAATTTGGGAAGCGATCGCAAATTATTAGTGAAGCAGGAACGTCACATAGAACATGATGGCATTCCCCAAGAATTATTTAATGAATGGTTATTTCATCAGTTATTGCAGCAGTTTCCAGTGTTAGGAAATATTGCGGAGATCGGATCACTACTGCTGCATTTTGATGAAGAGGAATCTATACTTGTTCGCAACTATCTTACGGAATATTTTGAATTAGGTAATTTCTATCAACAAAACGATATTTATCCCTTGGAAATAGCTAGCGCCATCGGTGCAAGCTTAGGTGTACTGCATCGTGCCACGTTTAATCAACGTGAGTATCGTGATTTTATGGCAACTGCTCCCCAAGGGCAATTTCGCTATCAGTTTTACAATCCCGCTCAAGGAATAGAGTCATTTAGTTCGGAGATTTTTGGTAATGTTCCGACTGATGCACTCAAGTTTTATCTTCTTTATCAACGTTATGAAAGCTTAGAATCAGCGATCGCAGAGTTAGCATCTTTATGGCAACCTTGCTGTTTAACTCACAACGATCTCAAACTAGAAAATATTTTAGTGCATTCTCGATGGGAACAACTAGATAACTGCTTGATTCGTATGATTGACTGGAAAACTTGTAGTTGGGGAGATCCCACCTTTGATTTAGGAACCTTAGTAGCAAGCTATTTGAAAATTTGGTTAGAAAGCTTGGTGGTAGATCCATCCATCGAATTAGAAGAATCTCTAGAATTAGCCGCAACACCACTAGAACTTCTTCACCCCTCTATAGTTGCTTTGATTCAAGCTTATCTTGATGCATTCCCTAGCATTTTGGACTACCATTGCGACTTCATCCAACGAGTAGTACAGTTTGCTGGTTTAGTACTAATTCATCAGTTACAAGCGACTATTCAAGATCGTAAATATTTTGATAACAGTAGCATTGCAACCTTACAAGTTGCCAAAAGTCTACTTACAAGACCACAAGAATCTATCATGACAGTTTTTGGAATCTCTGAATCAGAAATTACCAAATCTTTTGTGAAATCTAGCAAACATCCTCAGATGGAAAACGAACAGAATTTAGTCCGACTTTACTACAGTAAAACCCGTTTGCGTGGGTGTTGATCACAAAAAAGGTAAATGGGGAGATTCAAAGTCATGATAGATTGTTCTGACCAGCATTTGCTAAATTCTTTACTCGATATTGCTGCCAATATTCAAATCGAGTCTAATTTTTGCATTTACCATCCAAATTATCAATCTTTTGCTTTGCCGAGTCAGCTAGCACAAAGATTTCAAAAAAATTCTCAAGCAATACAGCAAAAATATCTCATTTTATTAGTCAGAAATTTTATCTATGGTATTTATTACAATGGTTCGTTACAAAGTGTTTTAGCAGTGAATGCTGAACCAAACAAGTTTTTACCCCACAAAAACTTAGAAAATAATTCCGTTTTGGGGATTGATTGGCAATTGTATGACCAATTACACTCTAGCAATCACGGTACTGGGTATTATGACTCTGGTTGGCAGGTGTTGCGACGCGAACCAGATGGCAGTTTAGCCGTAAGTAAAGGCGGTTTGACATTACATGTTGAAAGTGAAAGCCATGTAGAACAAATGATGCGATCGCTCAGGGTTGGCGATTTTATCAATATTTGGATGCCAAAAAATCGATTGCAAAATGGTTGCTACATTGCAGTTAGTAATATTGCCCAAAAGCTAAGTGAAAACCCTGATAGTGATTTAGGAGAAGGACGGATTTATTTTAATTTAACTCCAGTGGGGGCGATCGCTCTGATGGAAAGCTTGACATTGCAACTCAATGCTGCTGGTATTGCCTTTAGCTTCCAAGTACCGTATAATCCCTCTGCCTATAAATGTTTTGACTCAGGGGTTCTTTACTTTGAACGCCACAACTATTGGGTAGTGCGAGAAGTTCTGCAAACTGTGTATAAACAACACAGATCTCATTTTCATTCAGAAATTCCCTTATTTACAAAGTATTTAGCACCTGGGCTAAGTTTAGCTGAAGAACCAGCTCAAAAATTTGTTGTTCAAGAAAGTTTTGGCATGAACCGTTGCCAAATTGTCGCTAATGCTTTGTTAGAAGCTTGGCAAAAAGGACAAAATTCTACCCAACAAAAAATACAAACCATCTACCAACATTTCGCGCGTTTTGGAATAGATTTACAGCGTCCCTACCTTAATCCTAGTTCTGAAGATGTATATCATCCTTTAGTTTAATTAAGTACGGGTTTTAGTCTACTGAGCGTGGAGTTAAGCTATTAGCCAGAGAATACGATTTTGGTTGCTACAAAATGTCTTTTACCTATCATCGCACCGTTCGCTTTCAAAATACTGATGCTGCTGGGGTAGTTTACTTTGCTAATGTTTTAAGTATTTGCCATGAAGCTTATGAAGAATCTTTAGAAATATCTGGTATAAATATTAAGGAGTTTTTTAGTAACCCATCGGTAGCTTATCCTATTGTTCATGCTAATGTAGATTTTTTTCGCCCCATATTTTGTGGTGATAAATTAGTTATTACTTCAATACCACAAAAACTGAGTCTTGAAAAATTTGAAATCAATTACGAAATTTTAGTAGCAGATGTAATGGTAGCTAAGGCATTTACGAGGCATGTTTGTATTGATACCACTAGCAGACAAAAAACAGATTTACCTCAGCAGATGATTGAATGGTTGGAAGTGAACGCATCAGAAGCGCAAAAAGCAGAGAGAAGAAAATCGAGAGAGGTGATTTGAAAACTCAAGAATCAAAAGTTAATTTATAAACTTTATTTTTCTGAGTTGTTTAGATTTTCTAAAGCGATTTCCTGTAATTGGTGTCGATTAATTTTTCCCTGAGAATTGCGGGGTAATTTTTCCACAGCGAGCCAGTGTTTGGGTAGTTTAAATTTGCTAAGTTTATCTCTGAGTAAATTTTGAATTTCTACTACAGAATGATTTGAGTTTTTCGGAACATAAATAGCTGTAACTGCTTGTCCCCAATATTGATCCGGTATACCCACGACGCAAACATCATTTACCATTGCAGTTGCTTTAATTGCTGATTCTATTTCTGTAGGGTAGACGTTTTCTCCGCCAGTGATGATTTTGTCACTCTTACGCCCGACTATATTTAAATAACCTTCGTTGTCTATAAAGCCTACATCATCTGTGAGGAAATTAGAGGCTATAGTTTGGAGGTTAGAAATTAAGGGATAATAACCAAGGGCTAAAGATTCTGCTTGAATGATAATATTTCCTGTTTGATTATTTTTTAAATATTCGCCTTTTTCGTTGCTAATTATAATTTTAGCATGAGGAAGAGTTTGACCACTATTAACTTTTCTTTTGATAAAATCATCTGGTTTGAGTGTGGCAATTTGAGAAGCCGTTTCTGTCATACCATATGTCGGGGCTAATTTAATTTGATAATATCTTGCTTTTTCTAAAATTTCATCCCAAGCTGGCGCACCTCCTAAAAGAACTGTTTGGAATTGGGATAGCCATGCTGTTAAATTTGAGTTTTGCAAAAGACTTTGTAGCTGAGTTGGTACTAAAGATATAAAAAAATCTGCTGCTACAAGTTGATCTAATTGCCGAGATTCTAATTCTTTAAAAGGTGAAATTACCAATTCTCCACCAGTGGTAAAACAACGCATAAATTGCATAAAACCACTGACATGATATAAAGGCAATACACAAAATGAATTGACTGTTTGTAGTTGAAAATATTCTGTAAATCCACGTACTGAAGCTGTGAGAGTTTCCCAGGTGTGTACAGCAAATTTGATATTGCCAGATGAACCGCCAGTGGGAATCATGATATATGGGTAATTGGTAATTGGTAATTGGTAATTGCTTTTGTTATTATGGATGATCAATTCGTTATGACTTGCTCCCCAAATAATATCTGGTTGTACGACATCAAACACTTGTTGCCATTCCTGTTTTGCCCAGTTAGGATTACAAAGAAAAACAGGACATTTAGCAGTATAAGCAGCAATAAAACCTGCTAAAAATCGTACGGGTTCGCGTTCAGCTAAAATGACCTTTGGTGTTGTTTGGCAGTCAAATAATTTTATTAATTCTGAATAAAATTGTTCAGTTAATTGTGCCAATTTATCACTGCGATCGCACACTAAACTAAAACTTTTTAATCTCTCCATTTCTGGTTGTTTGTCATTGGTCATTGGTCATTGGTTATTAGTTTTTCACCGTGTCCCCGATTCCTCATCTTCAGCAAAATAATGGTTAATACCAAAACCCATTGCCCGATTATGTCTTGATAATTCTACTGCTATTTGAAGGGCTGCTTTTCTGCCAATAGAAGTTTCAAACACAGATGAAAACACTGCATCGATTTCATGCTGTTGACAAAACTGACGCAGCTGGGATGGAGAACCGATGATTGCTGGTTTAATGACAAAAATTCCTCGCCATCCTTGTTGAAAGCAGTATTCTAGCTGTGGAAGTGTGGCGACAGATTCATCTAAAGCGATCGCTGTTTTGTAGCATTTACTCAACTCCAGTATTTGCAAAAATTGATCTACAGATAAAGGTTGTTCCAAAAATTCAATATTAGTATTCAAGCGATCGCAACTCTCTAACCACAACTTTGCTTCCTCTTCCTTCAATCCACCATTCGCATCTAATCGCAGTTTTGCAGAGGTTGGTAAGCTTTGGGTGAGTAAATCTAAAATTTTTAGTTCAACAGGCGTAGGATAAACACCGATTTTCCATTTGAAAGTGGAGTACCCTTGTTGCCACAAATTTTCCCACGCTTGTAGTGCTGCTTCTCCTGTGGGTAGTAAGGCGCTATGGGTAAGGGAAGTGCTGGGAGTGGGTGGAGAAAAAAGTGCTGATTCAAATCCAAACTGACAAGCGGGTAACTGATCAGGGATGGAAAAAATAGTTTCCTCTGTAATTTCCTTTGGTAGCTGGCGACAAAAATCCCAGGCTTGTGCTAGGGTTTCGGAACCAAACCAGCTAATCGGCGCTATTTCTCCCCAACCTATTTTGTTGGTTTCATCTGTGAGGCGAAGAATAATACCTTCACGAATCTCCCAAATACCGTGACTCGTAGCAATTCCGCGCACAAATTTTCGCTGGTAAGGACGAAATTCAAATTTATAATTCACTATTTCTAGATCAAAATCAATTTTTCAAGGTCGTCATTGGTCATTTGTCATTCGAGAGTAATCCAAAATCTAAAATCGAATGACCAATGACTAAGGACTATAACCACGAACTGGCTTAAAACTCAAATCCCCTGGTCAAAACATAAATCCCACACCAAACAGCAAACAACACCAAAAATGCACGGCGACGGCGATGAATTTACAGTTACTAACTTTTTCTGGGTTACTGTGATTTTGCTGAACGTGACGAGATAATTTGATTGCGAAGGGTAAACTCACCCAACTTAGCAATGTCCATACAGGGAAAATTCCTCCCAAAACAAATAGTAAGGTGAGGACATAAATACTAGCAGTAAAGCAACTCAGAAGTTGTGCGCCTCTTTTGGTTCCCAAACGCACAATAGGCGATCGCTTCCCTGCTGCTAAATCGTCTGTAACCTGGTGAAAGTGCGAACAATACAAAATTAAAGTTGTGGCAATACCAACAATCATTGAGGCTGCTAAGTTTTGTATTGACCAGCTTTGAGTTTGACTGTAATATACTGCCGACATGCCAATTGGCCCAAAGGCAAAAAAGCAGAGGATTTCACCTAAACCTTGGTATCCTAAACGAAAGGGAGGCCCTTGGTAAACGTAGCCCAAAGCACAGCAAACCAAAATTAATCCAATTACAGTCCAGTCACGTTGCCACCAAGCGATCGCCAGTATCCCCACCAAACCTAAACATAAAAATAGATTTCCTAACCAAAATATTAATAGTTTGTTACCTGTTAAACTCACCAGAGAATGATGTTTATTTTGATCAATTCCTGTCTCAGAATCAAAAACATCATTGCTGAGGTTTTCCCATGCCAAAATTAAAATTGCCGCAGCTAAGAAAACACCAAATACGACCCAATTCAAAATATTCGTTTCCGCAAACGCTACAGCCGTTCCTACCCAGATAGGCATAATAGCAACGCTATACATCGGCGGTTTTATTGCCGCCATCCATAGCTTATTTTTGGCATGATTTTTGGGATATGAAATTAGATTTGTAGTCATCAGCCGCAATTAATTATATTGTTAGGACTTTCTTATGCCCAAAACTTATGGTTTCTTATCCAAACCATATGCAGATAACATCATCAAGAAATCTTTTTCTACGTTTGAAATTAATTTCTTGCTATTAGTCACAACATGCAGCGCAAATCTAGGCAAGACCACATATGGTATTGCAAAACCATAATTTGGCAGAGCCAACACGCTGGTGAAACAGCGACTGTTTATGTTACCTGTAGAAATACGACCATGATTTATCACTGTTTAGGAAGATTACTTCAAAAAAATTTACTATTTTTAGATCCATGACAGTTTCACCATGTGCCGCCGACTTTTTTGTATATAATAGGGAACTACACCAATTTCTTTTTGCTGTTCAGCGCAAGAGTATAAAAAATAATTCCACTCAAATAGCCAGTATTGCCCTAGAAATTAACTTGGTTGACCCCTTGGTAGTACTTGATAAACTGGCACAACCACATCAACTAAATTTTTATTGGGAAAACGAGGGTAAAAAAGAAGCGATCGCTGCAATTGATGCTGTAGCAAAATTACAAATGCAGGGAAAAGAAAGATTTATAAAATCTGAAGCATTTATCAAATATTGTTTAAAAAATATAGTTAATTTTGGCGATACAGAAAGATATTTTTCCAAACCACTATTTTTTTGTGGTTTTAGTTTTTTTGATCGAAAACAGCAAGAAAATTATCCATTTCCAGCAGCTACAATTTTTCTTCCTCGTTGGCAAATAGCTGTCAAAGACGAATGTTGTATCTTAGTTGCTAATTTTATCATTAATGCAGAAGTAAATATTGAAAGAATCTTGCAAAATTTGGGGAGAAAAATTGAAATCATCAACTCTTCAACATTTTATTCTCCTCATCAGGATTTTCAAGAGCCAAAATTTAGTAAAAAATCTGTAGCTAATCCAGAAAAATTCAAACGTTCGGTGTTGTCGGCCCTAGAAACAATTCAATCTACCCATGTCAGTAAAATTGTGCTAGCAGATGCACTAGATGTTAGATCCAATACCACATTTAATTTGTTTAATTCTTTACACAACTTGCGGCAGCTACATCCAAATTGTTATGTTTTCTCTACAAGCAACGGCAAAGGACAAAACTTTATTGGTGCAAGTCCAGAACGTTTAATTAGTATTCACAACCAACAATTAATTACCGATGCTTTAGCAGGTAGTGCAGCAAGAGGCGAAACACCTGCTGAAGATGCTACCAATGCCGATCGCTTACTCAATAGTGAAAAAGAAAGACACGAACATTCCCTAGTAATTGATTTTATTACTCAACGTCTCTCGCAACTAGGTTTATTACCGCAAATATTACCACCCCGATTGCGACAATTATCTAATATTCAGCATCTATGGACACCGATTAGCGCGATCGTTCCCGATGAAGTGCATCCTTTAAAAATAGTTTCCCAACTACATCCCACACCAGCAGTTGCTGGTACTGCACCAGATGCAGCCTGTGTCGAAATTCGCCGTTACGAAAGCTTTGAGAGAGGTTTATACGCTGCACCCTTGGGATGGGTAGACGCAGATGGTAACTGTGAGTTTATTGTTGGAATTCGTTCCGCACTTATAGATGGCGATCGCGCCAGACTTTATGCTGGTGCTGGTATCGTTGCAGGTTCCGATCCTGAAAAAGAACTCGCAGAAATTCAACTCAAGCTTCAGGCCTTGCTCAAAGCATTAGTTTAGAGCATAGATAAGTAAACCTGATTACTAAAATCAGAAAAGCTGAATGTACATCTCTTGCTTTTGTAACTAAATGTAAAGTAGTATTAAAAACAAGCAAGACAACTTGCTAACACAACATACATAATTCATTCACAGCAATCATAAGAACAATGACAGCAACTTTACAAAGACGCGAAAGCGCCAACGTATGGGAGCGGTTCTGTAACTGGGTAACAAGCACCGACAACCGCCTATATGTAGGCTGGTTCGGCGTATTGATG
>JAHHHW010000023.1 GCA_019359115.1 Pelatocladus maniniholoensis HA4357-MV3
CACCTTCTAAATATGTATCAAGTATTTTTTGACGAAAGTCGAGGGAATATGGTTTCATTTTTCTCCTTGAGGAGATGCACAGCTTTATCTTAATAAATGTACTTCATTAGACCGGTAAACGCTATAAGTTTGTTCAATCAACTTTAAAAAATCGGATAGAAAAGATTTCTAGCCGATATGGTGTTGCGGTAATGGATGCTGTAATTTATGAAAGAGATGATTTGGCAAAATGTGCGGAAAGAATTAAAATCATCGGAGAGATGGAAATTGCTGATCCTCTTTCAATATTAGACTTCAAACCACACTCAACCTCTGCACAAGAATTTGAAGTTTTAGCTATAGAAGTGTTACGAAAAATAGGGATGTCCTAATGAAATTATCTTCATCACTAGTTGCTGTTAAGAAAATTCTCTCCAATAAGCCTCGTTCAATGTTTGCAGATGATGACATCGAACAAGCTGCTCAGTTGATTTTAGATTCTGAAGGAGTTATTAATCCTATAGTAGTTTCCAGAATAAGTTTGCAATCATACGAAGTAGTAGATGGAGACTTTGAGTACTATGCTGCTGCTAGAGCGAGAGAAATAAATCCACGTAAAGGCGAGATGATTGGAGTATTTATTATTGAACCTGAAAACCAAGATAATTTAACAAAGCAAGTTCAAGTATTTAGAAAAGCAAAATCTGATAGTTCAGAAAAGATAAACTTCACATCCAAAGATTTAGATAAATTTTTAAATAATTTAGAATCACGCTTTGAAAAGATCACTAAGCAACTATTAGAAGAGTCAACTGCTAAGGTCAAGTTAGAAACTGAAAACAAAGAGCTTAAAAAACAGCTAGCTGATAAGTTTGAAGCTTTAGAAGTGTTTAAAAACTTGGATGTAGACAAAATTGCTAAGAAATTAATTAATGCTGGCTTTAATCAAAAAAAAGCTAATCAGATAGCATTAGCAGTAGTAGATGAACGCAAAAAAAAGCAGTTTAAATCATTACATGATGTGATAGAGAGAGTTAAAGTTCCACATGGTAAAAATATGCAGAAAGGTATAAGTAGCAAAAAAATGCTTGACTTCATAGAAAGTCTATCCGTAGAAGATTAGTTTCTTGAGTATTGATTGAGATTTACACATCCAGGCGTTAGATGCGTTTCTGCGCTCTGATTACCAGACTGTAAAGCGTTTGGCAGCAACTAATTTATCCTTGTATCTTGTAATTAAGTTTCAATCCCTAATAGGGATTTGTGTAAGTTGCAACTTCTTTAAAGGAATGGGAGGAGTTGAAGCAGACTTTAACTATGAGACTACAATTTCAATCGCAGGCGGATTTTTTGAACATTTGGGATGCTCCCTCTAAATAAGGGCTAAAGCCCCTACTACAAACTCATCAAAATTAGTGTAGAGGAGTAATAGTTAATATATAGCTAAAAAAAGCCTATAATTTCCTTTTCTGCCAAAATGCCAGATGCTAGCGAACTGCTCCTGTTATTATCGCTGCTTTTTGTAGATAGAACTAGATAGATTATTAGGGAGCATCTGATGAAATTTCAAGCATTTGAGCAGCATATTACTGATATTGAGAGTGATGGGCGTGGTAGTGGTAGGTCAACCCCAACTTTTAGTTGGGGGGCTGTGGTTCAATTTTCAACGATAACTAGGCGACTTCCCTGAGTTGTGGCTTTTCGTTCACGTCTGTAACATTCAAAGATAATTGTTCGGCGTAAGATACTGCTGCTTGTTCTAAAATTTTGACTTCGATATTCACACTTACCAAATAGCTACCTGTGTCAGCACCAACAGCCTCAGTCACTAGTTTGGCAAGATCAGGACGTTTGGCTGTTAGTGGATCGCGTAAAATACACCGATCCCAGTCATGTTTAGCAGTTGGATTGAGGCTGAGAATGTAGTGCTTAATCATAATGGCAAACCTTGATCCATCTCCAAAAGGCTGTCTACTCTGAGAAAAGGTGAAAGGGAAAAGGTAAAGGGATGATACAATCCTTTTCCCTTTGTCCTTTCCACATTTCACATCGTGAATCCTCTTTTATTATAGTACAAGTGTACCACCTTAGAAAGAAAAAGACTAATTCTAGCCTGCGTAGGGTGGCTACCCTACCTTGTGGAGGGCTAGATGGCGAACGGGAAGCCGCCCGTAGGGCGTCTATGTCTGTATAGCCTCAGACTTTGAGTCTGCGGGGATTTTAAACATTTGGGATGCTCCCTTCTTCAAAGAGCTACCATTAACCACGAAAAATTAATGACCATTGACTGTTGAGTCTTGATTCTTAACTCTGAACTCTGAACTAACTAGCATTTGAGCATCATTTACCCAGATGGCTTGTTGGGGGACAGGAATAGAAATTCCGGCGTGATCGAGGGCGATTTTGAGACGGCGGCGAAACTCTCGCGCTACATCCCATTGCTTGAGTGGTTGGGTTTTGATCCAGACACGAATTAATAAACCGCGATCGCCAAAGTTATCGATTCCCAGAACTTGGGGAGTTTCGACAATTTTATGCTGCCATTCTGCATCTTCATCCATTTCTATGGCGACTTTCTTAATTAAATTCAAAGCTTCGTCAATATCAGTTTGGTAGTCAACTGGAATAGTTAAATCAGCACGTGACCAACGACTGGAAAGATTGGCGACGATTTTAATTTCACTGTTGGGAATGGTGATTAAGCGTCCTTCTGCATCTCGAACCTGGGTCATCCGCAGATTAAGATTTTCTACCAAACCTCCCACATCGCCCACAGAAATCACATCGCCTAAAGCGTACTGGTCTTCTAGGATGATCAAAAAGCCGTTAATCGCATCTTTGATCAAGTTTTGAGAAGCCAGAGATACAGCCACACCAACTAAACTTGCACCTGCTAGTAAAGGAACAATATCTACACCCAACGACAGCAATGCAAATAGAATACCTACTCCTACCCAAACAATAGTGATAATACTTTTTGTGACACCAGAGATCGTAGAAACTCGTAGTTGGAGACGTTCAGAAGTTTCTGGAGTTAGTAAAGCGCTACTGCTGACAAAAGCAGAGGCGAAACGATCAATGAGCAAATAGGTAAGACGCACCACTACATAAGTTCCAATTGCTACAACTCCTAATTTCGCAGGAATTTGCAAACCCAGAAAAATTCCTAACTGGAGCGATCGCGTGTAGGGAAATAAGCCCAAAATAAACAAACCTCCACCTCCCCAAATCCCTACTTGGCCGATTTGATGCAGTCGTTTTTGGACTTCTTGGATATGGTTTTGTTGCTGTTGATTTAATTGCAGTGTAATCGGTCTAGCTGTTGGTGAAGCGGTAGAAGAAGCTAGCTGTTGTTGGATTGAATTTTTTTGTGAGCGGTTTTTCCACCGAGTCAGCCCCCAACTGATGGCAAGGATAGTAAGTCCACATCCAACAGCAATTGCACCCTGACGGACTAAAAACTCTGGTTCTCGCTCTTGTTTTGCTTGTTTTAATTGTTCTTGTAAGTTTTGGGAGATTTGATTTGCTAAGGTTAAACGATCTACCTGTCGCAGTCTGGCATCTTGATCAGTAATAGTCATTAACTGTTGGTCGTTGACATAAATTACTGGCAATCCATTTTCAGTCTTAACCTGCACATCCAAATTGGTGTCAGGATTTTGAAAGTAAATTTGGCTAATTTGATTGACATTTTGCTGGATATCTTCTAAACGCTCCGTAATGTTCGCCCTTGGTGCGGTGATCTGAAATAAACGCTTACCATCCAAATAAATCCAACCTGTAACTGTTTTGTTGTCGGAGTCACTACTCCGCAGATTCGGGGGTTGCAGGTTGGGTATAAAAGGAATCTGCGCTGTAGCTTGTGGCATTACTCCAACAGTGACGACTATTGAAGAGAAAGCGATCGCTACGAATCGAGAGCGCAATGGATACCTCCTTTTTCAGTGAACAGTTATCAGTAAACAGTTATCAGTAAGTAATTTGGATTGATAACTGATTACTGATTTCATCCATACTGGCACATCACTTTCAGTAATTATACCTGTCTATGGGTTGAGCATTTACCCCTATTTACTTTATGAGGATTTTATTATTTTTTCAAATTTATTTTTGATATATCGGGGATTGGGGACAAAACAATTCAAAATACCCTTCAGGAACGCCAAGGGCGTACAAAATTAAAAATTCAAAATTAAGAATTTCTTCTCCAATCCCCTTTCCCTCTTTTCACAAAAATGCTGGTTGAATTTGCCCGTCTTGGCATACTCTAGTAGAGTGCGTAAGAATTTACGTAACTTTTTACTTTGTATAGAGGAACTATTTGATGACCGCAACATCTCCCCGATTAAAGCACGAGGTTAAGGACCTCGGCCTCGCTCCCTTGGGAAGACAGCGCATTGAATGGGCAGGACGTGAAATGCCAGTTCTACGGCAGATTCGCGATCGCTTTGCTCAAGAAAAACCTTTTGCAGGTATTCGCCTTGTAGCTTGCTGTCATGTCACAACTGAGACAGCAAATCTGGCAATTGCCTTGAAAGCTGGTGGTGCAGATGCTGTACTGATTGCCAGCAATCCCCTTTCCACCCAAGATGATGTAGCTGCTTGTCTCGTCACCGATTACGAAATTCCCGTCTTTGCAATCAAAGGCGAAGACAATGAAACTTACAGCCGCCACGTCCAAATTGCTTTAGACCACCGTCCTAACATTATTATTGATGACGGTTGTGATGTAGTTGCCACCTTGGTACAAGAACGCCAAGAACAACTGGCAGACATTATTGGTACTACTGAAGAAACTACCACAGGGATTGTGCGGTTGCGTGCGATGTTTAGAGATGGCGTTCTCAGTTTCCCTGCTGTGAATGTTAACGACGCCGACACCAAGCACTTCTTTGATAACCGCTACGGTACTGGACAATCAACCCTCGATGGGATCATCCGCGCTACAAACGTCCTGCTAGCTGGTAAAACTATTGTTGTTGTTGGTTACGGCTGGTGTGGTAAAGGTACAGCCCTACGCGCCCGTGGACTTGGTGCGAATGTGGTTGTGACTGAAGTTGATCCGATCAGAGCGATCGAAGCGATCATGGATGGTTTCCGAGTCTTACCAATGGCAGAAGCTGCACCAATAGGCGACTTGTTCATTACCGTGACTGGAAACAAGCACGTGATTCGCGGCGAACATTTCGACGTCATGAAAGATGGTGCGATCGTTTGTAATTCTGGTCACTTTGATATTGAAATTGACCTGAAAACCTTGGGTACAAAAGCCAAAGAAGTCAAGACAGTCCGTCCTTTCACCGAAGAATATCGTTTGCAAAACGGCAAGTCAGTTGTGGTTTTGGGTCAAGGACGCTTGATTAACCTCGCCGCCGCCGAAGGACACCCCAGCGCGGTTATGGATATGAGCTTTGCTAATCAAGCACTCGGTTGCGAATATCTTGTGAAGAATCAAGGCAACCTAGAACCCGGTATCCACTCGATTCCTACCGAAGTAGACCAAGAAATTGCCCGGTTGAAATTACAGGCAATGGGAATTAAAATAGACACCCTCACACCTGAACAACTCGAGTACATCAATTCTTGGACTTCTGGAACCTAATCTTTACTGAGAATTTACCAAAAACCACTAAAGAAAGGCTTAAGCTATAGCTAGGTTTTCTAAGGCTATTGCCTTGGGGTAGGCGCTCCGCCTATCCCTTTTTTTGTTTGTTGGTTGGTTGTTGGTCAATACGATTCGGATAAGACAAATCGATTAACATTTAAACCCTGTAGAGACGTTGCACTGCAACGTCTCTACATACCGCAACTATTTCGCCAGATAACTTTATGAATTTTCGGCAATACTTTGAATAATTAGAACGTACCATTAAATACAACCATAAGTCTTCTAGATTACCAATAATTATTTTATTGAATTTAACCAATCTTAATATTTTTATCAAAAAATTCGATCCGCCTGACGGCGGAAAAGAGAAAAAAAACAAGTGTAAAGGGCAAGAGGAACAAAGTATAAAGGGCTACTAAAGAGACCTCCCAACCGCGCAGACAACACGAAAACCAATAATGAAGGCGATGAGGTCGCGCCTAAAGTAGTTGAGGCGAAACGCAGAACGGCAGTTCTTAGGAATGTCGCTCCAGGAACCGCCCCGCAGTACGGCACATCCTTGTTTTTGAAAAAGATCATCATTATTATCAAACCAAGGAGTACCATCTGTAGGCGCACCTTTATAGTTGTCATGCCAATCATCTAGACACCATTCCCATAGGTTTCCGTGCATATCGTAAAGTCCAAAATAATTGGGCCGAAAGCTTCCTACTGGCGTTGTTTGACTTCTATAATTTCCCTTAGAACCATTACCGTAAATATAGGTAGCATTATAATTTGCTACCTGATCTGTGATTGTACCGCCAAAGTAAAAAGGAGTCGTCGTACCTGCACGACATGCATATTCCCATTCTGCTTCGCTGGGTAGTCGATAATTACGACTTGTTTTTTGGGAAAGCCTTGCACAAAATTCTACCGCATCATACCAAGAAACCTGCTCTACGGGAAGATGGTTATTACCCTTGAAGCGAGACGGTCTTGGTTTTAAATCTCTATTGACTGGAGGACAAGAACTGACAACTCTATCCCATTGTTCTTGAGTGATGGTATATTTCCCCATAAAAAATGTTGGGACTGTTACGTGATGTACAGGGCGTTCAGAATCCCTGCTTTCTTCCTCATGATCATAAGCGCCCATCAAAAATGTACCACCAGGAATCTCAACCATCTCTAGCTTGACACCAAACCCCAAATCTTCTATAGAATAATTGGCTTGATTGTCATAAAAATTACTTTTAATTATAGATTTTCCAGAAGAATCCCTTTCTACAGATAATTTCACTGTTTGGAAATCAAATGTTGGCAATTTTAAGGAAGGATTTTCTTTTGGTTGATTTATAAAATTACTGTTTACGCCTGCTTTTCTAAGTGCTGCAATAATCTCCTCAACAACTTTATCAAGTCCTTTGGAAGTATTGGATGCAAGTTTGCCAGCAATAATAGGAGAAAATTCAAAAACTTTCTGATATGAAACATTATGCCAAATTGGCAGTATTACTTTTCCAAACTTTATTTCCTTTTGTGTAAGTCCTTCTAACTCATACTTTGGCCATGGCTTGCTAATGAAATTAGGGCTGATGACAATTATTCCAAACCTGGATTCTGAGAGTCCTTTATTAATTGACTCACTTAAGTTGTCTCCTACGGTCAAAGAAAATTCATCATACCAAACACGATATCTTTCGTTTTGCAATTTTTCAGCTAGTGGTCTGACAAAATCTTTATCTTCACTGGCGTGACTGATGAATATGTCATGTTCATAATTCATAATTACGACTCTTCAGTACGTATTATGATAAAAAGTCTAACCCGGATTTATCGCAAACCCTGAGACGTAGGGAGCAAAAACTGGCAAAAGTAGATCCTCGACAACTGATGGGGATGCAGCTGGCGAATCAAAGGTGACATTTTTCATCAACGATAAATCAATTATTTTAAGGTGATTCTAGGACGCGATTGATCGCGTCTTTAACCTTATATATGGATACACAAACAAGCGATCGCGCGATAAATTTTGTCTCGAAAAACCTATAATATCAAGTTCGGATAATTAGTTATACTTCCCACAGTCATTGCACCCCACCCCTTAATCCCCTCCCCGCAAGCGGGGAGGGGATTAAGGGGTGGGGTTCTTCGGGAATCATTAAGTAATCAAACGAACCTGATATAAAATCGTTGTGAGCAGGGATAATACTCATCATTCGCCAGCTGTGTATCCTTTCAGAAGTCGGAAATCTAAGCCGCAGATAAAGAAAGAGGGGTAGGTGCTAAACCTACCCCCAATTCTTCTGATATTTTTCTGCCAACTGCTGCTGCTACTGGTTTTAAACTTTCAACTAAATCCACCATATCTTCTAAAGACAAAGCTTGACGAGCGTCAGAAACAGATTTTTCTGGTTCTGGGTGACATTCAATAATTAAACCATCTGCACCACAAGCAACAGCAGCTCTCGCGACGGGTGCGACTAATTCCCGCTTACCGACTGCATGGGAAGGATCTACAATCACAGGTAAATGGGTAATTTGCTTGAGTGCTGCGACTGCTGCTAAATCTAAGACATTGCGAGTATAGTTATCGAAACTGCGGATACCCCGTTCACACAGCACAACATCTGGGTTGCCGTGGCTTAAAATATATTCGGCTGCCATGACAAATTCTTCAATAGTTGCAGCTAAACCACGTTTGAGGAGAATGGGTTTACCTGCTTTTCCCAAGGCTTTAAGTAAATCGAAGTTTTGCATATTGCGGCTACCTACTTGTAGCATATCAGCGTGGGTGGCGATCGCTTCGATTTGAGAAATTGACATGACTTCAGTGACAACTGGGAGATTGTAACGCGATCGCATTGCTGCTAAAATCTTTAATCCTTCCTCTCCCATTCCCTGAAAAGCATAGGGAGAAGTGCGGGGTTTGTAGACACCACCACGCAATGCTTGAACAGACGTAGTAGATAGCTTGTGGGCGACAGTCTCCATTTGTTCGGTACTTTCAACCGTGCAAGGCCCCCCAATAACTACTACTTCTTGGCCACCAAAAGCCACTGTTTCAGAAATTTTCACAATTGTTTGATCGTGTGGATGAGGTTTAGCTGCTAATTTGGCATTGATCATCTTCATTGTTCTCCTTAAAAATAGAATAGTGATCGTGGTGAATAGTTGCTGGTTGTTTTAAACAACAGAAAACAAAAAACCCGGAACCTTGATAAGTTCCGGGTGCTGGCGTTTCATCGACATGACACTTTACCCGGAACTTATTCTGGGCCAAAAATAAAAGTAAAACCAGCTACCGAAGTAAGTCATGACGATGGAATTCTCCTTAAAAAACAAAAACCGCAGAGTTCGCTCTGCGGTTCACCGGGCGGTTTCCATTAGGAAACTTAATTCACTCCCGGTGAACCACCCTAAACCAATAGTAAAAGTAGAAGTTATTGCTAAACATAACGCGAGGTACTTTCTTGAAAAAATTAATTTAGACCTATATCCAAAAACAATAACAGACGATTTGAGTATAGTCAATAGCTTTGCGGAGAAAGTAAAAAGGATAAGAAAATGCAAATATTGAAAGTGAGAGTGAGAATAGAATATCTAATGTAGAGAATAAAGTAGAAGACTCCACAACTCTCAAAAAAACGATAGACTCATTACAAAGCTGGGGTTTAAGACTACACCTTTATGTACATGTTAAGCAAATTGTTGTTAGATATATCCCTCAGATAAATTAAGATGCGTGTGTTAGTGTGCCAACATAATTTAACAGTAAGTAGCTATATTAAATGGTTAATAGTTAGTGATTAGTAGATAATAATGGGTAGGCTTGCAAAGCTTTTCGTTTATCAAGTAACTAGTAGAGCCAAAGAATTAATACCCAAGAAACAACCAATAATTAACTATTTTGATTGATTTTCGACTGAATTCTAGTGATTGTATTATGCCTAGCTCCAAAACCAACATTTTAGCCACATCATTTGACTATAAAGGAGTTTATTCATGTCCAGTTTGTCATGTTGGCAAAATTAGTAATATGCCATTGATGGAAGCAATGTCTTGTGATTTTTGCCATCAGATTTTCACTGTGAATTTAGAACAACAGCAATTAGTTTTACCTTCTAGACAACCTCCTTTAATTTGGCGTTGGAATGGCTTTAACTGGACAGAAGCTCATTTAGAAGGGGTAGAATTTGGTTGGAGTTATGTGGTGGCAGCGATCGCTTTTATACTGCTGCCTACTGCTTTAATTGGAACAGTTGCTTACATTTTTCCGCCACATCCATATGCACCTTTATCTTGGGTTCCATACATCTGGACAGTATTAACTTTTATCTCACATTTCACAATTATTGTTTGGCTTTTAATTGAAATTTATCAGATTCCAGTCAGGGCATATTTACGAGCTATGCGACAACGTTTAATTGGTCGCTAAATTATAGATTTGTCATTTTCCATAAGTTGCAGGTGTTCAGATCCTCGACTTGGCAAAAGTTGTCGGGGATCTATAATCAACCACTAGTACAAGTTATCAATTAACAAAAAAGTGACAATCTAATCAATTGTATCGAAAATTACTGTGTTCTGATTTTAAACAGTTGACATCCTCCCACGGCTAAAAGCCTGTGGAATTGTCCTCGAATCACTTCTTGGGCTTCCTCTTTCGGTAAAAATCCAACTATTGAGCATGTGATGCAGGTAAATCAGGCGTTACAAAAAATTTATTATCAAGTTGAGCAGCTAAAACAATTGTTACAATTTTTAGACAATCCTATCAGAGCAGAGCAATAACGGATTGCTCTAACCGTCGCAAAAGCAACGGAAAAACTACGAAGTTTAGCTGAAATATTCCCAATAGCAGAAACAATAGATAAATAATTTAGCTGATAGTTGGTTGCATCACTCATAATTAAGTTGATTATCACTAAAACGTCTTATGAGAGAGCTGGAGCGGTATTATCGGGTATTAGAGTTGGAGCCTGGAGCAACCTTAGAGGAAGTGAACCAGGCTTACAAAGATTTGGCTTTTATTTGGCACCCCGATCGCATCCCCTTAGATAACCAGCGTCTCAGAGAAAAGGCGCTAAAAAAGTTACAAGAAATTAACGAAGCTAGAGAACAATTACGCTCTCTCAAAACTAAGCATCAAATTCCCCGTCATTCTCATCAATCCCGTCAACCTCATCAACCTCACCAATCCCACCAATCTCACCAATCCCATCAATCCCACCAATCCCATCAACCCCACCAATCCCACCAACCCCATCAATCCCACCAACCCCATCAATCCCACCAACCCCATCAACCCCATCAACCCCATCAATCGGATCAATCACCATCACCGAAAAAGCCACAAACAAGAACTACCTATACTTCAACAAATCCTCAATCACCAAACTACGAACCACCCAAGCAAAACTCAGACTTGAGTGGTCAAGATTTCAGTAACGCCAATTTAAGTAATAAAGACTTATCTAGCAGAAACATGAGTTACGCCAACTTGAGTGGTGCTAATCTTAGTGATACTTTTATGCATAAAGTCATCCTCAGAGGTGCGGATTTATCTGAAGCCAACTTGTTCAGAGCCAACTTACTTTTGGCAGATTTGCGAGAAGCCAATCTCCGGAATGCTAACTTGATTGGTGCTGACTTGAGTGGTGCTGATTTGCGCGGTGCTGACTTGACAGGGGCGCGTGTTCGTTCTGGCGATCGCTTACTTGTAAAACTGATTGGTGCTAACCTCAGTGGTGCGATCATGCCCGATGGCAATGTTCACGACTGATAATATTTAGTTGTTGCTTGTAAAGGCTAATGGGTAAACAAGCCTAAAATCCCTAGCAATGACCAATGACAATTGACAAATGACGACCCCAACGAGTTAGCTTTATTTGTGCCGACTTACTCTAACAAAAATATGAATATAACAATCATTGGTTGTGGTTATGTAGGTTCTAAAGTTGCTAAATTTTGGCAGCAAGAACGGGATTTTATTGTCACCGCAACCACAACTACTCCTGAACGAGTTGCAGAACTAGAAACTATGGCTCAAAGAGTTGTAGTAGTAAACGGTAACGATCCTGAGAAGCTGAAATCAGTTTTAAAAAATCAAGATGTTGTCCTTTTGAGTGTTGGTGCAAAAGACCTTAATACCTATGAAGAAAGTTATTTAGAAACAGCTCGAAATTTAATTTCAGTTCTCAAGCAAATTCCTAGTATTCAACAACTAATATATACCAGTAGTTGTTCTGTATACGGTGAACAAAATGGTGCATTAGTAGATGAAGAAACACAGGTTGCACCCACAACTCCTAATGGAGAAATTCTCTATAAAACTGAGCAAGAATTACTTTCTGGATCTAGTGAGCATCTGCGCGTGTGTATCTTACGTTTAGGGGGAATTTATGGTCCTGGTCGAGAACTAGTCAAAATATATAGCCGAATTGCTGGTACAACTCGTCCTGGAAATGGTGAAGAACCAGCAAATTGGATTCATCTTGATGATATTGCTCCTGCTATAGAATTTGCCCGTCGTCATCGTTTACAAGGGATTTACAATCTTGTTGATAATGACGATCTCACAACTAGAGAAATATCTGACCGTGTGTGTGAAATACATAATCTACCCAAAGTTACATGGGATTCTTCCTTAAATAGTAAGCGTCCATATAATGCCAAAATATCAAATAAAAAAATTAAAGAAGCAGGATACGAATTTATTAATCCACAGATGATTTTTAGCTGATTATTAAAGCAATAAAATCTCATGATTACTCAACAGCAAACAGAATTTCCTACACAGTTTTACACTTGGCAAAATTACCGTTGTGCTTACACAATTAATCAACAAACTAATTCCGCGCCGAGTGGTATACCCTTGTTATTAATTCATCCTATCGGTGTAGGTTTATCGCGGCAATTTTGGCAAAGATTTTGTCATGAATGGGGACATCAACAACAGCATAATTTAATTTATAATCCTGATTTACTTGGTTGTGGTGAAAGTGATCAGCCTCATATTGCTTATAATCCTAGTGATTGGGCAGAACAATTACAACACTTTTTGCAAACAGTTGTACAAAAACCTGTAATTGTTGTAGTTCAAGGAGCTTTATTTGCAGTTGCAATTGAACTAGTTAACAAAGAACCAAATTTAGTAGCAGGATTAGTATTAGCATCTCCTCCAGCTTGGCCATTGATTACAAAAGAATTACCAAAATGGCAAGCAAAATTGATTTGGAATCTATTAGACTCGCCTTTAGGTAATGTTTTTTATCGCTACGCTCGCAGAGAAAAATTTTTGCGGGATTTCTCAACAAAACAGCTTTTTGATTCCAAAGAAGATGTGGATTCAGAATGGTTAAATACTTTGCAAATCGGTGCAGAAAATACTACTAGTCGCTATGCTGTGTTTTCATTTTTAGCGGGATTTTGGTTACAGAACTACAGTAGTGCGATCGCAGCGATCAATCAACCCACATTAGTAGTTTTGGGCGAAAATATATCGAGTATTGCCAAAGAAGGTAAAAAACTTGAACCAGAAGCATGGTTATCAGATTATCTTGCAGCTTTACCTCAAGGTCGTGGAATAAAAATTCCTGGTCGCAATGTTTTACCATACGAATCTACGGCTGAATTTGTTAAGGCAATTTCACCGTTTATAAATGAATTTTCTTGAGGTTATAACTCTATCAAAACACAGAAACGCAAATAATGACGGTGCAGAGATATATAGCAATAGCATTCCTAGATTATTCGCAAAGCTCAGATCCCCGACTTCGCAAAAGTTGTCGGGGATTTTTATTAGTAGATGAACTACCAAATGATTAAATAAAATAAAGCAAAATTTATTTTAAAAAGTAAAATTATGTAAATATTTGCTTGTAATTGCTGTTTTTTGCTGAAAAATTCAAAAAAACAGCATTTTATTTCATCGCAAAAATTCGTTTGATTGCTTTTTTGGTGTTCCCTTAGTATTCTTTAAGTTAGGTGTGAGCCTGTGTCATTTAACACTTCTTTTCTTCTCAGTCCGTTAGTTCTGCTATCAACCTTTGTTGTGCCATCTGTAACGCTGGCTGAACAAGTGCAAGTAGAATATCAAATTCAGCCTGAATCAATTGCGGAGATTGAATTTTCCTCAAACCAATTAGCACAGGTGAACTCGGTTTCCCAACTTTCAGATGTCCAACCGAATGATTGGGCATTCCAAGCATTACAATCTTTGGTTGAGCGCTACGGTTGTATAGTTGGTTATCCAAATGGCACGTATCGAGGCGATCGCCCCATAACACGATACGAATTTGCTGCTGGTTTGAATGCTTGTCTGGATCGGGTGAACGAATTAATTGCTACTTCTACAGCTTCTTTGGTGACAAAAGAAGATTTAGCCACACTACAAAAATTGCAACAAGAGTTTTCAGCAGAACTTGCAACACTGCGCGATCGCGTGGATACTTTAGAAGCTAGCACCGCCCAATTAGAAGCAAATCAATTCTCTACCACCACAAAACTCACTGGAGAAGCGATTTTTGCTGTTGCTGGCGTCTTTGGCGATCAAGCAGCCGATAATAACAATAATTCTGATGACAACCCAGACTTAGAAGATAACATCATCCTTGCAGACCGTGTGCGTCTGACTCTTGACACTAGCTTTAGTGGTAGAGATCGTTTGAGAACCCGCTTGCAAGCTAGAAACGTGACTGAGTTTCAGAATGATGTCACAGGTACGAGGATGACTCGTTTAGGTTTTGATGGAGATGAAGATAATGATGTCGGGATCACTGAACTTTACTATAAATTCCCAGTAGGAGATCAATTAAAAGTTATAGTTGCCCCTGTTAAAGGTAATTTGGATGATATTGTCCAAACCCTGAGTCCCTTTCAAAGCAGTGGTAGCGGTAGTATTTCTCGCTTTGGTCGATATAACCCGATCTATCGATCCATTGTTAGTGGAGCAGCCTTGGGGTTAACCTATGGTGTCAGTAAAAACACAAGTCTCACTTTAGCTTATAAAGCTAGTGATGGCTCAGATCCTACTAATAGCAATGGGCTTTTTGATGGTAACTACAGTGCTTTAGCACAACTAATCTTTCAGCCAATTAAAAGTTTTGATCTCAGCCTGACTTATATTCGCTCCTACTACACTGAGAATGGAAATACTGGTGTAAACGTTACAAGTAGTACAGGTAGTGAGAATGCTCGTAGACCATTTGGTAATGTGGCGACTTCCGCAGATACTTTAGGCTTGGAAACCAACTGGCGAATTAGCCCAAAATTTATCATTGGTGGTTGGGCTGGTTACTCGTTAGCACACTCAGAAGTCAGTGATGATGACGCAGATATCTTAAACTATGCTGTGACTTTAGCTTTTCCTGATTTAGGCGGGGAAGGTAATTTAGGTGGTATTGTCTTCGGTATGCCGCCAAAAGTCATATCAAGCAGCCAAACAGAGGATCGGGACACCTCTTTACACATAGAAGGTTTTTATCGGCTCCAAATCACAGATAATATTTCTATTACCCCTGGTGTGTTTGTGATTACCAATCCAGAACATAATGACAACAACGACAGTATTTTTGTAGGCACTATTCGGACAACCTTTAAGTTCTAATGTTGGTTCTCATTTAAAAAGTAAAAAGATAAAAGTAAAAAGTAAAAAGAAAATCCCCATAAATAAATTGAGGGGAAATAATCACGGACATAGCAACTTCGGCGCTCCGCGTCTGGTAGACGCGTAGCGGCTTCTCGGAGAGTAATAAATGTTTTCTCAATCATTCCATAAATAAATTTAGGGGCTTAGTACCAGCACTTTTTCTTTCTTTTTCCTTTTAACTTTTTAATGAGTGCCTTGTTTGGTCAAATTATTTGTGAGGTCAGACTTGTGGAGGTAACGCCGCTACATACGATGAATCCTCTGACTCGATTTTCTGATAGAGCAGAGGATTATGTAAAGTATCGAGGAACTTATGCTCCCTCAGCCATAGATACTATCTTGGCAGGATTAGCACCACCACAGCAACTGATTTTAGCCGATATTGGTGCTGGTCCAGGGATAGCCTCTCAATTGTTTGCTCAAAGGGGAGTGCGTGTCTTGGCGATCGAACCGAACGCAGCGATGAGAAAAGCAGCTATACCTCATCCTTTGATAGAATTCCGTGATGCGACAGCAGAGTCTACTAATTTACCAGATGCATCTGTTGACGTAGTTACTTGTTGTTCAGCTTTCCAATGGTTTAATCACGAGGTTAGTTTATGGGAGTTTCGGCGGATTTTGAAAGCATCAGGAAGGTTAGCAGTGTTAGCTAACGATCGCTTAAAAAATGATGAGTTTACTGGAGAATATGTCCGACTGTTGCGCGCATCTTCGGAAAATCCTCCACCAGAAGCCTGTTTTCTCTCAGTGGAACCATTGATTAATAGTCCCCATTTTCTCAATATCCGCCGATATACTTTTGATCACAGGCAAGAGGTAGATTTGACTGGACTAATTGGAAATGCAATGAGTTATTCCACGGTTCCGCGTCAAGGATTAGCACACCAGCAATTGATTTCTAGCTTGCAGGATTTATATGAGCGCCACTGCAATGAGCATGGTATGGTCAGCCTAGTTTACCGTACCATTGTCCATCTAGCGGAACCAACGGATGAATAACCGATAGTTTATTTATTTCCACGGATCGGAACTAAGCCAGTTTTCTCGATGAACTGCTGTCCTTCTTTGGACAGCAGCAAGTTAGCGTATGCGACTCCACCAGCTTGATCGGGTGTGTTATCCCGGCGAATCAAGACAAACACGCGTCTGCTTAGGGGGTAAGTATTATCCCGTAAAGCATCGGCGTTGATGCGGCGATCATTAGTGATCAATGGTACATACTCCTTGCTATTATTGGGAGCTACGGCAACGGGACGAACAGATTTCTGATTGACTATTTGTGCGGCGGAACTAAAGCCTATTGCGCCTGGAGTTGCGGCGACTTTACGAAAAGATGTGGTGTTATCCCGCGCATACTCCATTTTGGAAGTGAGGCTATTCTTTTCCATTCCCAAAACAATTGTTAAAACGGAGGCCTTTTTGAGATAAACAATTATGATCGGCAGATCTGGCCCTCCAACCTCTTTCCAGTTAGTTATTTGACCTGTATGGATTCCCTGAAGTTGCTGCACAGAAAGTCCAGGAATACGCAGATCCGGATGAGTGTAGAAGCCCATCCCATCGATCGCAACTGGCACAGACTGCAAAGTAAAACCCCGCTTATTTGCCTTGGTGTAATTATCATCCTCAAGTGCTTTACCAGACACAGCAAAGCTGAGTTCACCATTAAGTAACATCGAGATACCTACACTTGAGCTTGGACTACCATTATTTGGAGGCTCGGTGTAGCGCAGGTGAAAATTTGGATGAGCCTGCATCATTGCCTTGTGTGTACCTTGAGCAGTAAGGTATGCTAAGACTCCAGCACCGCCGTAGTTGAATGTTCCTTCAGGTACGTTTGAGACTTCTTTCATCGAGTTGTAGAGTTTAATGTCTGAAGAAGCGTTATCTGGAGAGTTATTCAAACTGCTAGTAGTCGTTAAAACTTGCAATTGCTGCCAGAAAAAGTAAATTCCTCCACCTACAAGCAACAAGACTAGAGCCAGAGCTAACCAACCTATAGTAGGGGAAATTTTTAATTTGCGAACCTCATCGTTGGTAGGTGCATAAGTAATCACAAGAGGCTTACCACAATTCTGACAGTGTTTCGCCCCTACAGGATTGGCATCATAGGAACACCAGCCGCAGATTATTGTTCCTCGATTATTAGATCTGTTAGACCCGTTAGAGTCTTCTTTAGTATTAGATTCACCAGTATTCATAAAACCTCTTAAGCAACGTATATATAAACCTCAGTAGCTACAACCAGTGAGAGTGTCAAAATCCTACCCGTAGGGTAGGGTAAGGGATAAATAGTAAAAGGTAAAGAGAAAGTAATTTTTCTTTCCTTTTTCTCTTCTTTTTCAAATTTTTCCCTTCTTATTTCACCTATTGCCGCAAGGAGGCTCCCACTGTACCTGAAAGGTCAGTGGTGAGAGGAATTGCGGGTTGAAAACGAGGTACACCCCCGACTAATAGCAACCGTAGGTTGTTGAAGAAGAGGGGTGTCC